>NZ_JBICUT010000014.1:127396-224975 GCF_043198445.1 Spirillospora sp. NPDC048823 | reverse complement strand
CACACCAAAACCCCCACACCCCTGACCCCAACCCCCACACACACCCGCACAGGCACCTTCCCCACCCACCCCAAACCGCCGCCCGCGGCCCGGCCACAACGCGCCGACCGGCCAGACCGCGGGCGGCACGGAAGGCCACGCCATGCCCCCCCCACACCCACCCACCCACCAGCCCACCCACCGACTACCTGCCGATGCAGTACCAGTTCCTCGCCTTCCTCTCCACCGGCATCTACTTCAGCGGACTGACCTACTTCAAGATGGCCACGACCGGTATGCCGCTCCTCCAGGGCAGCCGTCCATGGCACCTGACCCGGACCCTGCTCACCAGCAGGACGTGGATCACGGGCGCAGTCGTCCTCGGCGTCGGAGCCATCGTCCAACTGACGGCGCTGACCGGCCTGTCGCTGTTCGAGGCACTGCCGATGTTCCTGGCGGGGCTGGGCGTGCTGCTCGTCTTCGCCGTCCCGATCCTCGGCGAACGGCTCACCCTGCGCGAATGGGGATGCGTGGTCCTGCTGGTCGGCGCGACAGTACTGCTCGTGCGCGCCACGCCGGGGACCCTCGCTCCGGCCGGGATCAGCACACCCCCGCCGCCGCTGATCGTGGCCGTCGCCCTGCCCTCGCTGCTGGTGCCGTGCATCATGTTCCTGGCAAGCGACCGGGCCCGCAAAGGCAGCCACGCACGGCCGCTGACGGGCGTCGCGCTCGCCATCAACGTCGGCCTGCTCACCGGTACCAGCGAACTGATGCTCAGGGGAGCCGCATCCCTGGCCGAAGATCCGGGCACCCTGATCAGGACCCCATACCTGTACGTCTTCGCGGTCGCGGCGCCGCTGGCGATGGGCCAGCTCCAGATCGCCCTGCAGCGCAGCCGCCTGGTGGTCGTCGGGCTCGTCGCCACCGCGACCGCGAAGACCTATCTGCTGATCGTGGCGACGCCCGTCTACGGGGAGCCCTGGCCCGTCGAGAGCGGCCAGGCGGTACTGGCTCTGGCGCTGGCGATCCTGGCCGTCGCCGCCATCCCGCACCATGAACCCCGCACCGCCCCGCTGGAACCCCCCACCGCCCCGCACCGAGATTCGACCGAACAACCGGAAGGAAGGCATGGACCACCAGCAGCGCCTGGAGCATCCCATCTGGATGTCCAAACCTCCGTGGACTCTCGTCCTGCGTCATCTGGCCCCCGGCGACATCCGGGCGACGTCCGCCCAGCTCAAGGCGTTCCGGTCGTTCAGCGAGGCGGGTGACCCGCCGGCGGACGCGGTGGCGGAGATGATCGCGAGGCTACCCGGCGGAACTGGCCGGCGACTGTTCGAACGCGCCCTGCACGAGGGCATCGACGCCGTCGAGGACCCACCGAGCGAGCTGGTGGACTTCTTCGCGGAGATCGACGCGGTCCCGTACTGGGTGGACGCCGATCTCCTCGACCGAGGCGCCAGGGTGATCAGCCGCACCGGGCGGATCGGGCTCACGACGGTGATGCCGTGCACGTCTCTCTACGGCGGTTACCTGGCCTCCCGCGCCAACAAGACGCTCGTGCGCACCGGCGACCTGGACACCATGGCGCCCCGCCGGCTGGCCGAGACCGCGAGCTGGTGGGTGGACGTCACCTCCCCCGGTGGGCTCGGCCGCTTCGACACCGGTTTCAAGCAGACGATCCGTGTGCGCATCATGCACGCCCAGGTGCGGGCCGTGATGCGCGGACGCGACGACTGGGACCGGGACGCCTGGGACGCGCCGATCAACCAAGTCCAGCTCACCGGAACCCTGCTGCTGTTCTCCCTGGTCATGCTGCTCGGCTCGCGCGCCATGGGGCTCCGGTTCTCCGCCGGGGACCGGGCCGCGGCGATGCATCTGTGGCGCTATGTGGGCCACCTCATGGGCGTCCACCGCGACCTGCTCCCCGCCACGGAGGCCGACGCGTGGCGGACCCTCTGGCTGGAGGCCGCGACCGAGTACCTCCCCGACCAGGACTCGCGGCAACTCGCCCGATCGCTGCAGGACGCCGCGGCCCCGCTGCTGCTCCCGCCCGCTTTGAAGAACTCCCCCGTCGCACGGCACGTACTGACCAACTATTTGTTCGCCCACAGCCGCCTCGTCCTCGGCAAGCGCAACGCCGACTTCCTGGGCACGCCCGACAGCAGGGCCTACCAGGCCGCCGTGCTCGGCACCGCCGCCGCGGTCTTCGTCGCGGAGAGCGTCCGCCGGGTGGTTCCCGGCGCGACCCGCCTCGCCGAACGCCGCGGCCTTCACCGGCGCACCGTCCTCGTCCGCCGCATGGTCCGCGAACAACGCGGCGACCGGACCCACAGCCGCCTCGACGCCCACCGCCCGACGAGGCTCAATGGCCGGCCCCTCGCCGAGGGAACCGGCTGAGCCGGCCCTGGGCAGCCTGCCGCACCGGGACCACGCCGGTCCCACGCGCCCCGGGGCACGCCGGGGCACGCGGGAACGGATGGCCCGATGTGGCCGGTGGGTGGGCCTGTGAAGTATCGCGAATACCGTTCATATTCCCGATCATGGGCAAGCGCAGCGCAGTCGTCGCAGTCGTGTTCACCGTGGTCCTGGGGCTGCTGACGGCACCGGCACTCGGCCACGCCGAACGCGAGGTCAGGTTTCCGGCGGGGACCGGCAAGGTCCCGACGTACAGGAAGGCGCCGGCGTCGCCCCGGCTGGTGGTATGCAAACCGGAGTCGGCCGAGCTGATCAACGGGTACGGCGGGTGGCTGAGAACGCTCAACGAACGGCTCCTCGCCGAATGCTCGTACGAGCACATCCAGGCCGCGGTGAACGACGTCACCGAGCGCGGCACGACGATCTACGTGCTGCCCGGCACGTACCGCGAGGAGCCCAGCCGCGCGGAGCCGAGCCCGCACTGCGCAGAGCTGGCGAAACAGGACCTGCTGACCTACGCCGACCAGTTCGCCTGCCCGAACCTCCAGCAGCTCGTCGCCGTCTTCGGGGACCAGACGCCGGACGACGACGACTACTCGTGCGACAGCCCGCGCTGCGACCTCCAGCTGGAGGGCACCGGCCGCGAGATGACCGACGTCGTCGTCGAGGGCGGGTTCGAGTCCGACGGGACCTGGGCCAAGCTCAACGGCATCCGCGCGGACCGCGCGGACGGCTTCTACCTGCGCAACATCACCACGCAGCTGTTCGAGTTCAACGGCGTGTACATCCTGGAGCAGGACGGCTTCGTGATCGACCGTGCGCTGGCCCGGTGGAACGAGGAGTACGGCTTCCTCACCTTCGCCAGCGACCACGGCCTCTACACCGACTGCGTCGGCCATCACAACGGCGACGCCGGGCTCTACCCGGGCTCGGCCTCTCCGCTCAACGGACGCCGGCACTCCGTCGAGATCCAGCGCTGCGACTCCCACCACAACGCGCTCGGCTACTCCGGCACCGCGGGAGACTCCGTCTACGCGCACGACAACAAGTTCCACCACAACTCGGCGGGCGTCTCGATGGACAGCGCCTTCCCCGGCCACCCGGGCCTGCCGCAGAACCACGCCACGTTCGAGAACAACCTGATCTACAGCAACAACGTCAACTACTACGGCAACGTCTGGGACGGCACCTGCGCCAAGCTCCCCAGGGACCGGGGCCACGAGGACGGCGTGGTGTGCCCAGCCCCGCCGGTCCCGGTGGGCACCGGCCTGCTCCTCGGCGGCGGCAACGACAACAACTACGCGCACAACCGCCTGTACGACAACTGGCGCAGCGGCTTCCGGCAGATCTGGGTGCCCGCACCGCTGCGCGGCGAGGACGACTGGACGAAGTTCCGCGACACCTCGCACCGCAACCGCTACACCCGCAACGCGTTCGGCGTCGCGCCGGATGGGAGGACGCTGCCCAACGGCCTGGACGTGTGGTGGGACGAGCAGGGAGACGGCAACTGCTGGCAGGACAACACCTCGTCCTGGGGAGCGGTGAAGTCCGATCCGGCCCGCCTGCCCGACTGCGCTCACCCGTCCGGCTGGACGATCTTCTCGCCGTTCGGCAACCTCCTCAAGGTCCTGGCCGCCCTGCCATGTTCGGAGTACGGCCGCGACAAGCCGAGGCCCGAGGGCTGCGACTGGTTCGACACCCCCACGCGCCCGGCTCCCTGACGGACGCGCCACCCTGACGGACGCGCCACCGGCCCGGCTGCGCGCGCAGCCGGGCCGGTGGCCGTGGGGTGGGAGGTGGGACCGGGAGGTGGAGACCGGTAGGTGGGGACCGGTCAGTCTCCGAGCGGGCCGAACTCCTTGCGGGTGTCGATGACCTCGCCGGTCAGGTTCCAGCGCTCGCCCTTGAACTCCATCATCTGCATCGACTCGATCGGGAAGCCGTCATCGGGGCCCGTCTGCATCGTCACGCCGGGCAGCAGCATCGGCACCTCGACGTTGTTGAGGTTGCGCACCGAGTCGCGCAGGCCCTCGCGGGTCTTGCACTTGGCGGCCTCCATCGCCTTGTGGAAGCTGCTCGCCACCGCCCAGCCGTAGGCGTGGTACGGCACGGCGGGGTCGGCGCCCGGCTCGTACTGCTTCATCTTCGCCTTGTACAGCTTCATCTCCGCGTCGTCTTCCCACTGCGGGTCGTTCGGGTCCTTGTAGTACGTGGACGACACGACGCCCTGCACGTTCTTGAAGCCGACCGGCTTCAGCACCGTCACGGACGCGGCGACGTTGTTGAGGATGTGCAGCGGGTTCCAGTCGGTCATCTTGGCGTCGGCGGCCAGCGCCTGCGAGCCGAACTTCGGCGTGGTGACGTTGAGGAACACATCGGCGCCCGAGCCCGCCAGGTCCCGCATCTGCGCCTCGACGCTCGGGTCGGTGACCTCGTAGCTCTTCTCTTGGACGATCTTGATCTTGGTGCCCTCGATCGCCTTCTTGAACCCGCCCACCAGGTCCTCGCCGAAGTCGTCGTTCTGGAACAGGACCGCGACCTTGGCGTCCGGCTTCTCCTGCTTGAGGAACTGGGCGTACACCCGCCCCTCGGAGAGGTAGTTGGGCTGCCAGCCGCTCGTCCACTGGTGCTTGTCGTCGGCCCCCCACTTGGAGGCGCCGGTCGCCACGAAGACCTGCGGCACCTTCCGCTGGTTGGTGTAGTCCCACGTCGCCGTCGTCGACGGCGTGCCGAGGGTCTGGAACAGCGCGAACACCTGCTCCTGCTCGACCAGCCGGCGCGCCTCCTCGACGGCCTTCGGCGGCTGGTAGCCGTCGTCGCGGACGGTGAACTCCACCTTGCGGCCGTCGATGCCGCCCTTCTCGGCGTTGACGTAGTCGAAGTAGGCCTGGATGCCCTTCGGGATGGCGCCGTACGCGGAGGCCGGGCCGGACAGCGGATAGATGCCGCCGAGCTTGAGCGTGGAGTCGGTGATGCCGGTCGTCTGCTGCCCCTCGCACGCACCGCTCGCGGTGCCGCCGTCGTCGCCGTCGTCGCGTCCGCCGCAGGCCGCCGCGGTCGTCGCCGCCAGCAGCACGGCGGCCGACACCGCCGTACCCCGCATCAGCACCCCGCCGCCGTTGTTCGACCGGCCTCTTCCCATTGATCGACGCATGCCCTTACCCCTTCCGGAGGATCCTGTTAGAGCGGGTCTTGTTGAACCAGTGCGCGGCACGCCCGGCCAGCCCGGCGAGCCCGGTCGGGGCGACGTACATCACCGCGATGATCAGCAGCCCGAAGATGACCCCCGGTGCCGCCTTGTTGATGTCCTGGGAGAAGCTCGGCACGAACATCACGAACAGGCCGCCGAGCAGCGGCCCCCAGGTCGAGCCCAGTCCGCCGACCACGATGCCCGCCAGCAGCGTGATCGAGAGGTTGACGGTGAACGAGTCGGGTGAGACGAACCCGATCGTCCACGTGTAGAGGCAGCCCGCCGCGCCCGCGAACATGGCGCTCCACGCGAACGCGAGCCGCTTGTAGGAGGCGGGCTTCACGCCCATGACCTCCGCCGCCGTCTCGTTGTCGCGGACGGAGTGCAGCGCCCGGCCGACCCGCGAGCGCAGCAGCACGTGCACCGCCACGAACGCCACGATCGTCGCGGCCAGCGCCAGGAAGTACAGCCACTGGTCCGCGGCGAGGCCCGTCCACGCGGGCGGCGCCGGCTTCTCCATCGTCAGGCCCATGGATCCGCCGGTCACCGACTCGAACCGCTTGAGCAGCGGCACGATGAAGATCGCTATGGCGAGTGTGACCAGCGCCAGATACAGCCCGCGCAGCCGGGTCGCCGGCACCCCGAACGCCAGTCCGATCGCGAACGCCAGCGCGGCCGCGAGCGGCAGCGTCAGCGGGTACGGCAGATCCCAGTGGTACATCATGACGGCGGCCCCGTAGGCGCCGACCGCGAAGAACGCCCCGTGGCCGAGCGAGATCTGCCCGGCATGGCCGGTCAGCAGGTTCAGCCCGAGCAGCGCCACCGCGTAGACCATCACCATCGTGAACTGGAAAACCCGGAACGGGACCAGCTGGAACGGCGCCCACAGGGCCATCAGCAGCAGCACCCCGAGCGCGATCCACCGCCAGTTCCGCACGGTGAACGCCATCAGCCGCCCCCGCGGCGTCGTGGGCGCCGAACGCTCGTCCTTGGCGGACTCCGGTGTCTCCGCGTCCGCGCGGGTGGTCTCCGTGGCCTCCGCCGATGTCGCTTCCGTCGATTCGCTCATGCGCGTTCCACCGCCGCTCGTCCGAACAGGCCTTGGGGGCGCAGCAGCAGGACGCCGAGGATGACGGCCAGCGGAACGCCGATCTTCAGGTCGGAGCCGATCGCGTCCACGTACGACCCGGCGAGGGTCTCGGCCACGCCGACGATCAGGCCGCCGACCACGGCGCCCAGCGGGCTGTCGAAGCCGCCGAGGGTGGCCGCGGCGAACGCGTAGATCAGGACGCCGCCCATCATGTTGGGCTCCAGGAACAGCAGCGGTGCGACGAGGACTCCCGACACCGCTCCGACCAGGGCGGCCAGGCCCCAGCCGAGCGCCAGCGTCCAGCCGACCCGGATGCCGACCAGCCGGGCCGACTCGGGGTTGGTGGCCACCGCGCGCATTCCGAGGCCGACCTTCGTGTAGCGGAACAGCAGGTAGAGCAGTCCCATGACCCCGCCCACCACGGCGAACACGCCGAGCGTGGAGTAGCCGAGGCTGACCCCGCCGGCGCGGAACGCACCGTCCGGGAACGGGTTCGGGAAGTCCTTGATCAGGAACGACCAGATCCAGCCGGCCGCCGCGTTGACGAAGATGAACAGGCCGACGGTGACGATCACGAGGGTCAGCTCGGGGGCGCCCTCCACCGGCCGGATGATCACTCGTTCGATCAGCATGCCGCCGACGAACGAGATCGCGAGCGTGAGGATCAGTGCGAGCCAGAACGGGAGGCCGGCGTCGATGAACGTCCACGCGATGTACGTCGCGAACATGGCCAGCTCGCCCTGGGCGAAGTTCACGATCCCGGTGAACTGATAGATCAGCACGAGGGCGAGGGCCAGGCTCGCGTAGATCGCGCCGGCGCTCAGCCCCCCGATGACGGTCTGCAGGAAGTCGGCCATGGCTAGATCCGGTATCCGAGGTAGGACTGGGCGACCTGCTCGTCCGCCCGGATCTCCGCCGCCGAGCCCGACAGCACGATCCGGCCGCTCTCCAGCACGTGCGCCTGCCCGGCGATGCCCAGCGCCAGATGTGCGTTCTGTTCCACGACGACCACGGTGGTCCGCTCCTCCTGGTTGATCGATTGGACGATGCCGAACAGCTCCCTGGTCACCAGCGGGGCCAGGCCGAGCGACGGCTCGTCCAGCAGCAGCAGCCGGGGCCGCGACATCAGCGCCCGGCCGATCGCGAGCATCTGCTGCTCACCGCCGCTGAGGCTGCCCGCCGGCTGCTTGACCCGTTCCTTCAGCACGGGGAAGAAGCCGTACACGCGTTCCAGGTCGGCCTGGACGGCGCCCCGGTCCCGCCGCGCGTACGCGCCGAGCCGCAGGTTCTCCTCGACCGTCAGCGGCATGAACGTGCCGCGTCCCTCGGGGACGTGCGCCACGCCGCGGCGGGCGACGGTCTCCGGGGAACGCCCCGACAGCGCCGTCCCGTCGAGCCGGACGGCGCCGCGGCCGCGGATCATCCCGCACAGCGCCCGCAGCAGGGTCGTCTTGCCGGCTCCGTTCGGCCCGAGGATCGCGCAGATCTCGCCCTTGCCGACCCGGAGGCTCACCCCGTGCAGCACCCGCACGTCGCCGTAGCCGGCATGGAGGTCGTCCACCACGAGGAAGTCCTGGTCGGTGCCCTCTGCGGCCGCCGTGGCGTTCGTCGCTTCCGTGGCTTCTGTAGCTTCTGTGGCCTCGCTCGGCTCGCTCATGCGGCTGTCCCCAGGTAGGCCTCGATGACGGCGGGATCGCGCTGGACCTCCTCGGGTGAGCCTTCGGCGATCTTCTTGCCGAAGTCCAGGCAGACCACCCGGTCGCAGGTGCCCATGACGAACCCCATGTGGTGCTCGACGACGATCACGGTGACGTCGAAGTCGTCGCGGATCGACTGGAGCCAGCCGGCGAACTCGTCGACCTCGCCGAGGCTGAGGCCGTTGACGGGCTCGTCCAGCAGCAGCAGCCGGGGGTGGGCGGCCAGGGCGCGGGCCAGCTCGACCCGTTTGAGGGTGCCGAACGGCAGCCCGGCGGCGGGATGGCCGGCGACCGCGGTCAGGTCCAGCCGTTCCAGCAGGTCGTCGGCCTCGCCGCGCAGCCTCCGCTCCTCGCTGCGGACGGACGGCAGCCGCAGGCTCGCGCTGACGAACCCGGCCCGGCCATGGTGATGTGCGCCGACCATGACGTTGTCCCGCACGGACATGCGGGGAAAGAGCCCCAGGTTCTGGAACGTGCGGGCGATCCCGAGCTCGGCGATCGCGTGGGGCGCGACGGCGAGCAGGTCCCGGTCGTCGTAGGTGACGGTGCCCCCGTCGGCGTTGTAGCGGCGGGTCAGGCAGTTGAACAGGGTCGTCTTGCCGGCGCCGTTCGGTCCGATCAAACCCACCATCTCGCCGCGCCGTACCTCGAAGCCGACACCCCCCAGGGCGGTGATGCCTCCGAAGCGAACGGTAAGATCGTGAACCTCCAGCATCCGGCCTCCTGTGCGGGGTGCGGCGGCGCCGCCTCGGGCGGTCGCCACAGAACGGTGTTCTGGAGCAGGGCCCTCACCGTAAAATCCGCCGCTCAGCGCGCACATTGGGCACGGGAACCCAAGATGTGACCTGGGTATTGTCCGTCCCGCACAGCGTGCGTCTCGGACGTGTCACGGACCGTTGACGCTGGAGAGATAGACGGCAATCATCCGGACATGTCCGCTGCACTCAGCACGGGAACGATCAGCGATACGGAGACACTCCGTACCGAACGCTCACGAATCCTCGCCGAACTGCTCCACGTCGTCGACGAGCTGGCGGACAAGGCCGTCGAGACCATGCGCGAGGAGATCCCCGCCTACAGCGCGAAGGGCGCCGACTTCTGCGCCGACGTACGCCAGCAGGTGGGCCGGCACTACCGCACCAAACTCGCCGTGCTCCTGGAGGAACGCACGGTCACCTTCGAGGACATCGCCTTCACGCGGCGCGCCTCGATGCGCCGCGCCCAGGCCGGATTCGCACTGGCCGACTACATCAACGCCTTCCGGGTCGGCCAGCAGGTCTTCTGGGAGGCGGTCGTCGAGCACGCGGGCCGGTCGTACGCCGGTCAGGAGGCGGCGCTGACGCTGGCGTCCCCGCTGATGCGGTACTGCGACTTCGCCAGCACGCACGCCGCCAACGCGTACGCGGAGTTCCAGCAGTACGCCGCGGCGGAGACCGTCCGGGAGAGCCGCGACCTGGTGGAGCTGCTGCTGGGCGGGGAGGCGCCCACGCGCGGGCCGCAGCTCGCGACCGCGCACTCGCACGGCCTGAACCCCGACTCGCGCACCCCGCTGGTGGTGGTGGCGGCCGTCCTGGTGGGGGCGGAGGCCCAGGTGGACGCCCAGCACGCGGCGTGCGCGGCGATCGCCCGGACCGAGGTCAGCAAGCACCGCACGCTCTCGGTCGTGCGGCAGTCGGAGATCGTGGCGGTGCCGTCGCTCGGCCCCGGCGGCGACGTCGGGAAGCTGTGCGACCGGCTCCAGGCCGTCCAGGAGAACCTCCTCGCCGAGGGCATCGTCCTGGCGATGGGGATCAGCACCGTCGTCGAGGGCATGGCGCAGATCCCCCGCGCCTACCAGGAGGCGCGAAGCGTCCTGGACTACCTGCCCGAGGACGGCGGTGTGGCGGCGCTGCCGCGGATCTCGCCGTTCGACTACATGGCGCTGCGGGCCGACGACACCGCCCGGCACCTGGTCGATCCCCGGGTCGCGGAACTGCTGTCGGAGGACCGCATGCGCGGCGGGGTGCTGACCGCCACGATCCGGGCGTTCGCCGCCGCGGACCTGAACCTGCGCGCCGCGGCCGAACAGCTGCAGATCCACCACAACACCGCCCAGTACCGGCTCCGCCGCATCCAGGAGCGGACCGGCCGCAACCTCCGGCACTTCACCGATCTGGTCGATCTGCTGGTCGCCATCGCCCTCCAGGACGTGTTGCCACCCGCCACCAATTCCGGGCGGAAAAGACTGGTCTCCACGACCAATGAGACGGACGGGACCGCCGACGTACCGTCGGCGCATGAACCTCGCTGAGCGCCTCCGGACCGCCGCCGAACGGCTCGGTGCACGGACGGTTCTCACTCTGGACCGGGAGGGGCTCAGCTATCGCGCGCTGGACCTGCTGAGCGCGCGGACGGGTCTGCTGCTGCGAAGACGCGGGATCCGGCCCGGCGACCGGGTCGCCGTGATGCTCCCGAACGTCCCCGAGTTCGCCGTCGTCTACTACGGGGCCATGCGGATCGGTGCGGTGGTCGTCCCGCTCGATCCGCTGCTGAAGCGGCGGGAGATCGCCGCGTATCTCGACGACAGCGGGGCCCGGCTGGTGATCGCGTGGCACGCGTACGCGGAGACCGTCGAGGAGGGGACGGCGGACACGCGGACCGACTTCATGTTCGTGGTGCCGGGCGAGTTCCGCAGGCTGCTGCGCACGATGGCGCCCGAGCCCGACATCGTCCCGAGGGCCGCCGACGACACCGCCGTGATCCTCTACAGCGCCGGGACGACGGGGCGCGCCAAGGGGATCGAGCTCACCCACGGCAACCTCGCCGGCAACGCCGAGACGGTGGCGCGGATGCTCGCGCTCGGCGTGGACGACGTCGTCTTAGGCGCGCTCCCGCTGTATCACGCGTTCGGCCAGACGTGCGCGCTCAACGCCACGATCCACGCGGGCGGGCGGCTCACCCTGCTGCCGCGGTTCGACGCGGGCCGCGCGCTGGAGATCATCCGGCGGGACGGGGTGACGGTGTTCCACGGCGTCCCGGCCATGTACATCGCGCTGCTCGACCAGCCGGGCGTGTCCGACCTGTCGCTGCTGCGGATCTGCGTGTCCGGCGGCGCGGCGATGCCACTGGACGTGCTGCGCGTGTACGAGACGCGGTACGGCTGCCCGATCATCGAGGGCTACGGGCTGAGCGAGACCTCACCGCTGTCGGCGTCCAACCGGGGTGGCCCGGGCCGCCGGCAGGGGTCGATCGGGCAGCCGGTCCGCGAGGTGGAGATGCGGGTCGTCGGCGACGACGGCCGGGAGCTGCCGTGCGGCGAGATCGGAGAGATCATCGTGCGCGGGCCGAACGTGATGAAGGGCTACTGGAACAACCCGGAGGCCACCGCGGACGCGATCCGCGACGGCTGGTTCCACACCGGCGACCTTGGCCGGGTCGACGACGACGGGTTCTTCTTCCTGGTCGACCGGCGCCGCGACGTGATCATCCGGGCGGGCTACACGGTGTATCCGCGGGAGGTCGAGGAGGTCCTGTACGAGCATCCCGCGGTGCGCCAGGCCGCCGTCATCGGCTTCCCTCATCCCGAGGTCGGCGAGGAGATCGCGGCCGCCGTGGCACTGCGCGCCCCCGCGACCGCGGACGAGCTGCGCCTGTGGGTCAGGGAACGGGTGGCCGCGTACAAGTATCCGCGGCGCGTGTGGTTCGTGGACGAGATGCCGACCAGCCCCACCGGCAAGATCCTCAAGCGTGCCCTCGGGCCGTTCCCCGCGGCGGACACCGCGGCGGACACCGCGTCGCCGGACGACCACCCCGGCAGCCTCGCCCCGGCCAGGCGGCAGCACGACTAGTGGCCGCGCCCGCCGGTCGCTCCCGGCGGGCGGCGCACGGCCGGCCCCCGGAGCCGGTGCGGGGGCCTGGCCGGGCACGCTCACGCGGGACGCCCGGCCCGCGCCGGCCGCCGAGCACCCGGACGCCCCTGCCTGCGCAGCCGGTTCAGGACGTGGCGGGCGTCCGCCGCGACCCCGCGCAGCGTGGCGGAGGCGAACGAACGCTGCCACTCCAGCCCGACGTACCCGAGCCCGGAATGGGTGGTGGAGACACCGCCGTCGTGACGTGGCCGCCCGCCGGCGTCGAGCGCGCCGAGCCCGTCCAGGTACTCCACGCCCGGCCGGTACCCGGTCGCCAGCAGCACCACGTCCACCCGCTCCCGGGTCCGGTCGCTCCAGACGACCTGGTCGCCGTCCAGGCGTGTGAACATGGGGCGGCGGTCGGGATTCCCCTTGGCGATGGTGTCCCGGTAGGTGCCGGTGTCCATGACCGGGGTGCCCTTGCCCCCGGTCAGCAGCGGGCGCGCCCAGCCGGCGGTGTCGAGCCCGGTCCGGTGCAGCCAGAGGTGAATGTCCCGTCCCAGGACGCGTTGCGCCATGAAGCGCAGCGGGTGGCGGGTGGCCAGGGTGACCCGCGCGTGGGCGGCCAGCTCGATCGCGATCTGCACGGCCGAGTTCCCGCCGCCCACTATCACCACCCGCCGCCCGGCGAACGGTTCGGGCCGCCGGTACTCGGCCGAGTGCAGGACCGTGCCGGAGAAGGCGTCCAGCCCCGGCAGTTCCGGCCGGTGCGGGCGGCTGAACCCGCCCGTCGCCGCGATCACCAGCGGCGCGGCGAAGACCTCGCCGTCCACCGTGACGGCCTCGAACCCGCCGGAGCCCGTGGCGCTCACCCGTTCGACGCGGTGACCGGTACGGATGTCGGCGTCCAGGCGGGACGCGTAGTCGGCGAGGTAGGCGACGACATCGTCACGCGCGGGGTAGCCGTCGGGGTCGCCGGGGAAGGGCGCGCCGGGCAGGGCACTGCGCCGGGCCGGGGAGAACAGGGTGAGGCCGTCGTAGTACCGCGGCCATGACCCGGCCGGCCGGTCCGCGGCCTCCAGGACGACCGGGCGTCCCATGCCCAGCGCCTGGACGGTGTGCGCGGTGGCCAGACCGGCCTGGCCACCGCCGACGATGACGACCGGTGCGGTGCCGGTGGACGTGCCTGCGGATCCGTTGGTGGACCTGTTGGTGGACATGGCGCGAACATATCAACACTTCATGAAACAACAAAATGTCCGAGGATGCACGGGTGGCCGGTGTCGGCGCTGGAATCATCGCGTTCCTGCACCTGCTGGTCGGGGCGGGCAACGAGACGACCACCAACCTCGTCGGCAACGTCTGGTACTGGGCGTGGCGCCATCCGGCGCAGCGGGCCAAGGGGTTCCAGGGCCGCGTCGCCGACTGGGTCGAAGCCAGGACGCACAGCGGCTCGTCGAAATCGATCAGGCGGCGGGTCTCGCGGTGCGCCAGGATCCGCTCCGGGCGCCGCAGATCCTCCTCGACGACCGCGACGGTGCCGGGGTCGTCGGCCAGCAGCGCGCAGGCGTGGACGCAGACGTTCGGATCGTTGTCGACGTGGACCACGCGCGAGCCGGGCGCCTGCCGGTGAGCGATCTGGTGGACGTTGTCCATGGTGGGCAGGCCGGTGCCGACGTCGAGGAACTGGCGTATCCGGCCGCACACAGTGCGTGCGGCCGGATACGGCCTTCGGTGCTTCCGCCCGCCTCCGCGAGGCGAACCCCCGCCTCAGGGGGCCGGGACGGCGCTTGACTCGCTGTCCCGGTCCCGGGTCCGCCCGACGGTGAAGAATCCGATCAGCGCGGCGATCGCGGCGATGAGCTCACCCGCCAGGCTGATCGTCTTGTCCGCGTACCACGACGGGTCGTACATGCGCGGAATCGGACCGAGCTGCCCGAAGTCGACGAAGTAGTAGATCAGGACGGCGCCGGCGGCGCTAGCGGCGACCAGGAACGCTATCGCGTACGTCCACCTGCGCGCCCACACCAGGACGAGCACGGCCGCCACCGCGGCCGCGATCGCCTGGGCGTAGAACAGCGTGTCCCCTGGAATGGTGTCGCTCGGAGTGTTGGGTCCCGGCGCCATGCCAGGCGCGAAACGCCAGTGGATGATGGCGTCTGCCGCTAGTCCAGCGGCGACGAGTACTCGAAGAACAATGCCCATACCCATGGCACGGTCATACCCGCTCGCCGGATCAAATCCGCCGGACAAACTTCGTCCGGCCGGTTTCAGCCGTCCCGTTTTACCCCTGCCCGCCGCGCCTTGACGCGCAGGTAACTCCAGTACAGGAGGGCGAACAGGATGATTCCGGACAGGATGAGGCCCGACCCGGTGCTCCACCCGCTGAGCGGCAGCCTCGGCTCAAGACCCCACAGCACACCCGCCCCGATCAGGGCCAGCCCCGTCAGCACCGACCCGGTGAGGCGCCACCACGAGGTGACGCTCTCCTCCGCCGCCTGGATCGCCCGCATCCGGACGGGTTCGACGAAGCGGTTCACCGACGGGAACTCGCGGGCGAGGATGAGCAGCCCGGCCAGCACCATCAGCATCCCCGGGCCGGGCAGGACGAGCAGCGAGACGCCGGCCAGCAGAACGGTCCCGCCGACGACGAGCATCACACCGCGTTTGGCGGACCTCCCGTATCCCATGCTCCCCCTCCGTCCGGCGGGACCACCGCCCGCACGGTCCCACGCTAACGGCGGCGGGGTGGGGTCCACGACCCTGGCCTGTCCGGGTCACCGGCCACGCCGGACCCGGTCGGGCCGGGCATCGGGCGGCCCTTGCCCGCAGAGAAAAAACCTTACTGATCCGTGAGTGTGTGCAGGCCACACGAGGTATCGGGTTTTTGGGCACACTTACGGTAAGCCAGATGTTCCTTGTGCAACGTGACCGCTCGATTGACGATGAGGTATGCCCTGAAATCGGACTTATCGGAAGGTGATTGATTGGTCTGCTGTTGCCAGTGAACCGGACTTCAGCATGCTCTTGATCGCCAGAGCCCGACGGCTTCCCCCTGCACTGACAGGCCGACCCCGTGAGAGCGGACACCATGACGCACGATCTACTGTCTCTGTCAACTCATGAGTTCCTCGCCGGCATCGACACGGTCGCCTCCAAGTTCGATTCAGCGACCTATCCGCAGGAGTACCTTTCCCCCGACGGCTGGGCGCTCCTTGTGAGAGCCGGGGTCCGGCTTCCGACTCTGCCCGAGGAGTACGGAGGCCGCGACGACCACGTCGAGATGTGCCGGATCGTCGAGACCACCTCCGAGTGGAACCTGGCGCTCGGCGTGTACGTGATCGTCAACACGGCACTGGCGCTCCTGCCCGTCGTGAAGTGGGCCGGGGACGAGGTCAAACAGGAGATGCTGCCGTTGTTCGCCGGCAGCGAGCCGCTGACGGCCGGGCTCGCCGCCACCGAACCGGGCGCCGGCTCGGCCCTGTCCGCCATGACGACCACTTTCGAGGAGGTCGACGGAGGCTACCGGATCCGCGGCCGCAAGCACTGGCAGGCTCTGAGTTCCTCCGCACACTGGTGGCTGGTCGTCGCGAAGCACGCACACCGCCGCGAGTACGGCTACTTCGTCGTCAGGCGCAACGAGGGATTCCGCACCGTCGAGCTGTTCGAGGCACTCGGATTGAAGCTGCTCGACTACGGAGTCAACGATATCGACGTGATCGTCCCCCGGCACCGGCGGATCGACGCCGAGGAAACCGGCCTGAACTCGGTGGACCTGTTCATGGGTTCCCGGGCGCTGCTGGCGGCGGCGGGAGCCGGATTCCTGCGCCGCATCAGCCGCGAGGCGCACGCGTACGCGGACGGCCGCCAGATAGGGCGGAAGCTGCAGTCGAAAATCGGGTTCGTGAACTACAGGCTCGCGGCCATCGACACCTCCGCCACCATCTGCGAGGCGCTCAGCCACTACGTGCAGACGGCACTGGACCTCAAGGCCGACATGACCCCCGCGTTCCCCGCCGTACAGGCCCTCAAAACCGTCGCCACCGAGAGGATGGTCAGCGCGGCACAGCACTACCAGCAGTTGACCGGCGGTGAAGGCTACCGCTGCGGATCGCCCACCAACATCGCCGGTCAGGCGTTCCTGGACTCACGGGTCTTCACCGTCTTCGACGGCAACAACGACATGCTCAGCCAGCAGCTCGCCGCGCACTGCCTGACCCGGCGGGCCGGCCGGCCGCTCAGCGGATTCCTGGCCGAATGGCCGCTCACGGCGGCCGGCGTCACGACGCTCCAGGCGGACCTGAGCTTCCTCGATCAGCGCCTGAGCCAGGAACATCAGGTCCTGGCCGGCCGCGCCATCGCCTACCTGTTCGCGATCACCCAGGTCCTCGGCTGGGCCGCTGAGACCGGCGCCGACCCCGCCAGGGTCCGGCACGCCATCGAGTTCCTCAGAAACGACATCGCCGGTGTCGCCGCGGAATTCCGCCTGCTGGCCACCGGCATCCTCGACACCAATGGCACGGCGCGGCCGGTCGGCGCCGGGTCCGGCAGCCCGTCCCCGTTCCCGATCCGACACGACCAGGGCGGCGGCGAAGCGGCGACCGCCGTCGGCTGACGACGTACCGGGCGACTAGCCCGGCAGGCCCTCGCGGCGGTGGATCCGGTCGACCAGGTCCGCCGCCCGCCGCTTCATGAGTTCCAGCCCGGCCTTGCCCCACGGGCGCGGTTCGCTGTCCACGACGCAGATCGTGCCGAGAACCGTGCCCGTGCGGTCGGTCAGCGGAGCTCCGGCATAGCTGCGGACCATGAGCTTGTCGACGATCGGATTACCGGCGAAGCGCGGATAGTCGAGAACGTCGTCGAGGATCAGCGCCTTGCGCCGGACGACGACATGCGGGCAGTAGCCCGCGTTGAGGGGAATCCTCGCCCCGAGGATTCCTCCCACGACGGCCGCGGCGGCCGGCGGTGTGTAGACACCGCCGATGAACTGATCGTCGCCGACCAGGTTCACGAAGGCCACCGGGGTGTTGTGGAGCCCAACGAGGTTCTGTGCGTCCACGGCGACTTCATGGGCGAACTCATCGAACTCGTGCTCCCGTGCCTGCCCCAGGCCGAGCTCCCGCAGCCGCGCCGCACGCTGGGACGCCTCATGGTCGGTCGGTATCAATGAACGGGCGGAGAGTTCGTATTCCTGGTCACTGGACTGATACGTCACGGGGACCTCCATGTATGGCTGGGTGTGCGATGGCGGAGCATGATCATTGCGGTTCTGCGTCAGACGGAGGCGGAGGAGGCGGCTGCGATAAGGTGCTGGATCAGGGCCCTCAGCGCCGAAATGGCCGAGAGGTGGTCCCGTGCGTCGCACAGCACGATCGGCACGCGCGGACCGAGTCCGAGGGCGGATCGCACCTCGTCGGGTCCGTAGCGGTATGCGTTGTCGAACTCGTTCACCGCGACGAGGAACTTGGTTCCCCGGTTCTCGAAGAAGTCGACGGCCTCGAAGCAGTCTTCCAGGCGGCGGGTGTCGGCGAGCACGATGGCGCCCAGCGCTCCGGCGGACAACTCGTCCCACAGGAACCAGAAACGCCGCTGCCCCGGAGTTCCGAACAGGTAGAGAACGATCCCGTGCTGTTCGAGCGTGATTCTGCCGAAGTCCAGCGCCACGGTCGTGGTCGACTTGCCCTCCACTCCTCCGAGGTTGTCGATTCCGACGCTGGCCGTGGTGATGAGTTCCTCGGTGCTCAGCGGCTCGATCTCGCTCACGGCACCGACGAACGTCGTCTTCCCGACGCCGAAACCACCCGCTATGAGAATCTTGACCTGGGTGCTGGGCACCTCAGACTCGCTGTAGGCCATCGAGCAGTTTCTCCAGAAGGGCTCGGTCGGTGGGGTCGGTCGCGGAATAAGCCGTTTGTAGCTCTATTGCCCTGCGCTCCACCAGATCGGAAAGGACGATCTTGGTGACGATCACGGGAAGCCGCAGATGCGCCGCGACCTCGGCGACCGAGGTCGGCGTGCGGCACACCTCAAGCGCCTTGCCGTGCTCCGGATCCATGGCCGGCGGAAGCGGGCCGGCCGCCACCACCAGGGACAGCAGGTCCAGGTCGACGGTCGGATGGGTGCGGCCGGCGGTCACCGTGTACGGGCGTATCAGCGGCCCGGCGTCCTCGTCGAGCCAGACCTCGTCGGAACCGGCCGTCATAGCGATCGATTTCCATTGACGGTCGATGCCGCCGACCGTGCCGCGGTGTGCAGGAAGGGTTGCACGGACTTGATCAGCCGGACCATCTCCAAACCGACGATGGCCGGGTCGGCCTCCGCCTTCGCCAGCACCGCCAGCACGGAATTGGAACCGGCCCACGAGATGAACAGCTGGCTGGATTTGAGCTCCGCCACCACCTGCCGTACCTCGTTGCTGTGGTCGAACTTCGTTCCGGCGCTGCGCGCTATGGAGAAGAGGCCCGACGCGAGCGCGGCGAACTGTTCCGCACTGGTGCGGTCGAAGCCATAGGCCGCCTTCAGCATGCCATCGGAGGACAGCAGCACGCTGCCGCGTATGAGCGGAACCTCCTCGCCCAGCCCCCGCAACAGCCAAGCAAGGTCCTGGGTCTGGTTCGGGGAGACAGCACTCAATGGACGCTCCTTATCATTCGTGATCCTCGTCAGTTCGGACCGTCGGGACCATCTGCAGCGGCGTCATTCTCCTGAGCACTGCGCAGGCCCTTCTGAAATGCCGCCATCAACCGGGGGTTCGGTTCGATCTCCTGCTCTTCCTCTTGGAGAGCGGGGGCCGTGGCCAGTTCGGGCACCAGGTGGGTCTGGGCCTGGCGTTGCGGCAACCGCGGCCGTTCACCGGGGGCGCCCGGAAGGCCCGGCCCGGTGCCGGAGTCCGGCACTCCGGCCGGGGAGCCGGACGGCTGCGCGGGCGTGGCCGGGCGCTCGTCGTGCGCGGGGACCGGTGGGTCGGGCAGCCGGGCATCGAGGACATGGGGGTCGCTGAACGTCAGACTCGGCCGGGCCTCGACGCCCTCCTCGAAGCCGGGGAGAGACGCCGGCTGCGAGGGTGAGGCCGCGGCGGGCACCGATGCGCTCAACACGGCCTGCGGCGGAGCCGGCCGGGGGGTCACCGCTTTCGTCTGGGACCGCACCTCGGCCTCCTCTGCGTCGCTGCCGTCCAGTTCCTTGGGCACGACGACGATGGCCTGTGTGCCGCCGTAGACATTGCCCTGGAGCTGCACGCGGGTCTTGTGGCGGCGAGCGAGCGCGGAGACCACGAGGAGTCCGATGCGCCCGTCCTTCAGCAGTTCGTCGGGGTCGGCCCGCTCGGGTTCGGCGAGCAGGGCGTTCAGCCGCCGCTGGTCCCCCCGCGGAATGCCGAGGCCGCGGTCCTCGACCTCGATGGCCAGGCCCGCGCTGACGTTCTCGACGCGGATGAGCACCTGCGTCTCCGGCGGGGAGAACTTGGTCGCGTTCTCGATGAGTTCGGCCAGCAGATGGACGACGTCCGCGACCGCACCGCCGTGCAGGTTCCCGTCGATGGGCGGCACCACCTTGACGCGGTGGTAGTGCTCCACCTCGGCGATGGCCGAGCGCAGCACCTCGTACACGGTCACCGGCTTGGTCCACTGGCGGCGCGACGGGGTGCCGCCGAGCACGGCGAGGCTCTCGGCCTGGCGGCGCAGGCGGGTGTTGAGGTGGTCTACCTTGAACAACCCTTTGAGGAGGTCCGGGTCCTCGACCTGGTTCTCCAGGGCGTCGAGGCCCTGGATGGCCCGGTGGGACAGCGACTGCATCCGCCGGGCGAGGTTGACGTAGACGCCGACCCGCTGGCCGACGTCGCCGGCGGGTTCGCGGCTCGCGACGTCGAGCATGGCGTTCCAGGCCGCGGCCTGGGCCCTTTGCAGCTCGTACGTGAGGAGCATGACGGCGTCGCCGGTGTCGGGGACGGGGAGGTCCTCGCTGCACGGTGCGGCCTTCTCACCGGTGCTGAGCCCCTCGGCCAGCCTCTGCAGGTCCCGCCGGCCGCGGGCTACCAGGAAACCCAGCTCGCCCAGCCGCCGCTGCAGGTGGACGGCCGATCGGGTGCGCTGCTGATGCACCCGGCGGGTCGCCGCCTCCGCCGCCGCGACGGCGGCTCCCAGGGTGATCGCGGCCCCTACGACCGCCATGGCGAGCAGCAGGCGCGTCTGGCGGCTCACGGCGTCTCCGTCGTACAGGACCGCCACGGCGGCGAGGCCGAGAAGTCCCACAATGGCGGCGGGAACCAAGGAAATGGTCAGGTGAAAGGCGCGTATGCCGCTCTGTCGACCACTGCTCTTCCGGCGTTCACCACGGGTCAGCGACCTGCCGGTTCGTCGGACGTCCTGGTGCTCGGCGCCGGCGGCAGGTTCGAAGAAGTCAGGCATCGGCGTCCTCGGTGCGTCGACAGCAAGATCACGATTCTGAGTGACGCGTACGCATACGTGTACAGCTCGTATCTAGGCTGACACAACGCCCCATCAAGGAAGTGCGGATTGCCGAAGTTCCGGCGGCCCATGGGCAGTATTTAGCAATCCGTCCGGAAATGTCCAAGTTTCGCCCTACTTGACGGCCATCGTCACCGGGCACCGCAAGCCGGTTCAACGAAAGGGACAGCTGCAAACGATGGAAAGGGCGGTCGGTGATGCGATACGGGGCGGCTGACGGGTGGTAGAACCGATCTCACGCACGGAACGGGGGATGACAGGGGGCGGCCCCGCCCCGGGGCGGGGGGCGGGGCCGCGGGCCGCGCGGGACCGGGCGACGGTCGCCCGCGCGGCAGATCTCAGTGTTTGGTCGCCTCTTCGGCACCCGCACCGGTGAGGGAGCGGACCTCGATCTCGGCGTACTTGGCCGCGTTGAACTCCTTACTGAGAACGGTGCCGATGAAGCCGGCCAGGAAGCCGAACGGAATGGAGATGATCCCCGGGTTGCTCAGCGGGAACCAGCTCCAGTCGGAGTCGGTGAACAGGGCCTTCTCGGAACCGGAGACGACCGGGGAGAAGGCGACCAGGAAGATCGCCGAGCCGAGACCGCCGTAGATCGCGGAGACGGCGCCCTGGGTGTTGAACCGCTTCCAGAACAGGCTGTAGAGGATCGCGGGCAGGTTTCCGGACGCGGCGACCGCGAAGGCCAGGGCGACGAGGAACGCCACGTTCAGGCGCTGGGCGAAGATGCCGAGGACGATCGCGACGGCGCCGATGACGAAGGCGGAGATGCGGGCGACGCGGACCTCTTCGCGCTCGGTGGCCTTGCCCTTGCGGAACACGTGGGCGTACAGGTCGTGGGCGAACGACGAGGACGACGCCAGGGTGAGACCGGACACGACCGCCAGGATCGTCGCGAACGCGACCGCCGCGATCACCGCCAGCAGGATCGTGCCGCCCGCGGAACCGAACACGAGTTCGCCGACGCGTTCGGCGAGTTGCGGTGCCGCGGTGTTGCCCGCCGCGTTCTCGGCGCGGATCTCGTCGCTGCCCACGAGGGCGGCGGCGCCGAAGCCGAGGACGAGGCTGAGCAGGTAGAAGGCGCCGATGATCCCGATGCCCCACATCACGGACTTGCGGGCGTCGCGGGCCGTCGGAACGGTGTAGAAGCGGATCAGGATGTGCGGCAGCCCGGCGGTGCCGAGGACGAGGGCCAGGCCGAGGCTGATCAGGTCGAGCTTGCCGGACAGGCCCTGCTCCTCGGTGCCGTACCGCAGGCCGGGCTCCAGGAACTTCCCGCCCTCGCCGCTCTGCGCCGCCGCGTCGTTCAGCAGGCTGGACAGGTTGAAGCCGAACTCGGCGAGGACCAGGATCGTCACGAGGGTCGCGCCCGTCATCAGCAGGCACGCCTTGACGATCTGGACCCAGGTGGTGCCCTTCATGCCGCCGAACACGACGTACACGATCATCAGGATGCCGACCATCGCGATCGTGGCGCCCTTGGCGAACTCGCTGGTGAAGCCGAACAGCAGGACGACCAGGGCGCCCGCGCCGACCATCTGCGCCAGCAGGTAGAAGATCGACACGACGATGGTGGAGACGCCGGCGGCGGTGCGGACGGGACGGGGGCTCATCCGGAACGCCAGCACGTCCGCCATCGTGAACCGGCCCGAGTTCCGCAGCAGTTCCGCGACGAGCAGCAGCGCCACGAGCCAGGCGACGAGGAACCCGATCGAGTACAGGAACCCGTCATAGCCGTAAAGCGCGATGAGCCCGGCGATGCCGAGGAAGGACGCGGCGGACATGTAGTCGCCGCCGATCGCGAGTCCGTTCTGCGCGCCGGAGAAGGAGCGGCCGCCCGCGTAGAAGTCGGTGGCGTCCTTGGTGTTCCGGCTGGCCCAGACGGTGATCGCCAGCGTGGCGGCGACGAAGGAGACGAACAGCAGGATCGACAGGGTTTCGTGGCTCATCGGGCCTCCTCCGCGGTCCCGGCGGTCTCGGCTTCGATGTCCGCGCGGATCTTGTCGGCGGCCGCGTCGAGGTTGCGCTCGGCGTGCCGCGAGTAAAGCCACGCGATGGCGAACGTCGACACGAACTGAAGCAGCCCGAAGTACAGGGCGATGTTGAACGGGCCGACTTCCTTGCCCATGAAGCCGCGCGCCCACCCGGACATCACGACGTAGAGCAGGTACCAGCTGAGGAATGCCGCGGTCATGGGAAATGCGAATCTACGGAATCTGCGCCGGAGATCCTGGAACTCCGTGGTGCTCTGGAACCGTTCATATACGGTGCCGGAGGCGTTCTTATCGACGGACACGACCGCCCCTCCTCTTTTGTGACGCCGGTCACGCGCCACGGTATGGACGAGGCCGGGAACGATCGAGGGGGCGGGCGCGGGGCTGCGTTCAGCTGCCGTTCATCGTCGCTGGTCTGCGAGCCCTGTCGGTGAACGGTTCGTTTGACGCGATGAACGGTCACACCCGTTTCGCCACGTCCCACGGTCGACAGCGAGCGACTCCGGCGTGTGCAGGCGCACGGTCACACCCGTTTCGGTCGCCACGTCCCGCGGTCCACGGCCAGCGACTCCGGCGCATGCAGGCGCACGGTCACACCCGTTTCGGTCGCCACGTCCCGCGGTCGACAGCGAGCGACTCCGGTGTATGCAGGCGCACCATCATGCGCGCGACGCCGGGCGGTACCCGTCCCGGCGTGCACCACGACACGACGATCATGGTGGCGAACGCGACCGGGACCGTCCAGGCGGCGGGTTCGGCGAGCAGCGCGCCGATGAACCCGCCCGGCGGCCCCGCCGCGATCGTCACGATCACCGCGGTGCCGGCGAGGACGCCGCCGGCGGTGAGGCCGGCGAGCGCGCCCGGCACGGTCAGTTTCCGCCACCAGACGCCGAGGACCAGCAGCGGGCAGAACGTGGACGCGGCGACGGCGAACGCCAGCCCGACGACGTCGGCGACGGGGAGCGAACGGGCCGTGATCGCCAGCGTGAGGGGGACGACGAGTGCGAGCAGCGTGCCGACGCGGAACGAGCGCACCCCGCCGCGCAGGATGTCCTGCGCGATCACCCCGGCGACGGACACGGTGATCCCGGACGAGGTGGACAGGAACGCCGCGACCGCGCCGCCGGTCACCAGCGCGCCGAGGAGGTCGCCGCCGGCGCCGCCGATGAGCCGCCCGGGGAGGGTGAGGACGACGGCGTCGGCGCGTCCCGTCATCAGCAGTTCGGGGGTGTAGAGGCGTCCGAGCGCCCCGTACAGGGCGGGCAGCAGGTAGAAGGCGCCGAGCAGGGACAGCACCATCACGGTCGTGCGGCGCGCGGCCCGCCCGTCGGGGTTGGTGTAGAAGCGCACGAGGACGTGCGGGAGCCCCATCGTCCCGAGGAACGTGGCGAGGATCAGCGAGTACGTGGCGTAGAGGGAGTGGGGGCGGCCGTCCAGCGGCATCGCCCACTCGTGGTCGGTGGTGACGGGCCGGTCGCTCACGTGGGGCACGTCGGCGCCGGCGGGGAACGTGACGGACGTGTTCTGCGCGATGTGATGCGGGCCGGGGTTCAGGGTGAGCGGGGCCGCGTCGTAGGGCCGCCCGTCCACCCGCCCGTCCACGACGACCTGGATGGGGGTCGTGACGTCGACGGTGACGGCGAGGCCGACGGAGACGGTGGTGCGGTCGGCGAACTGCGGCGGCGTGTCCCCCGACAGGCCGGGCGCGCCGTCGTACCGCCAGGCCAGCAGCAGGAAGATCAGCGGGACGGCGAGCGCCGTGAGCTTCATCCAGTACTGGAACGCCTGGACGAGGGTGACGCTGCGCATGCCGCCGACGAGGACGTTGACGGCGACGACGACGGCGACGAGGACGCCGCCCGTCCACACCGGCCAGCCCGTCACCGTCCGCAGCACCAGCCCGGCGCTCTGGAACTGGGGCAGCAGGTACAGCCAGCTGATCAGCACGACGAGGATGCTGGCGACGCGGCGCACCGACATGGACTCCAGCCGCGCCTCGGCGAAGTCCGGCAGCGTGTACGCGCCGGAGCGGCGCAGCGGCGCCGACACCAGGACGAGCAGGACGAGGTAGCCGCCCGTCCAGCCGACGGGCAGCCACAGCATGTCGGCGCCGTAGGCGAGGATGAGCCCGGCGATGCCGAGGAACGACGCGGCGGACAGGTATTCGCCGCCGATCGCCGACGCGTTGCGCAGCGGCGTGACCGTGCGGGACGCCACATAGAAGTCGGAGGTGGTGCGGGAGATGCGCCCGAGCACGCCGATGAGGATGGTGGCGACGACGACCAGCAGGACCCCGGCGAGTCCGTAGGCGGCGTTCATGGCCGGCCGGCGGACGCGTCACGGGAGTCGGGCACGTCACCCGCGGCCGGCACGTCACCGGCGGCGGGCGTGTCACCGGCGGCGGGCACGTCACCGGCGGCGGGCATGTCGTTGAGGGCCGGGGTCCGGTCGACCAGTTCGGCGAAGTCGTCCTCGTTGCGTTCGGCCTGCCGGACGTACCACCAGCCGCAGGCCACGAACCACGGGTAGATCAGCCCGCCGAGCACCACCCACGGCAGCGGCAGGCCGAGCAGTTCCTGTTCGCGCACTTCGGGGGCCAGGACGAACAGCAGCGGCAGCCCGATCACCACGGCGGCCAGCACCAGGCACAGCCTGAGCGCGAGCCGGAGCTGGGTGCGCAGCAGCGAGCGCATGTACGCCTCGCCGAGACCGGTCTGCTCGTCGATCTCCAGGGTGACGGGGTAGCGGGGCCGGCGGACGGCGCGGGTCCGCGGCCCGGTCACCAGGACCCGGCCGGGCGCCATCGCGGTCGGCCGCTCGCCCGGACCCGGCCCATTCGGAGCGGGCCCGGCGGGAGGCGGCTCGCCTGGGGCGGGCTCGCCGGGGCTCAGGGGGATCGCCTCGCCCTGCGCACGAGCAGGTCGCGCAGCTCACGCACGTGCCTGCGGCTGACCGGCAGCTCCGCGTCGCCGACCAGGACGGTGCAGCGCCCCGAGTCCAGCCGCAGCTCCTTGATCGCCGACAGCGCGACCAGGTGGCTGCGGTGCACCCGGACGAACCCGGCGCCGGTCCAGCGTTCGCTCAGCGCGGCCAGCGGGATCCGCACCAGATGGCTTCCGGTGGACGTGTGCAGCCGCGCGTAGTCGCCCTGCGCCTCGACGTAAAGAACCTCGGCGGGGGTGACGAACCGGGTGACCCCGCCCAGCTCGACGGGCATCGGCTCCGGCTCGGCCGGGTCCGCGGCCTCGTCGTCGTCCTCGTCGGTGGCCTCGGTCACGCGCCTGATGGCCTCGTTCAGCCGCTCGGGCCGGACCGGCTTGAGGATGTAGTCCGTCGCCTTGATCTCGAACGCGTCGACGGCGTGGCCCTCGTAGGCGGTGACGAAGACGATCTTCGGCGCGCGGGCGAACTGCGCCAGCACCCGGCCGAGGACGGTGCCGTCCAGGCCGGGCATCCGGATGTCGAGGAAGACCGCGGCGATGGGACGTCCCTCGGCGAGGGCCCGGTCGAGTTTGCGGAGCGCGGCGGCGCCGTCCCGGGCGGTGTGGATCTCGCCGATGCGCGGGTGGGCGCTCAGCAGGTGCACGAGGTCGTCCAGCGCGGGCGCCTCGTCGTCCACGGCCAGGACACGTAGGCCCACGACACCGTCCCTTCCCACGTAGCACGGACATTCCAGTCAATGCACGCCCGAGAGTCAAGAGCTCAGGACGCGGTCACGCCGGGCCGGTACTTGGGCACGCGCACGGTCACACCTCAGGACGCGGTCACGCCTCAGGACGCGGTCACGCCGGGCCGGTACTTGGGCACGCGGACGATGACCTTCGTGCCGGCGCCCGGCCCGGTCTCGACGGCGAGCCCGTACTCGTCGCCGTACACCTGCCGCAGCCGGTCGTCGACGTTGGCGAGCCCGATCCCGGCCGCGTCGCCGTCGTCGGTCGGCGGGCGCACCTCGCCCGCCAGCAGGCGCCGGACGTCGTCGGGGTCCATGCCGATCCCGTCGTCCTCCACGCTGATCACGCAGTCGGATCCGGCGTCCTCGGCGACGATCGTGATGAGCCCGGGCTCCGACCTGTCCTGCAGGCCGTGCCGGACGGCGTTCTCCACGAGCGGCTGCAGGGACAGGAACGGCACGGCGACCGGCAGCACCTCGGGCGCGATCCGCAGCGTCACCCGGAGCTGCTCCCCGAACCGGGCGCGCTGCAGCAGCAGGTACCGGTCGATGGAGCGCAGTTCCTCGGCGAGCGTGGTGAAGTCGCCGTGCCGCCGGAACGAGTAGCGGGTGAACCCGGCGAACTCCAGCAGCAGCTCCCGGGCCCGCTCGGGGTCGGACCGGACGAACGAGGCGATGGTGGTCAGCGAGTTGTAGATGAAGTGCGGTGAGATCTGGGCCCGCAGCGCCCGCATCTCCGCCTCCATCAGCAGCGTCCGCGAGTGGTCGAGTTCGGCCAGCTCGAGCTGTGCGTCCACCCACTGGGCGACCTCCTCGGCGGCGCGGATAAGGCCGGCGGGGGTGTCCTCCCCGTAGGCGGCGAGCGTCCCGATGACGCGGTCGTCGGTGGCGAGGGGCACCACCACGACCCGCCGGATCGGGCAGTCCAGCCGGTCGCAGGTCACGTCGTGGACCTGGGTGCGCCCGTTGTTCAGGGTGACCTCGGCGTGGTTGGGGCCTTCCTCCGCGTGGTGGTCGTGTTCCCCGTCCCAGGCCAGCAGCCGCTCTCCGTCGGTGATCGCCAGCGCGGCGCAGTCGAGCAGGGCCCGCAGTTGCCGGGCGGCCTTCTGCGCGCCCTGCTCGGTCAGCCCGGCCCGGAACGCGGGCGCGGCCCGGGACGCGGTGTGCAGCGTCTCGAACGTCGCGCGCCGCGCGGGCCCGCCCAGGTCACCGCCGCGTCCCTGCCGCCGCCACCACACCAGCGCCGGAATCCACGTCACCAGCAGCGTCGCGATGACGGCAATGACCACGTTCATCCCGCAAACCTACGCCGCGTCGCCACCGTCTGTGACCTTGATCACCCGGCCTCCTCGGCGCGTTCCGGGGAAACGTCCGCCGGGCGGCGGCCCCCGGCCGTGACGACCGCGCGACCCGGCGTCCTCCCCCGTGGGAGCCAATGAAGGGGGAACGTCCTCATCACCGCCCATTTTGGCTAGAATCCGTGCGTCGGGCGAGTCTTCCCCAGTTTGTACGCGCGCAGTCGTGCGCCGTTTCCCGCCAGGCAAGGAAGCCATGAGGCCGACACGTCCCCAGCGGTAAGGAGCCTGTGCATGCCCGTGGAGTCGGAAGAGCCCATCCCCGCGGCGAGTCCGGTGATCGGGGAAGCCGAGATCGAGGCCGCGGTGCGCGTGCTGCGCAGCGGACGCGTCGTCCAGGGACCGGAGGTCGCCGCGTTCGAGGAGGAGTTCTCCGCGCTCGTGGCGGGACGGCACTGCGTCGCCGTCAACTCCGGAACGTCGGCGCTGCACCTGAGCCTGTGGGCGCTGGGCGTCGGCCCCGGCGACGAGGTCATCGTCCCCTCGTTCACGTTCGCGGCCACGGCCAACGCCGTCCGCCTCGCCGGCGCCGAACCCGTCTTCGCCGACATCGACCCGGACTCGTTCTGCCTCGACCCGGACGCCGTCGCCGCGGCGATCGGACCGCGCACGGCCGCCATCATGCCGGTGCACCTCTACGGCCACCCGGCCGCCATGGACCGCATCGGCCCCCTTGCGGAGCAGCACGGGCTCGCCGTCGTCGAGGACGCCTGCCAGGCGCACGCCGCCGCCCTGAACGGCACCCCGGCGGGAGCGATGGGGACGGTGGGCTGCTTCAGCTTCTACCCGACCAAGAACATGCACGCCCTCGAAGGCGGCATGATCACCACCGCCGACGCGGAGACGGCCCGGACGATGCGGCTGCTGCGCAACCAGGGCATGGAGCAGCGCTACGCCAACGAGGTCGTCGGCGCCAACCTGCGGCTCACCGACGTCGCCGCGGCCATCGGGCGCGAGCAGCTCAAGCGGCTGCCCGGCTGGACCGACCGGCGCCGCGCGAACGCCGGGTTCCTGGACGCGAAGATCACCGCGGCGGTCACGCCGCCGGTCGCGGCCGGCGCCCGGCACGTCTACCACCAGTACACCGTCCGGGTGCCGGGCGACCGCGACGCCGTCCAGCGGCACCTGGAGGAGCGGCGGGTCGGCAACGCCGTCTACTACCCGACGCCCGTCCACCGGCTGAAGCCCTACCTGAAGGACGGGCGGCCCGATCCGCGGTGGGACCTGCCGGAGACGGAGCGGGCGGCGGCGCAGGTGCTGTCCCTGCCGGTGCATCCCTCGCTCACCGAGGACGACCTGGCGCGCGTCGCCGACGCCGTGAACGAGACCGCCGGCGGAACCGGCGCCGCGACCGGGGACGCGAAGTGAGCGCGCCGCTGCGCGCGGGCCTGGTCGGGCTCGGCGTGATGGGACGCAACCACGCACGGGTCCTGTCCGGGCTCGACGGCGTCGACCTCGTCGGGGTCGTCGACCCGGCGGGGCAGCCGGGCAGCGCGCCGCACGGCGTCCGGCTGCTGGAGACGCTTCCGGACCTGCTGGCGCTCGGCATCGACTACGCGGTGGTGGCGTGCCCGACGGCGCTGCACGAGGAGGTCGGGCTGGCGCTGGCCGAGGCCGGGGTCGGCGCGCTGATCGAGAAGCCCCTGGCGGACTCGGTGGAGGCGGCCGAGCGGCTGGTGACGGCGTTCGAGTCGCGCGGGCTGGTCGCCGGCGTCGGCCACATCGAACGCTACAACCCGGCGCTGCAGAGCATGCGGGCCCGGCTGGAGGCGGGTGAGCTGGGCGAGGTGTTCCAGGTCGTCACCCGCCGGCAGGGGCCGTTCCCGCACCGGATCTCGGACGTCGGCGTCGTCAAGGACCTCGCCACGCACGACATCGACCTGACCGCGTGGGTGACCGGCCAGGACTACGTGTCGGTCTGCGCGCACACGGTGGCGCGCAGCGGACGCCCGCACGAGGACATGGTCGCGGCCGTCGGGCGGCTGTCCGACGGCTCCATGGTCAACCACCTGGTGAACTGGCTGAGCCCGCTCAAGGAGCGCACCACCGTCGTCACCGGGCTGCGCGGCTGCTTCGTCGCCGACACGCTCACGGCGGACCTCACGTTCTACGCCAACGGCGAGGTGAGCACCGAATGGGAGGTGCTGCGGACGTTCCGCGGCGTCTCCGAGGGCGACATGATCCGGTACGCGATCCCGAAGCGGGAACCGCTGCTGGTCGAGCACGAGCGGTTCCGGGACGCGTTCCTCGCGGGCGGCGGCGACATCGTGACGCTGCGGCAGGGCCTGCGGACGGTCGAGGTGTCCGCCGCCGTCCTGGAGTCGGCGAGGCTCGGGGAGAGCGTCACGCTCAAGGCCCCGGAGGCTCTCGGTGCCGTCTGAGACCCCGGAGACCGCCGGGCCGTCCGGCACGCGGGAACCCGACGTCAGCGTCGTCGTCGCCGTCTACAACACGATGCCGTACCTCACCACCTGCCTGGAGTCGCTGGTGGGGCAGAGCATCGGCCGCGACCGCATGGAGGTCGTCGCGGTCGACGACGGCTCCACCGACGGCGGCGGAGCCGAACTCGACCGGTTCGCCGAGGAGTACCCGGACGTCGTCACGGTGCTGCGGCAGCCGAACTCGGGCGGCCCCGCCGCCCCCAGCAACCGGGCCCTGGACGTGGCGTCCGGCCGCTACGTCTACTTCGTCGGCGCCGACGACCACCTCGGCCCCGAGGCGCTGGAGCGGATGGTGGCGGCGGCCGACGAGTGGGGCTCGGACGTCCTCGTCGGCAAGATGGAGGGCGTCAACGGGCGGGAGATACGGCAGGATCTGTTCACCGAGAACCGCCCCGACGTCGACCTGTACGACTCCCCGCTTCCCTGGCTGCTGTCCAATTGCAAGCTCTTCCGCCGCGACCTGGTGGAACGGCACAAGCTGCGCTTTCCCGAGCACATGCGGATCGGCAGCGACCAGCCCTTCACCATCGAGGCGTGCGTACGCGCCGGGAAGATCTCGGTGCTGGCCGACTACACCTGCTACTACGCGATGCTCCGCGAGGACGACGGCAACATCACGCAGGGCACCGTGGACGTCTACACCCGGCTGGAGTGCGCCGAGCGGCTCTTCGATTTCGTCGCCGGGCTGATCGAGCCGGGACCGCGACGGGACAGGATCACCCACCGGCACGCCAAGTGGGAACTGACGAAGCCGCTCCGTGAGGGCCTGCTCCAGCTCGACGACGACGCGCGGCGCGACGTGTGCGCACGCGTCGGCGCCCTCGTCGAGCGGCACGTATCCGACGAGGTCCTGGCGCTGCTGCCGATCCGGCGCCGTGTCCGGCTGCGCCTTGCGCAGCACGGCGAGGTCGACCGGCTGTGCGACGCCATCCAGGCGGACGCGGACGGGAAGCGGTTCCCCATCGCGCTCAAGGAGGGGCGCGCGTACTACGCCTACCAGGGGTTCGAGGATCCGGACGCGAACCTGCCGGGCGAGCTGTACGAGATCACGAAGGGGCTGCGCAGGCGGTTGCTGGACGAGGTCCGGGCGGTCGGCGCGCGACACGCGGGGGGAGACCTGGAGGTCACCGTCCGGACGCCCTTCACCGGTCCCGGCGCCGAGGACCCGGCGACCGTCCGCCTCACCCTCGCCGGGCGCGGTACCGAGCAGCGCGTGGAGCTGAACGCCGTCGACCGGGCCGCGGGCGAGGAGGGGCTGACGTTCACGGTCCGGATTCCCCTGGCGCTGCTCGTCGGGCCCGCCAGGACGAGGCACACCCTGCGGCTGGCCGTTGACGCGTCCGGGCGGACACACGACATCCCCGTGCCGGCCGACCTTTCCGGCCCGCGCGGCGAACTGGTCTGGCATCGCGCCAGGCCCCACCGGTTGTCGGTGACCCAGGCCGACAAACCCGGCACGGTGATCGAGACGCGACCGGTGCGTCCGGCCCGGGCCGTGGCCCGCAGGGTCCGGCGCGCGACGTCCCTTGGAGGTAAGTAGCACATGCGGATCTGCGTGGTCGCGCTCGGGAAGATCGGTCTTCCGCTGGCGGTCCAGTTCGCCCGCAAGGGCCACCGCGTGATCGGCGCCGACGTGGACGAACGCGTCGTCGCCGACGTCAACGCCGCCCGCGAGCCGTTCCCCGGCGAGGCCGACCTCGGCCTCCACCTCGGCGAGGCGGTCCGGGCGGGGCTGCTGACGGCCACGACCGACACGGCGGCGGCCGTCGCCGAGTCCGACGCCGTCATCGTGGTCGTCCCGCTGTTCGTGGACGGAGAAGGCACACCCGACTTCGGCTGGATGGACGCCGCCACCCGGTCGATCGCGGCGGGACTGCGCCCCGGAACGCTGATCAGCTACGAAACGACACTCCCGGTCGGCACCACCCGCGACCGCTGGGCCCCGATGCTGGCGGAGGGCTCCGGCCTGACCGCCGGCACCGGCTTCCACCTGGTGTTCAGCCCCGAACGGGTGCTGACCGGCCGGGTGTTCGCCGACCTGCGCCGCTACCCCAAACTCGTCGGCGGCATCGACGACGCGTCCGCCGCGCGCGGCGTGGAGTTCTACCAGCAGGTCCTCGACTTCGACGACCGGCCCGACCTGGACCGACCCAACGGCGTCTGGGACCTCGGCTCGGCAGAGGCGGCCGAACTGGCCAAGCTCGCCGAGACCACCTACCGCGACGTCAACATCGGCCTGGCCAACCAGTTCGCCCGCTACGCCGACACCGTCGGGGTGGACGTCACCAAGGTGATCGAGGCGTGCAACACCCAGCCCTACAGCCACATCCACCGGCCCGGCATCGCCGTCGGCGGACACTGCATCCCGGTCTATCCGCGGATGTACCTGTGGAACGACCCGGACGCGACCGTCGTCCGCGCCGCCCGCGACGCCAACACCGCGATGCCCGAGTACGCCGTCGGCCTCCTCACCGGCGCCTACGGCGACCTCACGGGCGCACCCGTGCTCGTCCTCGGCGCGGCCTACCGGGGCGGCGTCAAGGAGACCGCCTTCTCCGGCGTCTTCCCCACCGTCCAAGCGCTGCGCGCACGCGGAGCCGTCCCCTACGTCTCCGACCCGATGTACACGCCGCAGGAACTGGAAGCCCTCGGCCTGCCCCCGCACCGCGGCGAACCGGTGACCGCCGCGATCGTCCAGGCCGACCACGCCGCCTACCGTGACCTGGCACCGGACGACCTGCCCGGCGTCAAGGCCCTCGTCGACGGACGCCGCATCACCGACCCGGCCCGCTGGACCGGCGTGGAACACGTCGTCATCGGCGGCTCCGCCGACCGGGCCCACGGGATGGATCGGTGAGCGAACCGGCCGACCGCCAGGTCGCGGTCGTCACCCCCTGGTATCCGTCCGCGGACCGAGCCTTCGCGGGGGTCTTCGTCCAGGCGATGGTCGAAGCCACGGCGCCGGCGTGCGACGCGGTCACCATTTATCACACCGACGCGTGGCGGATGCCGGATCCGACCGTCCTCGCCGCGGCGTCCGACGCACATCGTGTGCTGCTGCCACGCGCGTTCCGCCCGGAGCCGGCCGTCGCCGGGGCCGAACTGTGGCGTGTCCCGGTCCCCGATCCCGTCCCCACGGGGGGCAGCTTCGCCGAGCGGGCCCGCCACCATGCGAACTGGCTCCGCGAGGCGCTCGGCGGGAAGCCGATACCGGCGGCGGTCGTGCACGCGCACGTCGGCCTGCGCGGCGGCTGGACGGCACTGGAGAACGCCCGGCCCGACGCGCGCGTGTTCGTCACCGAGCACGCCTCGTATCTCACGACGCTGCTGGAACAACCCGAATCACGGGAGATGTACGAGCAGGTTCTCGATCGATGCACCGGTTTCTTCGCGGTCGGCGAGACGGTACGGAACCCGCTGGCCGAAACGTTTCCGGAGCACGCGGGCAAGATCGAGCTGGTCCCGAACCCGGTGTCCTTCGATCTGCCCCGGCCGCGTCCCGTCACCGGGTTGCGCCGCTGGCTCTACGTGGGCAACCTCACCGAGCACAAGGGTGTCGACCTCCTGCTGGAGGCGTTCGCCGAGTGCCTGGCAGATGACCCGGCGCTGACACTGACACTGGTGGGCACGGGCAAGCTCGCTCCCCGGCTGAAACGCCGTGCCACCGAACTCGGAATCGACGGCGCCGTGAGCATGACCGGGGCGCTCTCACCTGACGAAACCCTGCGCCGGATGAAGGACCACGACCTGCTCGTCCACCCGTCCCGGGGTGAGACGTTCGGCGTTTCGATCGTCGAAGCCGTGGCCGCCGGGCTGCCGGTCCTGGTCACCCGCTGCGGCGGCCCGGAGATCACCCTGGCCGGTGTCGAGGCCGCCGCCGGAGAGCTGATCGACGTGGACGACGACCCGGAGACGATCGCCGCCGGATACCGCCGGCTGAGGAAACGCTTCCCGGACGGTCTCGACCTCGGGAAGGCCCGCGCGGTCCTGGCCGAACGCTACGGGTACCGCACGGTCGCCGAAGCGCACCACCGGCGCTGGTTTCCAGAGGCCGCCGTGGCCACCGACGGGAGGCGGACGTGAACGTCGTGTTCCTGGCCCTCGGGGCGACCCGCCGCACAGCGGTGGTCGCCGAGTCGGGGCGTGTGGTCGCCGGGGGCGGCACCGCGACCGTCCTGCTCGACCGGCCGTCCAGCTGGGAGAAGGACCCGCTTCCGGACGGTGTCGTGGTCGTCGAGCTGCCGGTGCTGGAGCAGAGCTACCGTCCGGCCGCGGTCTCGCTCCTGCTTTTCCGCATACCGAGACTGCTTTTCCGCGTGTGTGCGCGAGGGCCGCTGCGCGAATGGGGTGAACGGCTCGACCGCGCGTTCCGGCGGCGCGTCGCGCGTCCCGTCGACCGGGGGCTGGCGCGGATCTACCGGCGCGACCCCGCCGTGGTCCGCACCCGGGCCGTGCGCCGGGCCGTGCTGGCCGGTGGATCCCCGGACCTGGTCGTGGTCGCGGACCCGCAATCCCTCACACCCGCCGCCGAACTGGTGGCCAAGGGCCCGGGACGCCGTCTCGACGTGGCCTTCTACGCCCCGGCGAAACCCGACCAGGTAGCGCGAGGCGCCCTGCCGTACCGGCCCCGTCAGGCCCGCTGATCTTCGCGAAACCGATGCTCCGGGAGGAGCGATGGAGGAGAACCCAATGGAGATCGAAGACGGATCCGGCCCCTCGGCGTCACGGGGCCGGATCGTCATGATCGTCGACAACGGGGTCACGGCGGACTCCCGGGTGCAGAAGGCGGCGCACTCGGCCGCCGCGGCGGGCTGGGAGGTGCACCTCATCGGCCGCGCCCCCGGGAAGAAGTCGCGTTCCTGGATGCTCGGTGACGCACACGTGCGCCTCATACCCGTCCCGATGACGCTGGGCGACCCCCGGCGCGTGGTCCGCGCCCAGCTCCGGCGTCCGCTCGCGTACTCCGACGAGCACATCGCCGAGTACCGCCGCAGGCTCGTCCAGTCCCGGAGGGCCGATCTCGCCGCCGGACGCCTCGCCCTCACGTCAGGCGCGTCCTCGCCGCGCGCCCTCTGGCTGATGGCCCGGCGGGTGGCCGCCAAGCTCCAGGACCGCTGGGTCGCGCTGCGCGAACGCCAGACCGAGTCCCTGGCCAAAGCCCGGCGGGATCTGCACTCGCCGCTCGAAAGGCTCGCCATCCGCTTCTGGCAGAAGCTCCTCGGCGACCGATGCTGGCGGGTACTCGACCGCACCCTGTGGGACTGGGAGATCGCCTACGGCAAGGTGATCGACAAGCTGCGGCCCGACATCATCCACGCCAACGACTTCCGCATGCTCGGTGTCGGCGCCCGCGCCGCCCGCCGGGCCCGCGCCGCGGGCAGAGACGTCAAGCTGGTGTGGGACGCGCACGAGTTCCTGCCCGGCATCAGCCCGTGGCGCGCCGGGCCGCGCTGGCTGCCCGCGATGTGCGCACACGAGCGGGAGTACTCCGGGGTGGCCGACGAGGTCCTGACCGTGTCGGAGGCGCTCGGCGACCTGCTGGTCGAACGGCACGGGCTGGGGAAGCGGCCCACGATCGTCCTCAACGCCCCGGTCACCGAGCCGGTCGCGGACGGGGCCGAGCCCACGCCGGACGAGGCCGGGCCTGTGCCCAGCCTCCGCGAACTGTGCGGCGTCGGCCCGGAGACCCCGCTCGCCGTGTACAGCGGCGCCGCCGCGGTGCAACGCGGGCTGGACGTGATGGTCGAGACGCTGCCGAAGCTGCCGGACCTGCACGTCGCGCTCGTGGTGTCCAAGCCGAACTCGGACTATGTCCAGGGACTGCTCGCCCGCGCCGCCGAACTCGGCGTCGCCGACCGCGTGACCGCGCTGGGCTACGTGCCGTTCGACCAGGTCGTGGAATTCCTGTCGGCGGCCGACTTCGGGGTCATCCCGATCCACCACTGGCCCAACCACGAGATCGCGCTGATCACCAAGTTCTTCGAGTACTCCCACGCCAGGCTGCCGATCATCGTCAGCGATGTGAAGGCGATGGGCGAGATGGTCCAGGCCACCGGGCAGGGGGAGGTCTTCCGCGCCGACGACGCCGCCGACTACCTCCGGGCCGCCGAGGCTGTGCTCGCCGACCCGGACCGGTACCGCGGCGTGTACGACAGCCGTCCCGAACTGCTCCGCGAATGGACCTGGGAGGCGCAGGCCGAGGTCCTGGACGGGGTTTACGCCCGACTGCTGCCCTCGGACTCGACGAGGACCACCGCGTCCCCGGCGGGCCTCTCGGCGTAGACCTCGCCCGTTCGCGGGCACTCCCAGCCGCCGTCCGGACGCTGGGTGAGGCGTGCCCCCGCCCGGCCGACCCAGCCGATCCGGCGGGCGGGGACGCCGGCGACCAGCGCGAAGTCGGGGACGTCGCGGGTCACGACGGCGCCCGCGGCGACCATCGCCCAGCGGCCGATCCGCACCGGCGCGACGCACACGCTGCGGGCGCCGAGGGACGCGCCCTCGCGGACGTGCACGCCGACGGCCTCCCAGTCGCCGCCGCGCTTCAGCGTCCCGTCCGGGTCCACCGAGCGGGGCTCCCGGTCGTTGGTGAGAACGACGGCGGGACCGACGAACACGCCGTCCTCCAGCACGGCGGGCTCGTAGACGAGCGCGTGGTTCTGCAGCTTGACGTTGTCGCCGATCCGCACGCCCGCGCCGACGTAGGCGCCGCGGCCCACGATGCAGCCCGCGCCCAGCTTGGCGTCCTCACGTACCTGAGCGAGATCCCAGACCGTGGTGCCCTCACCGAGTTCGGCGCTCGGGTCGACCTGGGCGCTCGGCGTGATCCGGTGACTCATTCTCTGCCCTTCTTCACATGCTGCTCGGTTTCCGGCGCCGCGCCGGAGCGGGCGCCCAGGCTTCGTCTCACCCGCCGCAGCCGTGCCGACAGCGGAACCGTGACGTGCACGGTGAGCGGCTTCTTGTCGAGCCGGACGTACATGCGGCGCGGCGGCAGAATGGACGCGGTCACCGGTCCGAGAACACCGCTTCCGTCCGGGAGGCGGATCTGCGTCGGCTCGCCCAGCCCCTCGATCTCGAACGACGCCCTCCAGCGACCGGGCCGGGCACCGGTGAGCGCGACATCGGCGCGATGGTGCGTCCGCCGGTCCGGATCGGTCACGAGCGGAGCCCGGAGCACGGTGCCGGCGTCTCCGCCGCCTCCGGGGGGTCCGAGGGGTCCGAGAAGCACGCTCATGCTCGGCGCGGGACCGGGCCCCAGGACGGGCGGCGGTTCGCCCAGAACGCGCAGCCGGCGGCCGGGCCCCCAGCGGACCTCGACGTTCCGCAGGTCGGTGGGAGCCAGGGCGCCGCCCACCTCGACGGTGAACGGCCCGCGTCCCCGCGGCGGCAGCGGCCGGACGAGGCGCCACCGCCCTTCGGCCTCGACGAGCACGGCGTGCGGGACGGCCATGCCCCGCGGCTTGGTCAGCGGCGCGGTGAGGATGTGCCCTTCGAGGACCGCCTCCATGCTCATCGTCCAGCGGCCGTCCGCCCAGGAGGCCGGCACCGGCGGGACCGTCGCGGTGAAGGTCGTCGCGCGCCCGTCGTCGTCCGGGCCGCCGGGGCCCGTCGCGCATTGGAACCGCCGGCGGGCACCTTCGCCGTTCTCCAGCACCAGATGGACGGTGGGCCGCCCCTCGTCCACGCCGCGCACCACGACCGTCCCGCTGACCACCAGTCCGGACCGATCCCACGCGGCCCCGGTGAGGGCGGGCTGGAGAACCGGAGATGTCTCGAAGCACGTGTCGGGGATGCCCGTGGCCTCGTCCCGGAAGAACGGATACCGGGCGAAGGCGCGCGCGTCCTCCAGAAGGACGCGGGGACGTTGCCCGCTCCGGTGGAACCGCAGGAGCTCCTCCAGTTCCGCGTCGAGATCGTGCTGCAGACAGTGGGCGAGCACCCGGCGCAGGGGGTTGTAGCGGGCCAGCAGTCCGGGGGTGAGCCAGGTGTCCAGCAGCTCCCGGCACCCGGCGAGGGTGACCTTGCGTTCGTCGTCGGAGGAATCCAGGAACAGCAGTTCGAGCCGCCCGAACACCTCCAGCTGCAGGTACCGGTGGTGCAGCCGCTCGCGGATCTCGCCGGGTTCGGTGTGCTCGGCGACCAGCGCCATCGCCTGGGCGGCGATCGCGTGGACGTCGGCGGTCGGGGCGCCGCCGACCTGGGTGCTGCTCGTCCCGTCCGCCCTGGCGTCCCAGTAGTAGCAGTCGTAGTCGGCGAGGACCGACACGCCGCCGGCGTTCAGGTAGGCGCCCGCGGTGAAGAGCTGGTCCTCGTGGGACAGCAGGCCCTCGGTGAAGCGCAGCCCGGCGCGCTCGATCAGGGAACGGCGGAACAGCTGGAGCGCCGCCATCGACATCCGGGGGAACAGGTCGCAGTCCGGGTCGAGCACATGGGTGCGTTCGATGGTGCGGTCGAAGACCTTGGGCACCTTGCGCCCGCCCGTCCCGACCTGCTTTCCGAGCACGATGTCGGTGCCGTTGCGCTCGGCCATCTCCGTCATCCGCGCCAGCGCCTCCGGGCCCAGCCGGTCGTCGGCGTCGAGGAAGAACACGAACCGCCCGGACGCCCGGTCGAGGCCCCGGTTGCGCGGCGCGCCCGCGCCCCCGGAGTTGGGCTGGTGGATGACCACCAGCCGGTCGTGGGCGCGGGCCAGCTCGTCCAGCAGTTCCGCGCTGCCGTCGGTCGAGCCGTCGTCGACGGCGATGATCTCGACCTGGTCGGCGGGCAGCGTCTGGGCGAACGCCGACTCCAGCGTCCGCCCGACCGTCTCGCGGCAGTTGTAGACCGGCACGATCACGCTGACCAGGTGTTCCGTCACGGTCCCCCCAACCGTCGCCGAGCCCTGATGTCGTGACCCAGGTCCGAAGGACACTCTAAGCGGGTTCGGCGGCGGCGGTGACCGCCGACCCCGCCTGGCCGTACATGGTCGCGCGGGGCCCGGCCTCGGCGAGCGCGTCGACGGCGGCGGCGAACCGCGTCATCGCGTCCGGCTGCTCGGGGCCCAGAAGGTAGTCCCTGAGATCGCGCCGCTCGCCGGCCAGCGGATCCCGGCCGGGCGTCGCCGCGACGGCGAGGATGTCGGGCAGTTCGGCGCAGGACGGGCCCAGCAGGTACGAGGCCGACGCCGACGGGAACTCGGCGCGGAAGACGGCCTCGTCCTTGCCCTCCGGGTTCGTGACCACGTACGGCTTGAGACTCGGCATGTAGTCGGAGATCACGCTGGAGATGTCGGTGATGAGCACGTCCGACTGGTTGAAGCACTCGTGCAGCGAGGCCTCCGCGCCGGTGACGACGCGGTGCGAGCCGCCGCCCTCGTTGGCCCGTTCGATCATCTTGATGATCCGCTGGTGCGCCGCCCCCGCGGACGCCAGCCGCGTCCCCGTGTACGGGTGCGGCCGGTAGATGACCTGGAGCCGCGATCCCCGTTCCAGGAGCGTGCCGATGATCTTCTCGCCCATCGGAAGCAGCGAGCTGTAGCTGTGGTCGCCGTCCCAGCCCTCCCAGGTCGGGGCGTACAGGAGGGTCGGCACCTGGTTGCCGGACGGCCCGGTGGCGACGCCTGCGAGCTGGGGCCGTCCCACCTCGACGATGGCCTCGTCGCGCACCCCCGCATCGGAGTTGCGGTAGCGGTCACGGCCGGCCGGACCGGCCACCCACACCTCGTCGAAGACTTTGCTCACCGGGTTGGAACTCGAATCCTTGTCGCTGTCCCCGTGGCCGATGAACACGTGCTTGATGTCCGGCTCGCGGAGCATGTGGAGGTTCTTGCCGGTGTTGCCGGTGTAGAGCGCCACCCGCACGCTCGACCAGTCGAAGTTCATGACGTCGTCGGCCCGCGTGATGCAGACGACCGGCAGCGGCGTGGCGGCGAGCGCGGCCAGGGCCTCCGGCGAGCGGACCAGGACCATCGCCTTGCGGTTCAGCCGCTCCAGCGCCTCCAGCCACATGTTGCCCTGGTACACGTTCACGGCCGTTCCGGTGAAGTACAGGATGACCTCGGGCTTGTAGGCGCGCACCCGCTTCCGCACATTGCGGCCCACCCTGTCGGCGTCCTGCAGAGCGCGCATCCGGCGCAACAGCCCGGTCTGCGCGGTCTGCGCGGCCAGCAGGGCCGCCCCCGTGACCAGCAGCCCGGTGATGAGCAGCGCGGGAAGGTCGACCAGCAACCCTGCGGTGCCGAGCAGGACGGGGAGGACGTCGGCCCGGCCTTCGAGGAGATCGACCAGCCGCGTCTGCCAGGCGGGCCCGGCCTTGGGGAACTCCGGTTCCCCCTTCCCCAGGTTCCGGGTGACGAAGGGGATCTTGCTGACCCGGCGGAGCGCGACCGACCCCGCCAGGACGGCGGTGCGCAGCCAGTCGAGGACGACGAACCCGACGGCGGCGGTGACGATCAGCGCGTCTCCGGTGTCACCGGCCCGGACGAGCAGCAGCACGAGCGCGGCCTGCCGGACGAGCATCCGCGCGCCCACGCCCATCTGGCCCCAGCGCAGCAGCCGCGCCGCGTCCGGTGTCAGCCGCTCGACGGCCGGCTCGGCGAGGTAGCAGGCGATCACCGCGCCGAGGAACCAGCCGGGGGATCCCGCCACGGCCGCCACCAGCAGCAGCACGAGCGTGATGGGCAGTAGCAGCACCGGTGAGAAGCGCGCGAGCTTCCGGAACCGGGAGACAAGTCGCCGCACGGGCGAACCTCCATCTGTTCAGCGCGGCCCTTGAGGGGCGTTGGGGGTAGGGCACCGGGGCACCCGCGGGCCGACGGGTGCGCAGGGGGATCAGCCGGATGTGCCGCCGGCGAGGGGGTCTTCGCGGCGCACGTCGATGACCTGCCCGGTGAGGTCGGAGAGCAGCACGCTCAGCGACGTCCGGGCCACCTGGTCGGCGCTGAGCAGGGTGTGCGGGGGTTCCTGCCCGAACGCCGCCGTCCGCATCGGGGTGCTCGTGCGCTCCGGGTTGATGCAGTTGATCCGGACCCCGTCGCCCGACCACTCGTCTGCGAGCGCCTGGGTCAGGTTGACCGTCGCCGCCTTCGCGGACGAGTACAGGCTGTAGTCGGCGCGGCCGCGGGTGTAGGAGCTGGACGTGTACAGCAGCAACTGGCCGCGGCTCTTCGCGAGGTAAGGGAACGCCGCGCGGGCGATGTGGATCGGCGCGAGGTAGTTGATCCGCAGCGCCTCCTCGATCGCCTCGGGGTCGATCGCGTCGAGCCGGCCGATCCGCAGGATGCCCGCGGTGTTGACGACGTGGTCGACGCGTCCGGTCGCCGAGTACGCCTGCGCCAGCGCGGCGGCGACGTCGTCGGGCCGCTCCACGTGCGTGCGGGTGGCTCCGCGGCTGTATCCGAAGACGCGGGCGCCGAAGCCCTGGGCGAGTTCGGCGACGGTGGCGCCGATGCCCTGGCTGGCGCCGAACACGACCACCGTCTTCCCGGCGAGCGCCTCGGCGAACTGGTCCTCGGTGAGGGTCGGCGTGTCCGTCGGGGCGAGCTGGAACAGCTTGTCCGCGATGAACATGTCGACCGGCTCGGTGACCTTCATGTTGTGCTCGTCACCGGGGACGACGTAGATCGGCGTGCCGGGCAGGTAGCGCAGCACCACCGAGCAGTCGTCGGTCGCCTCGAAGTTCTCGTCCTGCCACGCGTTCTCGTAGGCGGCGCGGATGACGGAGAGCCTGAACCCCTGCGGGGTCTGCCCGCGGCGCAGGCTCCCCCGGGGCGGAACGTCGACGATCACGTCCCCGTCGACCTGGATGATGGTGTCGGCGGACGGGATGGCGACGTCCACGGCACGGTGCTCGCGGAGGGCGGCCACGCAGTCGCGGATGATGCGCTGGGACAGCAGCGGCCGGACCGCGTCATGGAACAGCACGCTGGTCGTGTCGGCCGGGTGGTCGGCGAGCGCGTCCAGGGCCAGTTGCGTTGTCGCGTTACGGGAAGTCCCGCCGGGAAGGACCGCGGTGACCTTCTTGCAGCCGGCCTTCTCCACGCACTGCGCCGCGTCCTGCAGGAAGCCGGGGTTCATCAGAATGATGATCTCGTCGATGTCCGGGGCATCCTCGAAGACGCTCAGCGTGTGTTCGAGGATCGTCTTTCCGGCGATCTTGAGGAGCTGCTTGGGCGTGCTGAGCCCCATCCGCTGTCCGCTGCCACCCGCCAGAATGACGGCGACGGTGCGCTGTTCGCCCTGCTGTGCCATTGCCAACGCGTCCATCCTTTTCTCGATTGCAGCCCGAACGGCCACCTAGAGGGAAGGTGAGCAGTCACCGGTCGGATCTCCCAGCGGGGCGACACGGGGGCACTTAGGGCATCGGATCCAAACCGGGAGAATACTGCCGCTTTACTCTACCGCCTCCATCAGTTCACGTAGCGGTCTTACGATCTTCGGCCGCTTTCCGGTGTCCCCGCGTCGCGGGGAGCCGCCTGCCGGGCCGTCCCCGTCCGGGTGAACAGCGGTGCGAGGTTCGGTTCGACGGCCCAGCGGGTCACGAGGCGGACCGGGTGTGTGCTCAGCAGTGTGACGACCACGAAGCACACGACCACCACCGACAGCACGCCGGGGATGTGGTCGAACCAGCCGGATTCATGCCAGTTCTGGAATGTGAAGAGCCGGGTGAGGAACCCGTGCAGCAGATACCCGAACAGGGTCGCCATGCCGAGGTCGCTGTACCAGGTGCGGCGGGACGGAACGACGGCCAGGAACGCGGCGACGAGCACGAAGCCCGCGGCGAGCAGCGCCAACCGCATCATCGTGCCGGTGAGTTCGTCGACGCCCATGTCGCTGTTGGAATGGGTCCAGCGAACCCAGCGCACGTTCATCCGGTCGTAGGTGAGGTAGGCGATCGCGAACCCGGCGGCGAGGGTCACGGCGCCCAGGACGCGGACCGGGGGCCGACGGACGATCTCCAGCAGTTCGGGCCGGAGCGTGAGCCCGAGCACGTAGAACGGGACCAGCCCCAGAATCCGGTACAGGTCCAGACTGCTGCCGATGTCGGTCATGAACACGAGGAGGCTGATGAGCAGTGCCGTCGCCACCGGATACCGCAGCCGTCTCCACACCGGGGTGAGCAGCCGCCAGACGAACAACGCCAGCAGGAACCACGTCACGTAGTAGGGGTTGAGCAGGTCGACCTTGAACTCTCGGCCACCGACCTGCCAGGCGAACAGGCTGTAGGCGGCCTGGAATATGAGGTACGGGGCGAGCGTGGAGCCGACGAGCTTGACCGCCTTGTCGTCGGTGAGCGTGAACCTCTTCGAGAGATAGCCGCTGACCACGACGAACACCGGCATGTGGAACATGTAGAAGAAGTTGTAGAGCGCCGCCGCGAGCGGGACGTCCCTGAGGCTCGCCACGCCGTGCCCGGCGGCGACCAGCAGGATCGCCAGATACTTGGCGTTGTCCAGGTGGGGGTCGCGCCGCCGTGGGGCCGCGCCGCCCGGCGCCTGCCGTGTCTCGGTCTCGGGCGCACGCTCCGCAGAGCGTTCCACGATCGTTTCGCCGGCGACGGACGCCTCAGGTGTCTGTGTCATGGGCAATCTGATTCTGGGAGGGGCCCAAGGAGCATACCGGCCCAGAAACCCCAGACTCCCCCGTGTCGGCCACCCGGTGCGACGCCCGGCCGGATCGGCCGGCCGGGCGTTCGCTTGCGGATGGGTCAGGTCTCGGCGGCCGGGTCAGGGCAGATCGAGGCGGTCGGCCAGGGCGTCGAAGTGGGCGTCGCCGTCGCCGAACGCCAGGGACGCCGCCATGGCGTGCTGCGAGAACAGGTGCAGATCGTGCTCCCGAGTGAAGCCGATGGCGCCGTGCACCTGGTGGCCGAGCGCGCACACGCGTTCGTACGCCTCGCTCACCCACGCCTTCGCCATCGACACCTCCTGCGCGGCGTCCCGGTTCACCGACAGCAGCCAGATGGCCTCGTAGGCGATGAACCGGGAACCGAGCACATCGATGGACATGTCGGCGCAGTGGTGCTGGACGGCCTGGAAGGACCCGACCGGGCGGCCGAACTGCTCCCGTTCCGTCGCGTACCCCACCGTCATGTCCAGGACGCGTTGTGCCGCACCCACCATCTCGGCGCAGGTGGCGGCCGCGCCGAACAGTGAGATCGCGTCGGCGGCGTCCGCGGTCATGGCGGATTCGGCCGGCACGCGGACATCCGACAGTTCGACGTGGCAGGGGCGGTCCGCGCCGACCGTGCCCAGCGGCTGGAGCATCACGCCGGAGGACGAGGCGTCCACCCAGAACGCGCCGGCCGGGCGGGCCCCGGCTTCGCCGTCCGGCCGCGCCACCACGAGGATGTGCTCGGCCGAAGCGGCGTACGGGACGAACGTGGCGGTGCCGTTCAGGACGAAGCCGCCGCCGTCACGTGCGGCCGCCGGCCCGTCCCCGGGACGGTCCCAGGGCAGGGGCGCGGCGGTCACGATCCGGCCGTCCGCGATGGCGCCCAGCCACCGCTCCTTCTGCTCGGACGTGCCGAACCGGGCGACCGGCATGCCGCAGCACGCCACCGACGCCAGCAGCGGGCTCGGGACCTGCGCGTGGCCGAGCTGCTCGAACAGCAGGCAGACGTCGAGGAACTCGCCGCCGACGCCGCCGTGCTCCTCCGAGAAGGCGAGGCCCGTCCAGCCGAGTTCGACCATCTCCTTCCAGAGCGCGGCGGAGTAGCCGGCCGGGTCGCCGTCCATCGCCCGCGCCCCGGCCGTCGCGGCCCGTGACTCCAGGAGCTCGCGGGCGGTGCCGGCGATCAGCTCCTGGTCCTCGGTGAGGCTCAGGTCCATGGCGGCGGGATCTTGTCGGAGCGGACCCACACGCCCGGCCGTTCCTCCCAGAACAGCTGGACGAGGACGCCACCGGTGTGCTTCGGATGGATGAACGTGTCCCGCCACGCGGCGCCGTCGGTGCTGCCCTCGTTGTCGTCGAACGTCGGCGTGCCGTGGTGCTCGCACGCCGCCATCGCCGCGTCCCAGTCGGCGACCTCGAACGTCACGTGGTGCGCGGCGGGGCCGCTGCGGTTCAGGAACTTCTCGATGAACGAGTCCTCGCCGCGCGAGGTGATGACCTCCCAGCAGATCGTCGACCCGGGGATGTTCAGCACCAGGTCGGCCATGTCGGGATGCTCGTCGTCCGGCGTCCGCCACACCTGCACGAACCCGGCGAGGTCGTGGTACCAGCGGGCCAGTTCGTCGCGGTCGTGGAACGCCTGGCAGACGTGGTCGAGTCCCACGATGCCGAGGGACGGGCCGTCGAGCGCAGCTCGTCCGTTGAATGGCGGTGGGTGGGGGCTGGAGGACGGTCCGTCCGGCTCGGTGACCTCCGTGGTGGAGTGCGCCGAGTCGCCGCACATGTCGAGGCCGCCGGGGCCGCGCAGGCGGAACAGGACGCCGGGGCCGTGCTCGGGCGGCGTCAGCGACGCCTCCAGCCACCGCCCCCGGACCCCGTCGGTCGGCTTGATGCCGCGTACTTCGAGTTCCGCGCGGACGGCCTCGAGGTCGGGTACCTCGGCGCCGACGTGGTGCAGGCCGGGACGCCCGTTGTGGTCGTCCAGCCAGGTCCGCAGCGCGGAGCCGTCGCCGGCGGGCGCCACCACCTCCCACGCCTGCCCCCCGCTGCCGGGGATCTCCAGCCGGGCGCCGCGTACGCCCTCGCCCGGGTTGTCCCAGCTCCGGACCCGCCGGAACCCGAACAGGCCCTCCAGCAGCCCGACCTGCGCGTCGAGGTCGGCCGCCACCTGCGCGACATGATCGATGCGGTAGATCTGCACGGGTTCTCCTAGCTCGGGTGGGGCTCGATCCAGTCGTAGCCGTAGGTGACCAGTTCCTTGACGAGCCGCAGGTTGTAGCGGTTCATCGCCGCGATCCGCTCGGCCAGCTCACCGACCCGCTTGTCGAACTCGTCCGCCGGGTACACGTCGTTGACCAGGCCGAGCTGCAGGGCCCGGTCGGCGCCGATGCGCGCGCCCGTGAACAGCAGCTCCTTCGCGCGGGCCTTGCCGATCCGCTCCGGCAGCCGCTTCACGCCTCCCCAGCCGGGCGCCGACCCGCCGAACTCGGGCTGGTCGGGGTCGCCGTCCTCGGTCATCTTCGGGCGGTACGGCGGACGCGCCGACAGGGTGATCTCGACGAGGCCCATCTTGGCGTTGTCGGAGGCGACGATGAAGTCCGCGGCGAGCGCCAGCTCCAGGCCGCCGCCGACGGCGTAGCCGTGCACGGCCGCGATCACCGGGACCGACGTCCGCTCCATCATCGCGAACGTCTTCTCCCCGAGCCGGCCCTGCTCGATCCGTTCACGCGGGGTCAGCTTCTCCGACCAGGCGAGGTCCATCCCGGCGCAGAACGCGCGCTCGCCCGCGCCGCGCAGCACGACCACGCAGACGTCCTCGTCGTCGTCGACGCGGGTGAAGATGTCGCGCAGTTCCGCCATCGTCGTCGGCGTCAGCGCGTTGAGCTTGTCCGGCCGGTTCAGGGTCAGCCAGGCGACTCTCTCCTCGATCCGCAGATCGACGGTCTCGTAGGCGTTCTCGTCGGGCATATGCGTTCGCTCCTCCTCGTTGGTCGGGCTGCGGGGCAGGGTGCTCAGCCGCGGGGCAGATGCAGGCCCCGGGTGGCGATGACGTTGCGCTGGATCTCGGTGGTGCCGCCGAGGAAGGTGGACGCCACCGAGTCCCTGCGCATGTGGGTGAACGCGGCGCCGAGGGGAGCCCCGTCACGCTCCCAGAGGGCGGCGGACCGTCCGAACGCCCGCGCGCCGGTCCGGGCGAGCCGCTGGTGCAGCTCGGCGCCGAAGAGCTGGTTGATGGACGCCTCAAAGTCGGGTTCCTCGCCCGCCGCCTGCCGCGACACCGTGTAGCGGGCCAGGTTGTACAGGACGCGGATCTCGGTCTGCCGGCGGGCGATCTCCTGGCGCAGCGCGGGGCTGGAGCGTCCGAACCGCGCGCCCTCCGGCGACCGCAGGTAGGCGACCAGCTCGGCGAGCGCCTGCTCGTACTTGATCGTCGCGCCGATCCCGGCCCGTTCGAAACCGAGCGCGGACATCGCGACGTACCAGCCGCGGTTCTCCTCGCCGACCCGGTCCGCCACCGGGACCCGGGCGCCCTCGAAGAAGATCTCGCAGAACGGCGCCGCGCCGCGCAGATCGGTGATGGGACGGATCGTCACACCCGGCGCATCCGCCTTGACCAGCAGGAACGTGATGCCCCGGTGCGGGCGCCCGGCATCGGGATCGGTGCGCACCAGGACGAACAGCCAGTCGGCGTACTGGCCGAGGGACGTCCACACCTTCTGGCCGTCGACCACGTACTCGTCACCGTCGCGGACGGCCCGCGCGCGCAGGGACGCCAGGTCGGAACCGGAGCCCGGTTCGGAGAATCCCTGCGCCCATGTCGCCTCGCCCTTCGCGATCGCGGGCAGATGCCTGGCCTTCTGCTCCTCCGTGCCGTGCACCAGCAGCGTCGGGCCGAGGAGGAACGCGCCGATGCCGTTCACGGTCGGCACCCGCGCCCGCATCATCTCCTCGTGCAGGATGAACTCCTCCAGCGGCGACAGCCCGGCGCCGCCGTACTCCCGCGGCCAGTGCGGCGTGATCCAGCCCCGCTCCGCCAGCGCGGCCGCCCATGCCCGCGCGCCCTCGCGGCGGGCCGGATCGTCGGCGACCCGGTCGACGGGCCAGTTGTAGCCCGCCACGTCCTCCGGCTCAAGGCTCTGCTCCTCGCCGCCCGCCGGGCGGTACGACGCGGGGAACCTCTCCTTGACAAAGGCCCGCGCCTCCTCGCGGAACGCGGCCTGCTCCGGTGTGTCGTCCCAGTTCACCGGCCGCCCGCCTCCCGGTCCCACGTCGTCTCGGTGATCCCGCTCTCGCCCTGCGCCCGCAGCTTGAACTTGGCGACCTTGTCGGTCGGCGTGCGCGGCAGCGCCTCCACGAACTCGACGTAGCGCGGCACCATCGACCGCGGCAGCCGCTCCTCGCAGTAGGCGATCAGCTCGGCCGGGTCCATGCCGGTGTCCGGCTGCACCACGATCGACACCTTGATGTCCTCGTCCTCCAGCTCCGAGGGCACGCCGATGGCGGCGCACTCCAGCACCGCCGGATGCTGGTTGATCTCGGTCTCCAGGTCGAAGGCCGAGATGTTCTCACCGCGCCGGCGGATGGCGTCCTTCATCCGGTCGAGGAAGAAGAAGTACCCGTCGTCATCGCGCCATACCCGGTCTCCGGTGTGGAACCACATGTTCCGGAAGCAATGGGTCGTCGCCTCCCAGTTCCCGTAGTAACCGGTCGTCAGCACGAACGGCTGCCTCGGCCGCAGCACCAGTTCACCCGGCTCCCCCGGGCCCACCTCCCGGTCGTACTCGTCCACCACCGCGACCTGGAACCGCTCCTCGTGCGCCTGCCCGCACGAGCCCGTCCGCCACTCCCCGTACGGGCTGCCGGTCGCGATGCCCGCCTCGGTGCTCGTGTACGTCTCCACCGACCGGACCCCGAAACGCTCCCGCATCGGCTCGTCCAGGTTCGACTTGCCCATGTAGAACGTCTCTAGCCGGTGGTCGCGGTCCCGCGACGTCGGCGGACGGTTCAGCAGGATCGGGATCATCGAGAACACGCTCATGCACACCTGCGCGTCGAAGCGGCGCACGTCGTCCCAGAACCTGGAGGCGCTGAACCGCTCGACGATCGCGATCGACCCGCCGCCCAGCAGCGCCGACAGCATCCCGTCCCACAGCGCCGCCGCGTGGAACAGCGGCAGCGGGCAGTAGATCGTCTTGCCCCACCGGTCGAGAAAGTCCAGCGAGTCGTAGGCGCAGGTCAGTGCCAGCGCGTGCGGGACCATCGCGCCCTTGGACGGCCCGGTCGTCCCCGACGTGTACATGATCGCCTGCATGTCGGCGAACCCGACCGGCACCTCGACGGGCCCGTCCCCGTCGTCCGGCAGGGCGGAAAGGTCCCGCGCGGGCTTCCCGAGCCTGTCGAGCAGCACGCCGTTCGCCGCCGCGTCGCGCACGACGACCCCGCCGAGCTTCGGCAGCCGGTCCGCGACGTCGACGAGCCGTTCCGCGTACGGGCCGTCGATGACCAGCCAGCCCGAATCCGAGCTGTCCAGCACGTGCCGCAGCAGCTCGCCCCGGTAGGCGATGTTGATCGGCACGGCGACCGCGCCCAGCCGCGCCAGCGCGAAGACCAGATGGACGAAGTCGGCGCAGTTGGGCAGCATCACGCCCACATGGTCGCCGCGCCCGATTCCGGCGCCCGACAGCGCGCGGGCCAGCCGGTCGGCGGTCGCGTCGACCTCGCCGTAGGTGATCTCGCCGTCCCGGAACTTGAGAAACGTCTGCCTTCGGTGAACCTGCGCCTGCGACCGGAGAACGTCTCCGAGGACGAAGCTCTCCAGCGTCTCCTTGCGCATCCGGACCTCCGCTGTCGCTGTGTGCGTCGTCGTAGGTGGCGTGCGTCGTCGGTGGGTGGCGGTGTTCGGGTGGAATGGAATCGGCCAGGAGTGATCCGCAACCGGACATTGCCTAAATTAGGGGAACACGAAACGCTATAACCGGCAAGACTGACCAAAAGGGAACAACACTGTTCTAGTGGTGATCTACTGGGACGGAAGCGACAAGTGTGACCAAGGCCACACTTCCCTCATTCCCCGATTTCGGTCGCCCACCCCACCATCCCGGTGACGCCCGTAACCCGTCCCCGCCCCGCTCCGGTCGCGGGCTTGAGCGGCATCCTCGATCGTGACCGGCCTGGGCGCCGGAGCGGGGTTCCACCGGGGACGGGCTCAGTTCCCCACGCCGAGGCCGGACATGAACGCGGGCGGGTAACGGTCGCCGCGGGCCGCGCCCGGCGGCACCGCCTCCTCGATCTCGGCCAGGTCGTCCGCGGTGAGGTCCACCTCCATCGCGGGCAGCGCCTCGGCCAGCCGCTCGCGGGTGCGGGCGCCGACCAGCGGCACGATGTCCTCGCCCTGTGCGGCCACCCAGGCGATGGCCAGCTGGGCGACGGTGACCCCCTTCGCCGCGGCGATCCGGCGCAGCGCGTCCACGAGGGCGAGGTTGTGCTCCACGTTCCCGGCCGAGAACCGCGGGCTGAAACCGCGGCCGTCGCCCGGGCCGGCGGTGCGGCCGGGGGCCCAGTGCCCGGAGATGAGGCCGCGGCTGAGGACGCCGTAGGCGGTCAGGCCGATGCCGAGCTCCCGCAGCGTCGGCAGGACCTCCGCCTCCACCGCCCGGGAGATCAGCGAGTACTCGATCTGCAGGTCGGCGATCGAGTGCACGGCGTGCGCCCGGCGGATCGTCGCGGCGTCGACCTCCGAGAGCCCGATGTGCCGCACGTGCCCGGCGTCCACCATCTCCTTGATCGCGCCGACCGTCTCCTCGATCGGTACCGCCGGGTCCAGCCGGGCGAGACGGTAGATGTCGACGTGGTCGGTGCCCAGCCGGGTCAGCGAGTAGGCCAGGAAGTTCTTCACCGCCTCGGGACGGCCGTCGATCCCGCTGAACTCGTGGCCCGGACCCCGCAGCATGCCGAACTTGACGCTCAGCCGGTAGCCGTCACGGTCCCGGCCGCGCAGCGCCTCGGCGAGCAGCGACTCGTTGTGGCCCATGCCGTAGAAGTCGCCGGTGTCGAACAGCGTGACGCCGGCCTCCAGCGCGGCGTGCACGGTGGCGATGCTCTCCGTGCGGTCGGCCGCGCCATAAGCGCCCGACATGCCCATCGCGCCCAGGCCCAGCGCGGAAACGGCCGGGCCGGTCTTGCCCAGCGTTCGTGTCTGCATCGTGCTTCTCCTTCGTCGTCGCTCTGTCACCCACCTTGCGTACGCGCGGCGGCGCACGGGAGAGGAGCGTTCATCGTGGGAGAGCCGCTCCCTGGATGGGCTCGTCCGCCGCGAGGCACCATGGAGCCATGCGCCGTGACGAACTCGCCGATTTCCTGCGCCGCCGCCGCGAGGCGATCCGCCCGGCCGAGGTGGGGCTCGCCGAAGGACCCCGCCGCCGCACCGCCGGCCTGCGCCGGGAGGAGGTGGCGATGCTCGCCGGCATGTCGGTGGACTACGTCGTACGCCTTGAGCAGGGCCGCAGCAGTCAGCCCTCGACCCAGCTGCTCGGCGCGCTGGCCCGGGCGCTGCGCCTGTCCGACGACGAACGCGCCCACCTGTTCCACCTGGCCGGCCACCGGCCCCCGCCCGCCGACGGGGCGGCCCGCCTGGCCCGCGCCGGCCTGGTGCGCATGCTCGACCTGCTCGGCGGCACCCCGGCCATGGTGGTGTCCGACCTGGGAGAGGTCCTCGCCCAGAACCGGGCGTCCGTCCTGCTGTCGGGCGATCACACGGGCTTCTCCGGCGACCGGCGCTACGTCGTGTACCGCTGGTTCACCGAGCCCGCCGCACGCGCCGCACAGCCGCCCGAGGAGCAGGAGCATCAGGGCCGTCAGCTCGTCGCCGACCTGCGCGCGACCGCCGGACGCCGGACCGGCGACCCCGTGGTCGCCGGGCTCGTCGAGCGGCTGCGGGCCGCGAGCGCCGACTTCCGGCGGCTCTGGGCCGAGCACGAGGTGGCGGTCCGGCGCGCCGACCGCAAGACCGTGCGGCACTCCCGCGTGGGCCTGCTGACGATGGATTGCGAAACCCTCGTCACCCCGGACCAGGGTCAGCAGCTGGTGGTGCTCACCCCGGCGGACGACGAGGCCCGCGAACGGCTGGAGCTGCTGCGGGTGCTCGGCATCGAGGAGTTCCCCGCGGGGGCGACGGGCACGCCCGCACGGTGAACCGGCCGTACGCGCGGCCGTACCGGTGCGGCCGTCACCGCGGCGGCGGCTGCCAGGGACGGGACGAGAACGCGCGCCGGTAAGCGGTCGGGGGGACGCCGACGGTGCGGGTGAAGTGGTGGCGCAGGTTGGCCGGGCTGCCGAGACCGCAGCATTGGGCCACCTGTTCCACGGGCAGGGACGTGGTCTCCAGCAGCTCGCGGGCGTAGTCGATGCGCATGCCGCGCACCCAGGCCATGGGCGTCGTCCCGGTGACGGAGTGGAAGCGCCGGATGAGGGTGCGGGTGGTGACGTTGGCCTGGCGGGCCAGGATGGTGACGGTCAGTGGTTCGTGCAGGCGTTCGCGAACCCAGTCGAGGAGGGGGCCCAGCTCTTCCGCGTTCTGGACGGCCGCGCCCGCGTCTATGTACTGGGCTTGGCCGCCCGGACGGTGTGCGGGCATGACGAGGCGTTTGGCGAGGGCTCCGGCGACGGCGGCGCCGTGGTCGGTGCGGACGATGTGGAGGCACAGGTCGAGCCCGGCGGCGGCGCACACGCGGAAGTCGTACCAGGACGTGGTGAGCCCGGGCCGGTGGTAGCCGAACACCTCGCACGGGATGGCCAGCTCGAAGATCGGCACGCCTTCGGTGACGGCCACGGCCACGGCCAGGGTGTGCATGTCATTAATTTAGCGGTAATGGTCGTTTCTGCCACTTGGAGCGGTTCCGCCGGGGCACAAGGGTGAAGGCATGGACGATTTCCCTGTCGGACGTGCTTCCTTCGATCCGCCGCAGCAGGTGGCGGAACGGCTGTGGCGGCACGTCGCCGGCGTGCTCCGGGACGAGCGCGAGCTGATCGCCGGGCGGGACGTGAGCGCGCCGGTGGACGTCCGGCGCCTCCGGGCCGCCGTCGGCGCGTACGACTTCGACCGCCCGGCCGATCCCGAGGCGGTGATCGACGAGGTCGCCGAGCTGCTGCGGGCCGCGACCGTCCACACGACGCATCCCCGCTACTTCGGCCTGTTCAACCCCACGCCGGCCCTGATGGGAGTCGTCGGCGACGCCCTGGCCGCCGCGTTCAACCCGCAGCTCGCCGCGTGGTCGCACGCGCCCGCGGCGGCGGAGATCGAAGCCCATCTGCTGCGGTTCCTCGGCGGACGGCTGGGCTACCCGCCCGAGACGGTGGCGGGGTCGTTCACCAGCGGCGGCGCGGAGGCGAACATGACCGCCGTGCTGCTGGCCCTCACGAGAACCTGGCCGCGGTACGGCGCCGAGGGGTTGCGGGCGCTGAACGGGCGTCCCGTCATGTACGCGTCCGCGGAGAGCCACCTCGCCTGGTTGAAGATCGCGCACGCCACCGGCATCGGACGGGACGCCGTGCGCCTCGTCCCCACCGGGCCCGGCCTGGGACTGGACGTGCGCCGCCTGGCCCGCCGGGTGGCGGCCGACCGGGCGAACGGCGACCTGCCGTTCCTCGTCGTCGCGACGGCCGGGACCACCGCCGCCGGGGTCATCGACCCGCTGCACGAGCTGGCCGACCTCTGCGGCGACCTCGGCATGCGGCTCCACGCGGACGCCGCCTACGGGGGTGCGGCGGCGCTCTCCGACCGGCTGCGGCCCGCGCTGGCCGGCATCGAGCGCGCCGACTCGATCACCCTGGACGCGCACAAGTGGCTGAGCGTCCCGATGGGCGCGGGCGCCCTCCTGTCCACCGACGCCGAGGGGCTCGCGGAGACCTTCCGGGTCACCACGTCCTACATGCCGGCCGATGTCCCCGACACCGTCGACCCGTACACGTCCGGGCAGCAGTGTCCCGTCCGGCTGGACGGACGCGCCGCCCTCCGCGCCTGCGTCATCAGCCACCGCACCACGTCCGCTGACGTGGACGAACTCGTCCGGGCGGTGAACGACGCCCGGAAGGCCGCGGCGTGAGACGCGCACGCCCGGCCCGCCGGATGTGCGCAGGTCGAGAATGAATTGCTCTGCCGGGTAACTGAACAGCGTTTCTTTGGGGAAAGCAGAGCAACATGAAGACGATCGAGCCCGAGCCAGGCGGGCGGGACGACGGGCCCGGCTTCCCCATTTCCCCCGAGAAGGGGAATCGCACCCGCACCGACTGGATCGTCTACGGCGTCACAGCGGTGCTGTCGCTGGCCTTCGTGCTCTGGGGCGCGGCCTGGACCGACAGCCTCAGTTCGACGGCGCAGTCGACGCTGAACTGGCTCCTCGCGAACGTGGGCTGGCTGTTCGTCCTCGCCGCGACCGGGTTCGTGATCTTCTCGCTGTGGCTGGCGTTCAGCCGGTACGGCAAGATCCCCCTCGGCCGGGAGGACGAGGAACCGGAGTTCCGCACCGTCTCCTGGGTCGCGATGATGTTCAGCGCGGGCATGGGGATCGGGCTGATGTTCTTCGGCGCGGCCGAACCGCTGATGCACTACGTCGAGCCGCCCCCGGGAACCGACCCGGCGCAGAGCGAGCCGGCGATCGAGACGGCCATGGCCACCACCATGTTCCACTGGACCCTGCATCCGTGGTCGATCTACGCGGTGCTGGGCCTGGCGATCGGGTACGGGCATTACCGGCGGGGCCGCAGCCAGCTGATCAGCGCGGCCTTCACGCCGCTGCTCGGGCGCCGCCACGCCAGCGGCCCGGTCAGCAAGCTCATCGACATCCTCGCCCTGTTCGCCACCCTGTTCGGCTCCGCCGCCTCCCTCGGCATCGGCGCCCTGCAGATCCGCACCGGGATGCAGGAGGCCGGCTGGATCGAGACCCTCGGCACCACCGTCCTCATCCTGATCATCATCGTCCTGACGATCTGCTTCGTCGTGTCGGCCGTGTCCGGCATCGCCCGCGGCATCCAGTACCTGTCCAACATCAACATGGTCCTGGCCGCCGTTCTGGCGATCTTCGTGTTCGTGGTCGGCCCGACGGTGTTCATCCTCGAACTGCTGCCCACCTCGATCGGCGTGTACATCCAGGACTTCGGCGAGATGGCCTCCCGCTCGGGCGCCACGGGCGGCGAGGCGATGGACACGTATCTCGGCAACTGGACGATCTTCTACTGGGCGTGGTGGATCTCCTGGACGCCGTTCGTCGGCATGTTCCTGGCCCGGATCAGCCGCGGCCGCACCATCCGCCAGTTCGTGGCCGGCGTGATCCTCGTGCCGAGCGTGGTCAGCCTCATCTGGTTCGCCATCTTCGGCGGGGCGGCCATCAGCGAGCAGCGCGGCGGCAGCAACCCGTACGGGAACGGCTCAGAGGAGCAGATCACGTTCAACGTGCTCGGCCAGCTGCCGTGGGAGGCGATCACCGCGATCATCGTGATGATCCTCGTCGCGATCTTCTTCGTGTCCGGCGCGGACGCGGCCTCGGTCGTCATGGGCACCCTGTCGCAGCGCGGCTCGACCACCCCGTCCCGCTGGATCGTCATCTTCTGGGGCGCCATGACCGGAGGCGTCGCCGCGGTCATGCTCGCGATCGGCGGCGACAAGGCCTTGAACGGCATCCAGAACGTCACTTTCATCGGCGCGCTGCCGTTCGCGCTCGTGCTGATCCTGCTCTGCGTCTCCCTGACCAAGGACGTCCGGAGCGACCCGATGATGCAGCGTCAGAACAAGGGCGCCGAAGTCCTCGAGGACGCCGTCATGACGGGCACCCGGGAGCACCGCGGCGAGTTCGAGCTGGTGATCGAACCCTCCTCCAACGACGAACCCGCCACCGGCAAACCCCCCACCCACCCCTGACCCCGGTCAGACCCGCCGCTGAACGAGCTCGTCCAGCTGCCGCACCAACGCGGCCAGAAGCCCGAGCAGCCGTTCGTCGGACGCCACGACCTCCGCGTCGAGACCGGACCGCACAGACCCGGAGGCAGGCGGCATCCACACCCACCCCCGGTCGTGGGTCTCCTTGACCTTGACGGGAACGCACATGAACGAAGACGGCTCGATCACCCCGACGCTGTGCACGACGACCTCTTCGAAAAGGCGATGGGAGACGATGAGCGCGAAGTCGCCCGAGACTTCGGCGAGCTTGTACTTCAGTGGCGCGGCGTCGAGCAGCCGGAAGAGGTGGTTGAGCGCCACACCGGTGGCACCGTGGTCGTCGAACTGGATGTACCCGGCGTTGACGGCGACCCGGAGCCGGATCTGCGCCTCCCGGTTGGCCAGCCTGTTGTGGCGCCGGACGCCGCCGAGCAACTGGATTGCCAGCGGTCCCAGGAGGTCGTCGATCCCGGCCTCGGGCCCCGCGATGACGAACAGGCCGTCCCCGCGGTCCTCGGAGTAGCAGGCGTCCCAGCTCAGCCCGACCGCCTGGCAGGACTCCCGCACGATCCGGTGGATCGACGAGCGGAGGTGCCGCTGGACGGCCGGATCGTGGCGCGACCCGAAGGACGCGATGTCGACGGCGAACATGCCGCAATGCAGTGTCCGCGAAATGTGAGCCACCTGCCTAGCTACGGGGCGGCCCCTCCGCCCCAGGTGGACGCGTGAGCGCTACCCCACGATGGAGATCTGCCCCGTGGCCATGGGTCGTTCGGGGACCTCTCCGATGTCGTAGGACGGCCGGTTGCGATCCGCCGCATACGTGGTGACCGTCAGGCGGATCGGCGTGGAGTCGTTGGTGTAGGCGATGCGGTAGACGACGACGACGGGGATCCCCGGCCCGATCCGGAAGAACGTCCTCTCCTCCGGCGTCGGCATCCGGGCGACGATCTCGTCGCGGTATCCGGTCTGCACGTACCCCAGCTCCGCGAGCGCCCGGATCGTCCCCCGGGGGATCTTCTTCCTGCTCTCAAGCTCGGTACCGCGCACGAGGTCCATCGAGTAGTACGAGCTCTGCAGCGAGTACGGGATGTCGTCGATGAACCGCCTGGAGCCACGCACGACGACCTGGGTGTCCTCGTCGATCTCCAGCCATCCGGCGACCTCCCGGCCGGGATACTCGATCCTCATCTCGAAGTCGCGAATGCTCGGTTTGCGCCCCGCCGCCCGGACGCCGGAGCTGTAGGAGTCCAGCGGCGAGTCCGTCCCGTCCCCGCCCTCCTCCCGGGAAAGGATCACGAAGAACGGGATCGGCCCCTTCGGGACGAACATTCCACGGCCCGGCTGGATTTGGATCAATCCCTCGTGGACGAGATTGGTCACGGCGATCCTGATCGTGTTTCTGGAAGCGCCGAAAAGGCGCTCCAGTTCGGGCTCGGTGGGCAGTCGATCACCGGGTGCCAGGTCCCCCGACCTGATCCTCTCGCGGAGTTTGTCGGCGATCTCCATATGCAGCGCGACGCCCATGGGAATGCCTTCCAGCCGAGTCGATCCCATTGTCACCGCCAACGCCCGCGATGACGCTTCCCGCCGAGGACATAGGTACCTCACCTACGGGTCGACCCTTCCCTCGTCCGCGATGCTCGTGGTGCGGATGGGCCTTGAGTGGCCAGTGGGCACCAGAGAAACCGACAAGGCAGGATCTAACGCCCACTCGGTGAGGAAAGTCCCCGCGACCGCCGGGCCGGTACCGGCATTCGCGAGACAGGGGCGCCGGCAACTGGTTAGCTCTCCCTCATTCACGTGCAAGGGTTCCGCGATCCCCGGCGCTCTTTCTTCAACTTCCCGTGGTCATCTTGCATGATCTGCTGACCGGCGCCCGAATGGGTAGGGACCGAGCACGGCGGGCGCCTCTTTGAGGGGAACGGATGACCTTTGCCAACCAGGCCGACATCCAGCACGAGGCGATCGCAGAACTGGGCGATCAGGAGCTGCTCATCAGCGGCGGCAGGCTCGCCCACTTCTCGTCCGCCTCACTGGACGAGCCGCGTCGCGGGCTGACCGAAGCCGTCATCGTCGTGCACGGTGCGCTGCGGAACGCCGGCGACTACTTCCGGTCGATCAAACCGTCCAGGCACCGGCTGGTCGTCGCGCCGCAGTTCCTCACCGAGGACGACGTGCGCGGCCGCGGGGAGCGGGCCGGCTACCTGCACTGGGGCACCGAGGATTGGAAGGGCGGCCTCGGCGAGATCAGCTCGTTCACGGTCATGGACGAACTCCTGGACAGGCTGGGTCAATTCCAAGATCTTCACAGGGTGACCATCGTCGGCAACTCGGCGGGCGGCCAGTTCGTCAACCGTTACGCGGCCGTGGGGCGCGGGCCCGACGATCTCCAGGTCTCCGTCCGGTTCGTCGTCGCCAATCCGTCGACCTATCTGTATTTCGACAAGAGCCGCCCGAAGGACGAATCCTTCATTCCTCACGACGATCTCGAAGTCGATCAGTGGCGGTACGGATTCGGCGGCGGCGTCCCCGACTATGTCGGCGAGGAGAAGTCGGGCCAGGCCCATTTCGATCGTTACATCGAGAGGGACGTCGTCTATCTGCTCGGTGCGGAGGACGCCGATCCCGGCGCGGTCCTCCTGGAGGTCCACCCCGCCGCCGAAGCGCAGGGGCGCACGAGAAGAGAGCGTGGCGAGAACTACCACAGATACCTGAGCGACAAAGCGCGGCGCCCCGTTCACAAGCTGGTGCACGTTCCCGGGGTGGGGCATGATGCCGCGGCGATGTTCGCCTCACCGCAGGGCAGGAAGCACCTCTTCGAACGGCGTCGCCGTGCGACCTGACCCCGGTCAGACGATGGGGCGGTTCTTCTTGAGGCGGCGGCGGAAGTCGTGGAGGTAGTAGTTGAAGGGGAATTCGCGGGCCGCGCGGGGCAGGACGCCGTTGGTGCGCGCCAGGACGCGGGTGAGGCGGTCGAAGCGGCGCTGGTCGCGGGGCGTCCAGGTGTAGCCGAGTTCGTCGCGGAACCGCTGGGGCAGGAAGCCCAGGGTCAGGAAGCGGTTCGTCCGGGCGAACGGCAGGCGCAGCGGGGCGGGCACGAAGCGGAGTTCGGTCAGGTCGCGCAGGTAGCCCCGGGTGAGGTCGTCCATCTCGATCTTGCTGAGGCCGTCCTGCCAGTACGCCTCGAAGGCGGCCCGGTCCGCCGGCCACATCTCCTGCTTGACCTGGAGGGTGGTGCCGAGGCGGGCGCCGGCCCGGTACAGTTCCGCGACCTCCTCGGGGGACGGTTCGCCGTAGAGGGTGCGGTGGATGATCTCGACGCCCTGGTAGAGGCAGGCGGCGACCCAGAGCTGCAGTTCGGGGTCGAAGGCGTTGTACGGGACGGGTTCCTTCGCGAAGACCTGCCGGTGGGCGCGGTTGACCTCCAGTCGCATCGCCTTACGCTCGTCTTCGGTGCCGAGCAGCGCGACGGCGAGGTAGGTGAGGGTCGTGCGGGTCCGCTTGACCGGGTGCTTGTCGACGCGGCCGCTGTCGACCTTGCTGTTGGCCACGCCGTGCCCGACGGGGAGGCGGGCGAGCTGCATGACGACGTTCGCGGCGGCGGCGGCGAGCGCGAGGCCGCTCATGGACTCCTGGAGGACGTCCGCGGACGTGTCCTCTGCGGTCGCGGTCATACCGGCCTCACTCCCTGATACATAGAGGCGATTTTCGTCTCACTGTGCCACCGTAAGTGAGTACTTGCAAGGGCGCCCGGAAGTGGGCGCCCTCACACGGGTCAGATGTAGGGGTCCTCCTTGGCCAGGACGCGGGCCGCGAACGTCTTCAGCGCCTCCAGTGCCTGGAGGTAGGGCATCGGGCCGTAGGAGACGCGGGCGACGCCCGTGGCGGCCAGGTCGGTGAGGGACGAGCCGGGGAAGTTGTTCGCGTTGACGGGCCCCGGCAGCCCCTTGACCAGGGACGGGACGGCGTCCATGGGCGCCATGATCGGGTAGACGCAGTCGGCGCCGGCCTCCAGGTACAGGCGGCCGCGGGCGATCGCGGCGTCGAGCGGATCCGGGGCCTGTGCGATGAACGTGTCGACCCGGGCGTTGATCACCAGGGCGTCGCCGGCGGCGTCCCGGACGGCGGCGAGGTACCCGGCCTGCGTCTCGGGCTCGGCGAGTTCCCCGGCGTAGGTGTCCTCCAGGTTGCAGCCGGCCGCACCGATGGCCAGGAGGCGTTCGACCAGCTCGGCGGGCTGCAGCCCATAGCCGGCCTCGGCGTCCACGGTCACGGGGACGGCGGCGGCGCGGACGATGCGTCCGGCGGCGGCGAACATCTCCTCGGCCGGCGCGCCCTCGTGGTCGGGATAGCCGAGCATGGCGGAGACGGCGGCGCTCGCGGTGGCGAGGGCCGGGAATCCCGCCTCCTCGACGGTGGTGGCGCTCGCGGCGTCCCAGACGTTCGGCAGAAGGAGCGGGTCCCCGGGACGGTGCAGTTCGCGGAGACGCCTGGCGTGTTCGGTCATCTGGACTTCCTTCCCCTTTTCGACACTGGACCGGCCGGACTACCGGAGTGTGACACCCGGGCCCGATGTTGCGCGGCGCACGGCGGCCTGGGTTAGCGTCGAGGTGATCAACGCCCCGCGATGAGGGAGTCCGCATGCTGCCGTGGTCCGCCGAGTTCGCCGGACGCCTGGAAGAGCACGTCGTCGGCAGTGAGCTGCTGCGCGGCAACCCGCTGAAGGATCCGCACGAGCGTCCCGTCCTGGTGTACGTACCGCCGGGCTACGACGACGAGCCGAGGCGCCGCTACCCCAGCGTGTACGTCATCACCGGATTCACCGGGCATGTCGGGATCTGGCGTAACCGGATGCCCTACCGGCAGCCGTTCCCCGAGACGGCCGACGCGGTGTTCGCGTCCGGGGAGGCGCCGCCCGCGGTCGTGGTGTTCGTGGACGCGTGGACGGCGCACGGCGGCAGCCAGTACGTCGACTCGCCCGGCACGGGCCGCTACCACTCCTACATCTGCGACGAGGTCGTCCCGTGGGTGGACGGGCACTACCGGACACTGGACGCGCCGGAGCACCGGGCGGTCAGCGGCAAGTCCAGCGGCGGCTACGGCGCGATGATCACGCCGATGCTGCGCCCCGACCTGTTCGGCGCGCTCGCGACGCACGCGGGCGACGCCCTGTTCGAGTACTGCTACCTGACCGAGTTCCCCAAATGCGTCCGGCATCTGCGCAAGTACGACGGCGATATCTGGCGGTGGTGGGCCGACTTCAACGGGCGCACGTCGTTCACCAAGCCCGAGGACATGGAACTGCTCAACATCCTCGGCATGGCCCTGTGCTATTCCGCGCGCGACGACGGCACGCCCGAGCTGCCGTTCGACCCGGTGAACGGCGTGATCCGCCAGGACGTCTGGGAGCGCTGGCTCGCCTGGGACCCGGTGCGGATGGTTCCGGGCCACGCCGAGGCGATGCGTTCGCAGCGGGCGATCTGGATCGACGGCGGGACGCGCGACGAGTGGTATCTGGACGTGGGCGCGCAGGCGTTCCACCGGGCCCTGCTGGACGCGGGCGTCGCCGAGGACGTGATCCACTTCGAGCTGTTCGACGCCGGGCACGGCGGCATCGACTACCGCTACCCGCTCGCCCTCTCCTGGCTCTGCCACAAGATCGCTCCCTGACGCGGCGGCGCGGGGCCGGGGCGGCCGCCGAACGCTCACCCGGCATCGAACGTTCCCCGGCGGACGGGCCGGGCCGGCTCGACCGGCCCGGCCCGTCCGCGCTGCGTAAACCCTGTTTTCCGAACTTCCATTAACAGCTCCGCGGGAATTGAAAATCCAGTCTTAAATGGATTCATTGACACTTTTCACACCAGGGAGTGCACTTCGGGGCAGCTCATCCGGATGAGTCCCCCCATCCCAACCCCGCCGGACGGGCGGCGGGCCCGCGGAACGCTCCCACAAGGACGTCCACGTGCCCCGCCCTGCCCGGCACGTGGAAGGAGCACCCCCCGTGAGACACCAGACCGCGTTCGGGGCGGCGGTACTGTCCGCCGGCCTCGCCGTGGCGATGTCCGTTCCCGCCACAGGTGCGACGATCCGCACCGCCCCAGCGGCCCCGGCGAAGCCGGACCCCCGCACCGTCGCCGCCGCCTCGGCGGACCGCCTGGTCGCGGCGAAGCCCGCAGAGTTCAAGAAGGCCCCCGAAGAGAAGATCGTCCGGCGCGGCGTCACGTCCGGCCTCAACGGCCTCCAGCACGTCTCCTACGATCGCACCTACGACGGCCTGCCCGTGTACGGCGGCGACTTCGTCGTCACCACCAACGCGAGCGGCGGAGTGCTGAGCACGTCCGTCGGGCAGACCCGGAAGCTCGACGTCTCGACCACGGCGGAGGTCTCGGCGGCGCAGGCCGCGAAGACCTCCCGCGCCCGCGTGTCCAAGGTCGAGAGCGCGTCCACGCCCGTCCTGAAGGTCATGGCCGAAGGCTCGGGACGCCTCGTCTACGAGACCGTCGTCAGCGGCGTCCAGAAGAAGGCTCCGACGAAGCTGCACGTGTTCGTCGACGCCAAGACCGGCAAGGTCGTCCGGACCTGGGACGAGGTCATGGACGCGGCCGACGACGTGAGCTACTACCACGGCACCGTCGACATCAGCACCGCGGCGACGTCGATGAGCGACCCGCAGCGTTCCGGCGTCCGGTGCGGCGGCCAGAACGGATCCACCTACACCGGCAGCGACAGCGCCTGGGGCAACGGAAGCGGCACCAGCCTGGAGACCGCCTGCGTCGACGCCATGCATGCACTCCAGAAGGAGTGGGACATGCTGGACGAGTGGCTCGGCCGCAACGGCATCGACGGCAGCGGCGGCGGCTTCCCCATGCGCGTCGGCCTGAACCAGGCCAACGCGTACTGGAACGGCAGCTACACCAACTACGGCCGCAACTCGTCCGGTACCCGGCAGGCCACGGGCGCCGACGTCGTCGCGCACGAGAACGGCCACGCCGTCTTCAGCACCACCCCCGGCGGCGCCGGCGGCGGCAACGGCAACGAGAAGGGCGGCATGAACGAGTCGGCCGGCGACATCTTCGGCGCGCTGACCGAGTTCTACATGAACGAGCCGTCCAACCTGGACCCGCCGGACTACCTGGTGGGCGAGGAGGTCGACCTGGTCGGCTCGGGCCCGATCCGCAACATGTACAACCCGGGCGCGCTCGGCGACCCGAACTGCTACTCGTCCTCGATCCCGAGCACCGAGGTGCACGCGGCCGCGGGCCCGCAGAACCACTGGTTCTACCTGCTCGCCGAGGGCTCCAACCCCAGCGACGGGCCGAGCAGCCCCACATGCAACGGCTCGACCGTCACCGGCATCGGCGTCCAGAAGGCCGGCCAGATCTTCATGGGCGGCCTGAACCGCAAGGTGTCGAACTGGAGCCACGCCAGGGCGCGCGTCGAGACGGTCAACGCGGCACTGCAGCTGTTCCCCGGGTCCGCCACCGAGTGCAACGCGGTGAAGGCGGCCTGGAGCGCGGTCAACGTCCCGGCGCAGAGCGGCGAGGCGGGCTGCGGCACCCAGCAGAACGACTTCTCCATCTCGCTGAGCCCCGGCACCGGCCGGACCCAGGCGGGCGGGACGGCGACCGCGACGGTCGGCACGCAGACCACGGGCGGCAGCGCCCAGCAGGTCTCGCTGTCGGCGACGAGCAGCCCGTCCGGCCCGACCGCGACGTTCTCGCCGAGCACCGTGACGACGGGCCAGTCGTCCACGATGACGGTGAACGTCCCGTCCGGAACCGCTGACGGCACGTACCGGCTGACCGTCCTCGCCGAGGGCGCCTCCGTCGAGCGGACCGCCACGTTCACGCTGACCGTCGGCGACGGCCAGCAGGGCACGGTCTTCTCGGACGACTTCGAGTCCGGCCAGGGCTGGACGACCGACCCTGACGGCACCGACACCGCGTCCGCGGGGGCCTGGGAGCGCGGCACCCCGCAGCCGACCAGCTGGTCGGGGACGAACCTGCAGATCGGCGCGGCCGGCGGCAGCGCCGACCTGGTCACCGGCGCGGCGGCCGGGACGGGCGCGGGCAGCTACGACCTCGACGGCGGCGTCACCAGCGTCCGGTCGCCGGCGATCAGCCTGCCCAGCGGCACCCTGTCGCTGAGCTTCTCCTGGTACCTCGCCCACCTGGACAACAGCTCGACGGCCGACTACCTGCGGGTCCGCGTCGTCGGGCCGAACGGGTCGAGCACCGTGCTGAACCAGGCCGGCGCCGCCGCGAACAACGGCGGGGCGTGGCGGACGGCGACGTACGACCTGTCCGCCTACGCCGGCCAGAGCGTCCGCATCGTGGTCGACGCGGCCGACGCCGGCACCGCCAGCCTCGTCGAGGCCGGCATCGACAACATCCTGATCACCAGTTCCTGACCGCCCCCCGTCCGCGGCCCGTGACGGGGCCCGCTCCCCCGTCACGGGCCGCTCTCCCACTGGAGGAACACATGAGATCGCGCAAGATCGCGACCTTGGGCACGGCGGCCCTGCTGGTGGCCGCCCTCCTGCCCGGCGCCACCGCGTCGGCGGCGCCCTCCGCGGCCGTGGCCGCCCCCGACATCCCGCTCGCGAACGTCAAGGCCCACCTGTCGCAGCTCCAGAACATCGCTGACAGCAACGGCGGAAACCGCGCCCACGGCCGTCCCGGCTACCGCGCCTCCCTCGACTACGTGAAGGGCAGGCTGGACGCGGCCGGATACCAGACCAGCATCCAGTCGTTCAGCTACAGCGGCGCCACCGGCTACAACCTGATCGCCGACTGGCCGGGCGGCGACACCAACGACACCCTGATGGTCGGCGGGCACCTCGACGGCGTCACCGCGGGGCCCGGGATCAACGACAACGGCTCCGGTTCCGCCGCGATCCTGGAGACGGCGCTCGCCGTCGCCCGGGAGGACTACCAGCCCGACCGGCACCTGCGGTTCGCCTGGTGGGGCGCCGAGGAACTCGGCCTCGTCGGGTCGACGTACTACGTCAACAACCTGTCGTCCGGCGAACGGTCGGACATCGGCGGCTACCTCAACTTCGACATGATCGGCTCCCCCAACCCCGGCTACTTCGCCTACGACGGCGACGGGTCCAGCGGAAGCGGCGGCCCCGCCGGCTCCGCCGAGATCGAACAGGTGCTGCGGAGCCACTTCGCCACCATCAACGTGCCCGTCCAGGACACCGCGTTCGACGGACGCTCCGACTACGGCCCGTTCATCCGGGTCGGCATCCCCGCCGGCGGGCTGTTCACCGGCGCCGAAGGACGCAAGACGTCCGCGCAGGCGCAGATGTGGGGCGGCCAGGCCGGCGTCGCGTTCGACCGCTGCTACCACGCGTACTGCGACACCACGTCCAACATCAACGACACCGCGCTGGACCGCAACTCCGACGCCATCGCCCACGCCGTCTGGACGCTGGGCGGCGACGGCGGGACGCAGGAGCCGCCCGGTGACACCGTCTACTCCGACGACCTCGAATCCGGCACCTCCTGGACGGCCGACCCGGGCGGCACCGACTCGGCCACCGCGGGCACGTGGGAGCGCGGTACCCCGCAGCCGACGAGCTGGTCGGGCACCAGCCTCCAGCTGTCCGCGGCCGGCGGCAGCGGCGCGCTGACGACGGGCGCCGCGGCCGGGTCCGGCGCCGGGTCCTACGACCTGGACGGCGGCACCAGCAGCATCCGGTCGGCGGAGATCCCGCTGCCGGCCGGGACGCGGACCCTGTCGTTCGCCTGGTACCTCGCCCACCTGGACAACAGTTCCTCGTCCGACTTCCTGCGGGTGTCGGTCGTGGGGCCGAACGGGTCGACGACCGTCCTGAACCAGGCGGGCGCGGCGACGAACCGGTCGGGCAACTGGCAGACGCACAGCGCCGACGTCTCCGCCTACGCCGGGCAGACCGTCCGCATCCTCGTGGAGGCCGCCGACGCGGGCACCGGAAGCCTCGTGGAGGCCGGGCTGGACAACATAACGATCACCAAGTAGGGGGGCGTCCGCGCTGCTCAGGAGCCGGTTTCAGAGTTTTCCACGGCCCTGTTCAGCGGCATTGAAAATCCAGTGGCGGCTTGATCCGTTGACCCGGCCGGTCGTCACGGTGCATTTTTGGACAGCCCCCCGCCCCCCAGGGCTGACCGCAGGCGGTCGCACGGGACGAATCTCGGCCCGGATCGTGCACACCGCCGCACCACCGGGGACCCCGCCCCCCGCCCGGCCCCCCGGCGCTCGCAGCGCCGGGGGGCCGTGAACGTCCGGCCGTGAAACGTCCGGGGCCCGAGGCACAATGGGGGCATGTGCCGCAGCATCAAGACGCTCCGTCCGCCGTACTCCGCCGACGTGACCGACGAGGACGTCCGGGCGGCAGCGCTCCAGTACGTCCGCAAGATCTCGGGGTTCCGCGCCCCCGCGTCCCACAACGCGGAGGCGTTCGACCGGGCCGTCGAAGAGATCGCCCGCAGCACCGCCGCCCTCCTGGACTCCCTGGAGGTCCGGGGCAGCCGCGCGAGCTAGACGTACCCGGCCGCTATTCGGCGGCGACCAGTTCGGCGATCTGGACGGTGTTGAGGGCCGCGCCCTTGCGGAGGTTGTCGCCCGCGCAGAACAGGGCGAGGCCGTTGTCGACGGTCTCGTCGCGGCGGATGCGGCCCACGTACGTCGGGTCCTGGCCGGCGGCCTGCAGCGGCGTCGGGACGTCCGACAGGACGACGCCGGGGGCGCCCGCCAGCAGCTCACCGGCCCGCTCCGGGCTGATCGGACGGTCGAACCGGGCGTTGACCTGCAGGGAGTGCCCGGTGAAGACGGGTACGCGGACGCAGGTGCCCGACACCTTCAGCTCCGGGATCTCCAGGATCTTGCGGCTCTCGTTGCGGAGCTTCTGCTCCTCGTCGGTCTCCGCCAGGCCGTCCTCGACGATCGACCCGGCCATCGGCAGGACGTTGAACGCGATCGGCCGCACGTACACGCCCGGCTCCGGGAACTCCACGGCGGAGCCGGAGTTGGTGAGCCGGTCGGCGTTCTGGACGACCTTGGACGCCTGGTCGTGCAGCTCGGCGACGCCCGCGAGGCCGCTGCCGGACACGGCCTGGTACGTCGACACGACGAGCGCGGACAGCCCCGCCTCGTCGTGCAGGGGCCGCAGCACCGGCATCGCGGCCATCGTGGTGCAGTTCGGGTTGGCGATGATCCCCTTGGGGCGGTTCGCCACGGCGTGCGGGTTGACCTCGGCGACCACGAGCGGGACGTCGGGGTCCAGCCGCCAGCCCGAAGAGTTGTCGATCACGACGGCGCCGGCGGCGGCGACCTTCGGCGCGAGCGCCTTCGAGGTGGTCTTGCCCGCGGAGAACAGCACGACGTCCAGGCCGGAGTAGTCGGCGGCCGCCGCGTCCTCGACGGTGACCTCGGCGCCGTTCCACGGCAGCTTGCGTCCCGCCGACCGGGCCGAGGCGAACAGCCGCAGCTCGTCGACGGGGAATCCGCGTTCGGCCAGGATTTCGAGCATCTTGGCCCCGACCTGTCCGGTGGCCCCGACGATGCCGACTCTCATGCCGCTCCCTCTGGTAGATCCGACCTGGGCGGGTGAGTCTGCCCAGGTCCGTGGCAGGACGTCCAGTCAATAACCCTACGTGGAGGGTTCAAGCCCTCCTTAACGGAACGCGTCCAGGCCGGTGACGGCCTTCCCGAGCGTGAGCAGATGCACTTCCTGCGTCCCCTCGTAGGTGAGGACGCTCTCCAGGTTGTTCATGTGCCTGATCACCGGGTATTCGAGCGTGATCCCGTTGGCGCCGAGGACGGTGCGGGCCTGCCTGGCGACGTCCAGCGCGGCGCGGACGTTCGCGAGCTTGCCGAACGAGACCTGCTGCGGCGTGACGGTCCCCTCGTCCTTGCGGCGCCCGATGTGCAGGGCGACGAGGCCGGCCTGCCCGAGCGCGACCTCCATCCAGGCGAGTTTCTCCTGCGTGAGCTGGAACGACCCGATGGGTTTGCCGAACTGCTCACGGGTCTTGGCGTACTCGACGGCCGTCTCGTAGCAGGACCGTCCGGCGCCGATCGCGCCCCACAGAATGCCGTAGCGCGCCTCGGACAGGCAGCCGAGCGGCCCCTTCAAACCCCGCACCCCTGGGAGCATCGCGTCCGCGGGGACCCTCACGTCGTCCAGGACCAGCTCGGACGTGACCGACGCGCGCAGCGACATCTTCTGGTGGATGTCGCCCGTCGTGAACCCGGGCGTGCCCTTCGGGACGAGGAATCCGCGGATGCCGTCGTCGGCCTGCGCCCACACGACCGCGATGTCGGCGGCGGACCCGTTGGTGATCCACATCTTGGCGCCGTTCAGGATCCAGTCGGAGCCGTCCCGGCGGGCGCGGGTCAGCATGGTGCCGGGGTCGGAGCCGCGGTCGGGCTCGGTCAGGCCGAAGCAGCCGACCGCCTCCCCCGCCGCCATCCTCGGCAGCCACTCGCCCTTCTGCTCCTCCGACCCGTACTTGTGGATCGCCGCCATCGCCAGGGACCCCTGGACGGAGACGAAGCTGCGCAGCCCCGAGTCGGCGGCCTCCAGTTCGCGGCACGCCACCCCGTACGCGACTGCGCTCATCCCGGCGCAGCCGTGGCCCTTCAGGTGCATGCCGAGCAGCCCGAGCCTGCCCAGCTCGGGGGCCAGCTCCCGGACGGGGAACGTGCCGTCCTCGAACCAGCCGGCCACCCGGGGCGCGACCCGTTCCGCCACGAAGGCGCGCACGGTGTCGCGGACCATCCGTTCCTCGTCGGTGAGCTGGTCGTCGACGCGCAGCACGTCCATGTCGGCCTCCTCCTGCGGGGCGGTTCCGCCCATGAGGGTACGTCGGGGACGGCACTGGGACCGGGCAGGGGTTCACTCAGGGATCGATCAGGGCGAATCCGGATGTAAGAGTCGCCCGCCGATGGGCATGATCGAGGCATGGACATGGAGAAGAACACCACCGGAACCCCGGAAAGCACCGACAAGAAGCTGCGACGCACGCGCGACGGCCGGATCCTCGCCGGCGTCTGCTCGGGCGCCGCGCAGTACCTCGGCGTCGACGCCAACATCATCAGGCTCGGACTCGCCGTCTTCACCCTGTTCGGCGGCGCCGGGATCGCGCTGTACGCCATCGCCTGGGTGATCATCCCCGAGGAGGGCGCGCCGAAGTCGCTCGCCGAGGACTGGTTCAAGAAGGCGAGCGACTCCCCGACCATCCAGGACGCCGTCCAGAAGTCCAAGGACGCGGTCAACAAGAACAAGAACCGCACGAACGCCTAGGACGCGGCCCGAGCGGTGGAGGCCGGGCGCCCTCGATCGCGGGCGCCTAGGAGGCGGACGCCGAGCGGCTGACGCCGCCGTGCAGGTCGTCGCCGCCCGCGTGGGACGCGGCGACGACGACGGGCTCGGCGCGCTCCCGGACGCCGCCGATGACACCGCCGCGGAGCCGGTTCCACACGAGCGTGAGCATCGCCGCGGCCGACAGGCCGACCACGCCCGCGAGCGCCACCACCGTCTCCGGCCCGAGGACCTGCGCCATGGCGCCGCCGACGAGGATGCCTGCGCCCTGCCCGGCGAGGATGCCGGACTGGGCGAGACCGAACGCCTGCCCGCGTCCCGCCGCCGGCACCGCGGTCACGAACGCCGCGTTGGCGGCGAGCTGGTAGGCGCTGCCGACGCCCGACAGCGCCCACAGCACGACGACGCCCCACAGCGGCGGGTGCAGGCCCGCCCCGATCAGCGGCAGGCACGCGAGCATCGACATCCACCCCATCGCGCGCAGCCGGTTCGTGGGGCGGACGAACCGGCTGAACAGCAGCGCGCCCACGACCATCCCCGTCGGCATCGCCGACAGCAGCAGGCCCACCGTGACCGCGCCGCCGCCGAACGTCGCCGCATACGGCGCGGCGAGCCCCTCCGGGATCACGTAGAACGCGCACAGCCACGCGAACAGCACCAGCGACCTCAGCACCGGGTCGCCGAACACGAGCCGCGCACCGTCCCGCGTGCCGCGCCACAGGCCGAGCGAGTCGCCCCCGCGCCGCCGCTTGGGCGCCGCCCTCCGCCGCAGCCCGCCGATCAGGATGACGGCCGAGGCGCCGAACGTCAGCGCGTCCAGGGCGAGCGCCTCATGCGTCCCGACGACGGCGACGACCGCGCCGCCCGCCAGGAACCCGAGCATCTGCGTGCCCTGGTGGGTGATGTTGTTGATCGCCGTCCCCGCCACGAACCGGTCGCCCTCCAGCACGTCCGGGAGGGTCGCGGCGCGGGCCGCGGAGAACGGGGTGCCGAACAGGACCGTCAAGAACACCAGGACCGACAGCGCGGCGACCGGCATCGGCACCAGCGCCATGAACGTCACGAGCCCCGCCCGCACCACATCGCAGACGACCATGACGGTGCGGCGGGGGAACAGGTCGGCCAGCCCGGAGAGCACAGGCCCGCCCACGATCGGCGGAATGTACGTCAGCGCGTACACCAGCGCGGTCAGCAGCGCCGACCTGGTGTGGTCGTACACGAGGACGGCCAGGGCGACCTGTGCCAGCTGGTCTCCGATGAACGACAGCGCCTGCGCCAGCCACAGGGCACGGAACTCACCGACCGCGAACACCTCGCGGTAGGTCGCCTGCTGCTCCGGGGGACGACGATGCCGCCCGGTCTGCCTTCCCGCCACGCACGCTCCAGTTCAGCCCGCCCGGTGTTGGGCGACCCTTCCATTAACTCACGCTGCGTGGCAGTTGTGTGACCTACAGTGCGCAATTCACCGGCTCAGTATCCGAGTTCGTGTAGCCTCCGGTCATCGATCCCGAAATGGTGAGCGATCTCATGCACCACGGTGATCCGAACCTCTTCCACCACGTCGTCCGGGGTGTCACAAATTTCGAGAATCTCATTGCGGTAGATCGAAATGTGATCGGGAAGGACGGCGCCGTACCAGTCGCCGCGCTCAGTGAGGGGTACGCCTTGGTACAGGCCGAGAAGTCCGCGTTCAGGCGCATCGTCCTCGACGACGATGACGACGTTGCGCATGCGGGCGGTCAACTCGGGTGGAATCGTGTCGAGGGCCTCGCCCACCAGGTCCTCGAACGCGTCACGCGACAACTCGATCACACTGGCCATTCTGCTCGACAGAAGGGGAACACGTGCCCAAGGTTCGCGCCGCGCTGGCCGGCACCCTCGCGATCCTGCGTCTCAGCGTCTCCCGCTTCCTGAGAATCCCCCGCCACCTCCTCGACCGCTCCGCCCCCGCCAGAGCCCGCGCCGCGGCGGCCGGCGCCCGCGTCCGGGCATTCTGGTCCCCGGTCACCCGCCGCGTCCGCCCGGTCGTCACCGGCCGCGCGTCCCGGCTCCTCCTCGTCGTGGTCGTCGGCCTGGGCGCCGGTTACGTCGGCCTCCTCCTCGGCGGACGCACCGTGACCCCCGTCGGGCCCACCGACGTCCAGCTCAGCCTCCACCCGTCCCTGCACGGCGGGACGAACCTGGAACTGCCGCCGCTCGGCTCCCTCCAGCTCGACACCCACTGGGGCCCGGTGTCACTGGAGGCGAGCCTCAAGGACGTGCGCCCCGAGCAGGCCCAGAAGCTGATCGAGAACGACACCGAGATCGACCGCCTCACCGACCGGATCGCCGACCAGATCCGCGACGGCGTCGTCGACCTCCTCGTCCGCGCCGCCCTCATCGCCCTCGCCGCCGGCTTCATCGCCGGCCTGGCCCTCTTCCGGTCCTGGCGGCACGCCATCCTCGGCATGACGTCCACCGCGCTGGGCCTCGTCGCCGTCACCATCCTGACCTGGGCGACGTTCAACCCCCATTCCATCGCCGAACCCCGCTACACCGGCCTGCTCGCCAACGCCCCCCAGATCGTCGGCGACGCCCGCAGCATCGTCCAGCGCTTCTCCGAGTACCGCGCCCAGCTCGCCCGCCTCGTCGGCAACGTCTCCGAGCTGTACGCGACCACCTCGACCCTCCCGACCTACGAGCCGGACCCGTCCACCATCCGCGTCCTGCACGTCTCCGACATCCACCTCAACCCCGCCGCCTGGAACGTGATCAAGTCCGTCACCACCCAGTTCAAGGTCGACATCATCGTCGACACCGGCGACCTCATGGACCACGGCAGCGAAGCCGAGGACAAGTTCGCCGACGAGATCTCCAACCTGAAGGTCCCCTACGTCTACGTCCGCGGCAACCACGACTCGGTGGGCACCGAGGAGGCCGTCGCCGACCAGGAGAACGCCGTCGTGTTGAACGGCAAGACCCAGGAGGTCGAGGGCCTGCGCATCTACGGCGTCGGCGACCCCCGCTTCACCCCCGACAAGAGCACCCGCGACGACTTCACCGGCGCCGACGCGATCCGCGCCGAGGGCCTCCGCCTCGCGAACGGGCTCCGCGCCGCCGGCACCACCCCCGACCTCGTCGTCACCCACGACCCCACCGAGGGCGAGGCCTTCACCGGCCTGACCCCCCTCATCCTCGGCGGCCACGCCCACGCCCGCTCCACCAAGCTCCTGCCCACAGGCACCCGCCTGTTCGTCCAGGGGTCCACCGGCGGCGCCGGCCTCCGCGGCCTCGAACACGAGGAGCCGACCCCCATCGAACTGTCCGTCCTGTACTTCAGCCGCGCCACCCACCGCCTCCAGGGCTGGGACGACCTGCGCCTCGGCGGCCTCGGCCTCACCTCCGCCCACATCGAACGCCACCTGGAACCCGCCCCCGACCGCCCCATCAGCCCGCAGCCGCCCGCCTCGTCCCCGCCCCCGTCCCCGTCCTCCCCGTTCCCGTCGGAGTTCCCGTCCGACTGGCCGTCCCGCAGCCCGACCCCCACCAGCAGCGAATCCCCCACCCGCTCCCCCGATCCCGAGTAACCGTTTGCACGCCGCCCCGTCCCGTCCTCTACACTTGGCCGAGTCGCGTGGCAGCCAACCTCGCCACATCCGGGCCCCCTTCGTCTAGCGGCCTAGGACGCCGCCCTTTCAAGGCGGTAGCGCCGGTTCGAATCCGGTAGGGGGTACCACGCGCATGGCTGCAAGACCACCATCCGCTCCGCCGTCGTCCCCCATGATCGCCGCATTGGCGGCCCGTAGTTGCGTGTCCGCCGTTTCGGGCGTGATCGTGACCTGAACGTCGACCTGGTTGCTCTGCTTGTCGTGGCGCATCTGGACGGCGAAGGCGTCCAGCAGGCGCCGCAGGGTCGGCTCAGGTAGCAGGTCTAGGTCGACCGTCCCGGTCGGGTAGTGGTCCAGGAGTTGGGGACACGGTGCCACCGGAATCTCCTCCCGCAGTTCGCGCAGCGTGGTCTGTTTGGCCTCCAGGTCCGCGCCGATGCGTGTGGTGCGTTCGTTGATGGAGTTGACGAAGGCGGGTGTGGGGTCGTCGGCGGTCTCCAAGGAGTCGAGGACGCGTTCCTTGCGCCGCTTCAACTCCGCGATCTGTCGCTCGACAGCCACCAGGCGTTCCCGATGTTCGTGGAGGTGCCTGTCATCGACCCGGGCGAGCAGCACGCGCAGGCGTTCACGGCGGTGGGGTCCGAAGATCTCACGGTTGAAGAACTCGGTCAGGCCCGCCATGAGCGGTTCCTCGCGGACCCAAATGCTCGCCGGGTGCCCTTCGGGACGGTAAGCACGAGCGGGACGGCAGATGTAGTAGATGCGGCCCCGGCTCTCCTTGCCGAACATCCGCCGCCCGCACAGTCCGCAGGTCATGTAGGAACGGAGCCCGTAGGAGCGGCGGGTGTCGGCGTGCGCGGTGTTGGGCCCCGGACAGCTGCGGGAGCCCTCCCGGTCACGGGCGACCTTCTGGGCGTCAGTGAAGGCTTCGACGCTCACCAGAGCGGGATGGGTGGGTGCGCTCGACCAGATCCACGCCTCGGGAGGGTTGTTCCGGCCTCCTGCCGAGGTGGTCGCCTTGCGGTTCCACACCATGTAGCCGGTGTACTTGGGATTGGTCAGCACCTCTCGGACCGAGGAGTAGGTCCATCTGCCCACGCTGCGGTGCTTCGCGGTTGCGACGGGCGGCGGGTAGCGATCCAGATCGTTGTTGAGTCGGTCGGCGATGGCCTGGTAGCCGAGGCGCTCACTGACGCGGATCTCGAAGATAGTCCGCACTACGGGGCCGCGCACCGGGTCGGGAGCCAGGACATGTTTGGTGGCTCCCTGTTCGCGGCGAGCGGCGACGGGGTGAGGAACCTTGTCCGCCAGGTACCCGTACGGAGGTCGCCCGACGTTAAAGCCCTGTTCGGTGTGGGCTTCGAAGCCGCCCCAGGCTTTCTCCAGCATCTCCAGGACGTACCACTCGGCCACGCCCTGCTTCACCCGCCGCGTGAGCACCTGGGAGGAGCGTTTTCCGTTCAGGGTGATCGGTTCGTCGGACGCCCACAGCGGGATGCCGAGCTTCTCCAGGGTGTTCTCGATCTGAGTGCCGATGTAGGTCCGACGTGCGATCCGGTCGACCGACTCGCAGATCACCGCGTCGAACCGCCGATCCCCCTGGGACGCTTCCAACAGCAGGTCTTGGATGCCGCCGTCACGCGGAACCGGGATGTTGAACCGCTCGTGCCCGCGTCCGAACCCGCGCGCGGCGAGGTCCTTGCGCCCGGACTCGATGTCGTAGAAGTGCGCGACGATCACCGCACGTCCCGGCAGGGATGTGTGCAGGGCGGTCTGGCTGTTGGCGAGCTGACGCGGAAGCGACAGTGTCGGGTCCTGCTTGTCCTCGGTTGAGGTCCGGCCCGCGAACGCCACCTTGAGCGGACCGTCCAGCTGGAACCCTCCGCCGGGTCCGGTCAGTCCTGCGGATCGGCTGCTGTGGGTTCCTCTGGTGAAGACGTCGAGTGGGATCGGGCTGCGTACCTGGTCCACCACGTGAGTACCTCCTTGATCGCGTGTGCCTGCACCCGGGTGAGCTGCGCCTGAACGGACGGCTCCGCCTGGACCAGTCGCCAGGTCATCGTCAGCTCCTCGTTGTCACTCCGGGTTTGCTTGTCCGGCCTGGTCACCGCGTCCCTGTCCGCCGGATGTCGGCGTCGGTGGTCCCGATGTCAAGCCGGTCCGGGGATGACGGCACACCTCCGCCGTCAAGGTCAAGGCGGGGTGCCTCTCCGGCCGTGCGGCGCCCCTTCTCCACAGGCATGAAAACCAGGAGGTCTTCGTGGGCGGTGGCCATGGCGGGGATGCCGTGTTCGCGGAGGCGGCGGGATTCGATCATTTGGAAGAACGACGCGCGGGTGACGATCTGCCCGTCGCGGAGTCCGCACAGCAGGGCCGCGAACCGGTCGGCCAGGACCAGGCCGTTGTCTTCGGCGACGGTGATGACCTGGCCCGGCAGGTCGACGAGTTCGCCGGCGACGCGGAAGGGGCGGACCGTGACGGCGATGACTCCGCCGGGGCGCAGCAGGGCCGCGCATCCGGTGAGGATCTGCCCGAATCCGGCGACGAGTTCGGCGGTCGGGCGGTGGGCGAGGTTGCGGCGGTCGGTGGAGTAGCGGTTGTGGGACTTGTCGATCTTTCCGCCGCCATTGTCTCGGCCGGTGCATACCTGCCCGTGGGTGGTCGCCCCGTAGGGCGGCGAGGTCAGGACGAGCGCGGCTGTTCCGGTGAGGTCGGCGAGGGCGGTGGCGATGTTGCGGGCGTCGCCGTGGACGACCTGTCCGGTGCCGGTGGCTCCTTGGGCGCGGGCGTGGCGGAGGTTACCGGCGGCCATCTGCGCGAAGTGCGCCTCGTACTCCATGCCGGTGGCCTGGCGTCCCTGGTGGACGGCTTCGACCAGGGTGGTTCCGATGCCGCACATGGGGTCGATCACCAGGTCGCCGGGTTCGGTGTAGGTGGCGATGACATGGGCGGCGATCGCGGGGAGCATCTTGGCCGGGTGGGTCATCGACTCGGGCGTGTAGCGGCCCTTGCGCTGGAGGCGTGAGGGCTGCTGCCCGGTGAGCAGCACGGACGCGAGCATGCGGGTCTCGGTGTGGGAGCTGGTGTTCATCGGTCACCTTCCTGGCCGCTGTTGCCCGGTCGCGTGAGGATGCAGACGTCAGCGTGCACTCGGGCCGCGGGTGGCAGGGCCCGGGAACGGATGTCGCGGAGCTGCCCGAGGCTGCCGGGACCGGCCTGGATGAGAAGGGTGTCGCCTTCGACGGGGACGCGGACGGCGATGATGTGCTGGCTGTAGCGGAACCCGGCCTTGCGCGCCTCGCGGATGATCCCCGGCGCGGGGTCGATGAGGTGCCCGTTGTGGTGCCTGGCCGTGGTCACTACGGCGAGGTGGCCCCCGGGCCGCAGCACCCGGTAGGCGGCCGGCAGGAATGACTGGGCGTGGAAGGCGCTGTCGGTCAGGACGTCCGAAAGGCACGCCGGGCACGCTCCTCGCGCCTGCCTGGGCTTTGGTTCGGTGGTGCGGCTGCCGACCGTGGGCGGGACCGCGATGACCAGCGCGACGTGTCCGGAGTGGTCGGCGATCCCCAGGTGCATCTGGTCGGCGCGGCACGACCGCATCGCGACTCGGCCGAGGTGTTCGTGCGGCAGGTGGGCGCGTAGTCGCGCGCCGATGTGCTGGGCGAGCGGGAAGTGCGGGATGCATCCGACGGCGCGCCGGTCGAGTTCGGCCGCCGCACCCAGGACAGCGGAGTTGGTGGTGAACGCCTCGGCGATGACGTCGCCTTCGCCGGTAGTGGTGGTGATGAGGTGGCGCGCGAGCCCGGAACTGATGGTGCCCAGGTGCCGTTCACAAGTGCGGGTGCGTGGTGCCCGGTGGGCGGGACCTTGGCAGGGCCGCGCGTCGTGGGTGGGCTGCTCGGTGGTGTCGTCCGGGCAGAGCCAGACGCTGAGCGGCAGGAGCTGCCGCGCGCCGCTGGCGGGTGTCGAGTTCGGCTTGTTGGTGCTGGTCATATCGGGTGACCCGTGATGGTCGCCCGGTCCCCTGTCTCACTAAGTAACTGGACGGCGGCCTGCCCGATTTTGGACACGCCCGGCCCAGGTTTCTGCTCCGGTGCTGGCCGCACCGCCAAGGTGTCCTCTTCGGATAATCGAGTAGGAGGGCCGGGTCGCCCGGCCCTCCTCTCACACCACCGGACATGCGGGCCCGCATCCGGCGGTTCGTCAAGCCGTTGTTCTGAGCCTGCGCCAGGTGGCTTGTAGTCCCAGCAGGCCAAGGTCTTCCCAGTAGGCGGTGGGCAGGGAGCGCTGGAGGACGGCCGACCCGGCGATCCGCCAGTAGCCCTTGCTGCTGGCAGCCCACTCGGCCGCAATGCGGTCGGGGATACCCAGCTTGCGCAGGTTCCGGCGTTTGGCCGAGTACCGTTTCCATTCCTTCCAGCGGATCTGCCGCATCCGGCGATACAGCCACTTGTCCAGCTCACGAAGCCGATGAGACAGCTGCGCGAGCCGGAAGTAGGCCATCCACCCGGTGATGAACCGGTTGAGGATGCCGATCCTGTAGGGCATCGGCACCCTCCACCTCCGGGACGTCAGCTTCCGGATCCGGTCCCTGAGGCGTTTGACCGCCCTGGGATCGACCCGTATGCCCACCCCGGCGCGGGAGAAGTAGAACCCAAACCCCAGCAGCGTCGCCTCCGACGCATGCCGGACCGAGGACTTCTCCCGGTTCACCTTGAGTTTCAACCGCCCCTCGACCACGCTGGTTACGCTGTCGAGGACCCGGTGAGCGGCCCGCCTGCTGCGCACGAAGACGCGGACGTCGTCGGCATAGCGCACGAACCGGTGACCGCGCTCCCACAACTCGGCATCCAAATCGTCCAGCATGATGTTCGACAAGATCGGCGACAGCGGCGACCCCTGCGGAGTCCCCTCCTGCGTCGCCTGAACGATCCCATCGACCATCACCCCGGCCTCCAGATACGCCCGAATGAGCTTGAGGAGTCTTCGGTCGATGACCTTGCGCGCCACCCGCGCCATGAGCACATCGAAGTTGACCCGGTCAAAGAACCGTTCCAGATCGACGTCCACGACCCAGCGATGCCCATCGGCGATGGCCCGCCGCGCGACCCTGACCGCCTGATGAGCGGACCGGCCGGGACGGAACCCGAACGACGAACCCGAAAACTCCGGATCGAAGACCGGCGTGAGCACCTGCGCAATCGCCTGCTGGATCATCCGATCCAGCACAGTGGGCACCCCCAGCATCCGCTCACCACGCCCTCCGGGTTTGGGGATCACCACCCGGCGGACCGGCGACGGCCGGTACGTGCCCGCGTTCAAAGCCTCCCGGACCCCCGCCCAATGCCCGACCAGCCACGGACGCAATTCCTCCGTGGTCATGCCGTCCACACCGGGCGCACCCCGATTGGCCTCAACCCGCCTCAACGCCCCGAACAGGTTGCCCGGCGAGAGCATCCGCTCCCACAACGACACCTCCTGGCCGGGGTTCACGGCCTCCTCGACGGGCGCCGACCTGCCGCTACGCTCCACTGCGCTACTCACCGGGATTCACCGGCCCCTCACACCGCGGGCCCACATCCGTGGGATGACTGCGATCAAAGCGACCGGCACGAGCCGCACCGATTCCTCCGCTCTACTAGACGTTCGGCCCTTCCCGGCTGATTGTCCGTTCCCCTCACCGGTACTACGGCCTCTGCTGACTTCTGCCAGGTCAGACCCCAGCCTCACGGCCCAGACCCGTCAGCGTGGCGACAACGACAGCCCAACCGACACCCCGGCAGATCTCCCCAGGTAAGAACGACCACCTTCCCCCTGCGCCCGCCGCGTCTACCTGACAGCCCTGTCGGTGATGACGGGCTTCACCCTCCATGGCGGGCTCACCCAAGCTCGTCCGGCCTCATACGCGGTTCGTGTTCCTCGGTGCAGGGTTTCGCCTCGGGCTTCCTTCCCACCCCGCCTCACGACGACGCAGTTGCCTCCGGCTCGGAGTTAGCACCACCTCTTCCTCCAGGGGACTTACACCCCCAAGCGATCGCCCATGCTGGGCACACCACGTAGAGGGACCCACCCGGTATAGGTGGGCCCCTCTACGCGCGTTCGGCTAGTGAGCCACTTCGTACTGCTCGATGACGTTGGCGGGGATGCGCCCGCGGTCGTTCACCTTGATGCCGGCGGATCTCGCCCACTCGCGAATCTCGGCGCTGCGCTCCCGGCTACTGGTGCCGCGAGCCGTGGCCTTGCCGCCTCGGATGGCCTTGAGCCGACGCCCGCTGTCCATGAACGGGTGCAGAGTGCTGCGAAGCTTGTCGGCGTTCTTCTCGCTGAGGTCGATCTCGTACGCCTTGCCGTCGATGGCGAACGACACCGTCTCGTGGGCCTCGTCCCCGTCGAGGTCGTCTGTCATCTGAACTATGACCTTCTGAGCCATGCGTGTTCCCCTCCCCATCCTGTTACTGGGTGACTTTTACGGTAGCCGATTCCGGTGCGTAGTTGATCCGGAAGAGCAGCATTCCGTTTCGGTCTTCGACGGCGATCGCGCCTGGTTGGTCGGTTGGTACGTCGTAGCTGATCGTTCCTGATATGTACTGCCCGGGTCCGGGGCTGTCCTGGCCGAGAATGCTGTCGGGCAGGCCCTTGGCCTCGCAGACACCACCGATGGTGTCAATGCTGGACACCACCTCGCCGTCTGCGCCTACCCAGTGCGCGGAGGTGTAGGTGTCACCCTCAGCCGTGCCCACGTTCTTGATATCGAGCACGAGGCATACGAATTCGCCGTTCTGGGCTCGCTGTGTCTCGTCTGTAAACCTGTCGGCGTAGGTCTTAAACCTGTCGATCTTCTTGAGGGTGAACTGCTCGCTGGCCGTGCTGGACTCGTCGGTTCCGCTGTTGCTCAGGTTCACAGGCAGGGGCTTGCCGACTTCCAGCGTGGGCAACACCTCGCCGGAAGGAGTGGGCGAGGAGGTTTGAACTGGGCTTCGACCGGTGGTCTCTTCACCGGCTCCGGTGCGTCCGGCTTCCTTCTCGTTGCCTCCTCCGCAGCCAGTGAGCACCACAAACGCGATCGTCCCCACCGCGAACGCGGTTCCGAACTTCGTCACCATTCCCCCGATTGCCGTCTTGCTTGGACCACTCCCCTTCGCACTCGCCTATGTACCCCCGCCTCGCTTCCCGGATCGCGCCCGTGCAATTGATAGGAGATGCGGCTAACGGCACGCATGTCCAGAAGCAGGGCAGTTCGCCCGCTCCGCATCGCTCTCCACTGTCGGCACCTCCGCTGCCGACGAGCCGCTATGGCGGCAGGCGACCTCTCACTTTCTGCGCATGCAGCGGCGTCGCAACGGCTCGCCTCGGAGTTTTGATCCTTCTTGGTGCGGCGCTCTGCTGTGCAGGTGTTCATGCTGGTCAGCGGCAATCTCAACACATGTGCGCGCTTGACCTCACGGCGCTGACAGCATGTGCACACGATCAGCAGATCACGTTTTCGCAGGTCACAGCGATTTTGAGCAGATCATGAGCACATCGGGTCGAGGGTGCTTGCTGATCATCTGCTCATGATCTGCACATGGGCTCTGCCGAGATGTCGGTGACCGCTTCACCGACCTCTCGGGGGTTCCCATGACCACGACCAGCACCGTCACCGCCGCCCGTCCGGCCGACCGCTCCGACCGCCCAACCCGCCGCTCCGGTGCCGAGATCGGGCACGTCCTGGACGTCGCCGAGACGACGTTCGATCTGCTGACGCGCAGCCCGGCTCCGCTGTCGGTGGACGGCGCGGCGCTCGGGCACGGGCTGCCCGCCCGCGTGATCGCGCTGGACGAGGTCCGGGCGATCCTGCTGCACCCGTCCACCGGGCAGCAGGCCCGTGACGCCGTCTGGAGGGAGCTGGTGCTGCGCGCCCGCCACCAGGGCTCGTCCTGGGTCATGGGATGCGTCGGGGTCGCGCTCCCCGGGCTGAAGGGGATCGTGCGGACCAGGCTGCGCGGTCTGGAGGGCGACCCGGGGGCCGGCACCTCGCGGGTGGCCGGGGACCTGCTGTCGGCGTTCTGCGAGGCGCTACACGAGATCGACTTGGAGCAGCCCCGGATCTCGCAGCGGCTGGTGGGGCGGTCGGCCAAGGCCGTCCAGCGCGCCTACCACTGGCACGCGCAGGTGATCCCGGTGGACCCCTGCACGCTGGCGCGGGTCAACCCCGCCGACACGTCGGAGGGGCACGTGGACCTGCTCCTGGAGTCGGCCGTCCGGCAGGACGTCATCACCTCGTTCGAGGCCGAGATCATCACTTTGACCCGACTGGAGGGCGTGAACTTGGGCGCCCTCGGCGACCGGATCGGGATGTCTTACGCGGCGCTGGTGAAGCGCCGCAGCCGCGCCGAGAAGCGTCTCGTCGCCGCGATGCGCGACGGGGGCCTGCGGGACGACTTCGCATCGCTGATGTCCAAAACCGGGGTGTGAGCGGTCCAGTTACTTAGTGAAAGAAACCCGGGGTTGAAGACGGGCTCGGGCCGGATGGTCACCCGGTCCCCATCCGTCAGGCCGTTCGCCGAGTGCCCTTGCCGAAGGAGGACACCCGCAAGGCCCGGCCCGTCTTCACCCCGTGGTTTCTCACTTTCCATCCGATGGCCGTAACCGCCATTCCCGCTCGCTGCCTCAGCACATGCCTGGAGGGCTGCCCGTTGAGCATCCGTCCGCTGTCCGATCTTCTTCCGTCTCGCCGGCCTGAAGTGAGCCGTGGTCGTCTCGCCGCCGCGGTTGTGCTGTGGTGCGTGGGCATTCTGGTGTGCGGCCTGGTGATCGCCGCGACACTGGCCTCAGCGGCCGAGGCGCACGTCATTTCCGCTCCGCCGGACAATGCCCGTCTTCAGGAGGTCATCTCCAACCTGCGCAATGTCATTGTCGGTCTGCTGGTCGCGCTGGCCACGCTGTTCGCCACGATCGGTGGAGTCCGCTATCTGCTGGCCGGTGGCGACCCCGGCGAGGCCGAGGCGGGGAAACGCACGCTGCGCAATGCCGCCATCGGCTACGGCATCGCCGCGCTCGCCCCGGTACTGGTACAGATCCTCAAGTACATCGTTGGGCCCTGACCATGTGGACCTGGATCCGCACGGCTCGGCGAAGGTGCGGCCTGATCGCCGCTGGGCTTTTGGCGGGTGCGTCGGTGTTGAGTCTGGTCTTGCACGCCACCGCTGACACTCCTTCGCCTAAACACGTGAGCGCGGTGTCCGCCGTTGCCCCATTCGACCCTGGGGACGACGGCGACTCCGGAGACGCTCAGGAGGAAGAGGACGACTGCGGCTGGGTGGACATGGGCTGCCACACCAAGGAAGCGATCACCGGCTGGTTCCGGTCGCTGGCCAAAAGCGCCCTCAAGCCGGTGCTGGGGTTCCTCGCAAGCACCCAGCTCGGTACGCCTGAGATCGGATCGGCGCCGATGAATCAGGCCGAGGAGATCTGGGCGACGTCCCGCGTGATCGCCAATACCTGCTTCGTGCTCCTGGTACTGGTCGCCGGCGTGCTGCTGATGGCAGGTCAGACCTTCTCCGGCGTCGCCGGCCCCGGGCAGGCGATCGTGCGCCTGGTGGCCTCATTCGTCGCGATGAACATCAGCCTCATCGTGATCGGGTACGGCATCCAGCTCGCCAACGGGCTCGCCCGCTCGATTCTCATGAGCGGCGCCGACCAGATCGACCCGGACGAGGCCGGACGCATCTTCGCCGAGGGTGTCGGCGCGTCCGTCAACACCGCGGGCATCTTTTTCGTCCTCGTCACGCTCGTGGTCGTCGTCCTGGCCTGCATCCTCGCCTTCATCTACGTGATGCGGCTGGCGATCATCATGATTTTGATCGGCGTCGCGCCGATCGCGCTGATGTTCCACGCGCTGCCGCTCACCGATGGCCTCGCCCGGCTGTGGTGGCGCGGGATCACCGGCGCCCTGGCGATCCAGGTCTGCCAGTCGTTCGTGTTCATCACCGCGCTGCGGCTGCTGCTGTCACAGCACAACGACAACAACCACACCTTCTACGGTGTCCCCACCGAGCAGGCCGAGCTGATCGACCTACTGCTCGTGATCGCGCTGCTGTACATCCTGATCTGCATCCCCCGCTGGGTAGCGCGCACCGTCTGGCAGCCCGCCCAGCCGCGCATCCTCTCGCAGCTCGTACGGACCTTCGTCGTCTACAAGGGAGTCGGCGCGGTGCTGGGCGCTGTCGGGAAGGCGGCGCGGGTCGGCCGTGGAGCACGCGCGGCAACCGCGAACGCCGGACGCACCCGCTCCGGCCCCGGTGGCGGACACCGACGGCGGAACGGCCCGAACAGGCCCCGTGGTGGGCCGTCCGGTGGCCCGCACGGCGGCCCGGCACCGCGCCCCGATCGCGGGCCCGGTCATGGCCCCCGATGCCGCGAACCGCGCGGCCCCGACCGGCGGCACGGTCCCCGCCCCGGCCCGGCGAACGCGGCCCGTAGCACCGCGCACGGGAGCACCGGCGCCCACCACCGCGCCGGACACGGCGCGGGACCCAGGGGCGCACCGCACCGGCCGCCCGTCCCGCCCGTCCCGGGCCGGACGGGCGCGGGTGGTCCGGCCCGGCCGCACCCGCGCATCCCGACGCAGCCACCGACCCGCCCTTACCGGCGGGCCGAGGCCCCGCGTCGTCCAGCACCGCGCAGGTTCGTGCGGCTCGACCCACCCCGCTACCGGCGTCACGGCAGGAGGAACCGGTGAAAGACGATCACGAGCCGCTGTCGGCACGCATCCCGGCCGACGTCGAGCAGCCAGACAAGATCATGTACGGGCTCACCGCGCGTCAGCTCGTCGTCCTCGCCGCAACCGCGGTGACCTCGGCGTCGGTGTTCGTCGCCGTCTCGCCGTTGCTGCCAGTCGCGGTCACGGCCGGATTGTGCTTCCCGCTGATGACGGCGGGATGCGCGATGGCGCTCGGCCGGCGCGACGGCATGGGCCTGGACCGGTACGTTCTCGCTGCGCTGTCCCACCTTCGCCGACGGCGCACGCTCGTCGCGGCACCCGAACCGGTTCCGCGGGCTCCGGCCTGGTGCAGGGTGCGAGGCGAATTGCCGGGCGCCCTGCGGTTCCCGGTCCGTGCCGTCCGCCAAGACGGCGTCATGGACCTGGGCGGTGAGGGGACGGCTGCGCTGGTGCGAGCGGGGACGATCTCGTTCGGGCTGCGCACGGCCGCCGAGCAGGCCGCGCTGGTCGGGTTCTTCGGACGATGGCTCAACTCGCTTGAGGCCCCCGTGCAGATTCTGATTCAGGCCCGACCGGTCGACCTATCCGACCTCGCCACCCGGGTGGCCGAATCCGCCCCCGACCTGCCGCACTCGGCGTTGCGGCAAGCGGCCGAAGACCACGCCGCCTACCTCGACGAACTGGGCGACTCACGCACGCTGCTCGTGCGTGAAGTGCTCGTCGTCGTCCGCGACCAGCCCGCCCCTGGTACGGGACGTCGAGGACGCACGCGCCAGGCGAGCGCCGCAGTCGTCACCCGCCGCGCCGTTGAAGCTGTCCGGACGCTGACCGGGTTCGGCGTCACGGCCGAGGTCCTGGACGCCGACGCCTGCGTCCGCGTGCTGTCGGACGCGTTCTCGCCCGGCTCCCAGCGGCCTGCTCCGCCCGCCGACCTGGATCAGCCCGTCACTGCCCACACCATCGAAGGAGCCTCGGAATGATGCACACCCATCGGCGTTCGCAGCGACCGGCGGCCAACGAGCTCGCCGAGGGGCTTCGCCGCTACGCGCAAGGCACCTGCGGGGAACTCGCGGCGGTCGAACTGCTGATCATCCACCGGTTCTGGCTGACACGTGCCGATTTCCGTTCGCAGTTCATCGAGCGTGACACCGACCCGGGTGCCCACGGAGAGAGCCTCGCCTGGGTGAAGTGGGACCGGGCCACCACGGCGCTGGCGTGTGGGCGCCTGGTGTGCTCGGCGGGCGAGGCCGCCGTCCTCCAGGTAGCCGCCGCGCTGGCCACCGGCGGCGCATTCCCCGCCTCGGCGCTGAGCAGCCTCGACCGGGAGAACCTCACCCACGTTCTGGCCGCGATCGTGCGAGCCAGCGGCCAGCCGGCCGCCCAGGTGGTGATCCGGTGAAGCTGCCCGCACTCATTCGTGCCGCCGTCACCCCACCCGCATCAACCGAAGGAGACGCCCTGGGTACGAGCGCGGGGCTGGGTGATCTGCTCGCGCCCGCCGCACTCCGTGTGAACGCCTCATCCCTGGAGCTGCCGGACGGCTGCTGCGCGTCTTTCGCCGTCACCGGGTATCCGCGCGAGGTCGGCGCGGGCTGGTTGGAGCCGCTGCTCACCTATCCCGGGCGTCTGGACGTCTCCCTGCACGTGGAGCCGATCCCGCCGATGGTCGCCGCGCAGCGGCTCCGGCGGCAGCTCGCCCGGCTGGAGTCCGGTGCGCGCGCGAACGCCGAGGCGGGCCGGCTTGCTGACTTCAGTGTCGAGGCCGCCGCCGACGATGCGGCCGATCTGGCTTCGTCGCTGGCGCGCGGAGACGGCCGCCTGTTTCGCGTCGGCCTCTACCTCACCGTGCACGCCTGGGGAGCCGAGGAATTGGACGGCGAGGTTCAGCAGGTCCGCGCCCTGGCCGCGTCCCTTCTGCTGGACGCGCAGCCGACCACGTTCCGTGCCATGCAGGGCTGGGTGTCGACGCTCCCGCTCGGAACGGACGCGATCCGGCAGCGCCGCACCTTTGACACCAGCGCGCTTGCTGCGTCGTTCCCGTTCGCGTCCCCGGACCTGAACGCGCCGACCGGTTCCAATGAGGTGCTGTACGGGGTGAACGTCGCCAGTTCCGGTGTCGTGGTGTGGGACCGGTTCGCGCAGGACAACCACAACTCCGTCGTCCTGGCGCGGTCCGGTGCGGGCAAGAGCTACTTCACCAAGCTCGAAGCGCTGCGGCTGCTGTATCACGGCGTCGAGGTGTCGGTGATCGATCCGGAGGACGAGTACCGGGCCCTGGCCGAGACGACGGGCGGCACCCATCTGGGCCTCGGTGCCAAGGGCGTGGCGTTCAACCCGTTCGACCTGCCCACCGACCAGGGCGATGACACGTTGATCCGCCGGGCCCTGTTCACCCAGACGCTCGTCGCCGCGATGCTCGGCGAGGCCTTGACGCCCGCTGCGCGTCCCGTCCTCGACCGCGCCGTCCTGGCCGCCTATGCCGCGAAGGGCATCAACTCCGCGCCCGTCACCTGGACCCGTCCGGCGCCGCTGCTGGCCGACTTGGTCGAACAACTCGCGATCAGTTCCCATCCTGAGGGCGAGGCGATCGCCGAACGTCTTGCGCCGTACGTCGTCGGGTCCTACAAGGAGCTGTTCGCGCAGGCCACGACGACCCGTCCGGATGGGCATCTGGTGGTGTTCTCCCTGCGGGATCTGCCCGAGGAGGTCAAGTCCGTCGGGGTCCTGCTCGCGCTGGACGCCATCTGGCGCAAGGTCGCCAATCCTGCCGACCGCCGCCCCCGCCTCGTGATCGTCGACGAGGCGTGGATGTTGATGAAGGAGGCCGAGGGCGCCCGCTTTCTGTACCGGCTCGCCAAGTCCGCCCGAAAGCACTGGGCCGGGCTGACGGTCGTCACCCAGGACGCCGCCGACCTGCTGGCCTCCGACCTCGGCCGCGCCGTCGTCGCCAACTCCGCGACCCAGATCCTGCTCCGCCAGGCGCCCCAGGCCATCACCGCCGTCGGCGACGCGTTCGGCCTGTCCGAAGGCGAACGAGCGTTCTTGCTATCGGCCGAAAGGGGCGAGGGCCTCTTGTGCGGCGGAAACGCCGGCGACCGGGCAGCCTTCGCCGCCATCTCCTCACCCGCCGAACACAAGGTGATCACCACCGATCCCGCCGAACTGCTGGGCAGCGACGGCCAGGAGACCGACCCGCTGTGACCTCGACCAGCGATGCCCCCGAGTGGACGCGCATCTTCGACCAGGCCGAACGCATTCCCGTACTGGTCGCCCACTACGGGCCGACAGCCGCTCTCGCGACCGGCCTCGCCGTCCTCGCCTTCAAAATCGCGCGGGCAACCCTGAGGCGCTGGCAGACACAACGGTTGGCACGCGACGCCCGCCTGATCACCGTGTCCGTACCGCCCCAAGTCGATCCGGCCAGTGCGCCCGCATGGTGGGCCCACCAGACCGGCCTGCTCGCCCCGGCATGGAAGCGCTGGATCTTCGGGCAGCCGTACTTGGCGTTTGAGTACATCGCCAGCGCAGCCGGGGTCCGAGTACAGATCTGGGTGCCCGGGACGGTGCCGCCCGGGATGGTCGAGGAGACGATCCGGGCTGCTTGGCCAGGCGCTACCACCACGACCCGTGCTTCCGCTCCGCCCATCCCGCCGTCCATCCCGGCGGCCGGAGGCCGTCTCGTGCTAGCGCGCGAGGACTCCTATCCGCTGAAGACCGATCACCACGCCGACCCGGTCCGCTCACTCCTCGGCGCGGTTTCCGGACTCGACCAGGGCCAATGCGCCGCCGTCCAGATCCTCGCCCGCCCCGTGACGGGCCGACGTCTTGCGCGCGCCCACCGCGTCGCGTCCAGGCTCAAAGGCGGGAACCCGGCCACATCGCGAGGCTTCTTTTTCGACCTGCTCACACCCGGGACACGCACCGGTCACTCCAGCTACCCAACCGGTGCCGCTCATGCAGGGGTTCACCCGGAACGGGCTGAGCAGGTCCGCGCGATCCTGGCCAAGGCGACGCAGCCACGGTTCGAGGTTGACATCCGTTACGCCGTCGCCATGCCTCACGCCACCAACGTCGACAAGTGGCTGCGCGGACGCGCCCACGCCCTAGCCTCGGTCGCCGCGCTGTACGCCTCCGGCCACCAGCACCTACGCCGCCGCAAGCTCCGAGACCCGGCACTCGCCTTGGCCGGGCACCGTTTGGGGCGCGGCTATCTGCTGGGCGCCGCCGAACTGGCCGCACTCGCCCACCTGCCACTCGATCCGGACGCACCCGCGATCACGCGCGCCGGTGCCCGACCGGTCGCCCCGTCCCCGGACGTGCCCACCGGCCCCGACACCGCGCACGGGGCCGCACGGGTGCTGGGAGACGCCGACGCGGGCCACGACCGCCCCGTTGCGATGCCGGTCGTCGGGGCACGCCAACACGTCCACGTCCTCGGACAGACCGGCGTCGGCAAGTCCACCCTGCTCGCCTCACTCATCCTGGGCGATGCTCGCGAGGGCCGCGGCGCGCTGGTCATCGACCCCAAGGGCGACTTGATCGCCGACGTGCTGGACCGGCTTCCGAGCCGCATGGCAGGGCGGACGGTGGTGTTCGACCCGTCAGACCCTGGACCGCCGCCCTCGGTCGGGATCCTGTCCGGCCCCGATCCGGCGTTCGCGGTGGACTCGGTGGTGTCGATCTTTCATCGCTGCTTTCGTTCGTCTTGGGGGCCGCGCCTGGACGACTTGCTGCGGTCGGCTTGCTTGAGCCTCATGCGGGCTCACGGTTCCCGAGCGACCCTCGCCCAGGTACCGCAGCTCCTCACCGATTCAGCTTTTCGTGCCCGCGTGGTCGGACGGCTCTCCGACGATCTTCTACGCGGCTTCTGGGCCGGTTACGACGAGCTGTCACCGGCCGGAAGGGCCGCCACGATCGGCCCTGTGATGAACAAGCTCCGCGCCGTCCTGCTTCGCCCATTCGTCCACCAAGCCCTGTCTGCGACCGGATCCACCGTCGACCTGGCCCAGCATCTCGACCACGGCGGCCTCGTCCTGGCCCGCCTCCCCAAAGGCGTGCTCGGCGAGGACGCCGCCCGCCTCATGGGGTCACTTCTGCTGGCGCACACCTGGCAAGGCGTCACCCGCCGCGCCGACCTTCCTGAGGACGAGCGCCCGGACTCGGCCGCCTACATCGACGAGTGTCACAACTTTCTCAACCTGCCCGGCTCGGTGTCCGACATCTTGGCCGAGGCCCGCGGCTATCGGCTCTCGCTCGTCCTGGTCCATCAGCACCTGTCCCAACTGCCCAAGGACCTGCGTGATGCGGTCTCCGCCGACGCCCGCAACAAGATCTATTTCGCCGCCTCGCCTGAAGACGCGAACGACCTCGCCCGACACGCCGGCCCCGTCCTGTCCGCGCACGACCTCGCCCACCTGGGCGCCTACCAAGCCGCCGGACGCCTCGTCACCGCCGGCCAGCCGACCCAGGCGTTCACCTTCCGCACGCGCCCACTCCGCGACCCGATCCCTGGACGCGCCGACCACATTCGCGCGGCCTCCCGCCAACGCTTCGCACCACGTGTGACAACGACCAAGCCCGCGATTGGAAAAGGCGGGCCGCCGTCCGACCCGCGCGCCGAGAGCCCAACCGCCGAAGGGAACCACTCCCAGTGAAGAAGACGATCCGTCAGCGCCGGACGGCCAGCACGCCAAGACGAGCGACACCCGAACTGTTCCTCGAACTCCGCGCGCGTCTCACCGACCGCGACCAGGCGATCTTGGAGCTGGTCTGGGAACATCGCGTCCTCACCACGCACCAGCTCGCCGCCATCTTCTTCACCACGCCGGGCAAGGCCCGTGACCGGCTCCTGCAACTCTTCCGCCTCAAGGCCCTCGAACGCTTCCAGCCCTGGGTTCCCGTCGGAGCAGCGCCCTACCACTGGGTTCTCGGCCCCTTGGGCGCCCAGCACCTGGCCGCCCATCGCGACACCAACCTGTCCGGCCTCGGCTATCGCCGCACCACCGCACTTCAGATCAGCCATTCCCGGCACCTCGCCCACCAGGTCGGCGTAAACGAGTTCTTCACCCAACTCCACGCTTACGCCCGCCGCACACCCGACGCCCACCTCGATAAATGGTGGCCCGAGCGCCGCTGCGCCCACCTATGGGGAGACCTCGCCCGCCCCGACGCCTACGGTCGATGGACCGAAGCCGCCCCCGGTTCCCAAAGGCTGGCGACGGTCGACTTCTTCCTCGAGCACGACACCGGCAGCGTCACCCTCGCCAAAGTCGCCGCGAAGCTCAGCGGTTACGAGGCCCTCACCGAAGCCACCGGAATCACCACGCCAGTCCTGTTCTGGCTGCCCAATACGCGCCGCGAAACGCACCTGCGCGGCCTGCTGGGCACACCAGCGGTCCCGGTCGCCACAGCCGTCCACACGCCCGCCGACACCGCCACCGGCGGCCCCGCCGGACCCGTATGGCTACCCGCAGGGCAGGACGGCCCCCGCCGCCGATTGACCGACCTGGCCACCGCAGCGCCGCCACGGCCCGTCAATGTCCCCAGTAGGACGGAGGGCACTGGTTGCCGGTAATCGCGCTCCTGGTCGCTCTCGTCGTCCTTGCGGTCGTCCTTATCGGTGCCGTCACCGGCTCGACGTCCCCACCCGACGCATGCCGACAGCAGACCACTGCACCGCCAGTCGCCGGAATCCCCGCCGCGTACCTCGCCCTCTACCGCAAAGCCGCGACCGACTACGGCATCCCCTGGGAGATCCTCGCCGCCGTCGGATCCATCGAGTCAGATCACGGACGGTCCAAGGCCCCAGGTGTCCAGTCGGGCGAAAACCACGCCGGAGCTGGCGGTCCCATGCAGTTCCTTTCCGGCACCTGGGCCAGCTACAGCGTCGACGGCAACCACGACGGCAAGAAAGACCGCCACGACCCAGCCGACGCCATCCCCGCCGCAGCAAACTACCTCCGCCACAACGGCGCACCGCCCAAGATGCGCGCCGCACTCTTCGCCTACAACCACAGCACTACCTACGTCGAGAACGTTCTCAACCGCGCCCGCACCTACAAGAAGGCGCCCACCGGTAGGGCCACCCCGACCGAGGTCACACCTCCAGCCAAGTGCGCCGAAGCCGCCGCCATCACCGCACCTAACGAGACCATCGCGAAGATCATCGCCTTCGCTATGGCCCAACGCGGCAAGCCCTACGTCTTCGGCGCCACCGGCCCCGACGCCTGGGACTGCTCAAGCCTCGTCCAAGCCGCCTACGCAGCCGCCGGCCTCACCATCCCACGCACCACTTTCACCCAATGGCCCTTCGGCGTCCGCGTACCCAACGACCAAGCCCAACCCGGTGACCTCGTCTTCTTCAATTCCGGTCCCGGCACCTCCACCAACAACCCTGGCCACGTCGGCCTGGTCATCGGCCACGGCCAAATGATCGCCGCTCGCTGCTCCACCTGCCACCCAGCCATCGGCGTAGAGACCTACCACCGCCCCGACTGGATCGGCACCACACGTCCTCTGCTCAATGTTCAGCGCCGCGGTGATTGAAGTTGTCTACTTCAGGCCGGCTATGGGCGTGTCTCTCGGACCTGATTGACATGAAGAAGCCCTGACGAGCGAGTACCCTTCAGAGCCACAGCCATGACCCTCAAGCAAGGGAGTGACCCGCCCTCGCAGCCCTTCCCTAACCTCAATAAGTGGTAGCATTAATCAATTTTATCATCGACCACGATTATGACGGGGTGACATGTCGAGCGCGAATAAGATCATGCAGGATGCCATGTACCGGCTACAAAACCTTTTTGGAGAAGCCCTCGACCGCCACGACGATAATACATTTACCGAAGGCTTCGAAGCGGCAGCCCACATCTGCTTGGATATCCTGTCAAAGAACATCGATGACCTGCATAAACAAATCGACACAGGTGACTATCTGTCCAACGAGGAGCAGGCTCTACTGTCAAGACTAAACAGAATAAAAATGGAAACAGAAAAGGGCTTGCATAGGTTCTCGAGTAGGCCGATGATAGACAAAGAGACGCCGTGATTGTAGTCGAATGCACTTCATATAGGTAGTCTGGGCCTTGCGGGACGAAAGCGGAATCCGACTGGCGTCCCGGCCACCGGACGGCGCGCACTGGCCCCGGGTGGCGATCCGCCTACCCGGGCCCGCTTGCGTCTCATCGCCTCCTCAACCGCACCACAGACGGACGAAGCCATGCCTTGGAGAACGCATGATGTTGCCGACAGTGACCGGCTCACGTCGAGAGCCGACCAGTAGTTCGGTTACAGGTCCAGGTCGCCGGCTTTCACCTGGTTAACGAGACTAGTGAACGTGGGACGGTCGAGAGCGAGGTGGCCGCCTTCAGGGTTCTTGCTGTCGCGGATGCCGATGGTGGCCCACACACGTGCGACCTCCACACACTCCTGCTCGGTGTTGCTGCGACTGCTCTTGCGCCACTTGGCCGCACCGAAGTCAGCACTCACGGTCTGTTCATCTCCCTTGCTGTCTGCCGGAACAACGCCGCGCTGTCCTCCGGAGACAGAGCGTTGTCCCAGATGACCGCGAACGCCTCGGCGTAGCGGTCGATCTCGCGGGGTTTGTCCAGATACAGAGCCCCGGTGAAGCCTTGCACATACACCGTGGGCGGTTCGTGATCGCGCCCGGCTCCGTTGGTCGGGAATCTCAGGATGATGAAGGGTCCGGTATCGAGCCCTCGATGGGCGCCCTCCGCGAACGACAGGACGCGGATGGAGACATTGGGACGTTCGTTGGCCTCCGCAAGCCGGTCGAGCTGGGCCGCCATGACCGCTGGGCCACCAACGACCCTGCGGACTACGGCCTCGTTCAGAACGACCTTCAGCTCGGGGGGTGCTGTGACCCGCGTGACCAGGGCCTGCCGTTGTACTCGCAGTTGGACCCGTCGTTCGACCTCCTCGGCCTGGAGATCGGGCCGGTTCTTTCGGAAGAGCGCGTGAAGGTAGTCGGGGGTCTGGAGCAGTCCGGGGATCAGCTCGGGGGAGTACTCCTCTCGGCTGCGTGCCGCTTCTTCCAGGCCGATGAACAGGTCGAAGCCGTCCGGAATGACGTCGCCGTAGGCGTGCCACCACCCCTTTCCCTTGGTTTCCTTGGCGAGGCCCATCAGGGCCACTTTCAGCTCGTCGGGTGCCCCGTAGACGCGGCACATGGTCTCGACATCGTGAGACCGCAGGGACGTTTGCCCGGTCTCGATCCGCCACATCTTCGCCTCGGACCATTCGAGCGCTTTCGCGGCGGCCTGCACAGTTAGACGCGCGTTTGTCCGAAGTTCGCGGAGGTACCGGCCAAGCTGCCTCCTGGGGACGGTCGATCCCGTCGCGGCTTCCATCATCCACTTCACCTCCATCCCGGGGCGGTCTTTCACTCGAAATGAAAGCATCCCCCCGCACGATTCGCAATGAGCCTCCGACCTGCGGAAATTTGGCGCGGAGAATCATCCTGAAGCCTTGCAGTGCCGGTTTTCATAGTGCTCTACTCGGAGTCAGCACGGAGGTAGTTCGCGACAATCCGTGATCTCGGCGAGCCGGTCAGGGCGCCCGCTCCGCGCTTCGCCACCGCAGAGAACAAACGCCCCATGCACGAAAGAAGACGCTCATGAAGATCATTCACGGATACCGAGGCGCGGACGACGACGGCCGCTCCCCCGGAGTGTGAGCCGTGGGAGCACACGTGCGGCCTTCCGGAGCACGCTACGTCCCCCAACGTCCGGAGCCGAGTCAGACGAGCAGCCCCACCCCCCTGATCCCCCAGCGCGAGCGAGTCACCTTCCTGGCGCAGCTCTCGAAGTCATTCGCCCACGTGGAGGGCGTCGTCACGGTCTTCACCGACGCGCAGGGATACGTGGTCCTCAACGTGATCCCGTTGGGCGTGCCCGGACGGGCCGTCACGGTCGGGTGCCGCTACTGCCGCGACGGGGCGTGGTGGTTCTACGACACCCGCACGGGCGAGTCCATCCGGCCGGCGAACGACACGAAGGTGACGGCCCACCTGATCAGGACCAAGATGGAAGAGGCAGCAGCGGCATGACCTTGGTGGTATCGGACTACCCCCGCAAACACGTCGGCAAGGTCGCCGAGCTCAACGGCATGACCATCGCCGACGGCCCGTGGATCGCCGTGCGCGAGGCGTTCGTCATCACCGGGCTCAGGTCCGGTGTACTCGTGCGCTGGGAGGAAGAGGGCCTCATATCGGTTGCCCAGGACTCCGAGCGATCGCCGCGGCGGTACCTCAAACCGGAACTGGAGATCGTCGCCAAGCTGGGAACCAACGGCCCGCCGAGTCTGCGGGCCCTGCGCCGCTACCTCACCTCCCGTCTGCATGACGAGCGTGACGACGACCTGCCGGACGGCTCCACGAACACCGGCGCCCAGCAGACGGACACCCTCAGCCGAGACGGTGCGGAGAGCGCGGCGTTCCTGGCCACACTCGCAAACTTGCTGCGCGGGCAGAAGCTCTCGCCCGAGACGCTCAGTGAGCAGCGCCTACGCGTCACCAAGGATGCAGCCTCACGTGGGGTCGCGATCGAGTGTCGACGCCGCGCGAGCGACGGTGACCGTTGGTGGTTCAGCTGGGGCGGCGGCGTTTGGCTGTGCGAGGCCGACAACCCGACCGAGGCCATGGTCCAGGTGAAGGCGGCGCTGCGCACGGTGGGAGGGCCCTGATGGCCACGATCGGGCCGATGGGGTACGGGGCCCGGCCGGAAGCCATGGGCGCGCTGATCTCCACTCTCTTCGCCGACCGGCTGCTCGAGCATGGCATCCCTTACCTGCGCGTCGGGCTGATGACGGTCTACGTGGAGGAGCACGCAACAGCGGAGTTGGCGAGCATGAAGCGCCGCCCCGCTGACGAGGCGATCGCAGCGGCCCTCGGCGTCGTCGCGAAGGCATGGGACGAGGCGATGACCATGCACGGGATGTTCCGCCGAACGATCGATCAGTGCCAACGACAAGTCCGTCTGGAACTGGAAGAGATCGTGGACGAGCATGTCACGCTCGTGCGGCAGTCGACCGGGGCAAGCGGGCAAAGCCCGAAACCGCGCGTGGAGCCCGAGCAGACCGGCTCCGTCCGGCACGAGTTGTTGCAGGCCCAAATACGCACCCTGGGCGTGGACCCGATCCCCCATCGCTCCCGATTGTCGTAGAGGTCACGGCTCGCAGCGCGGGGAGGGAGGCGCTGCGAGGCGCGGGTCCTGGGCCGCCGATGACCGGGCGGTCCCAGGACCCATCCAGATGCCAGGCGAGCGCCTCCGCTCTCACCGGTTTCCGTCCGCTCCTTTAGCAACTCCTTTAGAAAGCGAGGTCGCACGTGGTCAAAGACTCTCGCCCTCGGCTCTCGGCGGATCGTCTCGTCATGGTCGTGCTTGTCCGGGAAGACGGAAGAGACACCAGTCGTCCGCCCAGTCCGGTCCCTACCTACACCTTGGACCAACTGCCTCGGGTGACGGCACGCACCCACGAGGCGGGCATCACCGCTATGAAGGTCTTCGCCACCGATCGGCATGACGCCTCGGGGACACGGGGCACGACGGACGGCTCGGTGATGACGCGTGCGATCCGCGCCATCAAGTCGACGCGCGTCGGTGTGCAGGTGATGACGGAGACCTGCCTGTGCGGCTACCTGTCCAGCGGCGATTGCCATCTCACCACGCGCAACGGACAGCCCGACCAAACGGCGACCATTGCGGCGCTGGCGCACCAGGCCGTAGCCCAAGCCAAGGCAGGGGCCGACGTGATCGGCCCCGCCGCGATGATCCCCGGCTCGATCGCGGCGTGCCGGAGTGCCCTGAACTCCGCCGGATTCCACCGGGTCCGCATCATGCCGCACCTGATCGTGAACTCGCGCCTCTACGGCGGCTATCGGGCCGCAATGAGTATCCACTCCCGGAACCGGCCGTTCCAGCTCCCCGCCTCGGGCCACACCGCCACGGCAGTCGAGCGGGGACTCATGATGCTGTCCGAGGGCGCTGACTCACTGCTGATCGAGCCCGCCCTGTTCTCCACCGACATCCTCTGCGCCCTACACGCCCGAGCCGGCGTGCCGCTACTGCCTTTCTCCGTCTCCGGAGAATGCACCACCCTTGCGCCCGAACTGCTGGCCGAGGAGTACGCCATGCTCCTACGCGCAGGGGCATCGCGGGTGGTCAGCCATGCCGCTCTCACCCTCGCCGCTACGCTCGGTGAGGCGTCGTCCACTGTCCCGACACCCCGGAAGACACTGACATGACCATCGTTCCCATGGGTTCGAGCAGTCCCCTCTCTCCCGCCGCCGCGTACTTCGAGAACGCGCTGCCCGAGCGAGCACTGCGGCTCGGTGGACGCACCAGCCACCTCGCCCGCGCCTACGCCCGTCGCGTCATCGACACCCTGGCGGCCGTCGTGCCCAACCTGGAAATCGAGTACGTCCCCATCGAGACCTCGGCGGACCGATACAAGGGCGACCTGTCGGAGCTGGGCGGCAAAGGCCTGTTCATGAAGGAGATCGACAGAGCCCTGATGATGGGCCAGATCGACGCGGCCGTGCACTGTATGAAGGACGTTCCTGGCGACGTCCCTCTGCCCAAGGAGTTCGTCTTCGCCGCCTACCTCCAGCGCGACGACGTCCGCGACGCCGTCGTCTTTCCGGACGGCTCGAAGTACGCCACCATCAGCGACCTCCCGCCGGGCGCGCGCATCGGAACGTCCGCCGTCCGGCGTAAAGCCCAACTCCTGCGCACGCGGCCCGACCTGAACGTTCAGCGGTTCCGCGGCAACGTCGTCCCGCGCCTCACCCGCCTCGACGAAGAACGGGAGGTGGAGGCCCTGGTCCTGGCGGGCGGCGGCCTGGCCAAGGTCGGCATGGAGCACCGCATCTCGCAGCTTCTCAGCCTGGACGAGATGTGCCCCGCGATCGGCGCCGGAGTCGTCGGCGTCCAGTGCCGCAAGGCCGACGAAGGGATAGTGGAACTCCTCCAAGTCATCGACGACGCCGAGACCCGAACCCACATCCTCGCCGAACGGACGATGCTGCACGCACTCCAAGGGCACTGCAACAGCCCGATCGCGGGACACTGCCACACCACCGACGACGGCCAGCTCAGCCTCATCGGCATGGTGTTCAGCCGCGACGGCGCGACGTTCGCCTACGCCCACGAGTGGGATACGCCCGAGCACGCCTACGAGCTGGGCGCCTTCGTCGCCGCGAGCCTCACCCGCAAGAACGCCCGAAGCATCATCGCTGGCACCCGCCTGCACTGAACCCAGGTGTCAACGAACATCGCGGCTCCGCAGACGGCAGCTCATGCCGTACTGACCGACTCTCGCGGGCTCGTCCTGCTGGTCAACCCCATCTACAAGAAGAGATGGCACCTGCCCGGCGGATTCGTCCACGAGGGCGAACTGCCATCCGTCGGAGTCGCCCGCGAGGTGCGGGAGGAGCTGGCCATCTCGCCCCGGCTACCTCCCGCACCCTCGGTCATCGCGTGGGCGCCGCACGCCGGCGACCGCCTCCTGATGTACTACGCGGCCAGACTCACGCTCCAGCAAGCAGCAGGCGTGAGGACGGACGGGCACGAGATCATCGGCTTTCAATGGTGTGATCAGGCGTCCCTGGACGAGTGGCTTCATCCCGCCGTCGCCGAACGAGTCCGCCTCACGCTGCAAGCCTCACGGCGCGGCCAAACCGTTTTCGCCGAACCTCGATCAGGCGTCAAGAGGTAGCTGATCGGAGCCTGTCGGACGCCATCCACGAGGTAGCCCAAGCGGTTTACCGGCCGCGATGTGCCGAGGGGATCGGGTCGGCTTCCGCTGTCCGGCAGGCGGCATGTTGACCAATGCGATGCGAGTGCAACGGGATGCCTACGCTCGGTCACATGGCAGGCCCCGGGAGGTAACCAAGGTACTTGACGAGTCGCTCGCGCAGGATCAGGTACTCCCCATGGCGTCGACGCAATGGCCCTGGTGGACGCTGAACGATACGGGCATCGGTCACTGTCTGACCATGCTGGAACTGCTCGCGCGTCAGGTCGAGTTCGGCGCCGCTCGGCAGGCGGTTCCACCAGTGAAAGCCGTGCTGTTCCCCGTCAGCGTGGACCTGGCCCACCACTAGGTCACCACCGAAGATGTCATTGACGATCAGGGCTGTGATGTCGCAGTGGCCCCGCGCGGGGTTGTCGGGCTGCCAGCCACCGCGAGCGAGATCGTCTGGAGAACAGGTATCCGGGGCCCAACTGGCGCGCAACGCCTTATCGAGTATGAGGAGGTTCCAGGGGCTCATGTCGGTCAGCATCGCAGCCGTCGCCGACAACGGGGCCGCACGCCCGG
>NZ_JBICUT010000014.1:0-127300 GCF_043198445.1 Spirillospora sp. NPDC048823 | reverse complement strand
CCGGCGGCGCGCACGGGGCCGCACGCCCGGCGGCGCGCACGGGGCCGCACGCCCGGCGGCGCGCACGGGGCCGCACGCCCGGCGGCGCGCACGGGGCCGCACGCCCGGCGGCGCGCACGGGGCCCGGGTGGCGTTCCGCCTACCCGGGCCCTGTCGCGCGTGCGTGCTGTGTGTGATGTCCCTGCCGGTCTACCAGGCGCGTTTGATGCCGCCGCCCATGAGTCGGCACGCGCGTTCGTCGTCAGCGTCCAGGAAGATGACCGGCAACTCGGTGACGCCGGTCTGCCGCGCCTTGTGGATCCGGTGCCACCCGTCGATCACGATCGGCGTCCGCACCTCGGGAAGCGGAACGGCCAACAGCGGGCGGGACAGATCAACCGTTTCCGCGTACTCGTGGTCGATGCGGATGAGTGCGCCGAGTGTGCCGATCTCTGACACGTTCGCACGCGTGACCGGATAGCGGGCGGCCGCCCGTGCGGCGCGCGCGACGTCCCACGCCCAACCGAGCAGGACGAACACCTGGTCGTAGGGGTCGTGTTCCGTGCCGTTCGAGGTCGTACCGGTCTCGTCACCGGACATGTAACGTTCCCTTCGTCATGACACCTCATTGCGTGGGTGGGGTCGTGAGACCCCGAGTCATGACGGGGCGGACGGGCCGTCACCCGTCCGCCCCGCCTACGGGTCACGCGGCGTTCGTGCCGTCCGCGTCGTCGTCACCGGTGTCCGCGTCGTTGGCGGCCGTGGTCGCCGTGGTGGCCGCGCGGAACCGGCGGGGCCGCTCACAGGTCAGGACCGCCTCGCCCCGTCCGACGAGGGTGTCGAGGGCGTTGGCAACGGCACCGGATGACCGGTCCAGGACCTTGGCGATCTCACCAGGCGTGAATTCCAGGTCGGGGAACGCGTTCAGGTGCCCGGCGACCAGGGGCCGCAGGGGCGACGGCGCGCCACGGTCACCGGTCGCGCGCGCCGTCCGGGTCCCCGTGCCCGTCCGGGTGGCGGTGGTGGCGCGTGTGGTGCGCCGGACGCTACCGGCGTAGCGCGCGATGTCCTCCATGCCGCGCGTGATCCCCTCGTCGTCGTCGGCCGCGATCGCGGTGAGGGTGGTGGTGACCGTGCTCAGCAGGTCGGTCAGGATCACGCGGGCGGTTTCGCGCTGCTCGGCCTTGCGCAGCTCGGCGTCGACCCGCGCGCGCCGTTCGGCCTCCTCCTCCTGCGCCTTGCGCAGCGACTCGGCCGCCGCCGCGCGCCGGTCGGCCTCGTCCGATAGGACCTGCATCGCGGTGGCGAGGGTGTCCGGTGAGATGACGCCCGTCCCGGTGGTCGCGTCCGGGGCCGTCGTGGCGTCGGTCGCCGTGTCGTCCGCCGGGGTGGACGGGGTGGCGTCACCGGCCTCGGTGGTGGCCGTGGGGGCGACCGGCGACCACACGTCCGGCGTGCGGCCCCGACCGGTGCCCTCACCGGCCGCCCGGACGGCGCGTCCGGCGTCCGCGAACGCGTTCAGGGCTTTGGTCACCGTCGCGCGGCTGACCCCGGACGCCTCAGCCAGCGCCGTCACCGTCACACCGTCCGGCGCGGCGTTCAGCGCGTCCCACACGGCACCGGCCGCCCCGGTCGGCCGTCCCTCCGCCGTGCCGTCCGCCGGGGCGGTGGTGGCCGTGTCAGCGGTCGCGGTGCTGATGATGTTCGCCATTGTTTCTGCCTCCCGATTTGGCGGCCGATTCGGCGGGACTTTCCCGCCCGGCGTCGTCCGCCATGACGACCATTTCTCGACGTCGCGACGAATGCAACACGGAGCGCCGACCAATTTGGTTACCAGAACGGCTGGAGAGGCTTGCCTCAGTAAACAGGAATTTAATGACCGGGACGACGGTCGCGACCTCAACCGGACCACAGCACACGACTTCGGACGGGATCCCGCTGATCTGCACGCTCAGCCTCGGGCGTACAAGTCGCGTCGACTTGCGGCACGCGCGGCACAGACATCTCGTCACGTCATCAATAGGGCGCCCAACGGCGCCGGCATCTAGCGGGTTTAGCAGTGGAGTGAAAGGCGAGAAAAAATCCGGACCTCAGGACCCCGTGAATGATCTATTGCGAACAACTACATCCCCGCACCTGTTCCCCTTGGGGGATATCCGGGTGCACCGCTGCCCCACCCGAGGCGCGGGCTGACCTGCGCTGACAGCAGTGAAAGGCCGGGGTGCCCATAGACAACCCCCCGGCTACGCCCCCAATCGCGCCCCCGGTGGCCCCACCTGCCTCGGCCACGTGGACGAGCAAAGGTCCCGCCCGCACCTCGCCAAGGTGCGGACGGGACCTGAGCTTGGCCCTAGCCTGTGAAGGGCGGGACCAGCCTGATATGGACAGGCTGGTCCCGCCCTATGCGGCCGGATGGACCGGCGCGACCAGCGGCGGGTCCTCGTACGGCTTGTCGACACAGATCAGGTCCGCCCACACGGTGTGGCCCTCGGCCGGGCTTCCGTGGACGCCCAGCATCGCGGCCAGCTGCGAGACCGCCCGCAGGCCACGCCCGCCCTCGCTCTCGATCGGACCGTCGAGCGGGTCGTGCCTCACCGTGGGGAACCCGCCGCCACCGAGGTCGCTGACACCCACGTAGGCCAGGCCGCCGAGCACCAGCTCGACAGTGAACCGGCCCCCGTGCTGGCCCGACCGAGTGTGGCGCACCGCGTTCGAAGCCAGCTCCGTCACCACGAAGCCCACGTCCGACGCGATCGTGGTCTCGGCGAACAGGAACATGGCGAACTGCCGCGCCAGCGGAATCTGATCCGCCCGCCCCGGGAAGACGCGCCGCCACGACATCGACGCGCCCATCACCGAGGCCGTGGGTTCGAGGTTGAATCTCGACATTCCTTGAATCCTCCTGCCCGTCCACCCCGCCGCCGCGTTCCGATTAGCAGCGAATTCGCGTGGCGAACCGGCCACCATCAAGGAACAGCGCGCATCTATTCGTCAAGCCTGAAGATGCCCGTACGCCGAGCCAGCGCACGCAATATCCAGACTGCCACAACTAGAGTGTTTATGAGCCTTCGCGTGGTCGCCGCATGCGCCGACGGTCACCTCGGTCATTGCACGGATGCATCGCTCGTCCGGACGGGGATCGGTAGCCGTCTCCTTCCAGCATCAAGCCCCGGCAAGCGGGGAGTTCGAAAGCAAGAAGGGCATATGCCGGACGCACAACACAAGAACCACTCACCGTAATATCAGCAGGTGTTCAGGCCGCCTCGTCCGTAGCAAGTGTCTGGGCCCTCGATATCGGAGGGCATCCGCTGCCGGTCCCCGGTGTCACACATGACGAGCAGCAGGACGATGATCACCCCGACGAGGACGAGGATGATCTCCGACTTGTGGTCGTCATCGTTCCCGCTCATGTTCCGATAGTCCCGCGCAGCGCAGCTCAACGCCTTGCCCTGACCAGATGCGGGCATATGGACCGTATACGGGCTCCCGCGCAGGGCGGGGTTAGGCATACAGCGACCGTAGGTTGGCGTGTGTGAGCGGTTATGACTTGATCGCGTACGCGGGGAACGCAGAGGACGTCGTGCTGATGCGCGCCTTCGCTGGTCATCGGGGCGGGTCCTTCGTGGATATCGGTGCCGGCGAGCCCGTTAGCGGCTCGTTGACCAAGAATCTTGTGGATGGTCTGGGCTGGCGAGGGGTCAACGTCGAGCCGCTGCCGGAGCGCCATGCGCGCCTTCGGCAGGCCCGGCCCGGCGATATCAATCTGTGCGTCGCTGTCGGAGACCAGCCGGGCGACGCAAGATTCTTTCGGGTCGTCCCGGGGCAGGGGAAGAAGGGCGGTGGTGGGCTCAGCACCCTGTGCAGGGACGTCTTGGAGGGGCATCTCGCGGACGGTTGGCGTCATGAGGAACTACAGGTCGAGGTCGTCACCCTTGAGACGATCCTCGACGCGTATGCGGAACCGGGCTTCGACCTGTTGAAAGTTGATGTGGAAGGGGCGGAGGCAGCCGTCCTGCGGTCGGCTGACCTGCGGGTGTGGCGACCGAGGGTGATCGTGGTCGAGGCGACTATTCCCTTGACTGCCCGGCCAAGTCATCAGGCGTGGGAGCCCAATGTCCTGGCGGCGGGGTACGGACTCGCGCTGTTCGACGGCCTCAACCGTTTCTACGCGCGTGACGACGAGCCTGAACTGCATGAGCAGCTCGCCGTGCCCGCGAACGTGCTGGACAACTACATTCCGTACGCGTGCGCCCGCCGAGCCGGGCTTATTGAGTGAGGGCGAGCAGGTCGGGGCGGTGGTCGCGTAGCCATCTGGTGATCCATGCCCCGTCGGTTTCGGTGAGCCCAAGGGCCGGGGCGTCGATGAGACGGCGCAGCATCATCAGCGGCAGTAGCGCTGTCAGGGCATGTTGGTCGACGGCGTCATGACCGTAGCCCTCGAGGAGGGGTCCGGGTTCTGCGCCGCGCGGCATGTCGACGGCCAGTGACCAAGCCAGGTCGAGCATCGGGGGCCCTGCCTCTGTCGCGCCTGGGTCGAGCAGCCCGGTCAGGGTGTCGCCGTCGAACAGCGCGTTGTGACAGACGGCGACGTCGCCGTGGATCGCGGTCATAGGGAGCCCTCGGCATACTGCGTCGACGTGTTCGGCGATGGCCGGGTAGGCGTCGGGTACTGAGGTCCGCGCCCAGCCCAGCAGGACGCCCAGCGCGCCGGGGTCGTCCAGCCGCAGGCCCTCGCCGGGCGGCCGGGCGTGCCAGAGCCGTAGCTGGTGGCCCAGGTCCCGCTGACGTGCGGGTGTCGGGCGGTCTGCGGGCATGCCTGGGAGGCGTTCCAGAACGGCCCACCATGACTCTCCCCTCCTTCCCGCATCCAGCAGACGCGGCGCCAGAACGCCAGCCATGCTGCGTAGATCCTCGAAGGTACGGACGGTCTCCAGTCGTTCGTGCATCCGTCGGCGCACCTTCACCACCGTCCGCACGCCCGGCACAACGCCTTCGGAACCGAATGTCGCCAGCGCGACGCTGAGGTCACGCGGACCGTCGAACGCCGGACTGGCCATCGCGTCCCCGATCGCGGCCTCAATCAGGGTTTCGGGGACGCGTCCGGTCGGGATCAGCCTGCGACGGTCACCGATGTCCAGGGGGCCGCAGATCGGTGCCTGTAGTCGGGACAGTGCCTCCGACCAGCGGCGCCCCGCCGACTCGGGATCGTCCAACCACTCGATGGCCGCGAAGTCGGCCTCCAGCCCGGCCCAGGACCGGGTGACCGGCTTCCAGATGGGAAGGCAGTCCTCGCCCAGCCGTTGTGCGGTGCGCGCTGCCTGCTCCGTGTGTCCGCTGGAGGCGTCCAGCAGAATCTGTATCGCCTCGACGGGCAGCAGTTCACGGGAGGCCCCGAGTTCGCCGAACCGGCGCGCCGCCGCGTCCAGGAGCTCGGCGGCGGTGCGGCGCTCGCCTCGCAGCGCGCGGGCCATCGCCTCGGCCATGTCGCACTGTGCGAGGCCGATCGGTTCGCCGACCGTGGTGTTGAGTTCACGCGCTCGGCCGAGGAGGGCCAGCGTGCGGCCAGGGTCGTACCACATCAGCGCTAGGAGCAGGTGACGCAGCGCGCGAGCTTCCCACAGGGGCGCGTTGGCTTCGCGTGCCGCTTCCAACGTCGATTCGAAGAAGCGAGCTGCCTCGGCGAACCGGGCGTTCTGCAGGTGGGTGTGGCCGAGCAGGTCTGCGGCCCGGACCTGGTCCGGGCCGGTCTGCGATGCACCGTCCATCAGCCGCGCCACAGACCGGTAATCGCTGCGGCGTAGCGCGTTGTCGGCCAGGCCGAACCGCGCGCTCGCGCCGATCAGCGACGTGGGCTCGATGCCGGACAGGTGCGCGGCGGCCTCCTCAACCCGACCGATGATGTGCGCGCGGCTGGCCAGCTCGTGCCGGTAGTAGTCGGCAAACGGGCCGTCGGGTTCGCCGATTAGCGCGGTTAGCCCGCGGTAGCGGTCCTCGGCATTGACGTCACCGCGTGCCGTCAGCCGCGCGGCGGCGGTCAACCGGTCCAGCTCGGGTGAGTCGGGCAGCTCGGGCAGAGATGACAGGACTTGCCAGTGCCCAAGGACGGTGAGGCTGTAGGCGACATCGCCGAGGGGCTCCGGCGTCAGCCGATGTTCATCAGCAGCACTGAGGACCAGCAGGAACGCGGCCACGCATCGCCTGCTCCGTACGCCCAATGGCAGCGAGTGGTCGGCGTCGTCGTCCCAGACCGTCAGCGCGGCACGGGTCAGGTGCCCGATGGCCCGTTCGGCGTTGCGGGTGCGCTCGGTCTGTGTCCAGCCGTCGTCGGTGTCGGCGTCGCAGTCGATGACGCTGCGACGCAGGTTCTCGTGCAACCGGTACGGCGGCCATACCGTCTCGTCCCGCCGGACGAATGGGCGCTGCACGAAGCGCTCGATCTGCCGGAGCCGTAGATGCGGCAGCACCGCGTACAGGACGTCCTCGTCGAACGCCTCCAGCAGCGACGCAGCCCGCAGTAGGTCCCGGTCGGTCGCGGACAGGTCCCGCATCGTCCGCAGGACCAACTCGGGGAAACCCAGCCCGAACACGTCCGCAGGCGGCACCTCGCCCCGCGCGAGGTACTGCCCGAACAGCTCGGCCGACAGGTCGAGGTAGAGCGGTGAACCGCCCGACCCGGTGATGATTCGCTCCCGGATCGCGGGCCCGATCGCCGGGGTTCCGTCCACGGTCAGCCGTGCCGTCAGATAGGTCTCGGCTGATGCCCTGTCGAACCCGCCGAGGTCGAGCTGGTCATCGTGGGCGAGCCCCGGCCAGCGGCGCGCGCCGCCGTAGGTCAAGGCGACGGCCTTGCCCGGGTCGTGCCAGCGCAGTGCGAGGCGTCCGGCCGCGATGAACACCACGTTCGGCATCAGGTACACCAGCCGCGAGACCAGGTCCTCCAGGCCGCCGCGTTCGGTGGGTGGGCGCTGGACGTTCTCCAGCGTGTCCAGCACGCACAGCGCCAGCGAGGGGTGTTTGCGCCGCGCTCGTTCCAGGTCGGCGGCCAGCAATACCGGCATGTAGCCCAGCATCCGGTCCGGGTCCTGCTCGCCGAGGATCGGATCGAGGGCGGGCAGGCCCGCGCGCAGCCGTTTCAGCCGGGCCTTCTGCGTAGCGGTCTTGCCGAGGAGGTTCAGCGCGCGGTAGGCCACCGAGAGCGCACCGAAACCACCCAGAAGTTGATCGACAGCGTTTCCAACCTGGTCTGCGACGCCGAGCGACTCCGCCGTGGTCTCCTTCCGCAGAAACGCCGTCAGTGATTCCCCGGGGTGCTTGCGCTGCCAGTAGACGGCAAGCGCCACGTCGAACGCGGGCCAGGACTTGGCCAGCGGCGCGAGGGCGGCACGCACCCGCAGCAGGACGGCCTCGAAGCTGGAACTGGCCGGGTCGGCAAAGTCCAGTACCGCTCGCGCGCCGTGCGGCGGCAACCCGTCGAGCTTCCCTGTCACCGCCAGTTCCGCGACGTGCCGGGCCAGCGTGGATTTCCCGATCCCACCCTCGCCGGACACGGCGATGAGGTTGGACGCCGGCCGCTGGAAATCGAGCAATTCGTCGACCGTCCACGACCGTCCGGCCAGCTGGACAAACCGGTCCCGAAAGGCCCGGATCGGCCCTTCCCGGTCGGTGAAGACCTGTCGGACTTCGAATGGAGCGCGCGGCCCGTAACTGAAGAACTGGTCGACGTCCACGCCGATAGCCGATCACATCCCCTCGGTCCTGACAACGCGCCTTCCGTGCACAAGCCCTTGCTGGATGCTTGCACGAAACCAGCGCTGGCACGTGTCTTGAGCGCAGGCTCCGTTCCTCAGCTTCGGTTCGACGTCCGCATTGCGGAACTAGCGAGCTTACGAGTCTCGTTGTCGGGTTCGGCGTTGAGTTCATCGAGGCGGGCCGCGAGAAGTGCGTAGGTACGGCGGACAGCGTCCGGGCGTTCGAGGCGGGCCTGTAGCCGCATGACATGTTGGTACAGGGGCTCAGAGTAGGGGTCGCGGGTGATGGCCCGTTCCAGAACCATCAGTGCCTGCTCTGGCTCGTCATCCTGAAGGAGGCGGGCGAGGTTCGCGAGGGCGTCGCCGACGGTACGGCGGAGGTATTCGCGTTGGGCCTCGGCCCAGTCCTGGGCGAGGCCCTGCGCGAACTCACCCGGGCAGCGGTCGGCCACCAGTGTGAGCGCCCTGATTTTGGCGGCGTCGTCGGTGGCCTGCTGGGCATCGGCGAGTGCGGCGGTCAACTGCCAGAGGTCGATGTCGATGACGTCGGGATCGATGCGGTAGCGGCCGGCGCTGTGGATGACGTACATGGGGCTGCTGAGGCCGGTCGCGTTCCGAAGGACGTTGCGGATGTTAGTGACGGCGGTGTTGAACGCCGTGACGACGGTTTGGGGGCTTTCATCTGGCCAAAGGTCGGCGCTGGCCCGGTCGCGGGTGACACCGTCCGGGTGCAGGGCGAGATAGGCGAGTAGATCGCGGGCGCGCTGGCGTAGCCCCGTCCTGATCGGGCCGTCCGCGGTGGAGAGACCGACGTCGCCGAGCACTTCGAGACTGACTGGGCGGTGCGATGCTCCTTCGGACGGGCGCGGCGGCGGGACGATGGCCGAGGGAGTCTCGGGTTCGGGCGTGGGGCCGGCGTTTGTCGGTGAGGGTGCTTCGGTGCCGGTGGCGGTCCGGATGGTCCGGAGCATCTCTGCGGCATCGTCGGCGGTGAGGTGGAAGAGGCTGGCCCGAGTGAACCGCGCGGCATTGGGTCCGTCAGTGTCCGTGACGGTCGCATCGGCAGCGAGTTCCACGCTGGTGCCGGATGTCCAAGCACCGAGCACCAGGACGCCAAGGCCGAAGCGGCGCCCGAGTGCTGCGAGGGCGTCCGCCCGTGCGTTGTCTGCGGGTATGGAGGCGACCAGGAGCACGGTCGGCAGTGGCTCGGCGGGGTCGTCGGCGCGTAGTGCGGCTACGTCGGGCTGCTCGGTTGTCTCCAGGATTCGGCCACGGTGAAGAAGTTCGATTTCTAGATGGTTGATGGCCTCGTGTAGTGAGGGCTTGAGGGTCAATCCGTCGTGGGCCGTGGACAGGTCGGCGATGTCGTCGCCGGGGAAGAGCGCCTGTGCGTCGGGCTGCGGGATGATGACTTCGGCGCGGTAGCGGTGGGCCTTGGCCAGGAGTTCGATGGTGATGGCTCGGGCGGCGGCGTGTGCGCCGTCTCCGGTCAGGCCGAGGCTGAGACCTGCCAGGGGGATGGTGATGGCTTGGCCGTCGCGGGTGCCCACGACGATGTGGTCGGGTTCCGGGGTGAGCAGGTCCTCGCGGATGAGTTGCGGGTCGGACGGGGCGGGGGCCTCGCGAACGACGTAGGTGTCCAGGTGCGCTTTGTGGGCTTTGAGGACGGGGGTCGGGATCGGTGCCTCGGGGATGTGCTCGGCGGCTTCGGGATCGCTTTGCAGCGGACGCCGGCGGCGTCGGTGCAGGCGGGTGGCGGCTACGGCCACGCTGAGCGCGGCAGCGAGACCGAGGCCGATGAGCGAGCCGGACGGCAGGGAGATCGCCAAGGGCGAACCCGCATCGTCCCGGTCGTCCGGTGCCGAGGGTGCCGGGCTGACGAGGTCGTCGGCGGGCGGCGCGACGACCGGGCTCGGCACCGGCGACGCCGTCGCCCTGCCGGACGTTGAACCACGCGGAGTTGAGGCTCGAATACCGCTTTGATTGTCCTGCTCGGCTGGGGACGCGTGCGCACCTGCATGCGGGGCGGCCGACCGTGCGGACGAAGGTGCGCCTTCTGGCGTACTGGGGCGTGGGAGCCGTACGTGCTGGCCTGGGTGGATGACGTCGGGGTCGGTGAGAGCGGGAATTCCGTTGGGTTGGTCGATGTTCCTGCTGTTCTTGAAGATTTCGGGGTAGCGGTCGCCGGAGCCGTAGGTGCGGCGGGCGAGGCCCCAGAGGGTTTCGCCTCGCTTGACGACGTGGGTTCGCGCCTCGTGATGGTCGGGCTTCGGCTGGGCGGCAGGCTCGTCGGCGAGTAGCGGCGTCCATTCAGATTCGGTCGGTTCCTGTGGCGGTGTGTCTTGCCTGGGCGACAACTGCTCGTGAGAGCCCGTTTCTGGAACGGCGGCATTGGCATCGGCGGCAACGGCATGCGTGTGGGTCGCGGCAGTGGCGGAGGCCGAGGTGCTGAGGGAGGCGAGGGCGCTGAAGGTGAGGGTGGCTGTGGCGACCAGGTTTCGGACCAGCTCCTGGAACGGTCGGACTGGCCGCGACGTGGCGGGCCTGGATCGTCCGGCCAGGTAGTTCACCGCCTCGGAACAGACGGTGACGATGAACAGGCACCACGCGCCCCAGCCGATGAGGAAGAGGGTGGCCAGGAAGACGCTCTGGTCGGTGTCCTGCCGCATCAGTGTCGCGCTGATCTCCTCCCACGACGGAATCCGGTCCGGGATGGGCGAGCCGCCCATGGCGTACATCGCGACCGGGCATCCGACCAGGAAGAACAGGAAGACCACGAGAGCGGTGAGCCCTCGCGCGAAGTCAGCGAGGCGGCTGCGTCCGGTGTAGGTCACGGCTGGCGGGTTCCTTCCAGTCCGGTGGTCAGGTTCGCGGTCGCGGTAGCGTCGGCGCGCAGGACGGATATCCCGATCACCGGCAGGAACCGTGCGGGGCGGGTGGTGGTGACGTGGACATGGATGGCGCGCATTCCCGCTGTGGTCACGGTGCCGTTGTAGCCGCTGGACCGCAGGTAGGCGCGCGCCGATCGGATCGCGGCCTCGCGGTCCACGACGAACTGTCCACGGGTGTATGCGCGGTTCCGGTCGACTCGTCCGGCGCCGGCACGGGCGGCTTCCTGGGCAACGGTGTTGGCTTCTTGTCGGGCTTCGAGAGCCTGCTCGAAATCGACGACGGCACCGAAGAACACCACGACGACCAGCGTGATGATGACCGCGAAGACGCTCACACTTCCGCGCTCGGGTCGTCGCCGGAGCGAGCACAGGCGCCTGCTCATCGAGTGCTCCGGTAGGGGTCGATTGGTGATCGGTGGGTCTTGGTGACCGTCCGGGCACCGGGCATCCCGGGAAGTCCGACATCGCTGAGCCGGATTACGCAGGTCACCTGTGCCGACACCGTGGCCGGCTGTCCAACTGGACGGTTGAAGCCGGACAGGTCGAGTCGAATCGACGGCGTGCAGTGCAGGCCCCGGTCACGCAAGGTGTGCATGGCGCTGCTGCTCGCCTCGGCCCGTGCCTGATGGGCGGTGCGGGCGATGGACGCTTGCCGTGCGGCGTCGGCGGCGGCTTGTGCGACTACGGCGCTGCCGTGCGCCACCCGCATCACCACGAGCAGCCCGGCGAGAAGCGCGATGAACACCGGCGCGAGGATCGCGGTCTCTACGACCGCGTTTCCCGCGTCCCGTGTCCGGTCCGCACGTACCGGCGTCCCCTTTCTCGCGATCATGTCGGCCCCGGGGTGGTGAAGCGTTCACGCGCGCCGCGCACGGTCCCGGTCACGGTGATGTTGACGCCCGGTAGTAGCGACGGCGCGTGCCCAGCCACCCGCACGGTGATGGTGTTGGCGCCGGACACGGTGACGCTGGGCGCGTCCAGGATGGGTTCGTGGTGGGCGAATGACGTTGCGGCGTCGCGTCCTGCGGCGAAGGTGCCCTGGCGTGCTCGTGCGACGCGGAGCCCTTCTTCGGCTGCCGCCTGGGCCACATCCCGCGCCACTGAGACCATGACCGCCTGCGCGAGCGCCAGGAACAGCAGCCCGACGACAGGGAAGGTGGTGGCCGTCGCGACGGTCGCTGATCCCTTGTCCCGTCGGGCTCGTGCTCGTTCGGGCACGGTCACGGGCCGCTGGCGCCGGGAATCTTGTCGATCCAGCCGTGCACCTTGTTGGACACGGCCAGGTAGACGGCGAACGCCAACCCGGCGAATCCCGCCACGATGATGATCGTCTCGACCACCCCCGAGCCGCGGTCGCCGCGAGCTTGCAGGTCGGCGGCGAGTCGCTGGCCTCGGTCATGGACGGCGAGTGCGACGCGGATCGCAGCGGCGTTGAGTGTGTTCATGGTCCCCCGATGCGTTGGTGCGGTCGTCCGGGGTGCTCAGCCGGACGCGAGAAGTTTGGAGAAGAACGGGAAGCCGACCAGGATCACGAAGCCGAGCATGAGCAGGCTGGTCGGTACCCACATGGCGGTGGTCCGCGAGTTGGCCTCGGCGCGTGCGGCGGCGGACGCTTCGTGCCGCATTGAGGTGATCTTGGCGACCAAGACGTCATGCATCTTGGCGCCCTCGCTTCCGGCGATCTCGGCCGTGTGCGCCAGGTCGATCAGGTCGCGGACACCGATCTCCTCGCCGAGTTGGGCGAGAGCCCGCCAGGGCTGCTGCTGGGCGTGACGGGCGCGCGTCAGCGCCTCGTGGACACGCTGGAACGGCCACCCCTCGGTGATCTTCGCGGGGTTCTCCAGCGCGGCGTTCAACGCGGCTCCGGCCTCACGTTCCAGGACCACGAGTTGAAGGTAGGACGTGAAGGCGTACCGAAAGTCGCGGCGGCGCTGGCGAGCCTGGGACCGCACATTCCAGTCCGGGACCATCCACAGGATCGCGGCCAGGACGAGCCCGGCAACGACCGGGAACGTCCACGACGGTGAGCCGCCGGCCAACGCCACCAGGCCACTGAAGACGGACGGGACGACCAGCCCGGTGACGAACAGGGTCAGCTTGTCGAGCATGAACCGTTCGACCGGGCGTCCGAGCAACGGCAGATCAATCCGAGGTAGGGCGAGCAGCCCGGCTGGACGCGCGACGCGATCGGCAAGCCACCGTCCTACGCTGTCGCGGACGTTCAGACGGTCGCCGGTCGGCTGGTGGTTCGGCACGGGCTGGATGCGGGCCAAGGCGGCATCCAGGCGCGGCGGCGCGGGGCGAAGTTCGCCGATAAGCATGATGAGGCCGACAGCGCCCAGGCACCCGGCGACAGCGGCGATCACGGTCACAGCTCGGCTCCCCGGTCGGCGGCGGCCGTGCGACGGGCAGTGCGCAGAAACCGAGCCCCGGTCGACAGCGCCGCCAGCTGCCGCATCCACCAGAGTCCCGCCGTGTAGATAGCGACGACCACGGCCATGACCGTCTGTCCGAGAGCGGTGCTGTAGGGCGCGGCGAACGTCTGAGACGAGGCGAACAGCGCGCTCAGGGCGACGACGGACGCGACGATGACGATCAGTGTCGTACGCAGCCCCGCGCGTTCGGCCTCGACGTCCCGGCGGACGAGAACCTCGTGTTCCACCGCGTCGGCCAGTAGGCGCAACGCCTCCCGCGTCCCGGGACCGCGCCGACGTGAGGCCAGCACCAGCGCGCAAGCGATCAGATCGGCGATTGGGTCGTCCAGCTCGTCGGCGAACACCCGGAGCGCCTGCTCGGTGTTGGCGTGGTTGTTCAGCCGTTCGGCCAGGACGGTCACCGGGGCGCGGATCGCCTCGGGCGCGATGCGGGCGCTGTCGGCCAGGGCTTGTTCCAGTCCGCGGCTGGCGCCCATCATCTCGGCCAGTCGGCGGGACCATTGCGCCAGTGCCTCCAGGCGCGCGATCCGGCGTTGCGATGCCCGTCCCGACAGCATCGGCGGAACCGCATACACACCGGCACCCATCGCGAGGGCGGCAACCGGCCAGCCGGACAGCAGAAATACCGCGAGGGCCGCCACGGCAGCGGCGAGCAACCGATTACGGCGTCCCGGCCAGGCCGACGAGCGCAAAGCCATCTGCAACCGCGATGGCGGGCGCGCTCGCCGTTCCGCGGGCTCGGGCGCACGAAGTCCACCCACGAGCGTGAGGACGGATCCGGCGGCGCACACGCCGGCCAGGGCGGCGAGCACGCTCGTCACAGCCAGCCCCCTGCGTCCGGACCGGGATTGAGCATCTCGGGATCGAAGCCCTGCGCCACGAGTTCATCGAGGAGGGCGCCGCTGATGTGCCCACCCGCCGGGGTGGCTCGTCCGTCGGGCCCAGGGGTGAAGATGAGGTTGCGGGTCGGTTCGACCGCGTCCGCCGGTGGCCCGATCTCCATCACCTGGGACACGAACCGTTTATTGCTCGCCTGGTCCCGCTCCAGGTAGACGATCACGGGCTCGGCCAGCCCGAACATCAGGTGCACGTCATCGGCCCCGAGGCCGAGATCGGCACGGCGGCCGAGTTGGACAACGCGGCTGAACACGTGTTCCGGCCGGTGGACGTGAAGGGTGCACATCGAGCCGCGAGCCCCGGAGTACATCACCTCCAGCATGGGCGCCAGCTCTCCGTGCCGCGCCTCGCCTACGATCACCCGGTCGGGATTCAGGCGCAGGCACGCCGGCACCAGGTCCTGCAAGCGGACCTCGCCCGCGCCCTCGGCGTTGGCCTGCCGGGCCTCCATGGCGACGACGTCGTGATGGCGGTGCGCCAGGCGCGGGTCGTCCAGGAACAGCTCGAAGTCACTCTCCAACGTGATGACCCGCTCCTCGGGCGGAATCTCGTTGGCCAGCGCACGTACCAGCGTCGTCTTGCCGGTGTTGACCTCTCCGCACACGATGACGTTGCGCCGGGCCCGGATCGCCGCTTTCAGGAACGCTTCCAGGGGCTCAGTCAGGGTGCCGATGTCGGTGAGCTGCCGCAGCGTGACATCGACCAGCCGGTGCACCCGGATCGCCAGATGCGGGCGCCTGGACACCCAACCCACCACGGCCAGCCGGACACCGTCAGACAGCGCGGCGTCCAGCAGCGGCGAGGCGTGGGAGAACTCGCGACCGGTGTTCCCGCGGCGCGCCAGCAGTTGAACCCACTCGATGAGGTCGTCATCGGTTTCGGCGACCGGTGGCCCTGGTCGCTTGGTGCCGTCGGTGTAGCTGATCCAGGTCTGTCGGCACCCGTTGACGACGATGTTCTCGACGTCGGAACGGTCCAGGTAGGGCTGCAATGGGCCGAGCCCGAACCTGCGGTCGAAGACCAGCCGAGCGATCTCGCGCAGCGCCTCCGCCGACATCACCTTTCCGGACGTCAGCAGCCCATGCGCCCACGCCTGGACCTGCGCGTCGATCAGCTGCCGTGCCCGTATCCGGTCGATGCCATCGGTCAGGACGTCCACGAGCTGCGCGGACACCTCACGGACCGCCGTCCACACGTTCGCGTCGTCCGCCTCATCCGGCGAGGCTGTTCCAGCGGACGCGGGGCCGGCGTAGCGGACTCCCTGCGGCCTGGCGAACGTCCAGCCGGACGCGCTCACCGGTCGCCCCGAGCACCGGCACCGGATAGGACCGGACCGCTCTCGCCTGCGATGTCCGTCGACGATGACTCGGTGGTCGCGCGGAGGCGCCGACCGAGACACTTGAACGACCGCAGAAGCAGCGACGTCCTGAAGGTCCTGCGGGGCCGAGCACCATCCGAGAGGACTTGGGCATCGGTAGGTGAGCACGGCAGTTCAGCCAGCACCGGCGTCCCAAGGACGCGTTCGACTTCCGCTGCTCTGTAGGGCCCATCCACGAGCAGACACAGTCCGATCGTCGCGCGATCGCCCAGTAGATCCTTCAGGGCGTCGAGTCGTGGACCGGCGACATCGACCTGCGTCAACGTCGGCTTCAACACCATGACCACGGTCTGCGCCGCCCGCAGCAAGGCGCCCGGTGTGTCCCGGCCGCCGATGCGCCCGAGATCCGCGATCACATCGCCTGGCCGCGAGGCCAACACCTCTGCCAGTCGGCCCCACAACGGCTCTAGGCGCACGCCGTGCCGAGGATCGCGGACACCATGCAGCACCGTCGCGGAGTCCGCGCCCGGGATGGGAACCAGATAGTCGTCCAGCGGAAGCGGGACGTTCGGACCGGACTCTGCGGCCATTGCCAAGCCGAGCAGCCCCGGGCCGGCCGACTCGCGGAGCCGGTCCGCCATGAAGCCCGGCAGCACACGGCGCCCCATCGGGTCGCATTCGGCCAGCAGCGCTTCCCCCGGCCATGTAATGGCCAGCCCCAACGCGGTGGTCGTGACACCCGGCGATCCGCCCGGCGAGACCACGCAATGCAGCGCCACGGTCAACCCCGCCTTTCCGTCACCACGAGGACGACCATCCCGGCGGCCGCCTGCCGCGCCACGGCGCTGCTGTCGGCATCGGGCACGATCAAGGACACCGTCATCGCGCCCTCGGCGTCCGGCCCGTCCACCTCATCGACCACCGCAGCGACGTCCCGCAGGGCGGTGGTGTGGGCGCGGCTCTGCGAAGCGCCGGCCACGGGCTCCTGTCCCTGATTGCCGAAGGTGAACACCACTCGGACACTCCAGCCGGGAGCCAGCCCGGGCGGCATCGCGCTCGCCTTCAACGGCACGGTGACCAGTGCCCGTCCCTCCGGAGGGCTCTGTTCCGCGGTCAGCTGCGAGGCCGCGAGGAGCGTCCCTTTCCGCAGCCCCACGGCGGCCCGCTGCCCGACGACCTGCTCGAGTTGACGGCCTGGGATCACCGTCACGCCCGGCACCACCGGGACCCGAGCCTTGTCGAGATCGGCTTGCGTGATCTTGTGCCCGACCGCGACATCACGCGCCACCCTGACGACCGAGACTCGGTTGCCCGAGGAGCGGAACAGATACACGTTGGTCGCCACAGCCAGCACCAACAGCAGCACCGCTGCCACGATCACCCCTGGACGGCGCTGCCGCGCCAGTCGCTTGGACGACGGCGCACCCGCACCGCCCACGGTCTTGGCAGCGATAGGCCCCGGCAACAGTCGGCCACTCGATTTCATACCTACCCTTATCCGTAAAGCGCCTGCGCCTCGGCCACCCGCAACCGGAAAGTCGTGGACCGGCTCAACGGCGGAAGGGCACCACCGGACCCATCCGAACCACGCCACGTGCCGCCCCACAGCACAGTCACTCGCACCCGATACGCCCGACCGGGCTCATGCAACGAAGACCGCGCGAAGGTGTAGGAGCAATCGGTGCGCTGCGACGCGGCCGACCGCGTCTTGTCATAGGCCGTACCGGGTCCCGAGCAGCGGACGACCGGCTCGCCGGGTCCCGGGGCGATCGTCATGCTCTGCGGACGAGCAGTCACCTCAACCCACGCGTTCCGAGCCGACACGCGACCGCTCAGGGAATGCCAGTTGGTCACCCAGAACCACTCCGGCAGCCCAACCAGGCCACCCCTCCGGCGCGGCGGCGCCGTCCGCACCACCGGAGCCGGAATCGGCATACGCGCCCACTTGATCAACGCCAGCTCGGCCGGAGAGACCTTGGACGCGTTGCCGCCCTCGCCTGCTTTCGGGCAGACCACCTGCACGTATTCGCTCAGTGTCTGGCAATCACGCGGCCCCGGCTCCTGCGGAACATCCGCGTGGTTCCCTCTCGGTGCAGCGGCAGACGTTCGCCCACCGCCTGCCGGCCGCCCGCCATCCTGGGCACCGAAGTTATAGCTGTACAAGTTCGCGTCCGGCGGCAGCGGATCTCGCGGAGGCGGCGCCGCAACGGACGAGCAAACAAGAAGACCAACCCCGAGCATGGGCGCAACGACTTCCACCCGTCAGCACCCTTCCCCGATCGTGATAGATTTTCTGACCCGCCACTGGCCATCAGCTCCCTTCACCAGCAGCGCCTTGGTGCTTCCCTCCCGGACCCCACGGTTAATCTTCTTACCTGTGATCGAGTGTAGAATTCCAGCGTTACTGGAGTCCTGGCAGTCAAACACCGTGGCGCCACTCGCAGTCAACTGAACACTCTTTATGCGAACGGCAACCTGGCCGTAGGTCGCGATGTGCTGCTTCTTCATCTCTTCAACACGTCGCAGCACACGCGAAAGCTGGGGGTCGACCATGACCGTAGCGAGGTCCCGCTTACGAAACTCGGCGGGAAGAGAGTCCGCGCGGTCGAGCATCGCGACAAATTTTGTGTACGCCGACGCCACGGCGTGCTCTTCATTCGCGTTTGACAGTGAGGGCCGTGGCGTACCTGAATCCGTCAACGAGGGCAAAGCAACCGCCCTGGACTCTCCACCACAGCCTGGGGTCACCAAGACAGCACCCGCGATACCAAGGCAGCAGAGCCGATTCACTACTCGCTGACAAGTACCAGACAAGTCTCCACCTTCATGGACTTGATCACACGGCCGGTCACGGTGGACCTCCATGACCGCGAAGCTATAACGACGTCGAGCGATCGTAGATGGAGACTGGGCACCTCGACTGCCAGTCACGGCACCCCGAAGGTAAATCTCTCCACAATGAGGCCAGACGATTTACTCGCGAGTGAACAATAGGCACGATTTGGACATCAGGCCGTAGACCGAGGAGCTGCATGGAGAGGCGCCGGGAAGCGGTTTCCTCAAGGAGGGTGATCCGCAGAAAGGAGTGCACGCATAAAATTCAGTAGAAGCCGACGTGTGACTGGTCAGCAGGTTGAGGTGGGGTGAGTCGGTCTCAGGCGGCGGAGGGCAGCCATGGCTGCCGGTTGATGAGGCGGGGAGGGCGTCCCGGAGGCCGATGCCGTGTTTCGCGGTGGTGGCGTCGACTGGGTGAACCGAACCCATCCGATTGGTCGAGACACACCAGGTCCAAACGGCGCGATCCTCGCTCTGGCCGAACTTGCTCAACGCCCCCAGACGCGGCCGCTACGCGAGACGACCTCGGACTGCTTGAGCAACACGGTCGGCAGCCTCCGCTGGATCCTCGTGCTCCCACACGCGAATGACGAGCCAGCCGGCGTCGGCGAGCCTTACGTCCGTGTCCTGATCCCTCGCACGGTTAGTCGAGATCTTGTCGTCCCAGAACTGGCCGTTCTTGCGCGCTGGTCGGTAGTGCTCCGGACACCCGTGCCAGTAGCAGCCATCAGAGAAGACAGCGACCCTAGCCCTGGTGAAGACCAGGTCGGCTCGTCGCCTTAGGCCCTTGACCGGAGCCGTATCCACCCGATACCGGAGCCCGAGTCTGTGAGCGGCCGACCGCAGCGCGAGTTCCGGCTTGGTGTCTCGGCTGCGGTTGGCTCGCATGACCGTACGGACACTGGGTGAGCTCGCCCATGAGCCATCAGCCTTCTCGGCAGCAACGAGAAGTTCTTGCTCAAACGCCATTCGCCAGGCCGTCGCGAGGTTACGTGCTCTCGTCGTCTCCGATACCTCACCAAGGTATTTCTCGGTCGTCTTACCGCCATCAGACCAGCGCAAATAGGCGCGGATCCGTCGGGTGTTGGGAAGGACCTTGAGCTCAACTGAGGCGCGGGCAGTACGGCCGCCGCCCAGTGCGACGAGACGGCGACCACGCCCGCCGGCGGCACGATCCTGCTCAGCCGTCCGCGATGCTCGGCTAAGTCCTGGACGGCCCTTCCACGCACGCGCCGGTGGTGGCCTGTCCTTCCACCGGCCACGCCCATCGTCGGTCGATTCGGTCATGTGTGCTGTTCGGCTTCCTGTAGGACTGTGGCGACCGCCTCAGCGAACACCTTGCCGAGCAGCACCGGCACCGCATTGCCGAGTTGTCGCATCTTCTCCCCGCGGGGACCGCACAGTTTCCAGTCGTCGGGGAAGGTCATGACACGAGCGGTCTCGCGTACCGTCATGTAACGGTGGCTGCCGTCATCCAGCATCATCACCGACTCCCCGCCGGGTACACCGTGGACCCCCGCCTTGACCGTCTTCGCGGGCCGGTCGAGTTCGTTGGGCGTGTGCCCGGGATATATTCGGGCGTCCGGCCAGCCGATGTGATCGGTGAAGCCCCCCAGGAAGTACTCCTTGCGGTCGAGACGCTCTACCGGCGGCAAGGGCTTCTGTCCATCGATTCCCTTGAGAGCGTCTCGGAACGTACGCCACGGCAGGAGCCGTTCTCCGTCAAGCGGTTCGGGTGTCTGTCGCGGGACCCGTGCCATAACTCTCTCTCGGACCTCCCTGGGGACTTCGGGGTGCCGGTCCCAGTAGGCACCGCTGGCCATGTCCTCGTGCAGGCTCGCCTCGGAGTGACGGGGCCGTACGAGGTCTTGGAAGCGGTCCCAGTCGATCCCGAGGTCGCGCCGAAAGGCGATGAGGATAACTCGGTTCCTGATCTGCGGGACGCCATAGTCAGCCGCGTTGACGGGGAAGTGCCGCACGTCATAACGCGCGTGGGGCTCAACGGTCGCGGTCTCCAGCATGTGCCGAAGTACCTCGTCATGCTCACGCCAGGCGGCGCCGTCCCTCCGCTCCTCGAACGGAAGTGAGAGCTCGCGCTTGATGTACTCGAAGTACGGCGCGAACGAGGGCCGCAGGAGCCCTCGGACGTTCTCGCAGACGACGGCCTTGGGCTCCATCTCCCGGATGGCCCGGAACATGTGAGGGAACCCGTTACGGTCGTCCTCGTCACCCCTGGCCACCCCCCCGAGACTGAAGGGCTGGCACGGCGGTCCACCGGCGAGGAGGTCAACCCTCCCCTTGAGGTAGTCGAAGTCCACCTTGCTGACGTCGCCCTCGACCAGTGGGGGGCGATCGCCCGGCCCGGGGATCGGCGGGACGTCACCCTCAGCGTCGTAACGGTCCGCCCTGTTCTCCACGAGAGTCTCACAGGCGCGCTTGGCGTACTCGTTGAACAGCAGCGGCCGGAAGCCGGCGTGCTCAACCCCCATGGCCAGCCCGCCACCGCCCGCGAAGAGTTCGACGCTGGTCCTGGAAGACGAAGTGGAACTTGACTGATCAGCCATGTGGAAAGCGTACCGCGGAGCGATCGTCTCGTTGGGCAGCGCCCAAAGATTCCTTCGAACCCTTGAGTGACTCGGGTCAGCCCTGCCACCTCTTGATCGCCCACCACTCCGACGGGCCTGGACCTCCCAAACCTGCAATAATCGGGCCGAGACCACGCCGGAGCCGACGCCGGAAGCGGTGAGAGAAACTGCAGATCATGATCACTGGTCTCGCTGACCGCGTGGCGACGGCGATCCGCCCCGAGCCAGGACGGGACCTCGCGTGAGCAACCAGTTCAGCAACCAGTTCAGGCTCAGCATCACCGAGGCGCTGAGCACGCAACTCTACGCCGCGCTGGACCGCCTGGAACCAGCGCCACTCACGCAAGAGAACCTCGACGCACTCCCCGCGCATGCCCAGAAACTCGGGTTGCCGAGCATGTCCGGCGTCTATCAGCTCTTTCGCCAGGAGCCCGGCAAGGAACGCGAACTCACCTATGTCGGGAAGGCCGATCAGCCGCTACACAAGCGCCTTGGAGACCATCTATTCAAGCTCTCAGGCAGGGTCGGAATCTCTCTCGACGAAATGTCATTTCGTTGCCTGTTCGTCGAAGAGGATCTATCCGCCGTCTCCCCTGAAAAGATGCTGATCAAGCGCCACCTCAAGACCGGAAGGATCGTGTGGAACAACCGGGGGTTCGGCATCAACGACCCCGGTCGAGAGCGAGACTCGACCAAAAATAGAGAGAATCACTTTGACCTGGAATATCCAATCGATCTCTCTAGCGAAGTCACAGGCCTCACCCCGGGCCCCCAATCACTTCAGGCGGTACTCCAAGCCATCAAGGACGGACTTCCGTTCAACTTCCGGTTCCAACAGCGCTTTCCGCCGTTTCGCACCATGATCGTCACCGTCCCTGAAGAGGAGATGACCGCAGACCAGGCGTTCCGGTTCGTCTCGCAGCACATGCCCGAGGGGTGGCAGATCAGCGCACTGGTAGGCTGGGCGATTATGTACAAGGATAATCAAAGGACGTATCCCAGCGCCTTTCGCTACTACCGCACCGACGGCGTTGTCGAACAAGAGCCGGAAACACGTAAGCCAAATAAGGGCGAACTGGAGGATGAGGTTGATGGTGGCGATGAGCACCCCCTCTAAGAGTTCACCCAACCGACCGCGATAGCAGGTAGATCGTACAGCGCGCATCGGTCGTCGTCTTTTGTTACTCCATGGCTCCGCGTTCAGGCACGTCAAGTTAACGGCCGATCTGGCATATTGGGGTTGTTCGGGTGCCGGAGGCCACGTAGGCGGCGAGGATGAAGTCGAGGTGTCGATCAAAGTTGTTGCGGGCCCGCTCGTAGCGCATCGTGGTGCCTGGGTCGGCGTGGTGTGCGGCGATCTGTATGTCGCGGAGGTCGACGCCGTAGGGTGGGAGTGTCGGAGCATGCAGACTGCCACCGCGTGATCATGGGTGTGTGTGAGGACGACCGAAGATCGCGTGGTGGTCAGCGGGCCCAGCGTAGATCCTGGACGGCGGCAGACGGTGCTGGAGGATCTGCTGGGCCGCATGGCCTGCAGGTTCAAGCGGGTAGAGACACGACGGCGCGGGGCCTGCTGGAGGGGCTGCTCGTGTCAGGCTGGTCGAGTCGCGGCTAGATAACCTTGGTTGCCGAACAGGTGCCTCCTGTCGAGGAAGCGATTGAAGTGGTTGCAGGTAGGTTCACCGAGGTGCAAGCAGGCGTGACAGGCTCCTCCGTTCCGGCCGCATGCGGGGTCCAGCGCGCAACGAGATTCGGCGGAGACGAGCGTATTGAGGAACTTGTCTAGGTCGTTTTCGAAGACGGCTTGAAGTCCACCTAGTACGAAATCGCCGCGGGTGGCCGCGAAGATGAAGAAGGTGCAGTGCCGAGGAACGAGATACTCGCCTAGACCCTCGCGGTCGACGCCGGCGAAGACGGCGAGCTGCCTGATGGCGCGGTGGGCGTATGAGTGGGTCAGCGTCAGGAGATCCTCCCCGAGTGACCGAGGGCCTGGGCCGGATTCGGTGAAACGATTCGGGATGTTGGCCCGAGCGATAGCCGTGCGGGTGGCTCGCTCGTCGTCGGCCGCAGGGAGATGGTGTCCCCTGTGGACTAGCCAGTCGTAGACGCGGACCGGGTCGAGTTGGAACATCAAGGCTTCGGCCTTTTGCAGGTCAGCGTAGACCCGGTAGCTGTTGCCCTTGCCGTGGAAGCGGCTCAGGCGGGCTTCGCCTGGGTTCAGTCCGCCACGGGTGAAACCGTAGACCGCTTTGAGGACGGGAAACCGGTCGACTAGGTCGACGTTGGAGAACCCGGCCCGCCGCACGGACGCGGGATAGTCTCGCTCGAAGAGGCTCCGTGCCTCGTCGGTGATATTGCCAGTGACAAGGTCGGGGACTCTGATCCGGGACTCGCTTGTCGCGAGCGCGATGTCGACGGCGTCTCGCTCGGCGGCCTCGATCACGGGACCAGCCGCGTGCGTCAAGTGCCCGAGGTCATCCTCATCGGCGAGTTCTCCAGCCGCCTTCGCGTGCGCCGCCAGTTGCTCCGCGAGTTCGCGAGAAAAGTTCTTGGCCAGCAACTCCTCGACGAAGGACGAGCCCGTTGTGCGCTGGATGTCTGGTGTCCCCTCGAAACCGCCGAGAGCCCAGGCTAGTGCTCGTCGTTGGCCACCGCCAGCGGTCAGTCTCCGCATCTGCTCCATGCTCGCCGGGTTGATGAGGACGAAAGTCTGGGGAGAGTAGACGCTGGTCGCGCGGTGCACGTTGTAGGTGAGGAGTTTGGCGCCACGTCGATCGGAGTATTGACGACCGCACGGACACACGCGACTACCGAGCCCGCGCTGCAGGACCCGGTCGCATTGGGGGCAGTCGAAGACGATTCGCGCCGCTTCGATGCTTGACTGATGGCGCATTCGTGTCTCGTGATGTACTGAGCAACGTGGAATGTGCGGCGCTTCAAGGCGACCGCATTCGTGGTAGCCCACGAAGTGCAATTGCTGCCAGTTGTCGTGACCGCCGCCACATTTCTTCGGGCTGCCGGTCTCTACGCGGCGGCAGATTCTGCAGACCCAGACTTCGGGGAATCGTTCGACCCGGACCCCCTGATGCCGGTTGACGCTCACAACTTCGATGGACGCCCGTGAATAGAGCGATTTGACCACGCTCGGGTCGAGACCGCCAGCCCCGGCCGCCCAGCCCTCCATCTCCTCGATCAGTCGCCGTCGGATGAGGCTGTCCTCGACGTCGAGGGCGATCGGATCCTTCCACTCAACCGACTTCCAGACACCACGCCGGAGGTCACCCGTTTGTTCAGGGAGGAACCCATAGAGAATCTGCGTTCCGCTGCGCTGGTCTTTCATGGGAGTCTCCGGTATTAGTCGTCGCTGACGGGGACCTGGGTTTCGACATCGCGAAGTGAGAGCATGGGCCGACGGTCGCGGTCGAAGAGCTCGTTCGGGAATCTCGCTCCGAAGCCGGTGTCCTCAAGCCGCGCGAAATAGGCCTCCAGTTGTTCCATGACGTCGTTGAAGGCCAGATGCTTGGTTTCATCGATGCCAAGGGCGGCCGCGCAAGCCCGTGCCTCCTCCTCGGCTCCTACTCCGATGGTGGCGAAGTACCTGCGGAGCAGATCGACGGTTGTCAGGCGCTTACCGGAAGACTTCGGTTCATGAATGAACAGACGGCGTGATTCGATCGCCGCGGGTGTCGTCAACTCCAGGACGCGTCGGCTCGATCGGGTCACGGGTATCGGTTCGACGAATCGGTCGCCTTGCTGGACGAAGGGCTCAAAGTGGGAGAACACCGTGGCGTCCCGCTCCCGCCCGATCTTATGAATGACATAGATCAGGCCAGGGTGAGCACGACCGACACGTGCAGTGGCCTGGATGAACTCGGCCGTCGTCAGCGGCACACCCAGCACGGTCATGATGTTCAGGCGGTTGACGTCGACGCCGTGAGACATCATGGAGGACGCCGTTACCACATGGACGCGCTCGTCGAACTCGGCCTCGGGTTGCTCAAGTCGTTCGAGCGCCTCCCGAACCTGCTCGAACTGAGTCTGTCCGGTCAATGACACGACATTCAGCGGAGCGACTGGTACTTGGGTACCGGTGGAACGCAGGGCGGCCTCGACGTCGCGGACGGTGTTCCCATAGATGACGTTGGTGCCATACAAGTCCAGCAGGAAGTCCGAGAACCTTGAATCTACTCCAACTTCGGCGCACACGTCTTCTGGTTGCTCGCGCAGACGCCGGACGGACTGCTGAAGGATCGTCAGCGTGCGATCGTTGACCCACTCAAGCGTCACCCCGCGAGGCCATACGGCGACGAACCTGCGCAGTAGCTGGTCAGTCTCCCGGCTCCAGAACGACTCACGCGCCGATGGGCCGGGCACAGGGAACACACGTCCTGGCCTCTGGTAGAGGACCTCGACCTGCCGGTTGTAGCCGGTCAGTGTCGCCGACGATGCGATGATCTTTGGTCGAGTCCCGGTGAGCTGCTCTTGAAGCGAGTCCATGAGCGACTCGTAATGGGAGTCGACAGCGCCCAACGAATCACGAAGCAGGTGGAGTTCGTCCTGGAGCCGGAAGGACGGTGCGAAATCAGGGCGCTCGCCGTCCTTGATCCGCTCGACGTCGGCTTTGCAGCCCGGCACCAGGCAGCCATTGGGCCGAGTACTCCGCAGAGCGTAGGTGTAGCCGTGCATCGGCCGTGTGCATCTGCCAGCGGGGCCTTCGAGGAAGCCCCGCATGTTGGCCTGCATCGCAATGAGCGACGCCTTGTCCAAAGTGCCGATCACCACTGTGGGTAGGAAGCGGTAGATCTCCTGGTCGACAATGTAGAACGGCAAGGGCTCGCCGCCGCTGGGGCAGTCGCCGGCACGGCAGAGATGCTGAAGCGTCCAGATCCTGCGGTTGAACTTGGTGTAGACGTCCTTGGCGCCACAGAACGGACACGACGTCAGGATGAGATATCGCGCCGGCATGGCATCGTCCTCGACGTCGATCGGGTTGAAGTCCGTCGGCTCGATGGGGATGGCGTTCGGGGTGGCGTTCGCCCCCACGAAGTAGCCAAGAGAGAGCGGCGCCCCAGCGACATTGTGATCTCGGCGGACGAGTTCGGCCGCCCCCAGGGCGTCGGCGAAGCGTTGGGTCTGCTGGAGCGACAGCATCCGCAGGGGGAACCGGCTCCACGCGGTGATACCCGATCTTTTTCCCCGCAACCGATCGTAGAAAGCGGCGAGAACAAGGAGCGCCAAGTAGGTTTCAGTCTTGCCGCCACCGGTGGTGAACCAGACAGTCTCGACATGATTCCAGTCGGTGTCCGCCTTGACGAAGCTGGGCAGGACCGAAAGGACGAAGCCGATCTGGAACGGTCGCCACTGGTCGTACTTGCCATGTGAGGCTCGTGCCATGGCGAGATTCATCAGTGAGAAGGCGTACCGAAGTCGTTTGTCCCGCTTAAGGGCAGCCAGACCTCGGTTGAGTCGGTCAAGCTCGTCACGGTAGTCGCCCGCAGCCTGACTCGCTTGCGCGACCATCCCTGGCTGCCATCCCTCGTCACGGGCACGACGAGCCAGCTGGGCGTCCGACCAGTGAGCCTCGCCCCAGGCCTGGTACGCCCGGAGTAGGCCGGTGAGACGAGCCACTGGATCGGAGGCAAGCCCCTCGAAGGTCAGATCGAGGACCGCCGGATCGGTACCGCCAAAGTTGTACTCCGGCCGCTTCCGATCGACTACCACGGTGTCGGTGGTCACGAGCTTGCCGCCGGGGCGCAGGGCAACGCCACAGTTGATCCCGATGGCTGGCAGACGCCGGTCGTATCGGAAACTGTCGGGCAGGGACTCCAGCTCGAACGGCACGGTCCGTAGTCCGGTGATCTCCAGCTCCACCTCGAACAGGTGGCGCTCGCCTCGCTTGCGCACGTCGTCGGGCGTGACGTTAACCAGCTCGATGACCAGTTCGGGCGTTCCGCGCCATGACTCATCGGTCACTCGCAGTTCGGCGACCACACCAGGAGCCCCGACCGCCTCGAAGGCATCCGCGACGGCCGTTCCGCCGAAGGCTCGGTTCTCATCGCCGGGTCGCACGTCGATGGGAACGCTGATCTGGATCCCGTCGGTCTTCTGCCATTTGTCACCGCCGAGCTGATTCCAGGCGACGGCCTTGATCGTAGCGGTGAATGACCAGGCGCTGTCGGCCACCGGCCGCGCACGCATTCCGATCGCGCACGGATCCATGCGGCGCTCACGCTTCACCGACTTGGCTGCGTCACTCTCCGGGGCAAGTCGACCCAGCCAGAAGACGCCGGCCGGGTTGGCGTCGAGCACGGTCCGCCCATCGCCGCGACCTTCGGCCGTTACCCGGTCGTTCAGCCAAGCGACGAAACGTTCGGCCGCCTCATGCCACTTCATTGCGGCCCTCCAAGTAGTCGTGAACTAGGGCGGCGACGATGGCGTCCTCCCGGATGATCGTCAAGATGCGCTTCTCAAGCTGCCGAACGCGTTCGCGGGTGATCTTGAATTCGCGACCGAGATCCTCCAGGGTCATCTGCTCATGGCCGTGGAGCCCAGCGCGCCCTTCAAGGATCCGCGTGAACCTCGGGTCGTAGTTCTTGGCGATCTCCTCGATGCGCTTCTCGATCGCATGGAACACCGCAGTGTCGAGAACCTCGTCCTCCACTGATGGGCCCACCTTGTGCAGGACCAGCGAGCCCAGAGTGGAGCCATCTGGATCGTCGGAGACCACGGTGTCGAGATGCACAAGAGGTGAGGCGAACTCGATGATCGCCTTGAGGGTCCCCGGATCCTTTCCCAGGGCCTGGGCGATCTCCTCCAAGCTCGGCAGTCGACCGTTACGGGTTTCGAAGTCTCCGCGGTAGCGGACAACCTGTCGCCACTGCTCCCAGACATGCACGGGCAGCCTTACCGACGTGCTCGTGTCCGCTATGGCTCGTGAGATTGACTGCCTGATCCACCAGGTGGCGTAGGTGGAGAACTTATAGCCCAGGTTGGGGTCGAACTTCTCTGCGGCCCGATTCAGCCCCCGCATCCCTTCCTGCGTGAGATCGTCAAGCTCCAATTCACCGCTCTGGGGTATGAAGCCCTTGGCTATATCAAAAACGAGCCTGCAGTTATTGACTACCATGGTGTGTCTCGCGAGATCACCGTCGTTGGCCAGCGACCTGAGCTCGGCGGAATCCTCGCCGCGAGCGAGGGCCTCTTTGGCCTGGAGTCCGATCTGAATGCGGCGCCCGAGCGCGACCTCTTGATCAGCATTCATGATCCGGTGCTTGCCGAGCTTCCCTGGCATCGCGTACCGCATCTCAAAAGCCGACTCTCCGCCGACACTTCCCGCGCCCGACTGGGAAGGTGAAAGCTCGGAAGGCGCTCCTCCCGAGCCGATCGTCAGCTGCGCTGACTCCTCCAAAGCCCTTGCTTCGAGTAGCAGACCAAGGAGGTGCGCCGCCTCCTCGGCGCTAAGCCCGCGTCGGCTGGCGACCGTGACGACATGAGTGCGCGTTAAAGGCCCGACGCGCTCGGCATCCTCCAGCAACGCCGAGTAGGCGCGCTCGACCAACTCATTGACTTTCATCGTGAGTTCCTCCCGCAACCCACAAGGCCGGCTTCTCCGGCTCGCCGCAGTCCACACCGCGAAATCCCCTGAACAGAAAACGCACCATATTCCCGGAAAGAACGACAGGTCAAGGGACTATAGGGCGAGAATGCGAAGAGTGTGTCCCGGGCTCCCTGAAAAAGTCATGAAAGGTGCTTGTGTGCGATTCGTTGACGAGCCATTTAGGACTTGCTAGGCTCAGGCGCGAGCAAGAAGATATCGAATTTCACTCTACGTCCACGACACGCGTCCGATGTCCGGTTAGTCGCGTTGTGGCCGAAGGAGGTCACTGTGCGCGGGTTGAGCGGTGCGTCCCGCTCACCTGCTGGGATCAGTAGTGGCCAGAATGAGCACCGCCGTCTGGGGAGATCGTTGCCACTCAGAGCGGATAACGCGCGGACGTTTCATCGGGGCCTGCGACCGAGGGCCCGTACGCATCTGCCGCACGTACGGGCGGGGGGAGCCGACGTGAACTCCTGTGGATGTGAGGCTCCCATGACCGTCCACACAGGTCACACTGGTTCGCTTGCGACGAGGCGGGTAGGTAAGCCATGTGTGGTCGGGTGCGTGTCGCCACCGACGCGCACCCGGCGCGATCATCCGGTCGTGAACCGGGACGGGATTGTTAGTTGGCAGCGGTGGGCGGCGGGGTTGTGGGTGCAGCCATGCGCGCGGTTTCCGGTAGGGGGTACGCCGTAGACCGGCGCACGATCCCGTTTCGGCGGACCCGATCGCCGCAGCCGCCGCGTCGTGCTGGGTGCCGACGATCTCGGACGCAATCGTGATTACGCAGGAACGCGTCACCTCCGCAGGGCCAGCGCAGCCGCCACCGGCCTGGTGCCGGATGCGCGGACGTCTTACCGAACCCTTGCGGCTGCCCGTCCGTGCCGTCCCGGAAGACGGGGCGCGAAGCCAACCTCCGCCGCCTCCTCGGCACACCCGAGATCCCAGTCGCCACCGCCGTCCACACGCCCGCCACCTCACCCGACGGCCCAGCAGGCCAGGTGTGGCAACTCGCCGGAGCCACCGGCCGCAGGCATCGCCTCGTCGACCTGGTCACCTTCTGGGGCACCGCGCGGCGGTGCGAGTCCGATACCGACCGATGCCGCTAGTGATCGGGGCAGCGGCCGCGCTGCTCGGCCTGGCCGCCGTGCTCGGCGCCGTCCTTCCCGGGCTCGGGAGCGGGACTGGGGCCGGGGCATGCCAGCCCGCTCCCGGCGGGTCCGTCAGCGACATCCCACCCGCCTCTTTGAGCCTCTATCTCAAGGCCGGCAGGGAGTACGGGATCGGGTGGCACGTCTTGGCGGCCGTCGGGAAGGTCGAGTCCGATCACGGGCGCGGGACCGGCCCCGGCATCGCCTCAGGCGCGGAACCACTTGGGGACGACGCCGCGAATCAGAGCCGGTCGCCAAGCTCCCAGAACGGGCGACCTACGACCTGACGGTGTAGCACCCGGTTCTCGTGACGGAGCCCCAGCAACTCGACGTCCTGAGCAGATCAGGCCGGACCAGCATCACCAGTAGTACGAACAAGCCCCCGAAACCAACCGGTACAGCGGAGAGGACAACACCCGCGGTGGTCGCGTTTACTGCCGCGACCACCGCGTCAAATCCCCAGCTCAGAGCGTCAACAGAATTACGGACGGTACAGGTTTCAGGAGACGACGAGCCTGCCGATGAGCAGTTCGGTCGTCCGGTTGAAGTGCTCGCTCAAACGCTGAACGGCAAGGTCGGCGTCCCGCGCGAGTGCGGCCTCGCACAGTTCGCGATGCTCGCAGGCCACGTCGCGCTTGCTGCCTTCGGTCAGCGGAGCGGACAGCCGCCGGTACAGCTCGCTCGCATCGAACAGCGAATCGCAGATCTCCAGCAGCATCGGCATCTCGCAAGCGGAGATCAGGGCGCGGTGGAAGTCACGATGGGCCACCGCCCATTCCTCGGTCGTGTGGTCGGGGTCGTCGGGCGCCCTGGCCGGTGTCTTGACCAGCAGATGGTGGGCGGCCAGCACACGTGATTCCCAGGCGAAGTCCCCGCGGGCGATGGACTCGCGCAGCGCGTATCCCTCGTTGAGCACGCGAAGGTTCGTCAGCTCACGCAACCCGGCTTCGGTGAGCTCGGCGACGTGGAAGCCCTGGTTGTGTCGGCTCCGGACGAGACGCTGCTCCGCCAAACGTGAAAGCGCTTCGCGGATGACGCTCACGCTGACCCCGTAGGTCAATCGCAATTCGCTGGGCTTCAGCCGTTCGCCCGGCGCGTACACGCCGTTGAGTATGGCGCGGCGGAGCTCGTCGTAGACGTGACTCGCCAGGGTCTCGGCAGTATGCGTGCGGGCCATGCCACGACCTTATCGAATCTCGCACCGATGTCCACTAATCACGTCGAGAGTCGATTCTTCCTGGCCTTGCCAACTATAGTCGTCTATCATTATCAGAGTCGATTCTGGCGGAGGCCTGGATGTCGAAGATCGTTTCCGAGCCGCTGGAGGCTCTCGGCGAGGTCAGGGATGGCGCGGTCGTCGCCGTCGGCGGGTTCGGGCCCGCCGGCGTACCGCTCACGCTCATCAATGCGCTTCTGGCCACAGGTGCCCGGGAGCTTCATGTCGTGACGAACAACGTGGGCGACGGATGGGGGCTGGGCGAACTGCTCCGGGAGGGCCGCATCGCGCGGCTGACCATGTCCTACACGGGAGAGAACAAGGACCTGGCCGACCGGTGGCTCGCCGGCGAGCTCGAGATCGAGTTCACCCCGCAGGGGACACTGGTGGAGCGGTTGCGCGCGGCGGGTGCGGGAATTCCCGCGTTCTACACCGCGACCGGTGCGGGGACACTGATCGCTGATGGAGGGCTGCCGCTGCGCTTTCGTGACGGCGAGCCGATCTCCCGTACCCAGGCCAGGGAGCAACGCGAATTCTCCGGGCGAAGATACGTCCTCGAACACGCCCTGCACTGCGATCTGGCTCTTGTGCACTGCTTCTCCGCCGACGCGGCCGGGAACCTTCGCTTTCGCGGCACCGCACGCAACTTCAATCCGGTGATGGCGACGGCCGCGACGACGACCGTGGCGGAGGCGGAGTCCGTTGTGGCGTTGGGACGTCTGGCACCGGACGATGTGCACCTTCCCGGCGCGTTCGTCACCCGGGTGCTCGGCGGGGTCCCGGCCAACGATCGGATCGACAAGCTGATGACGACGGAGGTCCTCGATGAGCGTCACTGAGCAGCATCCCTACCGCGCGGACCGGCCCCGCGATGTCATCGCCCGACGCGCCGTGCGCGAACTGAGCGATGGACAGTGCGTCAATCTCGGCATCGGCATCCCCACCCTCATTCCCGGGCTCTTGCCGGCCGACGTCAACGTCATGCTCCACTCCGAGAACGGCATCCTGGGGACTGGCAGATACCCCACCCGTGGCGAGGTCGACCCGGACCTGATCAACGCCGGCAAGGAGACCGTCACGGTCGTCCCCGGCGCGAGCTTCTTCGACTCGGCCCTGTCGTTCAGTCTCATCCGCGGCGGCCATATCGACATCGCCGTGCTCGGCGCCATGCAGGTCTCCGCCCGGGGCGACCTCGCGAACTGGTGGGTGCCTGGCAGCCTGGTCAAGGGCATGGGCGGCGCGATGGACCTGGTCAGCGGAGCCCGCCGCGTCGTGGTCACGATGGAGCACACCGACCGCAACGGCCACTCCAAGATCGTCGACGCATGCACTCTGCCGCTGACCGGTGTGGGCGTCGTCGACCGGGTCATCACCGAGCGCGCCGTGTTCGATGTCGGCGAGACGCTCCGCCTGGTCGAGCTCCTCGACGGCTGGTCCCTCGATGAGGTGAGGGCGTGCACCGCGGCGGCGTTCGAGGTCGGCCACGAGGTCGCGGAGGCGTCCAGGACCTGATCGCAACGGTGTGCGATCGTCTGCGGGGCGGTCGCGGATGTGTCGTCCGCGACCGCCCCGCAGTTCGTCGTCGAGTGTCAGTGGTCAAGTGCGGTTCCCAGATAAGCCGACATGACCTCGGGATGGTTGCGGACCTCGTCCGGTGAGCCGTTGGTGAGCAGCCGGCCGAAGTTGAGGACCACCAGCCGGTCAGCGGTGGACATGACCATGTTCATGTCGTGCTCGACGAGCACCTGGGTGCACGAGCCCTCGGCACGGATCAGCCGCATGACCGTAGCCATTTCCTCGGTCTCCTCATCGTTGAGACCGGCCGCTGGTTCGTCCAGCAGGAGCAGACGCGGCCGGGCGACGAGCGCCCGGGCGAGCTCCACGCGCTTATTGACTCCGTAGGGGAGTTTCCCCACCTCACGACCGGCCATCGGCCCCAGCCCCAGGTAGTCGAGCGTCTCCATGCAGACTCGGCGATGATGCCGTTCCTCCCGCCGCGACCGGGGCGTGGCGACGAGCGTGGACAGCACGCCGGACTTCATCTGCTGATGGCATCCGAGGAGAACGTTGTCGAGTGCGGTGAGCTCTGGGACGAGTTGGAGATTCTGGAACGTCCGTGCGACGCCGAACTCGACGAGCCGATGCTGCGGAACCTCCAGCAGGGACCGGTACTCCCCCGAGACGGTGTGGACCTCGACCTTGCCCTCGTCGGGGGTGTAGACCCCGGTGAGCACGTTGAGCAGGGAGGACTTGCCCGCGCCGTTCGGCCCGATCAAGGCCAGGATCTCGCCGGTCGGTGCGTCGAACGTGACGTCCTTGAGCACCTGGTTGCCACCGAAGGCCAGGCTGATGCCGCGGATGCGCAGGATCGGCTGAGTGGGGGTGTCGGTCATTGCAGCCATGGCAGGGCCTTCCGGTCGGGCGACGTGCCGGTGGCGGCCAGGTCGCGGGACGTGGTGATGTCGTCGTGCGAGCTGCCGAGGTAGAGATCGCGGATGCTCGCCGAGCCGCCCAGGTCCGCGGGTGTGCCTTCGGAGATGACGCGTCCCCGCTGCAGGATGTAGGCGTAGTCGGCGAGCTGGAGTGCGAGTTCGATGTTCTGCTCGACGATCATGATCGCCAGTCCATCGGCCGCCAGTTTGGCGAGGACCTCGCGCACTTCGAGGATCGCTACCGGGGACAGCCCGAGGCTGGGTTCGTCGAGGATGAGGAGTTTCGGGGAGCTGACGAGCGCCCGCGCGATCGCCACGATCTGCTGTTGTCCGCCGGACAGCAGGCCGGCGGCCTCGTTGCGGCGCTCCGCCAGCAGACGGAACTGATCGAACATCTCCTCTGCTCGGGCTCGCGCACGCCGCCTCGGCAGGCTGGCCGCCCCGAGCAGGATGTTCTCCTCGACGGTCATGCGCTGGAACAGCCGTCGTCCTTCCATGACCTGCGTGAGGCCGACGGCCACCGCGGCGGTGGGGTTGCCCTGCGGCAGCGGCTCGCCGAAGACCTCCACGGTTCCGCTCGTGACGGAGCCGCGGTGGTGGGGAAGTAGGCCGGACACACCACGCAGCAGTGTGGTCTTGCCGGCGCCGTTGGCGCCCAGCAGGGCCACGGCCTGACCGTCCTCGACCTTGATCGAGACATTCTCCAATGCTCGGATCGATGCGCCATAGCGCACGGTGAGGCCTTGCACCGACAAGACGTTCGTGGTCACGGCTGTCACGGCTCGGTTCCTGTCCTGGTGGATCTGTGTCACGGATCTGCTCGGCACGTCCCTGCCGCGGACGCACCGGGCCGGGACGGCGTGCTGGTCGTGCTCGGTCGCTAGTGCTTGGTGCTGGAGTAGTAGTCGTCGATGAGCCCGGAGGTGAACCACGGCTTGACCACCTTGAGGAATCCCCTGGTCGACCTGTCAACGGTCACGATCGTGTCCGCGTGGTGGGGGACGCCGGCGGTCTTGGAAGCGGGGTCGAACTTCAACAGGTCCGGTCCGAGGCCCTTGGACGGGACCTCCAGCGAGGCCAGCGCGTCACGGATACCGCCGCGGTTAAGGCGGCCCCCCTTGGCGGCCTTGGTCAACGCGTTGTAGAAGATGTAGGCGGCCGTCCACCCGATCAGCGCCGGCGGGTTGTCGACGGAGTCGGGGAAGTCCTTCTTGAGCTGCTCGCGAGCGAGGTCGATCTGCTCGCCTCCGATCGCGGTGACCGGCCCACCGTAGGCGATGGTGACCTTCTTCTGGAAGGCGTCCGAGATCGGCAGACCGAACACGGCCGGCGCGAACGTCGGCTGGAGACCGAGCCAATCCCAGTCGGCGCCGGCCGACTGGGCTTCGCCGAAGAAGCCGAACGTGGCGCCGACGGTGCTCGCCATGATGACCACGTCGGGCTTGGCGGCCTTGATGCTGGACAGCTGCCCGGAGAAGGACTTGTCGGTAGCGGCGTAGGACTGCGCGGTCACGATCTTGAAGCCGAGCCTGCCCGCGGCGAACTCCAGCGCGGACTTGGCGCCCTGGCCATAGGAGTCCGCCTGGTAGAAGAGCGCGACCTTCGGGTTCTTGTGGCCGGCGTCGTTGATGTACCAGTCGATCCCGTTGATCGTGTTGTCCTCGTAGGTGGAGCCGGAGTAGAAGACTCCGTCCTTGCGGTCGAGTTCGCTGGCGTTGTTGGCCACCAGGGGCATGCAGTCGGTCGCGATCTGCGCGGCGACCGCGTTGGTGGCCGCCGAACCGAAGCTCAGCGGGATGCCGGCGACCTTGGAGGACAGCTCGCGGTAGGCCTGAACCGCCTTCTGCGGATCGTAGGCGTGGTCCTTGACCGCCAGTTTCACCTGCCTGCCGTCCACGCCGCCGAGTTTCTGGTTGGCGTAGTCGAAGAACGCCTGGACGCCCTGGGAGAAGGGCACGCCGCCCGCGGCCACCGGCCCGGACAGGTCGGTGAGGATGCCGAGGTCGATCGACTTGTCGGTGATTCCCGTGGTCTGGCCGCAAGCCGCGGAGTCCGTGCTCGAGGAGGAGCTGCCGGCGGAGTTGACCCCGCCGCAGGCCGCGAGGGTGACCAGACCCGTGGAGGCAACCAGCAGCCTCATCCAGCGTGAGTTCGGTGTCATCGGACCGTTTCCTTTCGGGTTGTCGCGTGGTGGGAGCGGTCGGAGATGCGAGTCACGAGCGCCGCCAGCCCCCGCGGCTCGATGACCATGACGACGATCAGGGCGGCGCCGTACAGGACTGAGGTGAACTGCTCGGGTGACAGACCGGCGCCGGTGGCGCCGTCGGTCACCAGCGGGAGGTAAGGCGCGAGCTTTTCCACCAGTTCAGGCAGCGTGAAGAGGATCGCTGCGCCGACGAGTGCGCCGTAGACCGAGCCGAGGCCGCCCAGGACGACGACCGCGATCATGTCGACGCACATCATCAGGTCGAACTGCTCCCACGAGACGAACGACTGCTGACCGGCCCAAAGCCCGCCCGCCAAGCCGCACAGGACGGCGGAGAAGACCAGCGCAGTGCCCCGGTACCGGGCGGGGTCGATACCGAAACTGCGAGCGGTCAGGCTGGAGGAACCGACGACGTGCAGGGCCCTGCCGGTACGGGATCGCAGTAGTCGCGTGGCCGCGACCACCGTGATCATGAGGACGATCGAGCACAGCACGAAGTAGGTCAGGGCCCGGTCCACGACCAGCCCGCCGATTCGCGCCGGTCCGGCCAGGTTGATGCCGAAGAAGGGCACGTCGGTGAGCAGGACGCCCGAGGTGCCTCCGGTCCACGGAGTGGCGATGCGGAACACGTGCTGGCCGAGGAAGGCCAGCCCGACGGTGATGATCGCGATGTAGACCCCGCCGAGCCGGGCGGCGATCGGCGCCACCGCCCAGCCGAGGACGAAGCAGACCGCGCAGGCGGCCGACAACGAGATCAGAAGGTTCGTTTCGGCGACGTTGTTGAGGTAAGCGGTCATGAACGCCCCCGTGCCGATGAAGCACGACGCACCGAGGTTCACGATGCGGGCGGGACCGGCGAGCACCGTCAGTCCGATCGCCGCGATCCCGAAAACGACGGCCGTCGTCGCGACCGACATCAGGTCGCCGGGCCCGTGGACCGCGATCGCAACGAGGATGACGGCCAGCACCCCGGGCTTTTCCGGCAGGCGGCCCGGCAGGCTGGACGGCGCCTTCGCCCATAGGCCGGCGCGCGGTGCTGTGGCCGGTGTTGTGGCCGGTGTTGTGGCCGGTGTGCGCCCGCTGGATGGCGAAGCGGCGAGATGTCCGGTGCCGGGCGAATCGGTGCTCATACCCTCGACACCTCCCGTCGGCCGAGCAGCCCCTGCGGGCGGACGAGCAGTACCAAGAACATCAGGACGTAGGGGACGACCAGTTGGTAGCCCTGCCCGAGCACCTCGGGCTGCCAGGCGCTGGAGATGGCCTCGGCGTAACCGACGAGCAGCCCTCCCAGTACCGCTCCTGTCAATGAGTCCATCCCGCCGAGCACGACGGCGGGCAGGGCGCGCAGGGCCCAGGTGAAATTGGACTGGTCCAGGGTGCGCGGGTGCGTCCCCACAAGAACACCGACGACAGCGGCCAGTCCGGCGGCGATGATCCACACGGCGGCCAGATTGCGGCGCAGGGAGACGCCCTGGGCCTGAGCCGCCTCCGGATCTTCGGCGCACGCGCGCATGTTCAGCCCGAAGCGGGTCCGCGCGACCGCGGCACCGAGAACGGCGAGGATCACGGCGGCGATGCCGATGATCCACAGATCCGAACGCGCGACCGAGTTCCCGGCGACCTTGACCGATTCAGTCCAGGGGGAGCCGACTTCAAGGCTGTTCAGGGTCCACTTCTCGTGGCTGCTCAGCAGAGCGCGCAGCGCCAGGTCGAAGCCGATGGTGGCGACCACGATGGCATCGGGCGACGCACCGAGCAGGGGGCGCGCGATCGCACGGTAGGCGAGCCAGCCACCGGCGCAGGTGATCGCGACGGTCGCAAGCGATGCGAGGCCGAAGGACCACCCGAGGCCGTTGGCGCCGAGCTCGTAGGCGCAGTAGCCGCCCAGCACGACCAGGGCTCCCGCCGCCAGATTGATGCCGTGCGACGCCTTGAACACCAGTGCGTAACCGAATGCCATCAGGGCGTACAGGCTGCCGACGGCGGCGCCGGCGACCAGGATGGTGACGAACCTGTCCATGATCAGGCACTTGCCACAACGTTGCGGAGCAGCCCCACACCGTGGATCTCGACCTCCACGACGTCACCGGGCTCCAGGAACGTCGGGGGCTCGCGGAACATGCCGACGCCGCCCGGCGTGCCGGTCACCAGCACGTCACCTGGTGACAGCGGCGTAAAGCGGGAGACATAGGAGATCAGGGACGGGATCGAGAAGATGAGGTCCGCGACGGAGGCGGACTGCCGGATCTCACCGTTGACCCGGGTTTCGAGCTTGAGCGAGGCGACGTCATCGATCTCGTCCGCGGTGATCAGGCAGGGGCCGAACGCCCCGGTTCCGGGGAAGTTCTTGCCGGGGATCCACTGGGAGCTGTGCCGCTGCCAGTCGCGCACGGTGAAATCGTTGTAGCAGGAATAGCCGGCGACGAACGACATCGCCTCGGCCTCCGGGATGTGTGAGCCGCGCTTGCCGATCACCACCGCCAGCTCGCCCTCGTAGTCGAAGCGGTCGCTCTCGGTGGGGCGCAGTGCGTGGGCCCCGGAGGCGATCTGCGTGTCGGCGAACCGGGTGAACAGTGTCGGGTGCTGTGCCTCGCTGCGCCCGGTCTCATCACGATGTGCGCGGTAGTTCACCCCCGCGCAGATGATCTTCCCGGGGTCCGGGACGACCGGGAGCAGGTCGACGTCGGACAGCCGCCGGTCGGGTCCGGCGACGCCCGCGACCACCTCGGCGACCCGCTCGAGGGCGCCGGCCTCCAGCACCGCCCGGATGCTCGGAGTCTCCGGCAGGCGCGTGGAGACGTCGATGATCGCGTCCTCGTGCAGGGCGCCGAATCGGACGGCTCCGTCCACACGGTAGGTCAGCAGCTTCACTTGACGGTCCTTCGGATGTGGGTGCGCAGGCCGCACGAACGTGTCGGCGGTCACAGACTGCGCCACAGAGAAACGACTAGTCAAGTAAGAATCGACTCTTGCATTAACTCTCGGCTGCTGTAATCATCGTCACACGCTTGCGGCCATCGGACGGAAGGGGTTGCGTTGAGCTGGGAGAACGTGTCCGGGGACACCCGCGGCCGACCGATTGGCGAACGATCGGGCAGCGGCGGCCAGCCCGGAACCGAGCCCGCCTCGCCACCGGAGGTCGTCATCGTCGGGGCCGGACCGGTCGGCCTGGCGTTGGCCAATCTGCTGGCCGACCAAGACGTCGGTGTCCTGGTCTTGGAGGCGGAGCGGAGCTGTGCCGACGAGCCGCGTGCGATCAGCCTCGTCGATGAGTCCCTGCGCACGCTCCAGGCCATGGATCTTGTCTCGGAGATCGAGCCGGACCTGGTGTGGAACGCCGGCTCCAGCTACTTCGGTGTCCATGGGCAGCCGCTGGTCGTCGCGGCTCCCGGCCTGGCACCGCTGGGGTACCCGCAGAAGAACTTCTTCGACCAGCCCGGGCTCCAGCAGGCGCTGCTGAAGGGTGCCGAGGCCCGGAGCAAGGTGACCGTCGCGTTCGAGAGCCGCGTGGAGCGTCTCGCCCAGAGCGCCGACCACGTCGAACTCACCGTCAGCGGCCCGAGCGGGACCCGAGTCGTCCGTGCCGCCTATGTCGTCGGGTGCGACGGCGGCCGTAGCAGGATCCGCGCCGAACTGGGCATCGAGATGCGAGGCTCCTCTCAGCAGGAGCCCTGGATCGTTCTCGACTTGGCCAATGACTCCCATGACCAGCGGATGGCGCTGTTCCACTGCGTGCCCGCACGTCCAGCGGTGATCGTTCCGGGCATGGCCGGCCGTTGCCGCTATGAGTTCATGCTGCTGCCCGGCGAGGACAAGGAAAAGGTGCTCGAGCACGAGTTCCTCCAGCAGTTGGTCGCGCCCTACCGCGAGTGCCTGGAGCCGCGGGACGTGCGCCGCAGCGCCGTCTACGTGGCGCACCAACTGGTCGCCGAGCGCTGGCGCGACCGGAGGGTCCTCCTGGCCGGGGATGCCGCTCACCTGATGCCGCCGTTCGCCGGGCAAGGCCTCAACAACGGCCTGCGCGACGCGCGGAACCTGGCTTGGAAGCTCGCCGCCGTCGTCCGAGGGGAAGCGGCTGAATCGCTGCTCGACACCTACGACGAAGAGCGCCGCCCGCACGCCACCGAGATGGTCCGGCTCTCCCACCGCATGGGGCAGCTGATCATGACGACGAATCCGCGCCGCGCATGGCTCAGGGACGTCCTGTTCCGCATCGCCGGCGTGGCACCGCCGGTCAAGCGGTGGCTCGGCTCGATGAAATGGGTCAAGCAGGCGAAATTGGAAGGCGGCTTCGTCGCCGATCCCAACGGCTCCGCCCGGGTCGGCGGATCCCTTCCCCAGCCGACCGTGCTGGACGGCCGCGGTCGCCGTCGCCGACTCGACGACGTGATCGGCCGCGGATGGGCCCTGCTGGTCGTCGGCGCTCACCGGCACGACCGAATCCCTGCGGCGGCGACGCCGTTCACGGCGTTGAACCCGGTTCTGATCCGGGTCCTGCCTCCCGACCGCGTTCCCCGGGACGGCGAGATGGCCGAGTACTGCGACCTGGAGGGCACCATCGCCACCTCTGATCGCACCACGTTCCTTCTCGTGCGTCCCGACCGCGTCATCGCGGCCGAGTTCGACGCCTCCCAGGCGCGCGCCGTAGCCGACGCCCTACTCGCTCGCTGGCACTGAGGTCTCATGGAACACGCTCCGAAACCACCGGCCACGCCCGTTGCTCCCGCCACGTGGATCGCTCTGAACGAACTGATCACGCGACACGCCTGGGTGCTCGATCACGGCGACCCTCGCGACCTCGGCAGCCTCTACACCGAGGACGGCTCCCTGATCGGGCTTGGGGAGCCGCTCGTGGGACGCGCGGCGATCGACCGGTGGGCGCTCGAACGCGCCGAGATCACCGACCGGACCTCACGCCACGTGCACACCAACGTGCGCATCACCGTCGACGACGACGGTGTGCACCACGGTTTGATGACCACGCTGCTGTTCCGCCACGACGGCGAGGGTCCCGGGCCCACCACGCCCTTCATCGTGAACGACTACCAGGACACCTACCGGCAGGAGCCGGACGGAACCTGGCTCATCGCCGAGCGGGTGATGCGGCGGGTCTTCATCGACGGCAGCCGGATCGGAGGCACTTCCCGATGAGCACGATCGACCCACGGCCGGGGATGTACCGGCTCACCGAGATGGAGCGCGACGTCGTCCGCGAAGGACTGACCCGGGTGGGTGTGCGGGGCGACGACAGCATCGTCACCGTCAACTGGTTCGAGCCGGGCTTCCGGACCCGCGGGCCGCACTCGCACCCGTTCGACCAGCTCAGCTTCGTCTTCACCGGGACGCTGGAGATGACCGCCGGGGACGAGACGTTCGTGCTCCAAGCCGGCAGCGTCCTGCGGATTCCCGCCGACGTCCCCCACTCGGCACAGCCCATCGGCGATGAGGTCGTGCTCAACGTCGACGTCTTCGCCCCGATACGGGAGGACTTCCGCTACCTGACGAGCTATCAGGACGTCGAGGAGAACGACGGCTGACAAGCGCGAGCATCTCGCGGTCGCACCCACGACCACCGGCGCGGCGCCATCCGCCGCAACCTGGCCACCACCCCGCCTAGCAAGGGAAGCAGCGGTGAAGGAAGACCTCCAGCTCGGATACCTCGTGATCGACGCCACCGACCTCGATCATTGGGACCGGTTCATGCGGAACACGATCGGTTTCATGCCGGGCCCGGTGCTGCACGACGGCACACGGTGCTACCGCATGGACAAGTGGTACAGCCGGTTCCAGGTCCAGCCCGGCGAGCGCGACGACGTCGCCGTCATCGGGCTGGTCGCCAGAACACCGGCGGTTCTCGCCGACCTGCGCGAGCGCATCGAGGACGCCGGGATCACGGTCACCGACGCCGGCGCCGCGCTGCGAAAGCGGCGCCACGTCGGTGAGCTGATCTGCTTCACAGCCCCGGGCGGCGTCCAGGTCGAGGTCGCCGCCTCCCCCGTCCAGTCCCGGGTGCCGTTCCACTCCCCGGCCGTTCCCAACGGCTTCCTGACCGGCCTGCAGGGACTCGGCCACGCGGTCCTGATGGTCGACGACCTGACCGAGGCGCAGACGTTCTGGCTGGACGTCCTGGGGTTCGAACTCAGCGACGGCTCGTCGGAGGAGACGCCCAACGGCGAATCACGGGCGGTGTTCCTGCACTGTAACCGCCGCCACCACAGCATCGCCTTGGTGCGGCGACCGGAACGGTCCACTTACGCCAAGAACCTCCTGCACTTCATGATCCAGGCCAATGAGATGGACGCGGTCGGCTTGGCGTTCGACCGGGCGCTGGATGCGAAGCTGCGGATTCCGCGCAGCCTGGGCCGCCACCCCAACGACCGCATGTTCTCCTTCTACGCCACCACCCCCGGCGGATTCGACTACGAGTTCGGGTGGGGCGCCGTCGAGGTCGATGACGACTGGGAGGTCGCCCAGTACGACCACATCAGCGCCTGGGGCCACCGCAGGCTCACCTGAGCCCCATGACCCATGCCGGAACCAGCGTGGGTCGGCCCTTGCACTTCGATTTCATCCACGTGTCCCGCGCCCAGCGGCACCACGTGGCATTTTCAGAAAGAGATATCACTTTGCACGCATCCAACGGCCACAGCCCTGTGCCGGCCGGGAGCCTCGCCGACCTGGACGCTCTGTTGAGTGACGAGGAACGCGCGATCCGCGACACCACGCGCCGGTTCGCCGACGAGCACCTCAAACCCAACATCGGACGCTGGTTCGACGAAGGCGTCCTGCCCCGTGACCTCGCCGTCGAGTTCGGCAACCTCGGCCTCCTCGGCATGCACCTGGACGGTTACGACTGCCCGGGCCTCAACGCCACGAGCTACGGGCTGGCCTGCATGGAGCTCGAAGCCGCCGACAGCGGCATCCGCAGCTTCGTGTCCGTCCAGGGCTCCCTGGCCATGTACAGCATCCACCGACACGGCTCACAGGAGCAGAAGCAGCAGTGGCTCCCGGCGATGGCCGCGGGGCGCGCGATCGGCTGCTTCGGGCTCACCGAGCCCGACTTCGGCAGCGACCCCGCCGGCATGCGCACTCACGCCAAGCGAAACGGCACCGACTGGATCCTCAACGGATCGAAAATGTGGATCACCAACGGAGAGATCGCCGATGTCGCCGTGGTGTGGGCGCAGACCAGCGAGGGGATCCGCGGCTTCCTGGTCCCCAAGGGCACCCGCGGGTTCACCGCCACCGCGATCAAGAACAAGCTCTCCATGCGGGCCTCGGTCACCTCGGGACTGTCCTTCGACGACGTCCGGCTACCAGCGGATGCGGTCCTGCCCGGTGCGCTTGGGCTCTCCGGACCGCTCCGCGCCCTCAACGAGGCCCGGTTCGGGATCGTCAACGGAGTCGTCGGTGCCGCCCGCGACTGTATCGAGACCGCCCAGGAGTACGCGCTGAGCCGGGTGCAGTTCACCAGGCCGATCGCCGGCTACCAGCTCACCCAGAAGAAGCTCGCCGACATGACCGTCGAGCTGATCAAGGCTCAGTTGCTCGCTCTGCACCTGGGCCGCGCCAAGGACGCCGGGACGCTGACGCCCGTGCTGGTGAGCGTCGGCAAGCTCAACAACGTGCGAGAAGCCCTCAAGATCGCACGAACGTGCCGCACCATCCTCGGCGGTTCCGGCATCACCACCGAGTACTCGCCGCTCCGCCATGCCGGCAACCTCGAATCGGTGCTGACCTACGAAGGCACCGTCGAAGTCCACACGCTCACCGTTGGCCGTGCCCTGACGGGCATCAACGCCTTCACCTGAACCGGACGGGACGGGAGACGACCATGAACGAGGTGTTCGTCATCGACGGCGCGCACGCCGATCGGCCGCTACGCGGGCGCGCTGGCAACGCGGTGGGGGAAAGGTGATGAAGTGAGAGCAGTGATCTGTGACGGGACCGGCGGCCCCGAGACCATGAGCTGGGGTGAGACCGCGACCCCGCGGCCGGCCGCCGGCGAGGTACTGGTCCGCGTCACCGCCACCGCGGTCAATCGAGCGGATCTGGCGCAGCGGGAAGGCCGATATCCGGTACCGCCCGGCGCTTCCCCCATTCTGGGCCTCGAATGCTCTGGGATCGTAGCCGAGGTCAGCGCAGGGGTCTCGACCGTAGGCGTCGGCGACCCGGTGATGGCGCTGGTGACCGGCGGAGCATACGCCGAACTCGTCGCGGTGCCGGCAGAGCAGATCATGCCCGCGCCCAAGAGCATCCCGCTGGCGGACGCCGGGGCGCTGCCGGAGACCTTGTGCACGGTCTACTCGAACCTCATCCGCGACGCCGGCCTGCGCGCGGGGCAGACGGTACTCGTCCACGGTGGCGGCTCCGGGATCGGCACCACCGCCATCCAGGTCATCCGGGCCTTCGGCGCCGTACCGCTGGTCACCGTCGGCTCCCCGGAGAAGGCCGCCCGCTGCATCGAACTGGGCGCGGAGCTCGCGATCGACTACCGACGCCAAGACTTCGTAGCCGAAGTACGGCAGGCCACTGGCGGGCGCGGCGTCGACGTGCTCTTGGACTGCGTGGGCGCCAACTACCTGCAACGCAATATGGACGCATTGGCGAACGACGGAACCGCGCTGGTCATCGGCCTTCAGGGAGGTTCTCAGGCGCAAATCGACCTGTCCGGCCTGATGCGCCGCCGGCTCAGCTTGCGAGGCTCCACCCTCCGCGCCCGGCCAGCGGACCAGAAGCGAGACATCGTTGCCGGAACGGTCCGGGACCTCCTCCCCTTGGTCGAGCGCGGAGAGATTCGCCCCATCATCGATCAGCGTCACCGGATCGACCGGGTAGCCGACGCGCACACCTACGTCGGCGCGGGACGCAATTTCGGGAAGGTCCTGCTCAACGTCAGGTGACTGACCAGGTGAGGAGTGGGGGCGAGCGTGCTCACGTCGACGGCACCGGGCGCCGTGATCGTGCCACGGCCCGGTTCGAGGAGCCGGCACGTAGTCAGGCGGCCTGTTCGCCTTGAAGGAGCGGGGACAAGTCCGGGAGGGGGCGGGCGCAGATCTCGGTGGCCTCGGCGGCGGTCAGGCCGAACATGCGCAGCAGGTCTTCGGTGATGTGGTCGGTGGCCTGCGCTGCGTCGCGTTCGGGATGGTCGTGCAGGAGGCGGCCGAGGGCCAGGACGGCGCCGCCGACGATGGTGAGGGCGAGGTCGGGGTCGCGGATCGCGTTGAAGCGTCCGGTCCGCATTCCGGCGATGATGTCGCGGTGGGCCCGGGGGGCCAGCCCCTTGTCCGAGGAGATCAGGCCGAGGCCACTGTTCAGCAGGACTTTGCTGAGCTCGGGGTGCAGGCGATGCAGACGGCCGGTGAGCCGGAAGGCTTGGGCGAAGACCTCGGCCGGGTCCGCCAGGTCGGCGGTGACCGCGTCGAGGAGGGCTCCGTGGCGGTCGAGGGCCTCTTCGATCGCGGCGTCGAACAGCTGCTCGCGGCTGTCGAAGTGGTTGTAGAAGGACCCGAGCCCGACGTCGGCCGCCTGGGTGATCTCCAGGATCGGGACGTTCAGGTTCTCCTGGGCGATGAGCGTCCGGGCGGCGCGGATGAGCGCGGCCCGGGTGCGGGCCTTGCGCCTGTCGGTGCGGTTGCCCGTACCGCCGTTCCGCTCTGGCATCGCATCCCCTCCCCCTGGTGACCCGGCCAGTCTACGCGTCGGTTCACTCCTGATCGAATCGTCACTTGGCCGGTAAGTGATGCTAACGTCGTTAGTGACGTTTTCATCAGAATTAGGGGAGAGCCGCAGTGAGTGATCCGCACACTGGGTTGCACAGCGAGTTCGAGGCGCTGCCGGGCGAGCATCCGGGACGGGCCGCCTCGCCGGTGGTGAAGGTCGCCGGGCTGGCGTGGCTGGAGTTCCAGAAGCCCGATCTGGACCGGGCGGAGGTGTTCGCCCGCGCGTTCGGGTTCAATGTGGCGTTGAAAACCGCAACCGAGGTGCACCTGCGCGGATCCGAACCGGGCGCCCCGTGCGTCCTGATCCGCAAAGGGGAGAAGTCGCGCTTCCTGGGGCCGGCGTTCCGCGCCGCCGACCAGGCCGACCTGGCGCGCCTGGCCGACGCGGCCGACGCCACGGTGGCCGAGCTGCCCGAGAGCCTGGGCGGGTCCGCCGTCAACCTGACCGACCCGAGCGGGCTGCGGGTCCGGGTGGTGTCCGATACCCGCGACCTGGTGGCACTGCCGTCCCCGGCGCCGCTGGTCCACAACTTCGGTGACGACGCGCCGCGGATCAACACCCCCCAGCGTCCGCCGCGGGTGCCCGCCACCGTGCGGCGGGTCGGGCACGTGGTGCTCCAGACCACCCGGTTCCGCCGGACCCTGGACTGGTACCTGGAACACCTCGGGCTGATCGTCAGCGACTTCCTCTATTACGCCGGGCAGCGCGATCGGGGCCCGACCATGGCGTTCATCCGCTGCGACCGGGGCAGCACGCCCAGCGACCACCACACGCTGGCCGTGACGCTAGGGCCGTCCAACCGGTACGTGCACTCCGCCTACGAGGTCAGCGACCTGGACGTCCTGGCGGCGGGCGGCCAATACCTGCTGGAGCAGGGCTACGACCGCTCGTGGGGAATCGGCCGGCACATCCAGGGCAGCCAGATCTTCGACTACTGGCGCGATCCCGACGGGTTCCTGGTCGAGCACTACACCGACGGGGACATGTTCGACTGCACCCTCGAACCCGGCTGGGCGGCGATGACCGCCTCGGGGCTGGCCCAATGGGGTCCGCCCGCGACCAAGGACTTCCTGGGGATCAAACCGGGCCGCGCGTCCCTGGCCGAACTGCGGGCGATCACCCGCACCCTGGGCGAGGACAACGAGTTCGGCCTGCACCGGCTGCGGGGCCTGCTGAAGGTGGCGTCGTCATGACCGTCACCGTGCTGCGTACCGCGGAGGCCTGGTGGGTCCAGACCGGTGACGGCGCCGTGCGCATCACCACCTCGGCGGCCACGACCGGGCAGCTGCTGGCCGACCGCGACGCGATCGACGCCGCGGCGTCCGGCGGGCCGGCCGTCCCGGTGGAGAGCCTGGCGCTGCTGTCACCGGTGACGGCCCCGTGCCGGGTCGTGGCGCAGATGACGAATTTCGCCTCGCACGCCAAGGACTCCGGCATGGACCCGGCGTCGGTCCCGCTGACGTTCTTCCGCAAGTCCTCCGGCTCGATCAGCGGGCCGTTCGACGACGTGGTCAAGCCCGCCCATGTGCGGCTGCTGGACTACGAGGTGGAGATCGGCCTGGTCGCCGGGCGGACCCTGCACGTCGGCTGCCAGGTCGACGACCTCGCCGACTGGGTGGCCGGGCTGGTGGTCACCAACGACGTGTCCGCGCGCGACCTCCAACTGCCCAAGACCCAGTTCTACGAGGCCAAGTCCTACCCGTCCTTCACCCCTGTCGGGCCCCGGCTGGTGCTGCTGGACGCGGGCGAGCTCAAGCGGCTCGCGGACCTGAGGCTGAAGCTCACCGTCAACGACGAGGTCCGCCAGGACACGACCGCCGCCGACATGATCTACCAGCCGGTACAGGCGCTGCGGACGCTGGCGGGATTCCAGCGGCTGGATCCGGGAGACCTGCTGCTGACCGGGACGCCCGTCGGCACCGCGCTCAGCGCCCCGCCCAAGCCGGTCGAAGTCATCGGATCGCTCCTGCCGGCGGCCGTCAAATGGCGGATCTTCTTCGAACGGCAGGCCAAGAACCCCCGCTATCTGCGCGACGGCGACGTCATCGAGGCGAGCATCGCCACCGACGATGGTGCGATCGACCTCGGTGTGCAGCGCACCGTGGTCAGGCACGCGCCATGACCGGCCACAACGGACCGAGTGGGCACGACCAGGTCCCGGTGGTGGTCATCGGCGCCGGGCCGACCGGGCTGACCGCGGCGATCCTCCTCGCGCAGAACGGAATTCCGGTACTGGTCCTGGAACGCTGGCCGACCGTCTACCCGCAGCCGCGGGCCGTCCACCTCGACGACGAGGTCTACCGGATCCTGGGGTGGCTCGGCGTGGCCGACGGCTTCGCCCGGGTGTCCCGCCCGGCCATGGGGCTGCGGCTCCTGGACGGCGGCCTGAACGTGCTCGCGGAGTTCCGGCGCGGCACGGCGGCCGGACGGCATGGCCTCCCCCAGGCCAATATGTTCGACCAGCCCGAGCTGGAAGGCATCCTGCGCGACCGGCTGGCGGCCTACCCTCAGATCACCCTGCGCGGCGACAGGGAGGTCACCGGCATCTCCCAGGACGCCGACGGCGTCACCGTCACCTACACCGACCTGGCCGCCGGTGATCACACCTCATGCCGCACCCGGTACGTGCTGGGCTGCGACGGAGCCAACAGCTTCGTCCGCACCGGGGTCGGCGCCAGGATGCGGGACCTGAGGTTCGAGCAGCGGTGGCTGGTCATCGACGCTGCCACCGACGCCGACCTACGCCAGTGGGACGGAGTCCACCAGGTGTGCGACCGGCGCAGGGCCGCCACTTACATGCGCATCGGCGCAACCCGCTACCGGTGGGAGTTCCAGCTCCTGCCCGGCGAGACCTCCGCCGACTACCAGGACCCGGACAAGCTCCTGCCGCTGCTGGCGCCCTGGATCGGCGCCGTCGCAGCCGACGAACTGGAGCCGGTGCGAATCGCCGAGTACACCTTCCGCGCCCAGATCGCCGACCGGTGGCGGGACCGCCGCGTCTTCCTGCTCGGCGACGCCGCCCACCTCACCCCGCCGTTCATCGGCCAGGGCATGGGCGCCGGCCTGCGAGACGCGGTGAACCTGTCGTGGAAGCTGGCCGCCGTCCTGCACGGCGCCCTATCCGAAAGCATCCTGGACACCTACGAGGCCGAACGCAGACCGCACGCCCGGATCATGATCCAGATGGCCAAGGCCATGGGCATCGCCATGACCAGCGGCGGTGAGATCGGGACGCTGCTGCGCCGCGTCATCGCACCGCACCTGAACCGCGTCCCCGGCTTCAGCCGCTTCGTCCTGGACGGCCGCACCCCGGCGCTCAGCCGCACCGCCCTGGTGGCACGCCCCTTATGGCGCAGGGGGCCGGCGGGCACCCTGTGCCCCAACGCCGCGCTCACCGACTCCCTGCGGCTCGACGACATCGCCGCAGGCCGGTACACGATCGTCGCCACCACGCCGCCGACCCCGGAGCAGGAGCACCTCATCGACCGGCGCGGCGGCTGCTGCGTGACCGCCGAGCCGGGCACCGACCTGCACGGCTGGCTGCGGCGCGGCCGGACGGCGGCCGTCCTGGTCCGGCCCGACGGCACCGTCGCCAGGACCGGCCGCGACCTGGGCGAGCTGTGCGCCGCGCTGCCCGACCTCAGCCGCACCGCCTTCCCCGTCCAGCCCAGTCCGTCTCTTTGATCACCGCCCTTCCGCCTCTCGAGGAGACACCATGACGCCCGCCCCGCACACCCAAGGCGACCGTCCCCTCGTCCTCTTCCCCGAGGACGTCCCTGCCATCGAGACCGTGCCGCTCACCGACCGCGGCCTGCCCGCCAGCACCTACGAGCTACTCGCCCGCACCGCCCATACCCGCGCCGACCGGCCTGCCCTGCACCTGCTGGGCGAGAACGGCGCCGCGTGGCGGGACGCACCCGCCTGGACCTTCGGACGACTGCTGGAGGAGGTGCACCGGGCGGCCAACGCCTACCTGTCGCTCGGCCTGCCCGAAGGCGGCGTCGTCGCCCTGATGCTCCCCAACCTCGGCGCCACCTACGCCGCACTGCTCGGCGCCCAAGCCGTCGGCATCGCCAACCCGGTCAACCCCATGCTCGCTGAAGACCACCTGGTGGAGATCCTCACGCTGACCGGCGCCCACCTGCTCCTGGCCCCCGGGCCAGACCTCGCCCCGGACCTGTGGGCCAAGGCCCAGCGGATCGCAGCCCGGCTGCCCCGTTTGCGGGCGCTCGCCGCCGTCGGATCCCCTCCCGGCCCCGGCGACATCGCCACCGACTTCGGCGCGCTCACCCGTACCCAGAGCGGCGACCGGCTCGACAGCCCGCACCGTCCCTCCCCGGGCGACCTGGCCGCCTACTTCCACACCGGCGGCACGACCGGCATCCCCAAGATCGCCCCCCACACCCACGCCATGGAGGTTTACATGGCCTGGGCCCTGGGCTGCTCCGGCGCCTACCTCGACGACGCCGTCGTGCTCGCCGGCCTGCCGCTGTTCCACGTCAACGCCGTGCACGTGACCGGGCTCGGCCCCTTCATGCACGGACGGCCGGTGGTCTCCCTCGGCCCGCTCGGTTACCGCGACAAGGCCCTCATGGCCGATTTCTGGCACATCATCGCCCACTACAAGATCAGCAGCTTCTCCGGCGTGCCCACCGTCTACGCCAACCTCTCCGCCGTACCCGAAGGCGTCGACCTGTCCAGCCTGCGCGCCGGAGCCGTCGGTGCCGCCCCCCTGCCCAAGAAGGTCCGCACCACCTTCGAGGCCGCCACAGGCGTCCCCATGCTCGAGGGATACGGGCTGACCGAGGCGACCTGCGCGACCGCGGCCACCCCCGCCTTCGCACCCCGCGAGGGCACCGTCGGGCTGCGCCTGCCCTACCAGCACGTCAAGGCCGTCACCGTCGATGCCGACGACCACCCCATCGCCGACTGCGAACCCGGCCAGACCGGCGTCCTGGCCATCAAGGGCCCCAGTGTCTTCCCCGGTTACCTGCGCCCCGGCCCCACCGGACCCGCCTCCGACCCCATCGGCAAGATCTTCGACGGCTGGCTCCTCACCGGCGACCTGGGCCGCGTCGACGCCGACGGCTACCTCTACCTCACCGGCCGGGCCAAAGACCTCATCATTCGCGGCGGGCACAACATCGACCCCGGCCCGGTCGAGGAGTCCCTGCTCGCCCACCCCGACGTCACCGCCGCCGCCGTCATCGGCGCCCCCGATCCGCACTCGGGCGAGGTACCCGCCGGCTACCTCGTCCTCACGCGAAGCTCCCAGGCAACGGAGGAAGACCTCCTGGCCTGGGCCCGCGCCCACGCCCCCGAACCAGCCGCGGCCCCCAAAACGGTGGACATCGTCGACGCCCTGCCCACCACCGCCGTCGGCAAGATCTACAAACCCGCCCTCCTTCAAGACGCTGTCGGCCGCCTCGTCGCCGACGAACTCACCCGGACGGGACTGACCGGACGCGTGGAGGTCGGCATGCGCGACGGCCGCCCCCACGCCCGCATCCACCCCACCGACGGCGACGCAGACGGGTACGGCCCGCTGTCGGCGGAACTCGACCGCTACTCCTTCACCCACGAGATCACCGCCCCATGAGGAGGGGGCAGCACGGTTCGGCGACAGCACCGGTGGCACCTTGTGCGATCGGACTTAGTCACTCCATCGACACGCGGTCACGGAATCCACCGGCACAGGGAAGCACACTGGGAACGACGCCTGTCGCCGTTCGAGCACTAGGCCGGATGCCGCCAGGGCATCACGGGTGCGCGATGGTCGGAGGCGATGCCGTGCAGGGCGCACGGCTGGCGCGGCTCGCGGGGGCACAGCACGAACGCCTCGCTGACCGTCGCGCGATACAGGCGCCACGCCGCCGGTGCGGTGACGTCCTCGATCGACAGGACGCCCCCGCCCCGGCTGGGGTCTCCGGGGTAGATCTCGATACCGCGGTCCAAGTCGCGGCCGGTCAGCTCGGCGGCGGTGCCGGACAGGTACACCGCGCGGCCGTGGTAGGCCGGCACCGTCGAGTCGAAGATCACCATGCTCAGCCGGGGACGCACGGCGAGGTTGCGGGAGTGCTGCGCGTCGGGGCTGGACACCCAGAAGATCTCGGCGTAGTCGGCGGCCGCGAAGTAGACGGGCGACGTCCACGGGGTGCCGTCGGCGTCGGCGGTGCCCAGGATCACGTACAGGTTGTCATCCATCAGGCCACGGGCGTGGGCGTCCAGGTCGACGCCGGTCATGACGCCGGTCCCGCTTCCGGGGACGCGGTCGGGTTGAGCATCGTGACCTCCTTGTTCGACGGTGCACAGCCAGTCTGCCGGGCGGCGCGCATCTGGACATCCGTGCTGAGCACTGAGTCACTGCGCCCGTGGTGAGATGCCGTAGATCTGTTGGCCGTCGCCCACGTTCAGAAGTACAACCGGTTCTCTATCCGTACTGGCCTCCCCGGTGGCAGCGGAGGCTCCAAGGGCTCGTCCATGGGGACGTCCGACCAGTCGAACCGGAACGGGCCTTCCTTCGGCTCGGATGGGATCCGGCCCATCAGTTCGAATGTGGCGACCGGCTGCCCGGGGCGGTGGACATCCAATTTCAACTTGATGAAGCCGTCGAGCGCCGAGCCAGGCGAGCGCGTGCCCGAGGTGGATCGGCACGAGCGGATCTTCGGGGTCTGCGTCCAGCGCCGCCCGCGCGGCCTCAGCGGCGAGTTCGGCGACGGGGCGGCTCACGTCGTCCCAGTCGTCTTCCTCCACGCCGTTGAGCGGCGGACCTTCCAGGTCGTAGTCCCAGCCGGAGTTCACCTCGTTCTCCACGTCGGTACAGAGGCGCAGCTCGAACGCCGCAGCCAGAGAGCGGCCTATCGCCACCGTCGCGGGATCGGCGTGCTCGGCGGCGTTGTAGCAGGTGCGCGCCTCGGCGAGGAGCGCACCGATCTCGTCGGTGCCGTGGTCGTCCCAGAAGCGGTAGGCGCACTGGGCGAGGAGATCGAGGGCGCGTTCCACAATCATCCGGGAAGCCTGGCATATCCGGACTGCCGGCCTCGGCCGAAAGAGCTTGAGTTCAGCCGAGGTGGAAGGCGTGCAGGGTGGTGCCGTGTGCGGCGGCGAGGGTGGGGCCTTTGGTGCTGAGTTCCCATTGCCTGTTGGAGACAGGGGTTGTTACGGGGTAATTCCAGACGATTTGGCCTGTCTTGGCGTCCCAGGCGTAGAGTCCCGAGCCCGTGGTGCCTGCCACGCCGATGCAGATCAGCCCGCCGGCGACGACCATTGGGGCGGTGTCGGACACCGGAGTGTGAGCGGACCAGAGACGCCTGCCGGTGCGGGCATCGAGGGCGACGAGTTGTGGGCTGTCCAGGACGAAGGCGTATCTCCCGTCGACCCGAAAGCTTCTTGTCTGGCCGCCGGGCGAGGTCGGCGTGTAGGTCCATCGCTGCCGTCCGGTGGACGCGTCCAGGGCGTAGATGGTCGGCCCGTTCATGTAGACCAGCCCATTGGCCACGGTCACGTTGAGCAAGAGCTCGTCCTTGTCGTCAGGGTCCCTTTCGGCGTTGGGGAGGTCTGCGCTCCAGACCTTCCGGCCGGTATCGGACGACAGCGCGTCGAGAGCGGCGCGAGAGGAACTGGCGAACATCAGATCACCGTCGCGCGGCATCACGAGCATCGTCTCGAACGGCCTTGACCACCGGACCGCGCCCGTCGTGCTGTCGAGCCCGAGGTGTCTGCTCTGGCCACCCTCCTTGGTCGCGCCGACAAGAATCGTGCGGCCTTGGACGCCGTGGCAAATGATGGACGTGTACGACGCCTGCGGCCACTGGCGTATCCAGAGGCGGCGGCCGGTGGCCGGGTTCAGGCCGGTGATCGTTCGATCCCCGGTGAGGACCAGCAGGTCGTTGGTCGGGGCGATGAGCTCGGGGAACCGGTATTTCGCCGGCGCGTTGTAGGTCCACTTGACCGCCTGGGACTCGTCCCTGGCGACGACCACGCCTTCGGAGTTGGCCGTCGTATAGATGAGGGTCGGCCCGACGACCATCTGGCCGGTTTCCAACCAGGTCTGCCGTCCGGTGGCCAGCGAGTAGCAGCGGAAGTCGTCCTCGAAGACCTTGCGGGCGACCGAGATGATCGATCGAGGGCGGACCACGAGGCCGATGTCGTCCACGTCTTCGATCGTGGTTCGCCACAGCAGCTTCGGAGGGGAGAGCCGGACTCCCTTCTCGCCCTGGGTCGCGACCAGTGCGGCGGCGGTTCCGCCGCCGACGGCGGCGAGTCCGGCGGCGGCCCCGCCGATGAGCAGCCGCCGCCGGTTGTGGGCCCTGGCGAGCGTCCGCAGATCCAGGACGAGGGTGTCCTCCCGCTGCCGCAGCTCCTCACCCATGTCGCCGGGGAGCCAGCCGGGCGTGACCGGCTGGGCGGCCAGCAGGGCCGGCAGCAGGTTCGCGGGCGGACGCCGGTCGGAATCCCGGCTGAGGCAGGCGCTCACCAGCTGTGCCAGGAAAGCCGGGACGCCGCGCAGGTCGGGTTCTTCGTGCAGGGTCCGATGGATGATCGTGGGGACCGCGTCCTTGCCGAACGGCGGACGGCCGGTGGCGGCGAAGGCCAGCACGGCGCCGAAGGCGAACACGTCGGCGGCCGGTGTGAGCCGTGTCCCGTGGATCTGCTCGGGGGACATGTAGCCGGGAGAGCCGATGAACTGGCCCTCCCCCGTGAGTGTGGCGGTGTCGGCGGCCTTGCTGATGCCGAAGTCGATGACCTTGGGGCCGTCCTTGGCGAGCAGGATGTTGGCCGGTTTGAGGTCGCGGTGCAGCAGGCCCGCCTCGTGGATGGCGATCAGGGCCTCGCCCAGTCCGGCGCCGAGGGTGCGCAGCAGCGGCTCGGGCATGGGCCCGTACCGCTCGATCGTCTCCTTCAGGCTGAGGCCGTTGACGTACGCGATCGCCAGCCACGGGACGGTGCCGTCGGGTTCGGCCTCGACGACCGGGCTGGTGAACGCGCCGCTGACCTTCTGGGCGGCCTCGACCTCGCCCCTGAACCTGGCGCGGAAATCGGGGTCTCCGGCGAGCTCGGGCCGCAGGACCTTGATGGCCACCGCTCGTCCCGCCGGGGACGCGCCCAAGTAGACCACGCCCATGCCGCCCTCGCCCAGGCGCCGCAGCAGACGGTACCGCCCGATGCGATCGGGATCGCCGGGCTCCAGCGCCGCCGCCGTCATCGCCCCGCCTGGAAACGGTAGAGCCGCTTGTGGTCGGTCGCGAAGACCGACGAACCGGACACCGCGACTTCCCAACCGCGCTGCGAGTCCGCCGGCCCCCGGTGCGCCCACAGTGCCCGGCCATCGGTCCCGGCGACGAGAATGCCCTGGGACGGGCCTGTCGGGTCGTTGAAGGCGGCCGCGACGAGGCCGCCGGCCGCCGCGATGTGTCCCCGGTCGCCGGCGAACGGTTCTGGACCGGCCAGCGTCCACCGGGCGGCGCCGGTCGCCTGGTCGTAGGCCTGGAGAACCTCTTCCTTGAAGATCACGTTGCCGCCTGCGGGAATGACGGTGTCGAAGTGCTTGTCGGTGTCTCGCGACCACACGGGCCTCCCGGAGGCGGTGTCGACCGCCTGGAGGGTGTCGCCGAAGTTGCCGAAGACCCGCCCGCCGGCGACCGAGATGTCCAGGCTCGCGCTGTCCCGGTCGCCGCCGCTCTCGGACCAGGTGCGGACCCAGCGCTTGCGGCCCGTGACGGGGTCGAGTGCGGCGAGGGAAGGCTCGGTGCTGAGGTAGAGGCTGGACTGGTCGACCGCTCCGGAGGCGAACCCCCGGCCGGGGAGGTGCCACCGAATCTCGCCGCTGGTCAGATCCAGCGCCCAGACGTCCTCACTCGAACGCACGATGACCGTGTCGCCGACCACACCGAGGACGGACGAGGGGTTGACGTCGCGCGGCGTGGGAAATTCCGTGGTCCGTCCGGTCGGGGCGTCGACCAACGTGATCTTCTGGTCCTCGAAGTCGCCGACCACGCCGCCGAGGACGACGAACGTCGATCCGCGGGCGGGGTTGCCCGAATACGCGGCGTTGGCTTTGTCCTTCGCCCACAGTTGCCGCCCGGAGCCGGCATCCACCCCGTACATCTCCTGTCCGCCGCCCCAGAGCACGACGCCGTCCGCCACCAGCACCATCGACGCCCCGGTGACAGGCTGAGGCGGGGTGAACGTCCACGCAGGCGGGGCCGCCGCGGCGAGGGCGGTGGCGCGGGGCACGGGCCTGGCGGGCTTGGATCCCCCGCGGGTCATCACCCAGCCCGTCGTCCCCGCGCCGATGCCGGCCACGGCGACCGCACCGGCCAGTCCCAGGATCCGGCGTCGCCCGACCCTGCCCGCCTCCGTGTCATCGACCCGCGGCGCCGGCGGGGGCGTGACCGGCTCCGACGCCGCCCTGGTCGCCTCGGCCTCCCTGGCCGCCACCTCCTGGCGCAGCGCGGGTGAGTTCAGTGCCTGAGGATCGGCGGGGGTCAGTGCGGCGAGCACCGACTCCAGGGCGGGACGTTCGGCCGGCTCCTTGGCCAGGCAGGCTGCCAGCAGTTCACGCAGTGACGCGGGAACGCCGTCGAGGCACGGCTCTTCGTACATGACCTCATAGAGCACTCTGGCCGGGTCCCGCTCGCCGAACGGCTTGACCCCCGAGGCCGCGTAGACCAGCACACCCGCCATCGAGAACACGTCCGCCGCGGGCCCGGCGTCCCTGCTTCCGGCGATCTGCTCGGGAGCCATGTAGGCCAGCGTGCCGATCATGGCGTCGGTGCGGGTGAGCCGCGTGGCGTCGGTGACCTTGGCGATCCCGAAGTCGATGATCTTGGGGCCGTCCTCGGCCAGCAGGATGTTGCCGGGCTTCACATCGCGGTGCACCAGGCCGGCCCCGTGGATCGCTCGAAGCGCTTCCGCCAGTCCCGCGCCCAGAGCCCGGACGGCGGACTCGGGCAACGTTCCGACGCTCGCGAGGGCCTCGCTCAGCGTGGGCGCAGGGACGTAGCCGGCGGCGAACCAGGGCTGTGGCGCGTCGGCGTCGGAGTCCAGCACCGGGGCCGTGTAAAGCCCGCTCACCTTGCTCGCGGCGGCGACCTCGCGACGAAATCGCTCCCGGAAGGCCGCCTCGTCGGCGAACTCCCGCCGGATGAGCTTCAGCGCAGCCAGCCGAGCGCCCGGCGATCGGGCGAGAAAGACGATCCCCATCCCGCCGGCGCCGAGCCGGGCGAGGATCCGGTACGGCCCGACCCACACAGGGTCCCCCGGTTGCAGCGACCGCACGCCCACCCCCAATTCAAATGAACATATGTATCTATACGTTCATGAGGACGCACACAACCCGCCGCAGCTCACTCGCCCGCCTCACTCGGTTTCCCGGCCCTGGTGGAGCCGGGGGACGCCCAAGCCATCGACGGTGCACCCGCCGCTACGCAGTTCCCTCAGACCCGGCTCGCCGATTCCGACCTCGGCCGAATGCCGATCTGGAACCGGCGGTGCCTCCTCATGACCGCGAGGTCAGCCGGATGACCGGGAGAGCGCGGTCGGTCGTCTCCTGGTACGTCGTGCCACACGCAGGCGCCAACTTTGCGGGGGCCTGGCACGGACGCCGACCGGGCGCATACGTCAAAGTGCCGGGCTCAGCCAGGCACTACCTTTCCCTGGCTGAGCCGGTGCGGCAGACCGACACTGGCGACGCGGGCGTGGCGATGCCCCGGTCGACTCGGCCATGTCCGCGCCGGAGGGGTTCCGCCCTCCGGGCCTTGACGTAGATGGCGGAGGGAAATCGATGTCCACCACTTCCACGCTGGTTCACGTTCACGGCTTTTGGCACGGCTCCTGGTGTTGGAGCGAAGTCATTCCCCACGTGGTCGCCGCCGGTCGCCGAGCCGTCGCGGTGGACATGGCGGGGCACGGGCTGTACGCGCGCCGCCCTCGGTGGTTCACCGAAAAGCCGTACAACCCTGAGGCAGTCCGCACGGAGGTTTCACCGGTCGCGGACGTGAGCCTCGACGATGCGGCCGATCTGCTGACCTCGCAGATCAAGCGGATCGGCGGTGGCGAGCCGGTCACGGTGGCCGCCCATAGCGCGGCCGGCCCCGTGCTGACGCGAGTGGCCCAGCAGACACCCGGCCTGGTCGCGCACGCGGTGTACCTTTCCGCGTACATGCCGGCATCCAATGTGCCGGCTGCGGCATACACGCGGATGCCCGAGGCCGCCGATGACCAGGTCGCGCCACTGCTGCGGGGGGACCCGGCCCAGATCGGCGCGCTGCGGCTGGACTTCCGCACGGACGACGCGGCCTACCGGCGGCGGCTTCACGAGGCGTTCTACGGCGACGTAGATCCGGTCCTCGCCGACGCCGCCACCGGCCTGCTGACGCCCGATGGCCCGATCGGCATCATGCTCGGCACCACTGCCCTGACCCGAGACGGCTGGGGGTCGGTGCCGCGCACGTACCTCACCTGCGCAAGGGACATGGCGATCCGTCCGGCCCTGCAAGCGAGGTTCATCGCCGAGGCGGACGCGGCCTTCCCGGACAACCCGACGTCCGTCGTCGCACTCGACGCCTCCCACTCGCCATTCCTCTCGATGCCCGACGAGGTGGCCGGCATCATCACCTCCCTCGGCTGACACGACGCCGGACCTCACCCACGCGGCCGAGTATCGAAGCCCACCCGGGCGCGAACTCGACCCGCAGGTCGTCGCCCGGATAAACCGGGCACAGCGCGCGGCGTCCATGCGCGGCGTGATCAGGTCGTGACAGCCCGGCCTGGCGGGCGAGCAGGACGGTGAGCTCGTCGTGGTGCTGGCGTTCGACGTGGTCGGCGACCGGATCCGGCACATCTGGGCGATGCGGAACCCCGAGAAGCTCCGCTCCTGGACGGCGAGCGGCAGGCTCCGTTGACGTGTCAGTGCACGGCCAGGGCCTGCGCGACCTCCTGTGCCGCCGCGTACGCGCCGCGGACCGCGTGCTCGCCGCTGAGGGGACGGCGTTCGTCCGCCTCCTCGTAGTTCACCTGGACCAGCAGGGCGCCGTCCCGGAAGACGACCACGCCGGGCACGACTCCCGGGACGTGCGCGGCGAACGCCTGGTCACCGAGACCGGTGACGGCGTGGAAGTACTTCCGGTCGTGGACGCTGAGCGTTTCCTCGGCGCGGGCGTCGTCGTGCCGCATCGTGTACTCGCGGGTGGCGAGCCGGGGCCCGTCGAACAGGTCGGTGCCCGGCACGACCGCCGCCGTGACGGTGAGTTCGCGGTCCGCCGACGTCCGTGAGCAGCCGCGGTGGTCGGCGTCCTTGATGGCGAGGCCGCCGCTGCCGCTCGTTCCCGACGGGCCGGGAGTCTGCTCGCCTCCTAGCAGGCGGTTCAAGGTCCGTTCGGATATCGAGCCGCACAGGTCGGGGATCTTGCGTGCCGGCGACGGGTCCGGGGCGGGGGCGATCGCGGGACGGGACGGGGTGCGTGCGCCCAGGCGGTCCACGACCTCGGCCGCGGCGGCGAACGCGCCGTCCCGTGCGGTCCGCTCCGGGATCGACCCGCGGGCGTCGCGGTACTGGACGGAGACCGTCGCGTTCCCGACGCGTGCCACGACCGACACGCCGGCGGACGGTGCGAACTGCACGAGTGCCTCATCGCCGAGTCCCGTCACCGCCCGGGTGGTCGCGTCGGACCATCTCGGACCGAACGACTTCATGGCGGCGGCGAGGGGTGACCGCCCGGTCGCCGGACCGGACGGCGAGAGGGCGGCGGTGCCGTGGGTCAAGGTGAGGGCGATGGACAGGTGGTGGCGCGATCCGTCGTCGCTCCCCGACGACCACATGCATTCCCCGTCCCGGTGGCCGTCCTTCATCATCCGCGGTTCGGTCACCAGGCGGCCGACGGTGGCGGGCGAGATCCCGCAGCCCACCGGGATCGCCGTGATGACCGGCCCCGCCGGGATCCGGTCGGGCCCGGCGGGCGGATCGGGCAGCCGGTCGAGGCTTCCGGGCGCCGGCGACGTCGCCACCAGGACGACGGCGAGCACGGACACGATGATGAACGCGAACACGATGGCGCCCGTCTCGCCGGCGCCGGAACGCGGTCGCGATGCCGCCTCGGTCATGATCGCAACGACCTTTCCACCGCGACGGCGACCGTGTAGGCGCTGTCGATCAACATGCGTCCGCGCAGTTCCGTCTCCTGGTCGGCGCCCTCATAGGCCACCTCGATCAGGACGTTGCGTTTCTGGAAGACCACCACGCCCACGTCGCCCATAGACCCGATCCCGGTCTTGGTGACCGCGAACGCCCGGTCGCCGGGCCCGGCCAGCGGCGTGAAGCCGGTGAACGCCGTGATGCCGGGGAGCCTGCCGCTGCGCAGGTTCCGGTGGAGGCCCAGGTAGTGGCGCGTGGCGGTGTGGACCGCCATGCCCGGTACCCGGTCTTCCCCGACCGCGAGCGACACCGTGAGCGTGCGCGACCGGCCCTCGTCCGTGAACTCGGACGTGCGGGCCTTCCACGTGCAGGATTCGACGGACATTCCGGTCTCGTGGATCGCGGGGAGCAGGTTCGCTCTTCCCCGCCGCCGGTACGCGTCGCGGGCGACCATGTCGACCGTGCGGCCGGGGACCGCGTCACAGGGTTTGGGGACCCTGTTCAGCGGCGGCGTGACCGGGCGCTTCACGGTGCTGAGCACGGGACTCGCCGCCGTTCCCAGGGCCTTCGCCGTTTCCGCCGCGGCGGCCAGGGCCCCGTCCATCGCGGTCTTCTCCGGGATCGTCCTGCGCCGGTCTCCGTCGGCGTCCCATCCGCGGTAGCGGATCGTCGCGACGGCGTTGCCCTCGCGGAAGGTCACGATGGCGCCTTCGGTCTCGGTGTCCGCCGAATAGCGAGCGGCGGCCTCCGCGCCGAGGCCCTCCACGATCTTGGCCGGGTCGGCCCCCACGCGGCCCGGCCCGGCCCCGCCCACCATCTCCATCGCCTCGCTGATCGGTGACTGACTGCGGCCGGACGCGAGGGTGATGGTGACGTCGAGGACGCGCTCGTTCGCGAAGTCGCCGACGCACCAGTCGCACTTGGCCTTCCCGTCGTCCAGCGAGTACCACATGCAGCTTCCGGGGCCGCCGCGCCGGAAGACGCCGCCCTTCTCGGCGTCGGGGTCGGACCCGGGCGCGAGCCTGGCGGCGGTGGCGTCCGACACTCCGCAGTTGCGGGGAAGCTTCTCGATGATCCGGCCGGCGGGAACGCGGTCGGCGCCCGCGGGCGCCGGCAGCAGGGGCCCGTCGGCGATCCCGCCGCTGGGCGCCGCCCCGCGGGCGACGGCCACCGCGACCGTGACGCCCAGGGCGAGGGCGAGCGCCCCTGCCACGGCCGCGATCCGCCATCTGCGGTCGGTCCGGAGGCGGTGCGCCAAACCGGCGGGTTCGGGATCGGACACTCGGACTCCAGCGGGTCGGGGGGGCGCCATTGATCCCCTTGGACTCCGCCGGCCGGACGAGGGTTCCGCGCGTCCTCAGCGCGCGCCGGTCAGGCTCCAGCCGTGGGCGCGGCGGCGTTCGCGCCAGAAGTGGGCGTACCGGCCGTCGCGGGCGAGCAGTTCGTCATGGCCGCCCTCTTCCACGGCACGTCCCCCGTCGAGGACGACGATCCGGTCGGCGCCCCGCAACGTGTGCAGCCGGTGCGCGATCACCAGGACGGTGCGGTCGTGCGACAGAGCCGCCATCGCCTCGTGCAGGGCGTGCTCGTTCTCGGCGTCCAGCGCGGCGGTCGCCTCGTCGAACAGCACGATCGGGGTGTTCTTCAGCAGGGCGCGCGCGATCGAGATGCGTTGCCGCTCGCCGCCGGACAGGCGGCCGCCGCCTTCCCCGACCGGCGCGTCCCAGCCGCCCGGGAGGCGTTCGGCGATGTCGTCGACCCGCGCGGTGCGGGCGGCGGCGTAGACCTCCGCGTCGGTCGCGTCGGGCCTGCCGATGCGGACATTGTCGAGAATGGTTCCGTCGAAGAGGTAGACGTCCTGGAAGACGACCGAGATGAGCGACGTCAGGTCCTCGGTCCGCATCTCGCGAACGTCCACGCCGCCCACGCGCACCGTTCCGGCGCCGGGGTCGAAGAACCGCGCGATCAGCTTGATCACGGTCGTCTTGCCCGCGCCGGACGGGCCGACCAGTGCGGTCATCCGGCCCTGCGGCACGCGCATCGACAGTCCGTCCAGCACCGGGGTGCCGTCGTAGCCGAAGCGCACGCCGTCGAGTTCGACGCCGGCGCCGTCCGCCCGGCGCGTCACCTCCGGTTCGGGCAGCGTCTCGGTGGCGAGCAGCGCGTTGATCTCGGTGATCGCGTTCTCGGCGACGCGGATCGCGCCGCCGATCTCCGCGATGAACATGACCGGTTCGACGAACCGGGCCGCCAGCACCAGCAGCGCGATCAGCTCCGCCGTCCCCAGCGAGCCGTCGAGCGCCAGGTAGATGCCCAGGGCCAGCAGCGCGATGAACGACGCCTGCGCGACGAAGCCGAGCCCGACGATGCCGGGGGTACCGGCGCGCAGCATCCGGCGGCCGGCCGCGTGCTGGGCGGCGAGCGCGTCATCGAGGGCGGCGTGCCCTTCCACCGTGCGGCCGAAGGCCCGCAGGACCGGCTGTGCGCGGGCGAACTCCACGATCCGCCCGGCGGCTTCGGCGTGGATGCGGTCCGCGTGGCGGTCGGCGACCTGCATGCCGCGGCCCGCCAGCCGGTACGCCACCGCCACCGCGACCGCGGCGACGGCCATCGAGACGGCCAGCCGCCAGTCGAACAGGAACATGGCCAGCACCACGACCAGCGGTGTGACGACGGTGTCGACCAGTGGCCGCAGCAGATGCGCGGGCACACTCATGATGTCGACGACGCGCTGCGCGGCCAGGCGCCCGAGTTCGCCGACGCGGTCGGTGGTGAACCAGGCCGGCGGCAGCTGCGCGACCTTGTCACCGATCCGGTGGTGCAGGTCGCGGCTCAGGGCCGTACCGCTGCGATGACCGGCCAGCGTCGCGGGGTAGTTCACCGTCGCGTACCCGATCCACAGCACGGCGAGCGCGATCACCCACGGCCAGGCCCGTTCCGGTTCACTGCCGAGCAGTTCGCGCAGGACGGGGACCAGCAGGACGAACGCGGCCCCTTGGAGCAGCGCCGCGCCGGTCAGCAGGGTCAGCAGCCTGCGCAGGGCGCCCGCGTGCTCGGGGCCGAGCGCCGTGAACAGTCGGCGGATCATCGCCATTCCCCCTTCGCCGCGCCGGTCCCGGCGTAGGCGTCGCGATCGTCGGCGTCCCCGGGCCCGGCCTGCTCCTGCAGCCGCCACATCCGCGCATACCGGCCATCGGCGGCGAGCAGTTCCTCGTGCGTGCCCTGTTCGGCCATCCGCCCCTGTTCGAGGACCACGATCCGGTCGGCTCCGGCCACCGAGGCCAGCCGGTGCGCGACGACGAGGACGGTCCGCCCGGCCGCCAGCTCCGACAGCGCGTCCTGGATCAGCGCCTCCGATTCCGGATCGGCATGTGCGGTCGCCTCGTCGAGCACGACGATCGGGGTGTCGGCGAGGATCGCCCGGGCGATGGACAGCCGCTGCGCCTCACCCCCGGAGAGGCGGACGTCCCGGCCGACCACCGAGTCGTATCCGCGCGGCAGCGCGCACAGGCGCTCGTCGATGGCAGCCGCCCGCGCCGCACGCCGTACCGTTTCGTCGTCCGCGTCGGGACGGGCGAGGCGGATGTTGTCGCGCACGGTGGCGTCCAGGAGCTGGACGTCCTGGAGGACGAACGACACCAGCCGGTACAGCCGATCCGGTGCGATGTCGCGCAGGTCGACGCCGCCGATCGCGACGGTGCCGGCGGTCGGGTCGAAGAACCGCGGCAGCAGCTTCGCCAGGGTCGTCTTGCCCGAACCCGACGTCCCGACCAGGGCGGTCACGGTGCCCGGCTCGAAGGCCAGGTCGATGCCGCTCAGCACCGGCCGGTCCGCGTCGTAGGCGAACTCCACCCCGGACAGCTCCACCCGGAGGCCCCCGTCGTCCTCCGGCGTTCGCGGTTCCGCGGGCACCGCCAGCTCGGGCGCCGCGAGCAGGGCGCCCACCCGCTTGGCCGCCGCACTCGCCATCTCGATGTCCTCGCCATGGAAATCCATGGCCTGCAGGGGCGCGGCGAGCCCCAGCCCGACGATCACGAACGGCAGCAGATCGACCGGGCCGAGGTGCCCGGCGGAGACCAGCGCCGTGCCTGCGGCCAGTGCCGTCAGCAGAATGGTGACGGGGCTCAACGCCAGCGCGGAGGCGGCGGCCGACCGGTTGTTCTGCGAAAGCCAGGCGTCGAGGAACTCCGCGAAATCGTCGGCGGCCCGCGCGTACTGCCGGTGCGCACGCCTGGCCTGCCCGAACATCTTCACGACGGCGATGCCCTCGACGAACTCGACGACGCTGCCGACGATGCGCTGCAGGGCCTCCTCGTAGGCCGCCATCCCCGAGGTCATGCTCACGATCCGGCGGGCGAACAGCGCGATCCCGATCACGATCGGGACCAGCAGGATCAGCGCCATCCGCCAGTCCACCCAGAACAGGTAGACCAGGGACACCAGCGACGTGACCGCGACGGCGGTGAAGTTCAGCAGTGAATGCGCCACCAGGTGGTGCATCGCGTCCACATCGTGCTGGACCGCCTTCCCGATGCCGCCCGCGCCCCGGTCGGTGAACCATCCGAGCGGGACGCGGCCCAGCCGGTCGACCAGGCGCCGCCGCACCGACAACTGGAAGGCCAGATCCGCCTGATGGGCCAGCGCCGCCGCCGCGCCGGTCAGCAGCAGCCACGCCACGAGCGCGCCCGCCGCGACCGCGGCGACCGTCCAGGCCCGGTCCCGGTCGACCGGACCGGCGACCAGCAGCACCCTGGCCAGTTCGGCCACCGCGAGGAACGGCACCACGGCGGCCGCCGCCGCGACGGCCTGCAGGCCCACCGCCGCGCCGAGCCGCGGCCGGACCGGCCGCAGCAACTCCGCGAGACCTATGGCATCCGATGCGGCATCCGAAGGTTCTGCCTGTTCCGGCTTCATCGTGCCCCCGCCCCCTGCCCTTCGCCGACTTTTCGAACGTGTTCCGAAAGTAACATCGAGACCGGGCGCTGTCGAGCGCGAAGGGCAGGACCCGCGCCGCCTCCACGCCGGGGGCATGATGGAACGATGGCTTCACCGACCGCACCGCACGGCCGCACCGGCCGGCCGCCGCTGACCTCACGCGCGCAGATCGTGGCGGCGGCCCGCCAGATCATCGAGCGGGACGGCTGGGAGAAGCTGACCGTCCGCCGGCTTGCCGCCGAGATCGGCGTCGGGGCCACGACCCTGTACCACCACGTGCGGAGCAAAGAGGACCTGCTGGTCCTGGTGCTCAATCACTACCTCGGCCAGGTCGAACGTCCCGCGCTGCCCAACGACCCGCGGGAGCGCATCATCGCGGCCGCCGGCGCGATGCACGACGCGGCCGCGGCCTGGCCATGGGCCGTGGAGATCGTCACCACCGACGGTTTCCTCGGGCTCCTCGACGAGTCGGCCCTGTGGATGGTCGAGGACATCGTGGCCGCGGCCGGCGACTACGGATGCACACCCGCACACGCCATCGTCGTCTTCCGGAGCATCTGGTACTACACCGCCGGGGAGATCCTCGTCCGCGCCAACACCGCCCGCCGCCGGGCCGGCGACCTGCGCCACGTGACGTTGAGCGATCTGGACGCGTCCCGGCTGCCGCACCTGGCCGCCATCAGCGGCCAATGGGCCGCGGTGGCCCAGGGCGACACCTACCCGCAGGGACTCCGCGCACTGGTCGACGGCCTGCTCGCACAGGCCACTCCGGCGGCCCCCTAGTCCGGCGTCGCCTCTCGGCCCGGTCCGCGCCTACACATCCCGCTGCCTGCGCATGGCGCGGATCAGGCGCAACGGGAACAGGCCGATGAGCGGGGCGCGCTCTCCCAGGTCCTCACGGTCCTTGCGGTCGAAGGCGCGGGCGTAACGCCGCGCCTCGGACGCGGTGGGGTACTCCTTCGCACCCCCGGCTCCGCACTCCCGCACGCAGCTCCAGCGCATCGTCTCGCCCTCGGCGGAGAAGCGGTAGTCATGTCCGAGGAGCCGGCAGCGCATCATGGGTCACCCGTCCGTGTTCGTGTCGCCGGGCCTCGGCGGCGGCGCGTACCTGTTGCGCGCCTGGGGCTGGGCCAGGCCCTCGTGGACGGCCTCGCGCAGTGCGGCGCGGAACCGGCCGGGACCCCAGTAGCGTGCGCCGACCAGTTCGGCGAGCCGGTGGCGGCTGGTCGGCCCGTGTTCGCTGAGGGCCTGCGCGATGGCGCTGACCTCGCGGTCCAGGGCGATGTCCGCGTCGGACGACCAGCTCGACGTCCCGAGCATCCTCGGCGAGTAGAACGTCTCGCCGGGCCCCGGGAGCAGCCGGCGCAGCCCCGTGCGGCGCTGGCGCTCACGGCGGAGGACGCGCTGACGGATCCGCTCGTCGCGTTCGCGGGCCGCGCGCTGCCGCTCCGCCGCCGCCTCGCGCTCCCGCCGCGCCTGCTCCGCCGTGCCCGACTCGGCCGCCAGCGACGCGGCGGCGGAACGGTGCTGCGCCGCCTCCATCCGGTCGGCGGCGGACTCGGCGCGCAGCCGGTGGACGTCGGCCTGCCGGTCATGCCGGGCGGCCCCGTCCTCGTCCCGCTCGGCACGGGCCACGTGCGCGAGCGCCAGCTCGGCGTGCATCCGCTCCCACTCGTCGAAGGTCTCGGCGTGGCCGCGGGCGATCTCCGCCTCGATCCCCTCCAGATCCGCCGCCCTGGCGTGGGCCTCCACGGCCATCGCATGCTGTTCACGGGCCCGCGCCCGCTCCGCCGCGGCCTCCGCGAACGCCGCGTGGGTCTCCGCGTCCCGCCGGTTCGCGGCCGCCAACGCCTCGACCCGCTGGTGCAGTGCACGCGCACGCTCCTCCGCGGCGGCGGCGCGTTCCAGTGCGCTGTCGCGTTCGGTGGCGGTGCCGGCGTCCTCGGCGGCGACCCGCTCGTCATGGGCGGTCGCCTGCTCCGTCAGCCGCTCGGCCTCCCATTCGGCCGTCTGCGCGAGGGTCTCCTCCACCCGCAGCCGGTCGGCGGCAGCGCGGTCGCCCTCGTCCGCGCGCGATCTCACCTCGTGGATGGCGGCGCGGTGCTCGGCCGCACGCGCCCGCTGCTCCTCGGCGTGCCGGCGGGCCTCCAGCGCGGCGCGGCGCTCCGGCCGCACGTCCGGCGCCTCCTCCGCCGAAGGCTTGGCCGCCGGCGCCTCCTCCTCGCCGGCCTCCTCGACCGTGAGCGGCTTGGCGATGTTCTCCAGCGAAGCCCGTTCGGCCTTGACGCCGAAGAACAGCTCGGCGAGGCCGCCCAGCGCCATGATCACGGCGCCGACGAGGAACCCGATCGCGACCAGGCTCACGTCCCCGGTGTCGATCAGCCGGCCGAAGATGAGCGGACCGGTGATGCCGCCGGCGGCCGTGCCGATCGCGTAGAAGAACGCGATGGCCAGCGCCCGGGTCTCCATGGGGAAGATCTCGCTGACCGTCAGGTAGGCGGAGCTGGCGCCCGCCGAGGCGAAGAAGAACGTCACGCCCACCAGCGCGATGAACGTCCACTTCGTCAGCCCCCCGGTGATCAGGAAAACGGCGAGCAGGACAGTGAGGGCCGACGAGACGAAGTACGTCCCGGAGATCATCGGTTTTCGGCCCACCGTGTCGAACAACCGCCCGAGCAGCAGCGGTCCCAGGAAGTTGCCGATCGCGAAGATGGCGAAGAAGTACGGCACCGTCCCGGACGCCACGTCGAAGAACCCGCTCAGGATGGTGCCGAGGTCGAACGTCACCGCGTTGTAGAGGAACGCCTGGCCCACGAACAAGGCGAACCCGAGTATCGCCCGCCGCGGGTAGACCTTGAACGCCACCTTGGCGATCTCCCGGAACGGGATGGCCTTGCGCTGCCGCACCGTGATGCTCTGGTCCGGCTCGTCCAGGTCCTGGTGGGTCTCCTCGCGGACCCCGCGTTCGATCCGGTCGACGATCCGCTCGGCCTCGTCCTCGCGTCCGTGGATGAACAGCCAGCGCGGACTCTCCGGGACATGCCGCCGGACGAACATGATCACGAGGCCGAGGACGCCGCCGATCCCGAACGCCACCCGCCACCCGAGGTCGATCGGGAAGATCGCCGTGTTCAGGAAGACCACCGCGGCCAGGGCACCGAGCGCCGCCCCCACCCAGTAGCTGCCGTTGATGATGATGTCCACCCTGCCGCGGGCGCGGGCGGGGATCAGCTCGTCGATCGCGGAGTTGATCGCCGCGTACTCTCCGCCGATGCCCATCCCGGTGACGAACCGGCACACGAAGAAGTACCAGGGCGCGAACGCGAACGCGGTGGCCACCGTCGCGATGACGTACACGACCAGCGTGAGGATGAACAGTTTCTTCCGGCCGAACCGGTCGGTGAGCTGCCCGAAGAGCAGGGCGCCGGTGCACGCGCCCGCCACGTAGATCGCCGCCGCGTAGCCGATGTGGGCCGCGGACAGCTCGATGCCGCTGCCCTCTTCGGTGAGCCGCGCGGCGACGGACCCGACGATCGTGACCTCGAGCCCGTCGAGGATCCAGACCGTCCCGAGCCCGATCACGACCATCCAGTGGAACCGCGACCACGGCAGCCGGTCCATGCGCGCGGGAATCCGCGTGGTCAGCGTGCCCAAGCGCGCATCATCCGTCATGCCGGTCAGCCCCCAATGCAGGCAGTGGTCGTGCGCCCCGGTGGTTCACCGATATGTGGCTACCCCCCTCCCGGAACTCACACCTCCCCGCGCGGACAAGATCAGACCATCCCGGCGCGGCCGGGCGCGGCCGCCTGCGCGTGGGAACAACGGGGACACTGTCCCGGTTCCTGGGGGTGGATCCGTGGAGAGGGGGCCATGATGACCGTGTACGAGGAGTTCCAGCGGGCGACGCTGTTCTTCGACGCCAAGGACTACGCCGGGGCCGCCCGCATCCTGACCCCGATCGTGGCGGAGCACGGGGAGAACCGGGCGGCCGTCGAGCTGCTGGGCCGGGCGTACTTCCACAGCGCCCAGCTCGGGCGGGCCGAGGAGACGTTCCGCCGGCTCGTCGAGCTGGACCCGTCCAACGGCTGGGCCTACGAGGCGCTGGCCCGCACCCTGGAGCGGCGCAGCCGCCCGGACGAGGCGCGCGGCTTCCGCAAGCTGGCCGCCGCCATGGGCGTCGACCCGGCGGCGAAGGTGGACGTCTCGGTCACGGCCGCCGACCTCGCCTGATCGTTCCCGCGTGCCGGGCGTACCTGACGAAAGTCGGGTGCGCCCGGCGACGATCGGGCACTGCGGGCGCCGCCCGCCGCTTCCTACCGTTCCGGTAGACGACGAGCGGGAGAGCGCATGATCACCCTTTCCGGGTTGACCAAACACTACGGCGGGACGGCCGCCGTGGCGGATCTGTCCTTGAAGATCGAGCCGGGGCTGGTGACCGGTTTCCTCGGCCCCAACGGCGCCGGGAAATCCACCACGATGCGGATGATCGTGGGCTTGGACGAGCCGACGTCGGGAACGGCGCTGGTGTCCGGCCGCCGGTATGCGGAGTTCCGGCACCCGCTGCGCCAGGTCGGGGCGCTGCTGGAGGCCAAGTCCGTGCATCCCGGCCGCGGCGCCCGCAACCATCTCCTGGCGATGGCGCGCAGCAACGGGATTCCCCGCCGGCGCGTCGACGAGGTGCTGGCCAGGGTGGGGCTGACGGACGTCGCGGACAAGCGCGCCGGCGCGTACTCGCTGGGAATGAGCCAGCGGCTCGGCATCGCCGGGGCGCTGCTCGGCGACCCGCCGGTCCTGATGTTCGACGAGCCGGTGAACGGGCTGGACCCCGACGGCGTCCGCTGGGTGCGCGAGCTGATGCGCTCCCTCGCCGCAGGTGGACGCACGGTCTTCGTGTCCAGCCACCTGATGAGCGAGATGGAACTGACCGCCGACCGCCTCGTGGTGATCGGGAAGGGCAGGCTCATCGCGGACGCGCCGATCGCGGAGATCCTCGCGGGCAGCTCCCGGCACCGCGTCAGGGTCCGCGGGCCGCACCCGGAGGGTCTGCGGCAGCTGGCCGCCCACCTGGCCCGGGAGGGTGTCACCGCCGAAACGGTCTCGCCCGGGGAGCTGCTGCTCTCGGGTACCACCGTCGAACCCGTCGGTGAGCTCGCCCACCGCCTCGGCCTCCTCCTGCACGAGCTGAGCCCGCAGGACGCCACCCTCGAACAGGCGTACATGGAACTGACCGCGGGAAGCGTCGAGTTCGCCGCGTCCCAGGAGGGCGCCCGATGACCGCGACGACCGGCGACCGCCCGCCGGGCGCTGCCACGGGAGAACCGAACGCCGCGGCCGGGGGGCGCCTGCCGGGTGCCGTGGCCGCCGAGTGGACGAAGGCGTGGACGGTCCGCAGCACGTGGTGGAACCTGTTCGGCGCGGCCGTCCTGATGGGCCTGGCCTGCCTCCAGCTCGCCATCTTCACCGTCAACGCCAACGACAACGACGACCCCGCGGACGACAAGGGCGTCGTCGGGATCGGGACGATCGCGATCGGCGCGGTGGACCTCGTCCAGTTCGTGCTGATCGGGCTGGCCATGCTGCTGATCACCAGCGAGTACTCCACCGGGACGATCCGCGCGACGCTCCAGTGGATCCCCCGGCGGGGCGAGATGCTGGCGGCCAAGACCCTGGTCGCGGCCGTCATCGGCGGCCTGGCCGGTACCGTCCTCGCGGCGGGCGGGTCGCTGGCCGCCCTGCCGCTGCTCGGCCGGTGGGGAGAGTTCGCGTTCACCGCCTGGCTCGGCGACGTCCTCGCCGTCGGCGCCTACATGGCCTTGATCAGCGTGTTCTCCCTGGGTGTCGGCGCTCTGCTGCGCAGCGCGGTCGGCACGCTGATCGTGATCTTCCTGGTCGTCCTGGTGGTGCCCGCCAGCCTGCAGGCGAGCGACATCACCGCGATGGAACGCGTCGCGGACTTCATGCCCGCCGTCGCCGGGGCCGCGTTCATGCGCGGCGAGTCCGACGTGTACGCGCCGGCGTTCGGCCTGCTGATCCTCGCGGGCTGGGCCGCGGCGGCGCTCGCCGCCGCCCACATCGCCCTGAACCGCCGCGACGCCTGACGCCGCGCCGCCGGGCCGCCGGGCCAGGTGCGCCTACCTGGACCGGCGGCTTGTGCGGCGGGGAGCGGGCTTCTAGTTCGGGTGGTCGTTGAGCTGGACGGAGATGCGGTGCTCGGAGGAGGGCCAGCTCGGGACGACCACGGCGTCGATGCGGCCGTGGCCGCCGCGGGGGCGGGAGACGATCGACGTCGAATGCCCGCCGGCGGGGAGGTAGACGTCCATGCCGGTGATGAACGGCGTCGCGAAGAACTCCGGGATGGGTTCGGCCAGGTCGGTGACGCGGTCGCGCCCGGCGTCGTAGGCGAACATCCCGATGACGCGCTTGGTGCGCGGGGCGTTCGCCGCGTTCAGCACCTGGCGTCCGTTGATGTACAGGGAGTCGCCCGCCTGTCCCTGGTCGCCCCACCACTCCTTCTGCCGGCTGATGCTGAGCGCGGAGTGGTGGTCGCCGGTCTCCACGAGCCCCGACAGGCCCTCACCGGGGCGGCTGGTCAGCAGCCGGACGAGCCGGTCGGTGCGAAGGAACGGCTGGAAGTACAGGTGGTGGACGGACGTCTCGCTCCACACGACCGCGAACTCGTAGGACGCGTCGCCCCACCCCTCGAACGGGCCCCACGATCCGTCGCCGGTGAGCGGGTAGGCGGCGAGCGGGGTGTGCCCCAGGCGTTCGCCGGTGCCCGGGTTCACCCGGTAGATCTCCAGCCGCGCGCCGTCCGCGCCCGCGTTGGACGGGAACAGGACGGCGCGTCCCGACAGGGAGATGCGCCCCTGCGGGACGATCCACGTCGTGTGCGGCGCCCGGCCGTTGACGAACTCGTAGAACCGCGCGAACGTCTCGGGCGACGTCACGACCTGGGTGTGGGACTGCCCGGAGAAGTACACGTTGGCGGCGCCGCCGATGCTGCGTTCGGTGGGCCCCTCACCCCACACGGCGAGGGTGGGGACGCCGCCCGGCGGGCTCTCCGCAGTCGCGCCGTCGAGGTTGACGTAGTGCGCGACGGTCGCCGCCCGCGCGGGTGAGCTTCGCAGGTAGCTCTGCATCAGGGCGGTGCCGAGCGAGTGGGCGACCAGGTCGACCTTGTCGGCGCCGGTCTCGTCGAGGAGCCGCCCGATGCGCTGGTCCAGCGACGCGAAGACCTGCGCCACGGTGTTCGTACTGAACGTCGAGTCGTATTCGTGGCCTTCGATGTAGTGGGCCGGGTACCCGTTCGAGGCCAGGCGCCGGGCCTGGGTCTCGAACTGGCCGGCGGAGCCGCTGAACCCGTGCACGAACACGACGGGACGCGGGCCGTCCAGGCGTCTGTCCGCGTGGGCGGGCGACATGACCGACACGGACATCAGCAGGACGCAGAACAGGGCGATAAGTCTTCGGAGCATCGGAACGGACCCCTCTAGTGACCATCCGGGCCCAAAGGGTCTGATCATGGGGGGCCACGGTCAAGGCTTCCGCCCGCACACTGTGACCGCACCCAATCAGCGGCACCCGAGGCAGTACTCCACGCCCGCTCCTCACCCGCCGGGCGGCTCGGCGGCCGTCAGCCGGGGCGGGTGACGCGGATTTTGGATTGGCCGTGCGGGAGCTCTTCCCAGTCGTCCATGAAGCGGGCGGTGAAACCGTGCTTCTCGGCGAGCGCGGTCAGCGTTTCGGTGCGGTAGTAGAAGTCCTCGCGGAGGACGTGGTGCTCGCTGCCTTCGGTGCGGTCGAAGGTGAAGTCGAAGAAGCCGCCCGGTGCCATGACGCGGCCGACGTTGGCGAGGCATTCCTCGATGACGTCGAGGGGCGAATGGCTGAACACGCTGTGCGCGTGGATGACCGAGAAGTGCTCGGACGGCAGGAACTGCAGTTTCAGGTCGTTGACGAGTGTCAGATGCGGAAGCTTGTCGCGCAGATCCTGCCGGACGAGCGTGTTCTGCGCGGCGAGCAGGATGTCGGGCGAGATGTCGATGCCGTAGTAGTTGCCGGAGTCGAGGTAGTCGATGAAGCGCCACCCGGCCCGCAGGTTGCCGCAGCCGATCTCCAGCATCCGGTCATCGGGTTTGAGGCCGTGTCCGCGCAGGTAGTCGAACTGCATCTGGCCGAGCTTGAGCCAGCGTTCATGGGAGCGGCTGCCGACGGCCGCCTCGGGGCTCTTGGCCGTGTCGGACTTCATGACGGCCCGGTAGTAGGCGACGTGGCCGCGGCTGGAGACGCGGAATTTCAGATCGCGGGCCACCCTGGCCGCGTAAGTCCGGATCTTGTCGGGGTTCTGGGCGGCGTAGCGCAGTTTGTAGGCCAGGCTGGCGCGATTCCTGCGCGTGGGCGGAAGCGGTTCGGTCATCGGGCTCGTCCCCCAGAAAGAACTTCGGGAAGGCAGCGTCCAGGACCTGGGCGGTCATGGTGGCACGGGGGCCCTTACCCTGCCACCGCTTCGATAAGCCGCGGCCGGTTGAAGGTTCCTTAAGCGCCGGCCGTCGTGATCGCAATGCGTCCACGGCGTGAAGGCCGGGACCCTGTCCTCGCCTGCCCGTTCGCCGCTATACGAGGCCGCTGAAACGCTCGTCGACCTGTTCGGGGGTCAGGCCGAAGTCTTCGAGGGCGTAGCGGTGGGCCGGTTTGGCGGCGCCGGTGGCGCTCTCGTGGTGCAGGTCCGTCATGGCCGTGCGGGCGTCGTCGCCGAACGGCAGGCCGAAGTGCTCGTAGACGCCGCCGACCGTGCCGACCGGGTCGCGGACGAAGTCGTCGTAGTGGACGTCCAGGAACTGCGCGGGGTCGTGCCGGGCGCGTTCGGCGCGGAACAGTTCGAGGCCGCGGCTCCACAGGTCCAGCTGGTCGCGGCCGATCGTGGCGCCGGTGAAGACGTCCGACCAGCCGGCGGTGGCGTGCGCGGAGAGGCTGCACATGGACGCCATCGCGGTGCGCGGGTCCCGGTGCGTCTGGACGATCAGCGCGTCGGGGTAGACGTCGAGCAGCGCGTCCAGGGCGAACAGGTGGCTGGGGTTCTTCAGCACCCAGCGCCGCCCGGGGTCGTTCAGGCCGATGAGCTGCAGGTTGCGGCGGTGCCTGCGGTAGGCGGGCGTCCAGTCCTGGGCGGCGAGCCAGGACGAGTACGCCGGCAGGTGCGCCAGGCATTCGAAGGAGATCGACAGCATGCTCTGGCGCAGGAGCTGCCAGCATTCCTCGACCGTGTCCGCCGAGATGTAGTGCAGGCCCATGAACTCGGGGTTCTCGATGTGGTGCCGCCGGTATCCGGCGTCGATGGCCTGGAAGACCGCGTCGTCCCCCCACGTGGCGCGGGGCGGGCGCGGCTGCGGCACCTCGGCCAGCCACAGTTCGAGGCCCTGGTGGGCGGGGTCGGCGGTGAGCAGCCGGTGCAGCGCCGTCGTGCCGGTGCGGGGCAGCCCGGTGACGAAGATGGGCCGTTCGACGGGGACGCCGGCGTGTTCGGGATGCCGCAGCCACGCCGCCTCGGAGAACTGGCGGGCGGCGAGCGCGCCGCGCAGCATCGCCCGCTGGGCCTTGTTGCCGAGCGGGGTGAACCCGGCGTCTCTGGCGCAGGACTCCAGCAGCACCTTGAGGCCGTCCAGGTAGTCGTCCTCGCCGAAGCCGTCCATGCCGGTGATCTTGCTTGCGGAGGCGTGGAGGTCCTCGACCGTGCCCACGCTGTCGCGACCTGGGGTCATCGGTGCGCCTTTCCTGAGGGTCCTAGTGGTGCCACTCGCCGGAGTTGACGTCCAGGCACTGCCCGGTGACCGCGCGGGCCAGCGGCGACAGCATGAACACCACGGCGTCGGCGACCTCGTCCGGGTCGGGCAGTTTGCGCAGGTCGGTGGTCGCGGCGTTCTCGTCGTAGATCTGCTGCACCGTGACGCCCCGCTTCGTGGCGAGGTGGTCGAAGTAGATCTTGAGGTTGTCGGCCCAGATGTATCCGGGGGCGATCGTGTTGACGCGGACGCCGCGCGGGCCGAGTTCGGTCGCGAGGTTCTGCGCCATCGCGAGGAGCGCCGCCTTGGCCATCTTGTAGGCGCCGAACGTCCGCCTGGAGTGCCGCAGCACCGCCGAGTTGATCATCACGACGGACCCGCCGGTCTCTTCGAGCGCCGGAACGAACAGGCGGGTGAGGTGCAGCGCGGCCAGCACGTTCGTCTCGAAACCGCGTCTCACCGCGTCGAGGTCGACCTTAGTGAGGTCCTTCAGCGGCGGGGTCGCGAAGGCGTTGTTGATCAGGCCGTCGACCCGTCCGAACGCGTCCCGCGCCGTCTCGGCGAGCCGTTCGCAGGCCGCCGCGTCGTTGATGTCGGTCGGGACGGTGACCGCGCGGCGGCCGATCTCCCCGACTTCCTTGGCGACTTCGGCGAGCCGTTCCTCGTTGCGCGCGGCCAGCACCACGTCGGCTCCCGCCTTGGCGCACTGGAGGGCGAGGCCGCGCCCGAGGCCGGGGCCGACACCGGAGATGACGATGACGCGGCCTCCCAGGAGTTCCGGGAGTTCCGGGGATTCCGGCGGTGTCGCGGCCATCAGCCGAGCATCCTTCGCGCGACGGCGACCTGGCGGGCGGTGATCCGTTCCTTCCATTCCTGCTCGGTGACCCGCTGCCGCTCGTAGTTCGGCAGCCGGTCCGGCAGCTCGCCGAACGGCATCACCTCGAAGGACGGGCCGTCGTCGGCGCCGAGCGCGCGGGTGAGGCGCTGCCAGCGGAACTGCAGGTAGCCGCGGCGATGCCCGGTCCGCTCGATCCAGTTGGCAAGGCCGGGATCGCGTTCGCTGACCACGTACCGGATCATGCCGTCGTCGTCCACGCGGGCCTGGTCGGCGGTGAGGCTCGTCTGGTGGTTGATGTAGTCGAGCGAGACGTACCACATGCTGCCGAGCTGGAAGCCCTGGTACGGCGCCACGTCGCGGTCGGCCGCCGGCGCGGTGATCACCATGACCTCGTCGTCGTCGAGGTCGTAGTGGCCGACGGACGAGTACTGCGTGGCCAGCCCGCCGGGCGTCGGACGCGGCTCGGTGAGCGTGTTGACCGGCAGTTGCAGGTAGTGCCACTCGGGGAAGGCCAGGAAGGTCCGCAGCCGCGCCAGCAGCATCTTCGCCGCGACCTCGTACCGGCGGGCCATCCGGTCGGACGGCACGGACGGCGGCGACGTGCCGAGCGTGTCGGCGCGATGGATGCGGATCTCGCCGGGCCGCTCGTTCTCCCAGTCGCTGAACACCTCCCGGACGATCAGCATCGCGGACCCCGGGGCGACCGCGACGTACCCGGGCCCGGCGTCCGGCTTCGGCGGGCCGAACCGGAGCCGGAACGTCCGGTCTTCGGCGATGTCGAGTTCGCGGTCGTCGAAGGCGGTGAGGCTGTCGGGCGACTGCGTCGGCGAGTAGTCGCCGTTCATGATCTGGAAACTGAGGTCGGCGGTGGTGCCGCGCCGCCCCGTGACGACGTACTCGGCGTCGTCGCGGATGTAGGCGTGGAAGTAGAGCGTGTCCGGGTTGTCGAGGCCGAGCTTGGTGTACGGGCCGGTGGACGAGGCGAAGTACGGGTGTTCGTGCTGGTACGCCTGGACCATGTGCAGCGACGCCTTGATGCTCCCGGCGAGGTAGTCCAGCCCTTCGGCCAGGTCCTGGTCGGTCTTGACGTGCGGCGCGTCACGGATGATCTGCTCGGCCTCGGCGATCGCCTCGGCGAACGATCGCGTGGCCGAACCGGTGCCGGGACGGTCGGTCTTGCCTGCGGCTGAGTCGATGGCCACGCCGGGCTCCCCTGGGATCGCGACATCGCGTTGGCTGGACGAGTCCCGCGCGGGCCGTGTCGCTGCCACGGATGCGGGGACCCATCGTCGGACGGACGGTAGAACTCGTTCTAAGAAACGTCAACGCCGGTCCCGGTCATCGGGAGTCGGGGACCCCGGCGGTGAACCTGAGACTGGGCATGTCGTCCAGCGACACCATGTACTCGTAGGTGCGCACGTGCCCGGTGCGTTCGACGCGCCACTGCCCATCCGCGCCCCGCCGGTAGGCGTCGTGGTAGAACGCGGCACCCCGGATGAGCAGGCGAGGCTCCACGAGGATGATCGTGTCGTCCAGTGACCACGTGCCGGTCGCGCGGTCGCCGTCCACGACGATCTCGGGGGCGCCCGCCGTGTGCGTGGAGATCTTGTCGGGGCCGAGGTTGCCGCGCATGTAGTCGACGATCGCGTCCCGTCCCTCCAGCTTGAGGGTCTTGCCGAGCACCGGGGTGTCGTACTCGGCGACGGCGTCCTCGGTGAACACGCCGGCGAACTCGTCCCAGAGCTTCAGGTCGACGGAGCGCAGGTAGCGGTACTTCAACTGCCGGATCTCTTCCAGAGTGACCAGGTCCATGCGACACAGCCTGCTCGCCTCCGACCCAGAAGACAAGAACAGGTTCTACATCACAACCCGGCGCCCCCGGTCGCGTCGATCACCCTCCCGGTAACCCACCGCGCATCCTCGGAGGCGAGGAACGCCACGACCCCGGCAATGTCCTCGGGCTGCCCGATCCGCCCCAGCGCGGCCAGCGACGCGGCATAGGCCTCCGCCTCCGCGTTTCCCCGCAACCATCCCGCGTTGGTGTCGGTGTCGACGATCCCGGGCGCAACCGAGTTGACCGTGATCCCCCGCGGCCCGAGCTCCTTGGCGAGGTTGAGCGTGAAGTTGTCCAGAGCACCCTTGGTGGCCCCATAGGCGATGATGTCCGGCGTCGCCAGCCGGGCCACGCCACTGGAGATGTTGATGATCCGTCCCCCGTCCCGGAGCCGCTTCACCCCTTCCTGGACGATGAAGAACGGCGCCCGGACGTTCACCGCGAAGAGCTCGTCGAACTCGTCCTCCGTGAGTGAGCCCAGCTCAGAGCTACGACCGATCGCCGCGTTGTTGACGATGACGTCGACCCCTCCGCGCCCCGAATGCCGTTCGACCTCCGCGTCGAAGGCCGCCCACAGCGCGGCCGCGTCCCCGTGCCTCCCCAGCTCCGCCTGAACGGGAAAGGCCCGACCGCCGTCCTTGCGAATCCGCTCGACGACCTCGTCAGCGGCGCTCTTCTGCCGAGCGAACCCGACAGCCACCACGGCCCCGTCCCGCCCGAGCCGCTCGGCGATCCCCCGCCCGATCCCCCTGCTACCACCGGTGACCAGCGCAACCTTGCCGTCCAACGAACGCGCGCTCATGATGCTCTCCCCACTTCTTGAACGATGACTCAACAAAGACGGTAGCACGACTTCTTGAACGAACGCTCTACAATGGGGTCATGGCACGAGGACGTCCACGTACCTTCGACCGCGACACGGCCCTGGCCCAGGCCACCCGGCTGTTCTGGGAGCGCGGCTACGAAGCCACGTCCGTCGGCGAACTCACCGAGGCGATGAGCATCAGGCCCGGCAGCCTCTACGCGGCCTTCGGTGACAAGAAGTCCCTGTTCAAGGAGGTCGTGGAGGCCTACGGACGCTCCCCGGAAGGTGCGTTCATCGGCAAGGCCCTGGACGAAGAGCCCACCGCCCACGCCGCCTTCACCCGCATCCTCCACGAAGCCGCGGCGACCTACCCGGACCCGTCCCACCCGGCCGGCTGCCTCACCATCAGCGCCGCCACGAACGTCACACCACAGGACGCCGAAGTAGCGGCCTACCTACGCGACCTGCGCAACACCAACCTCGGCAGGCTCAAGTCCCGCCTCGAGATCGCCCAACAACAAGGCGAACTAGCACCCGGCGCCGACCCCGACGCCCTGGCGCACTACTTCGCCGCAGTAATCCAGGGCATGTCCCAGCAGGCCCGAGACAGCGCCACAGAACCCGACCTACACAAGATCGCCGCCCTGGCCCTGGAAGCATGGCCCCTGCCGGCCGCATAGACGTCAATCAAGAGCGTCAAGCCGCGCGGCAACCCGCTTCGCCAGGCACACGACCTCCGCCTTTTCGCCTTCACCAGGCTCATCATGGGTACGGGCCGACACGTCCACGACCACGTTGGAGATCCGGAACTTGGCGTGGATATCGAAAACCTCAACGCGGGCCACAACGATGACGTACGTCGCCACGTCCGTCGTCCGGTAGCCCTCTTCACCAATACGGACGGACGTGATCGGAGAGCCACGCCGAACACGGTTGCCGTGCCACTTCTCCAACGATTCCGCCGCACGCTCCGGCCCGGTCTGACGCGTGGTCGCCTGCTTGGTCGCGGCGTAGATTCGCACCGTCCGGAAAGGCCGGTCCACTCCCGCCGGGACGCTGCTCCACTTGCACACTGACGAGGTGGCATCGTCGGCGAGCCCGAGGAACCCTTTGGGACTGGAGTCTCCCGGCTCCCGCGCCCCATTGGACACCAGCGGCGCAAGCGTCGCCCCATCGGGCATGATCTCGCAGGCGTCGACGTCCTCGAACCGCCCGTCCGAGTTGAAGAACCCCAGCCGCCACCCGACCACGGCCCCGCACCCACCCAAGACAGCAAGGCAGGCTGGCAAAGCGGCAAGAACGAACAGACGGGGGCGTCGTCCCGAACCCGGACCAACCACAGACCCACCCTGACACAGGGTGGCCACAGGGCTACGTCCGTCGGCGAATCTCACCGCGGCGAGGAACCTGGATCCCGCAGCGGCTACGCCCCTTCACCACAAGAGGCCCCTCCCGTAACCTGACCATCGTCGGCGGGTGGGGAAGCCCAGCCGACACGAACGCCCCTCGCCCTCCCCGGAGTGCGGGGGGCGTTCTCGCCGTACTCCGTGGCAGCGCCCGCCCGCCCCAACAACGGCCATACGTTCACGCCGCCGGGCAAACCGAGCGTGGAGGACGTACTGACTCGAGAGGAAACGAATCCTACGCATGTGTCCACAATGTCAGCACATGCAGGCACAATACGGCCATGACCGCATCCACGATGCTCGCAGTTGGGCAGGTCGTCCGCTACCCCGAGCCACCTGTTCCAGGACCCGAATACCTCGATGGGTGTCGGAACTTCTTTAATCTGACGGCTATGCCGGGAGCCCCACGACTCATCATGAACCGGGGCATCGACCATCCTGCCTGGGTTGTCACGCCCGACGGCAAGCGACGCCCGTTAATCCTTCTCCGCTCTAACCCTCTCCAAGCCGGCTCCACAAAGACGCCATGGCATGACGTTATCGACCTGGAAGCTGGCCAAGTCCTCTACTACGGCGACCACCGTGCCAGCACAACAGTTCCGCTGGGAAGAACGCGTGGCAATGAAGCACTCTTGCTGACAGCCGAGGCACATCGCTCCGCCAGTTCGGACGGTCGCGCAGCAGCGACTCCTCTCCTGATATTCAGGTCGGTTGAACGGAATCGTCAGTCCAAGGGATATCTTGAGTTCTGCGGCCTCGGAACAATAGACCAGATTTCTGCCATCGAGCAGGAAGATCCAGAGACAGGCAAATCGTTTCCCAATTACGCATTTGACATCTCACTACTCGACCTATCACCTGAAGGCGATCGACTCGACTGGCGCTGGATCAACGCACGGCGCACACCAGCTCTCACCACGGAAGAGGCGAATCTACTAGCGCCGTCCAGCTGGAAAGCATGGGTTGACAAGGGGGACGGTGCGCTAGTGGTTGAGGAAGGAGCGCAGAATCATGGTCATCGACTTGGGAGCGGCAACGCATTGAGGTCCCCGGACTGGACATGGGACGAACTCGTCCTGGCCTGCGCTCTCGTATACCAGAATGACTGGAAGGAGATAAAGAGGCACGATAGGCGCGCTCTGGAACTGTCAGACCTACTGCAGATACTTCCCGTCCATCCACTGGCCGCACGAGCCGACGACTTTAGAAGCCCTAGCAGCGTCCAACACAAGACAGCAGATATCGCGACTGTCCATCCGAGTTATGCCGGGAAAACCACCAAGGGCGGCAGGCTAACAAAAGAGGCGGTCGATGCGTTCCTCGCTCGACCACAGGAGATGTTGGAAGCGGCGCAGAGGATTAGAGAAGTGCTCGCCACGGGCGATCCAAACCTTCTGGAGGCCATCTCTACTCCTCCCCTAGATGAACCCGAGTCTGGTGCCGACGAGGGCCGCGTCCTCGAACGTCTTCATCGCTACAGAGAGCGTAACTCCAAACTAAGGAAGCGCAAAATAGAGGCCACGATAAAGGCTGGCAAAGCACTTGCGTGCGATGTCTGTGGCTTCGACTTCGCCAAAGAATTCGGCGTTCACGGCAACGGCTATATTGAAGTGCATCATGTTATACCGCTACATGAGATCGGACCATCAAGAACTCAACTTAAAGATCTGGCTTTGCTCTGTGCGAACTGCCACAGAATGAGCCATCGCAGGCTTGATAAGACATCAACCTGGCCTTCCCCCCAAGAGCTTCGAAAGATCATCGGTCGCTAAACCCGACGTTGCTGCAACCAACTTTGGCCGCCGACATGGGTGGGGCGGTAGGGCGTACGTCAGGCCACACCCGGGCGAGGGAAGGAAATCCCGCCAGCTTGGCCCCGTACCTCAGGTGCCTCATGACGTGTGAGGCATAAGTTGCATGCTTAGCGAACAGGCCGATTGCTCGGTGCTTCTGGCCGCTGGGCCCCTGGGCCGCCCAGCAGAGGCTCCCGTTCCGTTCAGGGATGATCTCCACGACGAGACGCTACCGACTACCTCGCCGGCTCTCTTCATCGAGTTGGTGGATGAGGGTTTCGGTTGTGTCGTGTAGGTCGATCATGGGGCGCCGGTGGCGGGTACCGGTGGGGGTGGTGTAGCTGAGGTGGCCTGACTCGATCCAGATGTTCCTCTCCTCGTTGCCGCCCAGGGGGATGGTGACGAGGGAGACGCCTTTGCCGTGGCGGTGGGTGACGTTTGTGACTCCGCGTGCGGTGAGCATTGTGACCAGGTGGCGGGCCGCGAGCATGGGTGGGGCGGTCGTGCGGGCGTTGGGCCATGGGCCGGGGAGGGCGAAGGCGCTCCAGACTGCTTTGCCTGGCACGCCTTGGGTGCATATCGAGCGTGTTGGGTGAGCGCCCCAGGCTTCGGCGAGCATGGCGACGATTCCGATGCCCCTGCCGTGGTCGTCCAGTAGGCCCCGAGGTGTGGTGTCCGGCCAGGACGAGCGGCAGGCGTCGAAGACCGTCAGCACCAGTTGCGGCGTTGGGGTGGCTCGGGCCCACAGCCATAGTTCGGGCGGGGCGGTCGGGGTTTCGGGGCCGGCGTTGAGGCCGTGGTGGAGGGCGTTGGTGGCCAGTTCGCTGACGGCCAGGGTCGCGTCGTCGACCTTGTCGCGGTCCAGGCCGAGGGTCGTCATGGCGAGGCCGAGGAGGGAGCGGGCGACCGAGGCGCAGCTCGCGTCGGTGGGGAGGCGCCACGCGCACATCCCACCCAGCGCTATATCGGCGGCGTGACCGATTGCCATATGTCCGGACTGCACTATCTGCGCCATTTTGAGACCCTCCTTGTAGGTCACAGGTTTCTTTCTTCGGGTCACAGACTGCGTCCCTTGACCTAGGCTTTTCTTGTTCCCGAGAACTTCTGGAACTTGGCCGCGAGAGAGGGTAGGTCGTGAACATCAACGAGTCACCGGACCCGCGATCATCGATGTGGGCGTGGATCGCCTACTCGCTGAGGTTCCATCGCATGCAGCGCGGGCTCACGGGCGACTCCGTGGGGAAGCTGCTCAACTGTGCTCGTTCCTCAATTTCCAGACTGGAGAACGGCGAAGCCAAGCTGGACGAGAAGCAGGCCACCGTCCTGGACGATGCCTGGCACACCGGTGGTCACTTCTCGATCATGGTCTGGTACGCCCGCCAAGGTCACGACCCGACCTGGTTCAAGAGCTTCACGGACTTCGAAGCACGGGCGTCCATCATGAGGCAGTACAGCGGTCAACTCATTCCCGCGCTCCTCCAGACACCCGCATATGCCCATGCGCTTCTGCTCGCGGGCAGGGAGCCGGAGGCCAAAAAGGCGGTCGATGCCCGTATCAGTCGACAGGTGATTCTCGAGAATGACAATCCACCGGAGCTGTGGGTACTGCTCGCCGAAACTGCCCTGGAGGTGCAGGTGGGAGGAAAAGAGGTCATGCGAGAGCAACTCGCTAAGCTTCTCGAGCTTTCCGAACGACCCTACGTCACCCTACGGATCGTTCCTAATTCGGCGGGTGCGAACCCGGGACTGGACGGCGCATTTAAAATCATCAAGGTCAAGGAAGGCGAAGTCGCGTTCGTTGAGGCACCGAACGGGGGGAGACTGGTGGCAGACGTCGCTGAGGTGGAGAGCTTCAAACTCCGATTCGACCGGATCGGCGCGGTCGCCCTCCCCGTAGACTCGTCCCGGAACCTCATCAAGCAGCACATGGAGGCCTTGGCGTGACTACCTCGATCTGGCGAAAGAGCAGCTACTCCACTGAAGGAACCAGTGCTCAGTGCGTGGAGGTCGCTCAACTCGTTGACAACATCGGCGTGCGCGACAGCAAACGTCCAGGTGCCGGGCACCTTTCTCTCACGACCGAGCAGTTCGCGACCCTCGTCCAGCGCATCAAAGACGCCACGTAATGAATCCGCGTTGACGCATGAGCAGTCGCTTAACTCAGGGGACGGCAGGCGAGTGCGCGGAGGTGGCGCGACTCGTTCGAGGCATCGGAGTCCGTGACAGCAAGCGCCAAGGGCACGGGTACCTCACCCTCACTCCTTAGCCTTCGCGACTCTCATGCAGTACCTCGAGGCACGGAACTGAGAAGCAGGGCAGGGTGGCGATGACGTCGACTACCGGCAACAGCCGCCCGCACTGCTACCCGCTGGCCAGGCTGCGGGCGCTGGCACGCCGGGAGCGGGTCGGCTACGGCGATGCCCAGCCGGGGCCTTCCGCTGGTGAACACCCGTCCGGAGTCGGCGCGGAGGCCCGTCTCCAGGGCCGCTGTGCCCGGGCATCACCGAGCAGATCAAGTGGAACGCGCCGTCCTTCAGTTTCGACGGCGGTTACCTCGTGACCTTCAACCTCCGCGCCACCGACCGCGTTCACCTCGTTTTCCACGACCCCGAGGTCGTCAACATCAGCAGTGCACTTCTGGAGGGCAGCATGCCCGGCAGGCGCATGACCTACTTCGCCGACATGAGTGAAGTCACGGCCGGCCGGGCGGCGCTGGAGGACGTCCTCCGCCAGCTGGTGAGCCTCCGCACCTGAAGCCCGCTGCTTCCTCGGGCTGTCCTGTGTCCCGTCGGCCCGGGGAAGCAGGGGCTGGCTCCGTCAGGCTCCGACTCGTTGCTGAAGGTCGCAGCTGCTGGTGGAGGAGGACGAGGTGAGCACCTGGCGTCAGCTCCAACGAACCCGGCCGAGACGAAATGAACGAGCCGTACGCGGAGTTGGGGTTGATCACCGGGCAGGCAGGCCGGATTACGGAGGGGGCACCCATGGTCAGTGTCAGTGTGGAAACCGAGGAGCAGACGGAGGCCCGTCTGCGCGGTGTGATCGCTCAAGCCGAGGTCATCGTGCACGACGGCGTCTGGTGCTTTGAAGAGTTTCCCGTCGACCAGGCCCCCGAGCTCACAGCGGACACCCTGGCGATGATCCGCGACCAGGAGAGCTGGAGCCGCCTGGTCCCCTTCGTTCAAGGGCACAGCGGCACCGAGCGGTTCGGGATCTTCTCGTTCCACTTCCCCGACGTCCAGGACAACAGTGGTTTCGTCGGCTGGCTGGCCACTCACCTCAAGGCCGAGCTGGGGACCGGCGTGTTCGTCATCTGCGGCAGCAACCAGGCCCGGGGCGGCATCTATGACTACTGGGGCTGCCCCATCGAGATGCTGGAGGACGCGGTCGCAGTGGTCGAGGCGCTACGCACCAGCCACCCCGGCGAGTGATCCCCCGCCGTCAATGCCCTGGTCCACCGGCCGGCAACCCTTCCGGAGGGTGTGCGCGTTGGTCACGCGGTTGCCGGTCGGCCGCGGCCGAGGCGGCGGGCGGCGCGGCCCATGAGCTGGGACATCTTGGACGGGAACGCGTCGGGCTCGGGGACGGTGATGGGGCGCACCCGGCCGTTGTGAATGGCGGTGATGCGCCAACCCTCGTCGGTGTTCACGACCACGATGGTCTGGCGTGACAGGCGCCGCTTGGGGAGCTTGGACCTCCAGGGCATCAGCACTGAGGCAGTGCCGTACAGGACTGCGACGTCCGGGGTGATGTAGCGGATGGACTCCAGGTCGCCGACCAGGGCCGAGCCGGAGAGCACGCCGCGGAAGAGCTTGTCGTGGTTCTCCTGGTGCTGCTCGCGGCCGGTCGCGCGGGTGCCGTCGTAGGAGACGTAGTCGGAGTCGTCGGTGAAGCAGGCGCCGAAAGCGTGGGCGTCGCCTGCGGTCCAGGCCTGCATGAACCGCTCGAACAGGTCCTTGATCTGAGCGTCGGTGTGCTGGGTGCTCATGGCGTCCTCCACGGTGCTATTGTTTCGATCAACGAAACTTACGATACCAGGAAGATTCGAATGTCGAAAGATGGATCGGCGGAGCAGATCGCGATGCAGTTCCGACTGCTCCAGCAGAGCTTTGACGCCTTCGACGAGGCCGTCGCGGCCCGCCTCAAGCTCAACCGCACCGACCTGCGCTGCCTGGACGTCGTCCTGGGCGGCGGGCCGCTGTCGGCGGGACAGATCGCCACAGCGCTCAAGCTCAGCCCGGCGGCCACCACCACCGTCATCGACCGCCTCGAACGCGCCGGCTACGTCCTGCGCTCCCGGGACGCCGCCAACCGGCGGCGCGTACTGGTGGAGGCCACCGGCGCCGCACGGAAAGTGGAAGAGGAGATCTACCTGCCCGTCGGACATGCGGGCGCGCAGGCGCTACGGCGCTACGACCAGGACCAACTCGCCACCATCCTCGACTTCCTCCAAACCGCCCGGGAGGTCCAGGAGGACCAGACCACACGCATCAGCACGTCCCCCGACACGGCGGCGCCTCCGGCCGGCCGGGACTGAACGGACGGACCCTTCTCCCCCGCCTGCCGCCCCTCAGGCATGAGCGAGGCGCCATCGCGTGGCGGCGTTGGACGAGGCGAAGGCGCCCCCGAGGACAGCGGGGCATTGCGGTGAGTCACGGGTGGTTCCTAGCTCCAGGGGTCGAGGGCGTGCTTGCCGTGGGTCTGGCCGGCTTCGAGTTGCCGCAGCACATTGGGCCCTTCGGCCAGGGGATGAACCTGGGGGGGTGCCGGGCGGGTAGACGCCGTGGGCGATGAGTGCCTCGATCTCGGTGAGCAGGCCGGCCTCCATAGGACCGTCCGCAACGTCACGGACACTCGTCGGCCGTGAGGCACCCGTCCGTTCGGTCAAGGTCGGTCCCGCCGGTCGGCGCCCGCCACCGGCTGGATCAGAAACTTAAGTCTCCACTTGACTTTGCGAGTCCGCCAACTAAAGTTAAGTGCATGCTTAAGTATGAGGCGGAGGCCGCGGACCGGGCGTTTCACGCGCTCGCGGACGCGAACCGGCGGGCGGTGATCGAGCGCCTGACCGGCGGCCCGGCCACCGTGAGTGAGCTGGCCGCCCACCTCGGGGTGACCGTCGCCGCGACCGTCCAGCACCTCCGGGTGCTGCAGGACGCCGAGCTGGTGCGGTCGGAGAAGGTCGGGCGGGTACGCACCTGCCAGATCGATCCGGCCGGCCTACGCAACGCCGAGACGTGGTTGCAGCGCCAGCGCACGGCGTGGGAGCACCGCCTGGACCGCCTCGAAGCGGTCCTCGACGACCAAGCGAAGGAGCAAGGATCATGACCGACCACTCGGTGAAACACAGCACGTTCACGCTGGAGCGGACCTACGCGGCCTCGCCCGCCGCGGTCTTCGCGGCCTGGTCCGACCGCGACACGAAGGCGAAGTGGTTCGCGGCCGAGGACGGCCGCTACTCGCTGGACTTCCGGGTCGGCGGCACCGAGGCCGTGCACGGCGGCGACGGGGTCGACCTCGTCGCGAGGAGCGAGTACCACGACATCGTCGCCGACGAGCGCATCGTCTACACCACGGCCCTGTTCACCGACGGGGTCCTGTCGACCGTGTCGCTGACCACCGTGCAGTTCGCCCGCGACGGCGACGGGACCCGCCTGGTGCTCACCGAACAGGGCACCTTCCTGGACGACCGGGAACAGCCCGAGTGGCGCGAGCAGGGCACCGGCGACTGGCTGGACGCCCTCCGCCGCCAGGTGGCCCAGCGATGACGGCGGACGGCGAGCGGCAGATCCGCGAGCTGCTGGAGGCCCGCACCCGGGCGTTCGGCCGCCGGGACGCCGCCACCGCGGCCGCCGGCTACGACGACGACCTCGTGCTGTACGACGCGGTCGGCCCGTTCGTCCGCCGCGGTGAGGACCCGGCCGCCCGGTTGGAAGGGTGGATCGCGTCGTACCGGACCGGGATCGGGCACGAGATCCGCGACCTGGAGATCACCGCCGGAGCCGATATCGCGTTCTGCCACTTCCTCGTCCGGATCAGCGGCACGATGCGGGACGGCACCGAGGTCGGCATGTGGGTGCGGGCGACGAGTTGCCTCCGCCGGCAGGACGGCGCCTGGACGATCGTTCACGAGCACGCGTCGGTGCCCTTCGACGCCGACACCGGCCACGCCGTACTGCGCGGTGAGCTCTAACAACCCTCCAGCACAGGGTCGAGGAAATCCTGGCCGAACCGGTCGTCTCTGGGGCCGAGACCGGCCTGCAGGTCACCGTCCACCACAGGGACGAAATCACTGAGGCGTGGCGGGCAGGAGTGCTTCGGCGCCCAGGCGGGCATGGCGGGCCGCCGCGGTGCCGCCATGGATTCCCGCCACCACGATGGCCCCCTCGGCCAGCAGGTAGACGGGTTCGGTGACACGGGCGTCGACGGGGGCGACGAGTTCGGCGACCTGGTCATGGAACGCCTGCTTGTGCGAGCGCACTTCGGCCGCGACCGCAGAGGACGACGACCCGAGTTCACCGTGGGCGTTGGCCCACGCACAGCCGCGGAATCCAGGTTCGGCGAACCAGTCACCGAGCCAGTCGAACATCGCGAGGACGCGTTCCCGGGGGTCGGGCACCTGGTCCAGGTAGGCCGCCAGGCTTCCTCGCCATCGGCGGTCGCGGCGTTCCAGCATCGCGACGACGAGGGCCTCCTTCGTCGGGAAGATCCGGTAGATGCGCTTGAGGGGCAGACCGGACACGGTCCGCAGCTCGTCCATGCCGACCGCCTGGATTCCCCGCCGGTAGAAGAGTTTCTCCGCGACGTCCAGCAGCGCGTCCCGGTCCAGGGCGGTCTGCTCCTCGGTGATCGCCGCCGGCATGGCGCCTCCTCCGCTTGACCTTGAGAACGACCGTTCCCTATCTTAGGACGAGCCCGGTCGAGAACGGGCGTTCTCAACATAAGGAGAGTGCAGACATGTCCGGAGCAGAAGATCGTCCGCCCTACCCGCCGTTCACCGAGGAGACCGCCCTGCAGAAGGTCCAGGCGGCCGAGGACGCGTGGAACACCCGCGACCCGCGGCGGGTGGCGCTGGCTTACACCCCCGACTCGGTCTGGCGGAACCGGGACGTGTTCGTCACCGGCCGCGAGGAGATCATCGGCTTCCTGGAGTCGAAGTGGGAACGCGAACTCGACTACGCGCTGCGCAAGAGCCTGTGGGGATTTCGCGGGAACCGGATCGCCGTCCGCTTCCAGTACGAATGGCACGACCACGACGGTCAGTGGTGGCGCAGCTACGGCAACGAACTGTGGGAGTTCGACGAGCGCGGGCTGATGCGGCGCCGCGAAGCGAGCATCAACGATCTGCCGATCGACGAAGCCGACCGGCGTATCCATGGCACGCGTCCGGAAAGCGAGCACGGGAAGGTCATCCCGCTTCAGTAGGAGCCTGCGGCTCCGCCGTCCCCGCACGCCCGCCCTCGCCGTCGGCTGCGGGGGCGGGTCGTCCGCTCAGCCGTTGGCGTGGCGCCGATAGTGGCGCGCGACCCTGGCCCGGTTGCCGCAGCCCGCCGAGCACCAGCCGCGCCGCGGGTGCGAACGGTAGAAGTAGAGCACGCAGCCGGGCCCGTAGCAGGCGCCGAGCCGGACCTCCGGCCCCTCGGACAGCAGTTCCCCGGCTTCGAGTGCCAGGGCGGCGAGTTCGCGTCCGAACCCGTCGACGCCGAACCGCCAGTCCCGGTGGAACCCCCGTTCGCCGTCCCACCTCAGCTCGGGGGTGCTCTGCGAGGTGAAGCCGTTCAGCGTCGCCAGGGCGTGTTCGACCGCCTGACCCGCGTCCACGGCGGCGGGACGTTCGTCGTTCACCGCGGTCGCGGCCAGCCGGCGCAGCGCATCGCGCAGTTCCCGGGCCCGCAACAGGTCGTCCTCACCCAGCGGGCCGGTGGCCGGGATCCCGCATTGCCGCGCCCACCGGTCCAGTTGCCCGACCGTCGCCAGGGCGTCGTGCGTCCCGGCCTTGTCCGCCCAGATCGTGTTCATCAGGCGCACCGGCCGCGGCTCGGAGGGATACAGGTCGGGCACGTCGTCGGACGCCATGGTCCCTCCTCCTCGCGGTCGATCCCGGCGCGGCCCGAGGCCCCACCGGCCGCTTCCTAATGTATCAGGGCTTGCATTGCATTAGTCGAACCTCTACTCTGCACCTAATGGCAAGCTGCTTTCTAAACATTAGAGTCATCTGCCGTGGGTGACGAGGCGCATGCCGACCTGGAGGGGACCATGAGCAACCCGCCGCTGAAGACGGGCCATGTCGCGCTGAACGTGACGGACCTGAGCCGGTCGACGGAGTTCTACGAGAAGCTGTTCGACTTCGACGTCATCGCCCGCTCGGACGCCGAACGGAAGTTCGCGCTCCTGGGCAAGGACGGCCGCGTGAGCGTCGCCCTGTGGCAGCAGGCCGGAGGCGGCTTCGACACCGGGCTGTCCGGGCTGCACCACCTGTCGTTCGAGGTCCCGACCGTCGACGACGTGCGACGGGCCGAGGAGACGCTCAAGACGCTCGGGGTCGAGTTCGCCTACGACGGCATCGTCGCCCACGCCGAGGGCGCGGGCTCGGGGGGCGTCTTCTTCACCGACCCCGACGGGGTCCGGCTCGAGATCTACACACCCCGAGGCGTCGACGGCGACAGCGCCCCCGTCAAGGACGCGCCCACCTGCGGCTTCTTCTGATCCCCGCATTGAAGCCCATCGGGCCCGGGGCCGCGCGCCCCGGGCCCTTCCCGGAAAGGAGAACCGGATGTTCCATCCAGGCGAAGTGGACGTCCAGCAACACGCCGGCGTGCACGCGGACGCGCACGGCAGCGCCGCCGTCGGGGACACGATCCCCGACGTGGCCCGGCAGTTCCTGACGGCTCAGCGAATGATCGTCGTGACGGCCGAGCACGAGGGCACGCCGTGGACCACGCTCCTGGCGGGCGAGCCGGGGTTCATCGGAATCCCGGACGAGTCGACGCTCCGCATCGATGCCGGCCTCCCCGGACTCGATCCGCTCGCCGGGGCGTTCACCGCCCCCGCCGAGATCGGCATGCTCGCCATCGAACCCGAGACACGCCGCCGCATGCGCATCAACGGGCGGGCGCACCAGGCGGACGGCGGACTGCTGGTGCACGCCCACCAGGTCTACTCGAACTGCCCGAAGTACATCCAGACCCGCCGCGCCGACACGGTGGAACCGTCCGGAACCCCGGCGCGGACGGAGGGCGCGGCCCTCGACGACGCGCAGCTCGCCTGGCTCCGCGAGGCCGACACGTTCTTCGTCGGGACCGGTGCCCCCGGCCTCGGCGCGGACGCGTCCCACCGCGGCGGCAGCCCCGGGTTCCTCGACGTCGACCCGCATCGCGTCAGCTGGCCGGACTACGTCGGCAACTCGATGTACATGACGTTCGGGAATCTCCTGCTGGATCCCCGGGCCTCCCTGCTGTTCATCGACTGGACGGCCGGACGCACCCTGCACCTGACCGGAACCGCCGCCGTCGACTGGGACCCGGACAGAGCCGCCCGCCGCCCGGGAGCGCAGCGTTTCGTCGACTTCGACATCGACCGCGTGATCCAGCTCGACCACCGCGTCGCTCTGCGGTGGCGGCTGGAGAAGCCGTCCCGGTTCAACCCGCCCGCGAGAGGAACATGACCATGCAGATCGACGTCGACCGGACCGTCTGCGAGATCCACGCCCAGTGCGTCTTCGCGGCGCCCGAGGTCTTCGAGCTCGACGATGACGACGAACTCCGCTACGACCCCTCACCCGACGCCCGGCACGACGACGCCGTCCGCCGGGCGGCACGTGTCTGCCCCGTCCAGGCGATCCGGCTCGGGACGGCGGCCCCCTGACGACCCCGGAGATGACGGCGGCGGGCGGCCCGGGCCGGGCCGGGCCGGTAAGTGAGTTCCGGCCGTTCGGCTTTGGCTCGTCCGGTGTTCATCCGCTGGTCGGTTTCGGGCACTAGTCATGCCTTGTGCGGTGCGTTCTGGGGGTTCTGGTCCTGGCGTTGGGGCTTGTGGGGTGTGCGGCCGCGGAGGCGTCCATTGCCGGCAACGACGTCATCGTGGTCGGGGTCAAAGCCGACCAGCCGAGGCTCGGGTTCCGGCAGGAGGGCGTCTTCACGGGGTTCGAGGTCGATGTGGGGACGTACATCGCCCGGCACCTCGGGGCCTCCCGGGTCACGTTCCGCGAGGTCAGGTCGGACAACCGGGAACAGAAGCTGAACGACCGCGTCGTCGACCTGGTGCTGGCGTCCTACTCGATCACCCCTGACCGCGCCAAGCTCGTCACCTTCGGTGGCCCCTACTACGTCGCTCACCAGGACGTCATGGTGCGGCGCGGGGAGACCCGGATCCGGGGCGTGCGCGACCTGGCCGGGCAGCGGATGTGCCAGGCGAGCGGGTCGGTGTCCACCGAACGCGTGGTCGTCGGGTTGAGCATTCCGGCGAAGCTCGTCCCAGGGTCGTCCTACAGCGATTGCGTGGCGAAGCTCCGGAGCGGCGAGGTCGACGCGGTTTCGACGGGGGATCTGGTGCTGGCCGGGTTCTCGGCGCCGGATCTGGAGATCCTCAATTCGCCGTTCACCGACGAGCGCTACGGCGTCGGGATGCGGAAGGGCGACATCGACGGATGCGAGGCGGTGAACCGGGCCGTCACCACCATGTACCAGGACGGGACGGCCGGCGAGCTGCTGCGGAAATGGTTCGGGCCCAGCGGCCTCAGGCTGGTCGGGGAAGTGCCGCAGTTCGAGGGCTGCTCATAGTGTCGGTGCCCGCGGTTATCGTCGGAGGGTGGCTGAGGACCGGGTTGCGTGGGACGAGCTCTTGGCGGCGGGCTTCCTGCACGGTGTGCGGGAGGCTCACCGTGAGGCGACGCTGGCCCTGTTCGGAGGGTTGAGCCGCGCGGCGGGCTTCAAGGAGCGGACGTACGGGGTCGGCGCGTTCGAGTTGCTGGAAAGCCACCTCGACCGCGTGTTCGGCAAGGGCGACCTGGCGAAGCAGGTCGTCCGGGACGATCTGAACGGCTCGCCCGGATGGCGGTACGGGCCGTACCGCGTCCTCCTGAAGAGGCACGAATTCGGGAACGTCAAAGGGATCCGCTGGGACAGGGACAGCCCCACGAAGCAGGCCGTGGCACGGCAGGGCTACATCGAGGACCCGCAGCTGACCCTGCCGCTCGGGCTCGAAGCCCACGACACGCCCGGGGTCGTCACGCTGGTTCTTGCGCACAGTGCCAGCGAGGAACCCCTGGAGCTTGAGCTCTTCCTGGGCCGACCCAGGTGGAACGCCGACGGCGGTACCGCCTGGCACTGGGTGAAACAGCTGGACGACGGCATCGGGCCCGATCCACGTCGTAAGCTCGTCGAGCGGACCATGCCGCTCTGGGACGAGCACGAAGACGTCCCTGTGCGGCTTCGCGGGGAGACGAAGACGGCCTAGCAAAGGGTGGCGCAGGGTGCTGTTCGACTGCGAGCGGCTGACGCTTGCCCGGCGGCTCCGGGGGATGCGCAAGAACCAGCTCGCGCAGGCCGTGGGGACGACGCCGAAAGCGATCGGGCAGTACGAGGCGGGGGTGCAGCGGCCCGAGGAGCCGACGATGAAACGCCTGGCCATCGCGCTCGGAGTTCCCGTCGAGTTCTTCCAGGCCGGGCGGAGCCCGGTCTCCATGGACGGTGCCCATTTCCGGTCGTTGCGGTCGACGAGTCAGATCGAGCGAGACCAGGCGCTCGCGTACGGCCGGATCGCCACGGACGTCGTCGCCGTCCTCGAAGACCTCGTCGACTTCCCCGAGGTGGACCTGCCCGAGTACCCGGTGTCGCCGGACGAGATCGCCGGAGGCGGCCCCGTCGAGGCGGCGCGGCTGACCAGGAAGTCGCTGGTGGAGCAGCCCGGGCCGGTGGCACATGTCGTCCGGTTGCTGGAGGCCCGGGGAGTGATCGTCCTCGTGCTGCCGGAGGCGGCGAGGCGGGTCGACGCGTTCAGTGTGGGGATTCATCCGAGGCCGATGGTCTTCTTCAATCCAGCAAAGGGTGATTATTGGCGCAACCGGTTCGACGCGGCCCATGAGCTGGGGCATTTGGTGATGCACGCCGACGCCGAGCCCGGGGAGAAGGTCGTCGAGGACCAGGCGCACAGGTTCGCGGCGGAATTCCTGATGCCGGAGGCCGACATCGCCGCCGAATTGCCGGCGAAGGCCGACTGGGAACGGCTGGGCGAACTGAAGGCGGTCTGGGGCGTCAGCATCGCGGCACTGCTCTACCGGGCGCGCACACTCGGGATCATGACGGAGACCGTGTACCGCAACGCGATGAGCGCGATGAGCTCGCGGGGCTGGCGGCGGCACGAGCCCGGGCCGGCGAGGCCCCTTGAACAGCCGACGATGCTGACGCGGGCGATCGAGGTCGTGGGGCAGGCCGGAACCGGCCGGGACCGGGTCGCGGAACTGGCGCGCGTGACGAGTGCGGACCTCGACCTACTGGTTTCGCGGCGGTGACCCCGCCCGGCCCCGTCGAACGGCGACGCCACTTTTTGGAACGGTCCCTCGGGTCATTTAACACAATGCGACCTTTTGTAAAGGCGGCCTGCAGTGACATATCTCTGTCCGAAGGTTTCCTGCGCGCCCGCCATTGCCTGTGAGACCCTCCGATGGTTGCCGGGACCTTACGGAGATGCTGGAGATCTTGTGCTGGACCATCGGCAGGCCGGCTCGAGTCCGACCGCCCTTCGCATGCAGATCGGCGCGCGGCTGCGGCGGATGCGTGAGGACAGGGGAATCGGGCGGGCGGAGGCGGGGGAGGCCATCCGCGGGTCGGCGTCCAAGATGAGCCGGCTCGAACTCGGACGCCACGGGTTCAAGGTGCGCGACGTCCTCGACCTCCTCGACCTGTACGGGGTCCACGACCCCGACGAGCGCGAAAGCCTCCTGGAGCTCGTGCGGGAGGCGAAGAAGCCCGGCTGGTGGCACGGTTACGGCGACCTGGTGCCGAGCTGGTTCGAGCAGTACCTGGGCCTGGAGCAGTCGGCGGCGACGATCCGCGGCTACGAGGTGCAGTACGTCCCCGGCCTGCTGCAGACCCCCGAGTACGCGCGGGCCATCATCGGCCTGGAGCACCACGCCGCGGCCTACGAAGGACTCGACCGGCGCCTCACCCTGCGGATGACCAGGCAGGCGATCCTGCACCGGCCGGTCGCCCCGGCGCGGCTGTGGACGATCCTCGACGAGGCGGCGCTGCGCAGGCCGATCGGCGGGCCCGAGACGATGCGCGCCCAGATCGAGCACCTGATCACGGTGTCGGAGTCCATGCCCAACGTGAAGGTGCAGGTCCTGCCGTTCTCCGCGGGCGGCCATGTCGCGCTCGGCGGCCCGATCACGATCGTCCGGTTCGCGGAGCACGATCTCGACGACGTCGTCTACCTCGAACAGCTCACCGGCGCCCGCTACCCGGAGGGGCAGGAGGCGGACCGCTACCAGGAGATCATGGACCTGCTCGCGATCCGCGCCTTTCCTCCCGCCCGCAGCACCACCTTCCTGAAGGACCTCCTGAACGACTTCTGACGTCCGGGGCACCCGCCCGAAGTCCCCCACCGGGGTGAGGGGCTCCCCCGGCGGCGGGAGGCCGGGCGTGCGGGCCGCTCGTTACCGTCGCCTGCGACGATCAAGCGATTCAGCAGGTGGTGGGCGGCTTTGGATACTTCGGCGACGGTTGTCGCGTTCGTGGTCGGGACGATCCTCAACACGTGGGTCATGGCGTACGGGGCGCGGCGCCTCCTCAACGTCCGGTTCTCCCTCTTCCGGACGATCGCGGCGGGAGCGGTCGGGCAGGGCGTGGCGCATCCGATCATCCGCTCGCTGATCGGCGACCTGGGCGAGCGCCAGCAGGTGACCCCGATGCTGTGGTTCGTCTGCCTCGGATTCGCGTGCGCCCTTCTCGTCTCGATGACCGTGCTGGTGCTCTGGGAGGCGTTCGTCCCGACCGGGTCGGTCCCGTCGCCGCTCTACTGGTTCGGCGGCGTCCGGTCGCGGATGGCGCGCACCCGGCGCTACTGGCGGATCACGTTCATCTTCCTGCGCCACGGCCTCGGCCCCTACCTGCGCGGACGTGCCCGTCCGACGTCCCCGGAGGGACGCGAACGGCTCGCACGCGAGCTGACGCAGGCCCTCGAACAGGCGGGCGTCGCGTTCGTGAAGCTCGGTCAGGTGATGTCGACGCGGCGGGACGTCCTGCCGCCCGAGTTCGTGTCGGAGCTCGGGCGGCTGCAGGACCGCGCCGCACCCGTCCCGTGGCCGGAGATCGAGAGGGTGATCCAGGAGGAACTGGGCGCCCCGCCCGAAGACGTCTTCGCCGCCTTCGACCGCACCCCGCTGGCGGCCGCGTCGGTCGCGCAGGTGCACACGGCCACGCTGCGCTCAGGGGAGGACGTCGTGGTCAAGATCCAGCGGCCGGGCATCCGGTCGGTGGTGGAGCGCGACCTCGACATCGTCGCCCGCCTCGCACGGACGCTGCAGGGCCGCGCCGGCTGGGCGAAGGCGTTCGGCGTCGTCGACCTCGCCGACGGGTTCGCGGCCGCGCTGCGCGAGGAGCTGGACTTCCGGGTGGAGGCGCGCAACATGGCGTCGGTGGCGGCGACCGCGACCGCACGCGGGTCGGACGTCGTCATCCCTCACCCGTACGACGACCTGTGCACCGGCCGGATCCTGGTGATGCAGCGCCTCGACGGCGTCGCGCTCGGCAAGGCCGGTCCGCGCATCGACCGCCAGGGGATGGACCGGACGAAGCTGGCGCACACCCTCCTCGACACGGTGCTGCGCCAGATCGTCCTGGACGGCGTGTTCCACGCGGACCCGCATCCCGGCAACATCATGCTGCTCGACGACGGCCGCCTCGGGCTGATCGACTTCGGTTCGGTCGGGCGCCTGGACACCGAACTGCGCGGCTGCCTCCAGCGCATGCTCCTCGCCATGAACCGCGGTGACGCGGTCGCGGTGACGGACGCCTTCCTGGAGGTCGTCGCCCGTCCGGACGAACTGGACGAACAGGGCCTCGCCCGTGCTCTGGGCGCGTTCATGACGCGGCATCTCGGCGCGGGGTGCGCCCCGGACATGGCGATGTTCACCGACCTGTTCCGGCTGGTCGCGCGGTACGAACTGGCGGTCCCCGCGGAGATCGCGGCGGTGTTCCGGGCGCTGGCGACATTGGAGGGCGGCCTGACCGACCTGGCGCCCGGCTTCGGCATCGTCAACGAGGCGCAGGAGTTCGGGGAGACGTATTTGCGGGAACGGCTCCGTCCCGCGTCCCTCCAGGAGGCGGCGGCCGACGAACTCATGGGGCTGCTGCCGATGCTGCGCCGCCTGCCCCGCCGCCTGGACCGCATCACCGCGGCCGCCGAGGCCGGCCGGCTGACGTTGAACATCCGGCTGTTCGCCGACGAGGGCGACCGGCGGACGGTCACCGGGCTGCTCCAGCAGGTGCTGCTGACGATCCTCGCCTCGACGGCCGGGGTGATGGCCGTTCTGCTGCTCGGCCTGAAGGGCGGCCCGGTCATGACCCCGGCCGTGTCCCTGTACCAGTTCTTCGGGTACTGCGGGCTGGTGGTCTGCAGCGTCCTGTCCCTGCGCGTCCTGGCGGTGATCTTCCGCCGCTGAAACCGCCCGCGAGATGATCGAACATACGTTTGACTTGCGGGTTAGAGTGGGGGCATGTTCCAAGGGTCGCTGCTGGACGACACGGACGAGCGCGGTCCGCGTCCGCTGGGTTCCGCGCGGCGGACGCGGCTGGCCCACGGCGCCTGGGTGGACGTCCTGCCCGCCTGGATCCCGGGGGCGGACGCGCTGTTCGAGCGGCTGCACACGTCCGTCCCGTGGCGTGCGGAGAGGCGCCACATGTACGACAAGGTCGTGGACGTGCCGCGTCTGCTGGCGTTCTACGACGAGGGCGAGCCGCTCCCCGATCCCGTCCTGGACGAGGCGAAGGCGGCGCTCGACGCCCACTACGCCGCCGAACTCGGGGAGCCGTTCCGCACGGCGGGTCTCTGCCTGTACCGGGACGGCCGCGACAGCGTGGCCTGGCACGGCGACAGGTTCGGGCGCGGCGCCGAGCAGGACACGATGGTCGCGATCCTGTCGCTCGGGACGCCGCGGAGCCTGCTGCTGCGTCCCCGCGGCGGCGGCGAGACGGGCGGCGGCCGGACGATCCGCCACGAACTCGGGCACGGCGACCTCATCGTGATGGGCGGAAGCTGCCAGCGCACGTGGGAGCACGCGATCCCGAAGAGCGCCCGCGTGGCCGGGCCGCGGATCAGCGTCCAGTTCAGGCCTCGCGGAGTCCGCTGACTCCGCCGGGCGGGGCCCCTCATGGCACGATGACGGTGATTTCATGAGGAGGCCCGTTTGCTTCGTCTGGTCGTGTCACAAACCTCCCCGGGGGCGTATCGGACGGTCCTGGACGCGCTGTGGGCGCCGAGCCCGCCGTACGGGCCGCCCGGCCGGCACATCCTGGTCGAACCCGGGCACTACCCGAACACGGGGTTCCGCAGCTCCGGCGATTTCGTGCTGACGGCCGTCGGCGGGCCGGGTTCGGTCACGCTGGACGGCGCGACCGACGCGACGATCGAACTCACCGGCAACGTGACGCTGCAGGGCCTCATCGTCCGGAACTGGAGCGCGGAGGGCGCCGCGCTGGACGTGTCCGAGGGCAGCGTCCTGGTGGAGCAGTGCCAGTTCGTGAGCCGCGCCGAGACGGTGGCGGTGCGCGGCTGGGGCGGCGCCCGGCTCGCGCTCAAGAACTGCCGGGTCCAGGACGGCGCCGTCGTCTACGCCGCCGCGTCCGGGATCATGGAGGCCACCGATGTGTCGGGGCCGGACGGCAACGCGATCGCTCTCCGCAAGGGCAGTGCCGTGACCGTCCGGTCGTGCCGGATCGAGGAGCCGGGCGGCAGCGGCATCTGGGTGACCGAGGGGTCCAGGCCGCTGATCGAGCAGTGCACGATCAAGGACGCCGGGGCCGCCGCGGTGCTGGTCGACGACCGGGCGGACGCCGCGATCCGCAACTCGGCGATGCACGGGTCGCAGCGGTGCTCGCTGGTCGTCCGGGACAACGCGACCGCGGTGGCCGGGGACTGCCTGATCACGGACGCGGCCATGGAGGCCGTGTGGGTGACCGCCGGCGGGACGCTGACGGGGCGGCGCATCCGTGCGGAGTCGGCGCGCCGCAGCGGCGTCGCCGTCGAGGAGGGCTCCGGGGTCTTCGAGGACTGCGAGGTCATCGGCGCGGCCAAGAACGGCGTGTTCGTCGGCGGCAAGGGGCGCGCCACGTTCGTGCGCGGGCGGGTGGACGGCGCGCAGGAGATCGGCATCGCCGTCGCCGAGGGCGGGTCCGGGACGATCGAGGGCACGGCCGTCACCGGCAGTGCGCTGTTCGGGGTGAGCGCGGACCCCCGCTCCGAGCTGTCCCTGCGCGACTGCACGGTCACGGACAACGGGCGCGCGGGCGTGTTCGCGTACGTTTCCGCGCGCGTCCACATGGAGGGTGTGACCAGCGAGCGGAACGCCGCCCCCGACGTCCTCGACGTCGAGGCGGAGTCGGGCGGGACCGCGCAGGTCAAGGAACCGGCGACGGCCATGGACACGGGCCCCGCCAAGGCCCGTGCGGTGCCGGAAGAGCCGGCGGGCGCGACGGCGGACGCGCTGCTCGCCGAACTGGACGCGATGATCGGCCTCGCCGGGGTGAAACGCGAGATCAGGAAGCTGACGAACCTGCAGAAGGTCGCCGAGCAGCGTCGTCTGGCGGGGCTGCCGCCCGGACCGTCGATCGGGCGGCACATGGTGTTCGCGGGGCCGCCGGGGACGGGCAAGACGACCGTCGCACGCCTGTACGGGCGGATCCTCGCGGCGCTCGGCGTGGTCGAGAACGGCCAGGTCGTCGAGGTGAGCCGCGCCGACCTGGTGTCGGAGAACGTCGGCGGGACGGCGCTGAAGACGACCGGGGCGTTCGAGGCGGCGGTGGAGCGGCAGGCGCAGCGGTTCGCCGACCTGCCGGAACTGCCGTCCGGTGAGGAACTGAGCCTGTGGATCACCTCCCGTTCCGCTGCTGACTCACGTGCCGGCGGGCGGGGTGGCGACGCGGTCAGTGAAGGAACCGTGGAAGCCCATGGGGATGTGGTGGCGCAGGTGTGCGACGGCGACGGGCTCGGCCTCGACGTCGCGGGCGTCCAGGATGAGCAGGCGGGAGCGGTGGGTGTCCGGGTCGTAGGCGAGGGTCATCAGCCATCCGTCGCCCTCCGCGGCGGCGGGCGCGCGCGGCACGAACACCGGCTCGCCGAAGCCGTGACCCGGGGGAAGCTCGTGGACGGTGCGGCGCCCGGTCGTGTGGTCGTAGGCATGGATGCCCGTGCTCGCCTCCGTCCGTCCCGCGAAGTAGGTGTACCGGTGCGGGCGGCCCGCCTGCCGGACGTCGGCGTGCGGCAACTCCATCGGCATCGCGCACACCTCCTGCCCCTCGACCTTCCCGGACGGTGTGACGCGGTAGCGCATCAGCGCGTCCCCCCACGGGAAGTCACTGGTGCGGAAGTCGCGGAACCGTGTCGCGACCTGGTCCCAGTCGGCGAAGCGGACGAACTCGATGACGGTGTCGTCGCCGTCCTCGAAGGCGTTGACGAAGTGGAACCCGAGCAGCGCCTCATGCTCGATGACCCGTGCCTTGCCGCCGTCCCGGGGGACGAGGGTGAAGCACGTCGGCCGGTGCGGCTCGTAGGTGAGGCCGTCGGCGATCGACCCGCTCCCCAGCAGGATCGGCGCGGCCTTCGGGATGACCGGGTTGACGACGAAGACGAGATGCCGGCGGGTGAGCGCGAAGTCGTGGTTCCACGGCGTGTACGGGAGGGAGACGCGCGGCATGTGGTGCAGCACCCCGGCCGGGTCGACCCGGTAGCAGCGCAGGCTGCGGGCCCGCGTGAAATCCATCCCGAAGTTGAACAGCTCGCCGGTCACGGTGCAGCGGGACGGGTGCGCCGAGAACGCCGACGCCACCTTCAGCCGTCCGCCGAACGAATGCTCGCCGATGGTGTCCAGGCTGTCGGGGTCGAGGCGGAACGGGCGGCCGCCCTCCCAGAGCGCGAGGAGCTGGCCGCCGTGCAGGACCACGCCGGTGTTGGCGACGTTCGCGGGCGGGCGGAACATGTTGCCGAGACGGCCGCCCCGGCGCTGGGTGCCGAGCCCGCGCAGCCCCACCCGTCCCTTGCGCTGCCCGTACCGGTAGTGCCTCGTCCGGACGTACCGGTTGCGGTAGCGGATCCGGCCGTCGCCGGGGAACGCGAACATCGACAGCATGCCGTCGCCGTCGAAGATGTGGTCGAGGAGGCTCTCGCCCACCTGCCAGCGCCCCGGGCCGTTCCGGTAGAGCGTCCCGGCCAGGCCCTCCGGGAGCCTGCCGTCGATCTCGCCGACGTCGTAGTCGTGCTCCTCGTCGAGGGCCTCGTAGCTCCGATGCCACGCGTCGATGTCCACGGTGACTCCTCGTCCGGAGGTCGGCGGTCCCGGTGACGGCAGGCTGCCACACCGGCCACCCGTAGTTCAACGCCTAACGACTACTCGTCTACCCTTGCCCCGACAGGCCGAGGGGCGGGGCGGCGGAGGTGCACTGCTGCCGCCCCGTCGGCCCTCGGGAGCCCCCAGGGGCGGTTCAGTGCGGATTCAGGGATTATTCAGGATCCCCGGATCCAGCTCGTCATTCGCAGTTTTGTCAAGAGTCGCTAGTCAATGCTTCGGGATATCGTTGTGTTCGACAATTTTCGGGGTTGGCATGATAAATGAGTCGCGTGACTCAGCGGCCGTCCAGTTGCCCGTTCTGGATCGCGTCCACCAGCGCATTCCACTGAGCGGAATCGAGTGCGAGGGCACCGGTAGAGTGATCATGCGAGTCACGGACCAGCACCGACGGGCCCATCACCGCCACTTCCACGCAATCCGTAGGACTGCTCGCGCTGCTCTTGCGCCAGTACAGCGACGTCTCTCGTGTCGACCGGTCCACCATCCAGCAACCCCTCCATCCATTGCCGGCGGGTGCCGTCCCGTCAACCGATCGGACAAGAACACCCGCCCGGCGAGCACCAAGCAGGGCACGACGAACCACGACCTTGTGGCTAATTCCCGGTCATGAGTGTAAACGGTTCTAGTAATTCCGCATACAACCGGATCACAAGATCACACTGCGTTATGAGGGCCACTCGCCTTGTGGGTGCCAGATGCGGCTGTCACCTCCGCTGGGAGTCGGGTCGTCGGGTTGCGGTCCTGGAGTCAGGCCATGAGGTCCTCGGCGGCCTGCCGGATCAGCGCGATCGACTCGTCGGGCGGCAGCGCCTGTTCCAGAAGGATCTCGAACGTGTCACGGTACTCGGGGATCTTCTCGTCGTCGCCGGAGTGCATCACGCTCGTGCCGGGCCGGCCCTCCAGATAGAGGACGTCCCCGAGGTCGCCCTCGAACTCCAGAAGGCTGAACGGCCCGTCGAGGCCGAGGTGCGCGCCCGCGCTGAACGGGATGACCCGGACGGTGAGCAGATCATCGCGCTCGGCGGAGTCCGCGATGTGGTGGAGCTGGGCGGGCATGATCCCCGGATCGACCATGATCCCGACATGGCGGCGTATGACCGCCTCATCGATGATGTAGCGCTGGCGTGGCGGGTTCTGCCGCTTGGCGAGTTCCTCCTGCCGCTGGATGCGCACCTTGACCGCGAGGGCTTTGGCTTGTTCGGACGTCTTGCCCGTGGAGAGCACTTCTGCGTACTCGGATGTCTGCATCAGCCCGGGGACGACCGTCGGGTGGAACTGCCGGATGTAGGCCGCGCCCGCGGCGTACGCCACGTAGTTGAGGAAGCCGGGATCGAGCTCCCCCTTGTAGACGTTCCACCAGGCGGGCTCACGCGCCCCGCGGGCCAGTGCCTGCAGCCGCTCCTGGCGCGCTTCCGAGGTGACGCCGTAGACCCTGAGCAGGGCCTGCAGGTCAGTGCGGGTGATGGCGTTCTTGCCGCCCTCGACCCTGATGAGCTTTGACGGGGACCACTCGAGCTGGCGCGCCACGTGCTCCTGCGTCAGCCTCTTCTCCTTGCGCAGGCGGACGAGCTCGCCGCGCAGCAGGGCGCTCTGGACGATCGGCCCCTGATCACTGGTCATCTGTTCTCACTCTGCGTAGTCGGTGCCACCTATCTGCATGCAATCTGTCATGGCGTCATATTGCATGGTGGGCTCCGGCAGAGTGCCATCTGCCCTGGCCACGCAAACCCACACCCCCAGGTCGAGACCCGTCATATCGCCTAAAACTCTCACCTGAAGCTTCCAGAGTGCTGCATGACTGTAGACTATGTTGTATTGTGCTATGTAGCAAACAGCAGGCTCCATCTTGCTACCAGGCGCACTGCTACATCTGCACTGGCACGACCTTGACGCAGAGTGAGATCTCGGACGGACGAGCGCGTCCCCCCGTCCGAGATCTCCCACCGGCGGGCACGGGCCGCGTACGCCGCCGGCGAACGAGGGACCGAAGGCGGACGCGCCGAACGGGGAGGTCGCCACGGAACACCGATATTTCGGCACAGCCAGAAAAGACAAAAGAGTCGCTCACCGCTTCCCGCCGATCACCGGTTGCGAGCCAAAACGATCGATGGAAAGCGGAGAGCGACTCCTCGGGCCCGCGTGAGAATGTGCTGACCGATCGTCACCGGACCTCTGCGAAAAAGCGGCGAGATCCGGGGTTGACCTGCCAAAACGTTCCCTGCGGACTCACCCAGTCTAACCGCGGTCACGCGGTGCGGGCTATAGGTGAAAGCGACTTCGGGCCCCCCGGGCGGCCAATGCCGGGCAATCCCCGACAGCTGGACGGACGGCATCGAAGACGCGATTCGAGGCATGGGGTTCTCGATATGGCAAGCCAGAAGATCCACCCCCCGACCTTTGGCGACCACCCCGCAAACCCACCGTTCGCCGTCCGTCCGGGCATCAGGCAGGTGTGCTGATGGACGATTACACCCGCCAGCACAACCCCGACCAGGTCCCGTCCGAGACAGGCCCCCATGAAGACGTCCAGCCTCCGCAGATCCACGACACCGCCGAGGCCCTGTGCCGGGACACCGATTGCCCGCGCCAGCTCCAGCCCGTCGCACCGCCACCGCCGCCGCGGCAAGGGTTCTGGGACTCGCTCACCGAGATCGAGCGGGCCGCGCTCCTCGCGTGCGCCGAGGAGATCGTCTACCCGGTCGGCACGGTGCTCTGGTTCGAGGGCCAGGCCGCCGACCAGGCCGTCATCATCTGCTCGGGCTCGATCAGGGTGTCCGTGCAACGCGGCGGACACGAGCGGATCATCGCCTTCCGCGGTCCCGGCGACATCGTCGGTGAACGCGCCGCCCTGCTGCTGCGCCGGCGCTCGGCGACCATCGTCGCCATGGAGACCGTCCACGGCCTGCGCATGACCACGCAGCAGTTCGTCACGTACCTGAGCGACCACCCCCGCGTGGTCGCCATCATGGAACGCGAGGTGTACGACCGTCTGACCGAGCAGCAGACGGGCGTCCCGCCGCAGACGCCGTCGCCGTACGCCCACGCCGCACACCACGAACCCCAGCCGCCCTATCCGGCCGGAACGCGGCCCGGCCACGCGATCGCAGCACACAACCCCTACGCGGGCGGAACACGGCACCACGGGACCGCAGGGCAGACCTACGCGACCGGGCCGACACCGTGGGGCAACCCACCGGTGGGTCCCGTCCCATACCCCGCAGCCGCAGGAAGGTCCGCCCACATGCCGCGGCCAATGCCGGCCGGCGGGCCATGGCCTGCCCGCCCGGTTCCGGTCACCCGTGCCCCGTCCCATGCACAGGCGACGCAGCCCATGGCGATCACCCCGCCCGGACCGCCCGTACCGTCCTTGGCGGGCCAGAACTGCACGATCGTCTACAGCGACATCGCCGGCTTCAGCGCGTCCCACCGCAACGACGCTGACCGCCTCGACATGCGGCGCGCCATGTACGCCGTCCTGCGCGAGGCGTTCGAGGAGTCGCGGGTCCCCTGGGACGCCTGCCACACCGAGGACCGCGGCGACGGCGCGTTGATCGTCGTCCCTCCCGAGGTGCCGACGGCCGCCGTCATCGACCCCATGCTCACCGCCCTCGCCGTGCGGCTGCGCCGCCACAACCAGCGGTCGAGCGCCGCCGTCCGCATCCAGCTCAGGGTGGCCGTGGACGTCGGGCCCGTGATGCCCGACCCGCCCGGCGTCAACGGCTGGGCCCTCATCCACACCGCCCGGCTCCTGGACGCGCGTCCCCTCAAGGACCGGCTCGCCGCGACCCGCGCCGACATCGGCTTCATCGCGTCGCAGTTCGTCTACGAATCCGTCATCACCCAAAGCGCCGGCCACGTGAACCCCGCCGAGTACGAGCCCATCAGCTGCCGGGTGAAGAAGCTGAAGACGGAAGGCTGGATCCACATGCGCGGCGTGCCCGCCCAGTCGGCCGTCTGACCCCCAGCACCCACGCCGGCCCGTCCCCGCGCGGGCCCACACCCCCTCACGACCCCGCGTGCAGGACGCACCGCGGGGTTTCCGCGTCCCACCGCCCTCCGCGGCTCCTGCTCTCACGTGCGTCCGGCCGTGCCACTCGTCTCGTCTGTGTCTCGTCCGAGTCCCGGGTTACCTCGCCCCCGCGCCGGCGCCCTTGTGGAGTGGTCGTTGATCTTCAGGGCACAGCGGGGATGCGCAGGACGAACCGGGCGCCGCGGTCGCTGTCCTCGATGGTGAGCCCCCCGTCGTGGAGTCTCGCGATCTCACGGGCGATGGGAAGGCCGAGGCCGGTTCCGCCGGCGTCGCGCTCCTTGCCGGCCTCAAGGCGGGCGAAGCGCTGGAAGACGAGCTCCCGGTCCTCCTCGGCGACGCCGGCGCCGTCGTCCTGGACTTCGAGGACGGCGGTGTCGCCCTCGCGGCGCACGGTGATGTCGACCCGCGTGTCGGCGTGGCGTTCGGCGTTGTCCAGCAGGTTCGTCAGCAGCCGGACGAGCCGGAGCCGGTCACCGCACACCACCACGCCCTCCTGGAGGTGCGGGACGATCCGTTTGGTGCGGTCGGATCTCGCGACCTCGATGGTGACGAGGGCGCCGAGGTCGACCGGCTCGGCGCCCTGCCAGGCCGCGGCGTCCAGGCGGGCGAGCTGCAGCAGGTCGATCACGATCGCCTGCAGCCGTTCGAGGCTCTGCAGGACGGCCCGGCCGGTCTGCGGCCAGTCGACCTCGTCGGGGAAGAGCAGCGCCTCCTCGATCTGGGCGCGGGCGGCGGTGATGGGGCTGCGCAGGTCGTGGGACGCGTCCGACGTGAAGGTGCGCTGCCTCGCCAGGGCGCTGTCGAGGCGGTCGAGGGTCGCGTTCACGGCCTCCGCGAGCCATCTGATCTCATCCTGGTTCTTCGGCACCGTCACCCGGCGGCCCGACCTGCTCGCGGTGATCTCCGCCAGCTCGGCGCGGATCGCGTCCACGCGGGCGAGGGTGCGGTCGACCGTCCCCCAGGCCCGCAGGCAGACCAGCAGCGTGACCAGCAGGGACATGCTGGTCAGGAACATCAGGAGGCCGGGGCTGACATACCAGGGAATGGTGGGGGTGGCCGCGTAGACGACCCAGTCTCCGCCATGTCTGTAGACGCGGAGTGCGAGCACCCACATGCATTGGTCGAGCCCCGGCGGCGGGCAGAGCACCCGGGCGGAGTAGATCTTCGTCTCCGCCGGGCGGAAGCGGGCGATCGGCGGCCCGTCCAGCGCATCCTCGGTACCGGCGATCACGACGCGCCGGTCGTCCAGCAGTTGCAGGACGACGTCGTCCGGGGCGATGACCCCGCCCCGCACGCCCCTCCGGTCGACCTCGTAGGCGAGCCGCAGCGCGGAGGCGGCCGCCTCGTTCCGTTCGAAGTCCTCCGCACGGCCACGGACCCCGACGACGATCAATGCGCTCAGGATCGCGCAGATCAGCGCGGCGACCGTCCCGGCAATAACGGTCATCCGCACCCGTATGGACCATGTGCGCCGTCCGCTCACCCAACCTCCCGCAGGTGAGGTAATCACCGCCCAGACCGAGATCAGTCCTCTGAGCAGCAGCGATGCACCCAAGAGAGGACAAAGAAATCATTCACCGCGTTGCGGCCGCCATGGGGGATCGACAGAAGCTCTAGCGCTGGACAAGCCCATTGTTAGAATCACTGGTTATGGAGCTGCGCCAGCTTGAGTACTTCGTGGCGGTGACGGAAGAGGCCGGCTTCACCCGGGCGGCGGAGCGGCTGCACGTCGCCCAGCCGGGGGTGAGCGCACAGATCCGGCAACTGGAACGGGAACTGGGGCAGCCGTTGCTCGACCGGTCCGGGCGGACGGTCCGGCTGACGGAGGTCGGCGCGGCGGTCCTCCCCTACGCGCGGGCGGCGCTCGCGGCGGTCGAGGGCGCGCGGCGGTCGGTGGACGAGTTGACGGGGCTGCTGCGCGGGCACGTCACGATCGGCACGATCGACTGGATTCAGTCCCTGGACCTACCCGGCATGTTGTCCGATTTCCACCAAGACCATCCGGATGTGGAAATCACGGTCATTCAGGACGACGCCGCGACGCTGACCGCGGCGCTGCGGGACGGACGGGTCGATCTCGCGTTCCTCAGCCTCGGCGGCGAACCACCCGAGGGCATCGCGACCCAGGTCGTCATCGAGGAGCACCTCGTCGCCGCCGCCGGGCGCGGTCATCCGCTGGCGCGGCGGTCCACGATCCCGCTGCGGGCCCTCGCCGGCGAGGACCTCGTCAGCCTGCCGAAGGGCACCGGGCTGCGGGCCGTCCTGGACGAGGCCTGCGCGGACGCCGGCCTCAGCCCGCGCATCGCGTTCGAGGCCGGCGAACCACCCGTGCTGGCACAACTCGCCGCGCACGGTCTCGGCGTCGCCGTCCTGCCCGAGTCCGCCGCCCGGGACCTGCCCGGCGACCTGCACGCGATGCCGATCGTCCGGCCCCGGCTGACCGGGCGGATCGCGCTCGCCTGGCGAACCGAGGGCCCGCGCGGCCCGGCCGCCCGCGCCCTGATCAGCCGAGCCCGCGAGCACCTCCCCGCACCCCCCGGCCAGCCGGCCCCTTGATCACGGTGATCCGGGCGCCACGTCGATCGGGCGCCGCCGCCGGCCGGGGGAATCGTGGTCAGGCCGCCGCCGCCGAGCGCGCGGCGGACTCCCGGAGGACGCGGCGGAGCACGTCCGGCCTGTTGGTGATGATCCCGTCCACGCCGAGCTCGACGGCCTTCCTCATCTGCCCGCGGTCGTCCACCGTCCAGGTGAGCACGTCCATGCGCGCCGCGTGCACCTTCCTGACGTAGGACGCGGTCAGGTCACCGAACGTGGGATTGATCTGATCGGCGTAGGACGCCAGCTTGCGCAGATCCTTGACCTCCGGTGTACCGAGCAGCCCCGTCGGCACCCTGGGCATCAAGGAGTGGAAGCGGCGCACGGACTCCCAGTCGAACGACTGGACGGCCAGCCGGCGCTCGCTCGCGTCGCGCCGCAGCCAGGACGGCGAACGCTTCAGCGAGGCGGCGATGCGCTTCTCGATGCCCGGGTAGAGCGCCGGGCTCTTGATCTCCAGCAGCATCCCGAGGCCCTGTCCGCGCATGGTCCTGAGCACCTGGGCCAGCGTCGGGACGCGTTCCCCCTTGTACTTCTTCGCGAACCAGGAACCCGCGTCCAGCTTCTTGATCTCGGCGAGAGTGAAGTCGGAGACCTTCCAGGGCGACCGGTCCGGGTACACCTTCTCGACGTTCGTCGTCCGGGCGAGCGTGGTGTCGTGCATCAGGACCAGCTTGTGGTCCTTGGATTCCTGGACGTCGATCTCGAACACGTCCGCGCGCTGCGCCTTGGCCAGCCTGACGCCGGCGAGCGTGTTCTCCGGCGCGTACGCGGACGCCCCGCGGTGGGCCACATTCGTGATCCCGTCGTCCGGCGCGGCGTTCACACGCGGGCGCGGCTCGGGCGCACCCGCTTCCTGCGCCGGTACCGGATCGGGATCCGCGGCGGCGGACGTGGCTGGCACGACGATCGCCGTCGATGCCGTGACGGCGATGAGCGCGATACGGGTACGTCGATGCATGGTCACCTTCCGGGAGCTGAGGCGTGTCCGCCCCAACCCTCGGACCGTCCGGTGACACCGGAGTTACGAGCCAGTAGCAGACCGTGTACAGCCGCTGACGATACGCATCGGCGCCGCGTGACACCCGCGCGGACACGGTCCTTTGATCAGAACAGACGGACTATTCGCCATCGTCCTGCTTGGCGTCCTTGGCCGCCCTGGACAGGATCAGCGCGCCGAGCAGCAGCTTCCGGCTCCGCCGCAGCGGACGCGGAATACGGACACGCCGAACAGGCGGCGGTCTCGCGGTCACCGACTCACCGGACGCAAGTGGCGGCAGCGCGGCCGACCGGGGCGTGCCCAGCCGCGTCGGACGGCTCCGGCCACGCAGCGTCACCGACCTGCCGAGGTCCCACTCGTCCGACTCGACGAGGTGGGCGAGCTCCAGAACGGCCGCCGACGCCAGCACCCGCCCCGCCGTCGTCTTCGCCATGTCGCTGAGCCTGGCCGCCTCGTTCACCGGATCACCGATCACGGTGTACTCGAACCGCTCCTCGGTCCCGATGTACCCGGCCACCACGGGACCCGCCGACACGCCGATCCCCGCGTCCAGCATCGGGACCTCGACCCGCAGCCGCAGCGCCAGCTCCCGCGCGGCACCGAGCGCCGCACCGGCCGAATCCTCCACCTGCGTCGGCGCCCCGAAGATCGCGAGCGCCGCGTCCCCTTCGAACTTGTTGATCCACCCCCCGTGCCCGGCCACCACCGTCACCACGACACCGAAGAACCTGTTGAGCAGCCCGACCACCTCGTCCGGGCTCCGCGTGTCGGCCAGCCTGGTCGAACCGGTGAGATCGACGAACAGGACCGCCACCTCGCGCGTCTCACCGCCGAGCGTGATGTCGCCGCGCTCCAGCGCCAGGTCGGCGACCTCCTCCCCCACATGGCGTCCAAAGAGATCACGCAGCCGCTCATGCTCACGGAGCCCCGCGACCATATGGTTGAACCCGGCCTGCAACTGCCCGACCTCACTGGCGTCGTACACGGCGACCTCCGCGGAGAGATCCCCCCGCTCGACCCGCGCCATCCCCTTCCGAACCGCCTTGATCGGATCAGCGATGGCCCGGGTCGCCATGTAGGTGACATAAACCCCGGCCAGCAGCGCGACCCCGCCGAGCCCCAGGATCGTGATCGCAAGCTGCACGACATTGATGTCGGGCGCGGCCAGCGCGGCAACCGCGACACAGATCAGCCCGAACACCGGAATCGCCGTCCCCAGCGCCCACGCGAGCATCACCCGCGTCGTCACCCCCGGCAACCGGAACCGGCGCGGACGCTCCGCCGCCAGCACCAGCGCCGCCGCAGGCCGCAGCAACCGCTCCGACAGCAGATAGACGATCGTGCACGTCGTGGCCGCCCCCAGCAGACACGTCAGCCCCGTCTTCACCGCCAGCCGCCCGGTGAACAACACGAGGTCGAGAACCGCCCACCCGAGGGCCCCGGCGACCCACAACCCGCCGACGAGCAGCGTCAACCGAAGCGGCCCGAGCAACACGGCCCGCCGCTGCGCCCGATCGGCGTTCCCCCCGTCCCGGACGAGCCTGACGACCGGCCGCCACAGCCACAACCCCGCGATCAACGCCACAGGCACCGCGACCACGGGATAACTGAAGAACGCCACAGCGTTCACCTGACGGGCATAGTCGCGATCGTCCAACGGCGGATCAGGCAGCACGAACGTCGCGAACAACAGCACGACCAGCGATCCGACCAGATTCGCGGACCCCACCACCACGAGCAGCACCCACCGCACCCGGATCTCGAGCATGCTGGTCACGTGCGCCTCCGGAGGGAAGGAACCGCCACGACGGATCATCCCACGCCCCACCCCCCGCCCCCCTCCCCGACGCACCCGCCGGCCCGATATCGAGTTGGCGACCACCTCGGCCATCGCGTATGCTCTCGGACGTCGCCAAGCGCGGGGCAACCCGCCAAGACATCCCTCCGAAGCCACTAAGCTCGGAGTAGCAAGGTCCTGTGGAGCAGCTAGGAGTGCTCGCCACCCTGTCAAGGTGGAGGCCGCGGGTTCAAATCCCGTCAGGACCGCCAGGCGCACCACGCGTCCTGGGCAGGTAGCTCAGTCGGTACGAGCGTCCGCCTGAAAAGCGGAAGGTCGGCGGTTCGACCCCGCCCCTGCCCACCCCATACGACCAGCCAAAGGCCCGGAACCATCATCGGTTCCGGGCCTTTTGACGACAGTCCTGACGACAACGTCCCTAGCCGAGGGCATCTCCCAGCTTGCGGAGGGCCGCGCGCCTCTCGTCGAGGGCCGCGTGTGCGTAGATCGTCATGGTCACCTCGATGTCGCTGTGTCCGACGATCTCTCGCACGATGTGCGGCGGAACGCCGAGATCCAGGAGCAGCGAGACGCAGGTGTGGCGCATGTCGTGAAGCCTCATGTCGCCGAGACCGGCCGCCGCGCGGATACGGCCCCAGCTACGGCGCAGGTTATCCGGCTCCATCGGAGTTCCGAGGCGGGACGGGAAGACGAGCCCGTGATCCTGCCAACGCGGCCAGGCGTCGGCCCGTTCCGCGTCCTGCAACACCCGGTGCTCGCAGAGCGCAGTGACGCACAGGTCCGGCAGCGGGATGGTTCGCGTTGAGTCGTCGGTCTTGGGCGGGACGAACCGCAGTTCGCCGGCGACTCGCTGGAGGGTCTGCACTACCTCCAACTTGGCGTCTTGAATGCCCGTCTCGGCGCAGTGCGCGCACGGAGCACCGTCGAAGGTGCCGCCCTCTCCCCCGCAGGCCCGGCACGGCGTCAGGGAGATGTCTTCCCATCGCAAGCCGAGCAGTTCCCCGCGCCGCAGGCCAAGGCACAGCGCCAGGACGTAGAGCGCGTAGAGCCGCTCATCTTGCGCCGCCTTGAGCACGGCCCGCGCCTGGTCGACCGTGAGGCCCCGGTTGACCTTGTACTTGGGAGTGGTGACCGTGACGAGCCGGGCGACGTTCCGCGTGAGGATCTCCTCACGCACGGCCGATTGCAGCGCGTTGCGGAGCACCGCCAGGACGAACTGAACCATGCGCACCGAGAGCCGGGACTCGCAGCACTCACCACCCTTGAGGGCACAGCACCGCGGCTTGTCCCGGCTCGCGTCCCACCCATGTCGGCAGCACTGGCACGACTGGCGGACGGTGGTGATGAAAGCCCGAACGTCGCGAGCCGTCAGCTTGCCGAGCCGCTTCTTACCGAGCCCAGGGACCAGGTGGAGCCGGATGACACTCTCATAGCCCTGGACGGTCTTGGGCCGCCGTTCGACGCGTACGACGTTGTCCAGCCAGTACGCGAGGTACTGCTCTACCGTCCAGCTCACGGAGGCGACGGGAACCCCGTCATCGGCCTGTGCCTTGAGCTTGACGTGTTTCGCGTGGCATTCGTCGCGGGTCTTGCCGTACACGCTGACGCGCTTGATCGTCCCGGCGGTCGTCGGGACGAACACCTTTGCCTCATACCGTCCGTCCTTACGCTGGACGATCGTCCCCTCACCGTTGGCACGCCTACGAGAACGACCCTTACGGGGCTTGCGTCGCTCGGGTTCTTCTGGCGTGGCGAGTGCGGTTGTGGTCATCAGGCAGCAACCTCCGAGAGCTGGTCGAGGCATTCGGCGAGGGCGTCGACGGGGACGAGACGGCGGCGGCCGATCTTGACCGTCCGGAGCTGGTTGGAGCGGATGAGGTTGTAGAGCGTCCACCGGCTCACGCGGAGCCGTTCGGCCGCTTCATCGACGGTCAGGACCAGGTCGGTCACTCGGAACTCCTTGAGTGCAGGTCGGACGGGACGAGGGAGGGAAGCGGCTTACCGGTCAGGGCAGCGGTCAGCAGGGCCTCACCCGGCGTCATGCCTTGGCCGAGGTAGCGCCAATGCGCGATCACAAGGACCTGGTCGTCGTCGAAGGGCAGGCGACCAGTCGTGATGTCGTCGGCGTGTTCGCGCTGGTTGTGCTCGATGCGAGCCGCACGCAGCGCGCCGAGGGTGGTGGAGTACCGGCGGGACTTGGTGGAGAAATGGCCCCGGAAGCCGAGCATGTGCGCCCACTCGACGAGCCGCAGGCCCGCGTACTCCTCCAGCGCACCCAAGCGGAGGCACTCGGCGACGAGCCGTCGAGCGTGGCCGCTCACGGGGAGGTCAGCCAGGTCATCGGTGGGGCGTATCCGGCGGTCGAGGGTGCCGACGCATTCAGCGGCCTTGGTGGCGTACTTGGCGATATAGCCCGCCACCGCGTTATCGGTGAGTTCGCCCGTGGTGGTGATCGGCCGAATGTCGACCTGTGAACCCCACTCATGCGTCAGGGCCGGGACATCGCCCGCCGCCGGAGTCGACACCCGCACCGCCCCGGCCGCGTGGTCAACGGCCGCCTTGAGGAGTCCATGCGTCGCCCAGGCCGGAGGCGGGGCGTCCGGGCCGCCGGGTCCGTCGAGGCGGATGACGGCGTGGAAGTGGACCAGGCCGCGCCGCTGATACTCGGCGACCTTGGCGAAGGAGACCGTGAGCACTTCGCGCAACTCGGCGACGCGCAGGCCCGCCGAACGGGCGACGAATCGGTGGAAGGCCAGGGTGAAGCGCCGCCACAGTTCCGGGGCGTGCGCGTTCCACAGGACGGCGCCGGAGTAGTCGAAGCAGTCCGGGCAGATCGGTTGTCCGAGTCGAGGGTCATCGGCACTGTGCCGGACGGTGCAGGACACCGGGCGTCCGTGCGGGCAGCTACCGCCGTTGCGCCGAGGGTGGCAGGAGACCACGGCCCCGCCGGCCCCGGTGCGGCGGGAGTGGACCGGCCCGAAGGAGGGCGCGGTGAGGGTGACGAACGCGGCCGGATGTTCGGTCACCGACGCCGGGACGCCCTTACCGCCGACCAGGCCCGCGCGGACGAGTTGGTAGGTGTCGGCGCGGTAGGTCTCGGCGCAGGACGGGCAGCGTGACGCGCGCCGGGTCTTGCAGGCCACCCGCAGCGCCCCGCCCGGTTCCCGCGCCGTCGAGTAGTGATGCAGAACCTCGCCGGTTATCGGGTCCAGGTGGGTGACACGGCCACGCAGGTGGACCGGTTGGGCACAACCACCCGTCGAGTGAGCGCGGCGAGCCCAGGCCCGGAAGTCGGCCCGGTTGAAGCGGGCGGCCATGTCGCGGGCGGCGAGTGCGGTGACGTGTGGAGCAGGTTGCGGCACGATGGACGGGTCTCCCTATCCGTTCAGGCGGTTGGAGTGGGACCGGGCCCCCGGCGCGGCGCTCGTGCTTGGCGGCTTGTGGGCCGCGCCGGGGGCGGACTCAGAACGCCGACACGAACGCCGACAGCGCATCGGCCAGCAGCGCGAGACCGGTCACGATGGCTCGGACGGCACGGGCGGCGTTCTCCGGGTGGTTGAGGGCGAACAGCCCCAGGACGAGCCAGAAGGCGGCGAAGGCGCAGCGGCGCAGGAACATCAGGCCCCCTTGCAGAGGGTGTGACCGTGGCCGTCGCAGTCGGGGCAGGTGGCCCCGTCGGAGGCGACGCCGCCCCCGCCGCAGGTGGAGCACGCCCACCCCACGACGAGCCCGGCGAGCAAGGCGAGCGCACGTGATGGTGCCGGGTGCCGGTCGATGTCCATCAGGCGGCCCGCCCGGTGTCCTGGTCGTCCTGGTCGCCGTCCGGGCCGGTGTCCTGGTCGGTGTCGAGGGTGATGTTGTCGCGGTAGCTGTCGCGGGCGAGGTGCGCCGCCCTCTCCTGTTCGGGGATGTGGAAGACGGTGTAGGCGATGCGGCCGAAGGTGCGGGTGGCGATGTAGTGGCCGCCTCGCGCGGTGTCGTGTTCGGCGGTGACGCCCAGCAGCGCCGCGGTGTTGTCGACCAGCGCAGTGGCCGAGGCGTCGTCACCGGCGCGAATGGGGACGTGGTAGGTCTCGCCGTACTCCTTGACGGGCACGGCCGGGTTGGCCTCTAGGAAGTCGGCCAGGGCGCGCAGGCCGGTGATGGTCTGGTGTCGGGCGAACAGGTCACCGGGTACCACCGGAGCCGTTGTGTCGGTCCGGTCGGTGGGGCCGGTCCGGTCGGTGGGGCCGGTGGGGTTGGTGCGGGTCATGGAAGGTGTCTCCTGTCAGGCGACGGGCGCGGCTTCGGCGCCGTTGTGTTCGGTGCGCAGTTGGCGGAGCAGGTCGGAGGCGAGTTGGTTGGAGACGCCGAGGCGTGCGCGGAGCGCGTCACGGGTGATCGGCCGCCCGTGCTCGCTTTCGTGTTCGGCAGCGACGCGGCGCGCGAAGTCGACCAGCGGCGCGGCAGGACTCGGCGAGGGCGGCGACGCGGACGGCGTCGAGGCGGGGTGATCGGCGGGGACGGGGATGGAGGTCTGGCCGTCCTGCTCGTCCTCGCCCCGCTCCTGGTCGTCCTGGACGGACGCGGCGGCAGCGGCAGCGGCAGCCGGGGGACGCTCCCAGACCACCCAGGGAGACGAGGGCGAGGACGAGGCGGCCGAGGAGTCCGGCGAGCCGGACGGGGACGGGTTGCCGAAGGAGTCCGGGACGGGCAACACGTCGGCGCCCGGACGAGGCGACGGACGCGCCGCCGCGCGGGGGCCGGCCTTCCGGCGTTCCAGCATCGAGACGGCGACCAGGAACGCGCCCGCCGGAGTCCCTGCGGTGATCCAGCCCCACACCGACGGGTCGGCCTGCGCCAGGTTCGCCGCCAGGGACAGCAGGACACCGCCGACGAGGACGACGGTGGGCCACGACAGGCGCGCGGTGTCGCGTCCGGTGTGCTTGTCCCGTTGCCGTTCTCCAGCGGCCATGACGCAGGTCAGGTCGATGCAGACGGCGATGGCCCAGGCCATCCAGCCGTGTTGGCCGTGTTCGGTGGCGGTGTCGCGGATGTGGGTGAACGACCCGGCAGCCGCGATCCCCGCCAGGACCACCACCGGCCCGGAGTCGGCCAGCGCCCCGAGGATGCGGCGGGTCATGCCGCCCGCCGGGTGTCGACGAGGGCGAGCAGCGCGGCCAGTTCCGGGTCACAGGCGTGCGCCTCGGCCCAGTCGTCGACCTCGCCGCAGGACGAGGAGGCGAACGAGTCGGCGCAGCGCTGGCACCGCGCGAGGTGCAGGGACCGGAACTCGTCCCACTCGACGCCGACCGGCCACACGTCCCAGGACGACACCGGCGACGGCCGGGACGAGCGCGAGGACGACGGCGAGGACGGGGACGGGATGGCGACGAACCGAGGACGGGGACGGGGACCAAGGGCACGGACGCGGGCGACCATCGGGCAGCCTCCAATGGGCGGGTTTCGGGCATGGGTCGGGTAGGGACGTGGCGCGATCAGGGCTCACGCCGAGCCGATGGAGAAGGAGAGAAGGGCCGGGCCGGTTAGGCGGCCGGGTGGACCACGGGGACGGAGCCGACGAGGGCATCCCAGTCCGGGGTCAGGTGGGCGTAGTCGCGGGCGGCCTGCTCGGCTTCACGCTCGGGGACGTAGACCGACCGGGCGCGGTGCCAGGTGCCGTCCTGCCCGGCGACGATGCAGACGCCGGGGGTTTCGGCGGGGATGGCGCGGGCGGCGTCTAGGGCGGCGGGGTCGAGGTCGCCGAAGGTCATGTTGGCGGTTTCGGGGTCGTTGACGTGGTGGCACACCCGGCCGGAGAGCTGGGCGCGCAGCGCGGTGACGCCTGGGCCGAGGTCGGAGCCGATGCGTTGCCCGCAGACGATCAGGTGGACGGCGAACGCGCGGCCGAGCTGGGCGACGCGCAGCAGCGCGGTAGCCGTCCGCGACACCTCCTCCTTCTCCGAGCGGTCGGCCATCAGGAACAGTTCGGCGACCTCATCGACCAGGACCACGACAGGCACCGGCCGCAGGTGCTCAGGCAGCGTCCAGACGTTGCGGGCACCGTGCGCGCGGCACGTCGCCATGCGGTTCTCGACCTCGCCGACCAGGTCCGCCAGCAGGTCGACCGACTCTTTGCGGGTGGTGGCCAGCGCCGACAACCGCGGCGCGTACGGGGTGAACTCCACGCCGCCCTTGAGGTCGAACCCGACCAACGCGACCGGTTGCGGAGCCAGGTCACGGATGATGGCGTTGGCCAGGTTGGACTTGCCGGACTGGGTCGCCCCGGCGTTGAGCCAGTGCGGCACGGTACGGAAATCGATCAGCCAGTCACGGCCGTTCTCCAGCTTCCCGGGCCGCACCCGCAGCAGTTCGACGGGTGCCGGCGACAAGGTCACGTCGGTGAGCGGGTCGCGCATCGTCGCCCAGAGCGTCACGTAGCCGGGCCGGACGTCGACCACCCGCACCGCGTGGACGCGCCAGGCATGCGCGATCCCCTCCGCAGCCTTCTCATAATCGGCCGGAACCTGCCCGTCGTGGAGCCGGAGACGCATACGCCACCCGAGGCGAGTGGGACGAAGGATGCCCAGGCGGGGAGCGCGCTCGACGTCGACCCGCCGCACCCGCCGCTTGTGCTCGACCACGGTTGCCGCGTTGCGGGCAGCCGGGCCGACGACCGGGACGGCGTCGAGGGTGAGGCGGTACCGGCGCCGGTTGCGGGTGAGCTTGCAGCCCGAGGCGACGTGATGCCACGTCAGGTACACCAGCACCGCCCGCGCCGGGAACGCGACGCCGTACCAGAACGAGGCCGGGTGCCAGCGGCGCCAGGCCCAGAGCCCGGCCGCCGCAGCGGCCAGGACCCCAGGCACCAGAAGCAGGTCAGTCATGACCGGGCCGCCGTTCAGGCCACGCCCGCCGAAGCGGACGCATCCGACGAGGAGGCCGACGCCGACGAGGCCGACGACGGGGCGGCCGACACGGGGGCGATGCGGTCGGCGCGGAAGGCCACACCCCACCGCTTCTCACCGCCGAGCACCGCCTCCCACGGGAAGGCGACGAGGCCGACCGGGGTGACGATCTCGCCGATGGTCACCGACTGGTCGCCGGGCACCGCCACGTTCAGCAGTTCCACCCGCCCCATCGGGTCGGCGGCCGACAGGCCCACCGTGAACACCGCCTGACCGTTGCGGTCCATCTTGACCTCGCCCGTCTCCTGACTGACCAGCTTGGGACGCGGCGCCGACACGCACACGAAGGTCATGGCGGAAACGTCGACAGGAATGTTGCGCATGCTGAGTACACCTCTCGTCCACCTGCTGAGCAGGTGTTACGGAACCGAGGGAGCACACACGCCATCAGGACGAACGAGGTAGCATCGAAGCGCCAACTAGGGTGCTAACCGCATCCGGCCTGGGCGGGTCTCCCGCTCAGGCCACTTTCATGTGTGGCCTGTGTTGCCGTCCAAGAGCGGCCTTCTCCGCCCCTGAAACGCGAAGAGCGTTCGTGTTGGGCCTTCACCTCCATCAGGAGTGCTTCAGCGTCAACACGAACGCTACCCCGTACTCAGAGTTTCTACTAGTACTTTGAGTACTAGAACACGTACTTTTTCTACGCGCCTACCCTGTCGCCGAGTTCTCGCAGGTCAGAGGACGGTGGGTCCTGCATGGTCAGTAGATCGGACACGACCTGACGCACGATTCGGTGGTTCCGTATCTGCTCTGGCGTGATGGACTCGGCGTCCAGCAGCGCGGCAACGGCCTCAGCAGGCTGCCGCCGCTGGGTGTGCGCACGCGCCAAGTCGATCTGCAGTCGCGCCCGACGCTCCGCCGACAGCGTGGAAACGTCCACCTCGGCCCCGACCCGGAGCGCGTGACCGGCGTCCCCCAGCTCGACCGCCACGGCGACTTCGTGAAGGAGCACGTTCGCCGGGCCGAACTCGGTGTTGTAGTCGTTGCGACCGTCCCCGAGCCGCTCGGCGACTTCCCGAGCCCTCGCGAGATGCTCATAGGCCAAGTCCGCCTGATTGAGCCGGGACGCGGCCACGGCCCGTTGCAACGTCAGCCCGCCCCACAGTGACATGGCCTCATGCTTGCCCTGGTCGACCAGGAACCACAGCGCCTCAGCAGCCGTCCGCGCGTTCTCCTCAGCCTGGTCGAAGTGCCGCGCCCCCAGGAAGACGAACCCGAGCCGGAAGGCGCCGGCGGCCATCATCAACGCGTCCCCGGCACGCTCGCCCGCCACGATGGCGCGGTCCGCAGCGATCCAGGCGGCCTCAGGTTCACCGAGCTTGGACAACGCCGCCGAGCACGCCTGATAGGTCACCGCCAGCAGATCGAACAGTTCGGCACGCCGCTCCTCAGGAGCCGAACGCACCGCGGACTCCAGCGCGGGCACCAATCCCCGAAGCAGGTCCGCCAGCTCTACGTACTTGCTCTCATGCGCCAGTTCCCAGGCGCGATCCACCCGCGGCTTGATCTCCGCCGTAGGCGGGACCGGAGCCGAATGCAGCATGGCCCGCAGCGAGTGAGCACCCGACAAGACCAGCCGCAGACCAGCCGATCCCGGCAGTTCCTCAGTCGTCGCGGCGACTACCGGAGCCTCAGCCGCCAACTCCGACAGCGGTAGTTCCAGTGCTTCGGCGACCGTTTCCAAGACCGACATCCGATCGACCTTGCGCACGCCGCGCTCCACCTGGGAGACCCAGGCCACCGAACGATCAATCAGCCGCGCCAGCTCAGGCTGAGACAGCCCGCGCCGCTTGCGCTCTTGAGCGATCCGCCGCCCAAGAGCGCGCTGATACTCAGTGCTCACCCGTCCGTTCCCTTGCCTACTTGGAGGTCCAACCAATCGACCTCCACCGACGCGAGCAACTCCTCACGAGCACCAAGGAACCGGCGGACGTGCTCCTGCTCCTCGTGCGCGTCGAAGGCCGCCCGGTCCCGGTACAGCTCGTAGAAGATCCGCTGTAGCGGCTGCCCGTCGACCCTGTGCACCGCATAGACCAGCGTGCCCGGTTCCTCCGTCTCAATCTTGCCGATCGTCTCGGCCACCAGCCGATCAAACGCACTGGTGCTGTCTTCATCCTTGCAGGTGAACCGGACCACCAAGCCGAACATCGGCACCTCCTTCGTCGATCTCTACGAGACCAGTACTTATTGTGCGGCGCAAGTACGCCAAGTGGGTTGTACTTGAAGTACTGTACCCGTACTTTGAATACCAGTCACGGAAATCTTGCTCTGACCAGCAAGATCACCGCCAGATGACCGACCGATCACCTCAGTGAGGACCATCCGAAGGAACCCTGATGCCTATTTCTCCAGACCCCCCGAGCAGCACAGCCGACGCGCGGCCCCGCCCACCGAGCAGTCAACGCGAGTGGCGAGACGCAGCTCTAGCCCTGATAGCCGCCCTGGACAGTCGCGGCCTGACGGCGCACGCATGGGGACACGGCGCCGTCATGGCCGCCAACCCCGCAGGAGAACCCGCACCTGACAACCCTCTCGGCCAGGCGATGAGCCCTGGCCTGCGACAGGAAGTCAGATGCCGCCCGCACGGCCCCGATCACGAGCTGTGGTGGCACTGGACATGGTCAGGGCCGACCCGAAAATCAGAGCCCGAGCTCGAACCGCTCTGCCCGCTCTGGGAGACCGAACATGCCGCCGACCGCATCGGACGCGTCCTCGCCATCACTGAAGCGAGCGACTGGTGATCGATGAGTCCGGCCTGACGCTACGACTCTGGGGACGCCGCGTACGCCGATTCATCCGCTGGATCGGCACACGCGACGGCCATGACCGTCTGGCCATGTGGCACTTGGACCGCCTAGCCGAAGCACTCCTCGCCAAAGGATGGCGGACGACACGACGGTTCAACGTCTCCCCGGTAACCCTGCGAGTCGGGCCGACACGGCACACGCCGGCGAGCGAGGAGCTAACGGCCACCGACTTCGGCAAATGGGTCTACCTCACCCGCAGCGGCCCATATCCCATCCCCTGCGCCGACCTAGCGAACGCCGTGCGCGAGGTCGAGCACCTCATATGGCGACGCCTCAACCAGGCCGCCCCGACAACGCCACCCCAACATGAACGCCAGCGCTGACAAGCAGCGAGCCGCCCGAGGCGTCGCCGAGCAGTTCCCAGGCGTCCACGCATGGTACGGCGAGCACACACATCAATGGTGGGCCATGGTCCCGCTACGCGGAGGCGCCCGCCTGCTCTCTGCCCCGGACGTCCGACAACTCCGCGAAGAGATCATCAACGTGAGGACGTGGCCATGGCGGCAGAGATGAGCGACACCGAACACGCCTCACACCACAGCGGCATCACCATGCATTGCCCAGTGAGCTGCCTCGGCGTACGCACGGTCGCCGACCTGGTCAACCTCCTCGCCACCGCCACCCGTGCCACCATCCCGGACGCAACGACCAGGCCGGAACCCGAAGAGCCCCAGCAGCACGACGAGCACACCCCACGCTGCCCGCTCTCCTGCCTCAGATTGTCGACCAGGGTCGCCAACGCCCTACGGCACGACCGCGCCGAGCCGCGCACGATAGGCGACCTCGTCCGCATGATCCAACGACACGAACTCAGCGAAGTCCGCAACATCGGCCGCCGCAGCATCACCGAGATCCGCACGGCCCTCATCGCCGCAGGCTTCGACGCCCGATACAGCGAACTCACCTAGCACAACCAGGCCCCTGGCACCGCAGCCCACACAACTGCAGGCCAGGGGCCTACACACGCCCAAGAACCAAGATCCAAAAGCCGTCCCGGCCGCCGGATGAGAACTTTCTCTACGTCTTCAAGGGCGCCGCTACGCGTCGCCGGCGGCCGCCCGCCCCGGCGCGCCGGGCATGCGGCCTGTTCCGTCCGGTCCCGCCGCACCGCGTCGTTCGACCGCCCCAACATTCGGCTCAGAGACCGTTTGCCCTCTGACGCGCTTCTTCCTGAAGCCGCCAACGTTGTTCGGATGAAATCCGGAAGGGGCTTCCCTTCGCGTCAGCCCCAGGCTTCGCGTGCTGCGCCTTCTTGGTCAACTTGCGCTTCTTCTTGCCTTTTCTGCGGTTTGCCGAGCTGCCGGACGTGAGACGCGCACGCACCGTCTGGCTGCTGCTGTATCGAATCCTTGTCATGAGCCACCGTCCCGGCGATGCTCTGAGAGTGATTTATCCTCCTCAGTACATGCTCGTCCAGGTGCTACAAGAGCACAAGGCCACTTGAGCGAGCTCGAACCAGGGGGCTGCGCCGCCCCCTGGACCCTCGCGAGCCGGGGCACTCGATCGCGCGAGACGGCCTGTCACGGGCTGGACGCCGTTCGCGCGACCGAGCACCCCGGAGCGTCTGCGTCCGTACAGCCGAGTGCCGAAAGCTGCAAGGACGTCGCAAGTTGACGTGGAAGGTACAGGGCTCCCCCCGATCCCGATCTGTCGAGAGTAGCGACGGTCAGAACCCGTCAAGGGCCCCGACGGCGTCACCACGTGATGGCCACGCCACCCTTGATGGAACCTGTCCGCCGCTAAGTTCAGGTCAAGTCGGGCCGGGGGGGAGGAAGGCGGAGGACCGTGTAGCCCGGACGAGCTACGGGGACCCGCGCCCCACGCGAGTGCAGATGGCCAGGAGCGGGCAACCCGCTTCTCCCAGACAGCCGCCGGCACCTTTGAAGTGTTCTTAGCATCGAGCTTGTGAGCCAAGACAAGATGACGCCAGAGTTTCGGCCGGTGAAGGATGCACACAAGACGCTCGGACTCTGGTCGATCCGCCGGGCACTGACGTTCGCGTTCACTGCCGCCGTGGTGTTGCTGGTCGTTGCGTGGTTCTTAGTGTCGTTGCTCCTGGGATCACCGTCACACGCCAAGCCCAAGCCGCTGGAAACCAAAGACCTCCTGGAGTTGCTCAAACTAGTCTTCGCCCTGGTCGCCGGTGTCGGAGCCCTGGTCGCTCTGGTCACCGCCTACCGTCGTCAACGGGTGGACGAGGCCGCCGGGGAACGCGCCGAACGCGTCCAAGCCCACGTCGAGTACGGCCAGGGCGTCGAGCTACTCGGCCATGACAAGGCCGCCGTCCGACTAGGCGGGTTGTACTCTCTGGAGCGCTTGGCCCAAGACCACCCCTACTACCGGCAGACGGTCACGGATGTCGTGTGCTCCTACCTTCGGATGCCGTTCCCAATCCCGCGTGGCCACGACAACCAATCCGAGCAGCGCGACGACCAAACCGTCCAAGATCCCGAATTACAGGTCCGGCTCACCGCGCAACGGCTCCTCAAACGCCACCTGACCGCCACCGAACGTGATCACCATCCATCCACCTATTGGGACGGCATCGACATCGACCTCACGGGCGCCCATCTGATCGACTTCGACTTCACCGACTGCCAACCAACAAGCGCCACATTTACCAAAACTCAATTTATTGGGCCCGCCTGGTTTAGCGGAGCGCAGTTCGCGAGAGACGCGAGTTTCGGCGATGTGCAGTTCACGGGAGACGCGAGTTTCGGCGATGTACAGTTCGCGGGAGACGCCAGGTTCAGCGGGACGGAATTCAGAGGAGCTACTCAGTTCCGCGGTGCTCAGTTCAGCGGGAAAGCCGAGTTCGGGAGGGCCCAGTTCAGCAAGGGTGCTTGGTTCAGCGGGGCAGAGTTCAGCGGCGGCGCCTGGTTCGGCGAGGCGAAGTTCTGCGGGACAATCATCGAGTTCAAGGGGGCGCAGTTCAGCGGGACCGCATGGTTCAGCAGGGCCCAGTTCAGCGGGGACGCTTGGTTCAGCGAGGCGAAGTTCAGCGGGGACGCCTGGTTCGGCGAGGCGAAGTTCAGCGGGGACGCCGAGTTCAGCGGGGCGCAGTTCAGTAGAAACGCCGAGTTTGCCAGGGTGCAGATCAACAGGAACGCTGGATTCACCGCGACACAGTTCACCGGTGCCGCTGCATTCAGCGGGGCGCAGATCAACGGGGATGCCCGGTTTAGCAGAACGCAATTCAGAGGGGCTGGCTGGTTTGGCGATGCGCAGATCAGCGGGTACGCCTGGTTTCACGAGGCGGAGTTCAGCGGGGACGCCTGGTTCAGCCGGGCGAAGTTCAGTGGTACCGCCGAGTTCAGCGAGGCGCAGTTCGAACACGAACCCAACTTCGTTGAAGCCACAGCGAGCTATCCGAACGACAGCCACATATGGCCGAGCCCATGGCGTGCGCGGGTAGTCACCTCCGATACGGCGCAGCTCACCCGTGAGGGTTGAGGAGGGGGCCGGTGGGTCGCATCGAGGTGGTTGCTAACACGGATGCTAACGGCGGGTGTGGACAAGCCTGTACGGGGATGGAATCCAGAAGCGTCCATGAGGGTTGTTTAGCAGGTCAGTGGACAGGGCTGGACTGGTGTGGATCTTGTTCGTGAGACTCGTAATGAATCGCTCTGCGTTCAGCCATACGATCGCACTCATGGCTGAGGGGGGTTGCGTGGTTAGGGGCGATCACTGCTGCGCGGCTTCCGGTGCTCGGGTCTTTGCCGGCCCTGCACTCTGGGTCCGCTTGCCGCCGAAATATGGAGATGATTTTCGTTGTTCCGATCAGGTTGAGCATGCTCAGGTCAGCGGCTACGGCGGCCAGTAGTGGGCCATTAGTAAGGGTGATCAGAAGTATTCATGGTCGCCTGCGGTACGGCGCTCCACCATGTCAGCGGTACCGGCGGGCAAGATCTAAACTACTCCAGCCGCTGTGAAGGCCTGGGGCGGAGAGGGGCGACGATGATGAAGCGGATACAGAATTGGTCGTGGAGGTTGGTGGAGCGGCTGCCACCTCCAGGACGGCCCTTGGTGGCTGTGCCGTGGATGTTGGCGGCGGTGGTGGCCGCAGCAGCGGCGGTCTGCATCACTACGGCGTGGTTGCTGAGCACCGCAGACGAGGCCGCAGCGGGGACCGACCGAGCCCGGGTCCGAGTGGAGGCTGTCCGCACTGGACTAGCCGCTGGCGCCGGGGCGGGTGCGGCGGTGGGGTTGATGCTGGCCTTTCGTCGCCAAGGCCATCAGGAGTACGACACCGCGGAACGTCGCGTCACGGAGTTGTATAACGCAGCTGCCGAGCAGCTCGGCTCCGACAAGGCCCCAGTCCGGCTCACGGCGCTATATACCTTGGAACGCCTCGCTGATAACAACCCGGCGCACCGGCAGACCATCGTCAACATCATCTGCGCCTACCTGCGAATGCCCTACACCCCGCCCGAAACGAGCGCTGCCGATCCGGACCGCGCTGCCCGTGAGCAGGTACGGCGGCATGCCGCCAGGTACCGTGCCGCCCGGGCTGGTCAGCCCATCCCCGCCGCCCAAGCTGGGCCCAACCCTGACGAAGAACACCAAGTTCGTCTCACCGCGCAGGCCTTGCTGAGCGCTCATCTGCACCCCTCGGCGCAGGTGTACTGGCCCAACCTGTCTTTGGATCTGACAGGAGCCACTCTTGCTAACGCCCTCAACCTGACTGGCTGTAGGATCCGCGACGCTGTCTTCAGGAGGGCGACGTTCATCCATGGTGCTTTCTTCGCCCGGACGACCGTTACTGGTTCCGCCAACTTTGTCGGTGCCGTATTCACTGGTTCTACCAAGTTCGACAACGCTGCTTTCGCTGGCGTAGCCTACTTTCGCGCTGCGACTTTCTCAAGCAGCGCCTCCTTTCTTGGGGCTGCTTTCGCAGGTCACGTACATTTCGGTGAGATAAAAGGGGAGGGTGGGATTTGCTTGGAGAACGCTACAGTTGCAGATGCGGGTATGGAACATGTGCTCCCACCGGGTTGGCGGGTGGAGTCGGCCGCAGGAACCGCAGGCCACATCGTCCTAGACTCTGCTCCGGCTGGCGAGGGCTGAGTGATACCCGTCCTTTCTGACGAGTCGTTGTAAAAGATAACTTGGAGACGCCGCCCTCCAGAGAGCTTCGCGCGATACGCACACCACCAACGAAGTGTCGTCCGGTACCTGCTTAAGGCGAGCTTTAGGCGGGCAAGGCCGGTGACGTGGAGTCGATGCGCAAAGCCGGTGACCTGCACGCGGAGGCTGGGCATCGCAGCGAGGCGCTTCGCTGGTACGAGAGAGTAGGACGCTGAGATTTCAGCGGAAGAGGCGTTGAGGGCTGTGCCCAATGCGTGCCGAGAATCGGGTGCGCCGGGCAGTAGTAGCAGGTCAGGGCTGTTTGGCGGTGGGACTGTAAATCCGCTGGCGGCACGGCATCGCCACAGGTTCATGTTGTCATTCGGTGGTGAAGAAGTCTTCGTCGATCTTCTTGATCGTGACGGTCTGAGCCTCTTGCACACCGCAGTCATAGGTGACCATGAGTTCGCCGAGTCGGCGACCGTCGATCAGGATGATCCGTGAGGGGACCTTATCGGCGAAGTCGATGGCCCCCGGTGAGAAGCGGGTGGTGGCGATGAAGATGCCCCGAGCGGCTTGGGCACCTTGGAGTGCGCCGGCGAAGGCTTGGACGTCCGGGCGATGGACTGTCCGGTCAGCGGCGTAGCGCTTGGCTTGGACATAGACCACGTCCAGACCGAGGGGATCTTGCCGGATCAGGCCGTCCATGCCCTCATCGCCAGGACCGCCGAGATGACGCACCTCCCCCTCAGGGCCGCCGTAGCCCATGCGGATCAGCAGCTTCAGCACGCAATGCTCCAAGAACTCCGGCGGTGCCTGCCGGAGTCGCTCAACTAGCTCGTCAGCGAGCGCGGTGTGAGCCTCAGCTACCAGTTGCGGGATCAGCTCCAAGGGGGAGACGTCCACCTGCGACAGATCCGCGTCGTCAGGCTCGTTGACTGGCTTGCTGGGCTTACGGCGTCGAGCACGGAATTCACGGTACTCGGCGAACTGGTGCAAGACCTTCATGTCCACTCGGTCCAGGTTCTCGGCCAGTGCCTTCTGCCCACGGGTGGTGATCCGAGTGACGCCCCGGCGAGGCCGCTCCAGCAGGCCCGCCTGAGCCATGTGAGTGATGGACCAGGCGATCCGATTGTTGATCCGCTTCTGCCCACCCGATGGCAACATCGCCGCACGCTCGTTCACGCTCAGATCGAAGTGATCTGCCACCGCCGCAACGATCGCCGCAGACTCGTGATCCCCACCATCGGCATGAAGCTCTAGGACGGGCCGCATCAGGGTTTGGAAGTCGGGGATCGGCACGACGCTCCTCTTGTCACACTCAGTTGTTGGGACGGTCAGCGATGCCCAGCAAGTTCGAGGTTCCGACCGAACGGACGGTGCCCATTTTCGAGCCTGAGCCGGACCATCGGGTAGTGGGTTGCTGCAATCGTCACCTGGCCTCGAAGAAGACGCATTTTTGTCCCGCTACTCGGGGCTGCCCGCCCCATGAGGGTTCTCATGGAGCCCGGGTCGCGCGCGTTCTGAGCTACCGTCGAGACGTGGACGCGGCGGAGATGAGTGGGCACGTCTGGCGAGACACGGTGCACCGGCGAGGCACCGTCGAGCAGGACCGAGAAGCCTTGGCCCGGCTCATCGAGTACGACGCCGACCCGTTCGAAATCGAGCTGTACGAGCTGGCAGCCGACCCGCGAACGTTGCTCATCGACCGCGCCCAGCGGCGCCGCGCCGGACAGCACGAGCGGCACGTCCGGCGATTGGAAGACAGAGGTCGACGTGCCGACCGTTGACGACAGCCCTGACGACAACGACGGCAACCAAGCAGCACCATGGGCGCACGTTGGGCACCGTCTGACCTTGGTCGATGGGGTGGCCGCTGGGTGGTTGCTACTTCTGAAAAGCGGAAGGTCGGCGGTTCGACCCCGCCCCTGCCCACACTATTGACCAGCGAAAACGCCCCGGAGCCATGTGGCCTGGGGCGTTGTGTTTGACGGCAACCGACGTCATCGGGAAGCGGACGGTCGACTCCTCAGTATGAGCTAGAGATTATATTGGTGGGGTGCCCTGGGACGTCATCATCCTCGAACCGGTCGAGAGCTGGTTCCTCAAGCTGTGTGAATCAGAGACGGACACTGCAGCCTTGATCGAGCAGGCCATCGACAGGCTGGCCGAGGTCGGACCGACGCTGGGACGGCCGCTGGTCGACACCCTGGAACACAGCGAGCTACGCAACCTCAAGGAGCTGCGGCCCGGCAGCCGAGGCCGATCGGAGATCCGCATGCTGTTCGTCTTCGATCCGGACCGGGCAGCGATCTTCTTGGTGGCCGGAGACAAGGCCGGGCAGTGGTCACGCTGGTACGACGAGGCAATCCCGCTGGCCGAAGCCCGCTACGCCGAGTACCGGGCAGCGAAGGACAAGGAGGGCGGACGATGAGCACCGGACGCAGCTGGCAGGACATCAAGGCCGAAGCACACCGCCGCAACCCCGAGCTGGCCGACCCCGAGCGCCAGGCCCAGGCTCGCGCCGAACTGGACGCCTACGTCGCCGGCCACCATCTCAAGGAGCTCCGCAAGGCCATCGGCAAGACGCAGGCCGAGGTCGCACAGATCCTGGGGGTCTCCCAGTCCCGCGTCTCCCAGATCGAAAACGGCAACCTCGAAGCCATGGAACTGGAGACCCTCCGCGCTTACGCCACCGCCCTCGGCGGACACCTGGACATCACCGTCAGCGTCGGCCCCCACTCAATCAAGGTCGCCTGACAGCACTGACCGGTGACGGCAACCCTGACGGCAACGATGGCCACCAGACAGCACCATGGGCGCACGTTGGGCACCGTCTGACCTTGGTCGAGGGGGTGGCCGCTGGGTGGTTCCCGGGTTCCGCAGTTGGTGGTCACACGTGATGCCGAATCCGGGGTCTGGCCTGGGGGAACGCCGATTAGAGCGGGAGAGGGCGTGTGTCCACGC
>NZ_JBICUT010000013.1:0-230430 GCF_043198445.1 Spirillospora sp. NPDC048823 | reverse complement strand
ATCGCCATGGCCGCCCTCACCCGCGGCGGCCTCTGCCCACCCCTGCCCGGACGCCTATAACCCGATCAACGACCCACGGAAACGACACAAGGGCCGTTCTTCTTCTCGGCGGTTTTCTCGAGGCGCTTGCGCAGGTGCGCAGGGAGCTGTCTGCGGAGTTCAGCAGGAAGTTGTCCGCGGATCTGGTCGAGGGCCTTCGCCTCCAGTTGCCGGATGCGTTCACGGGTTACGTTGTAGTCGCGACCGATCTGCTCCAGGGTCTCGGGCTCGTCACCGTTGAGGCCCAGGTGTCGGCGGAGAATGTCGACCTCTTTCGGCTGGAGAGGCGCCAACCACTCCTCAACGGCCTGCTCGGAAATCATCTCCTGCAGGAACTCCTCTGGTCCCGGCGTGGTGTTGGGCAGAGACAGGAAGTCGCCCAGGTGGGCTCCATCACCGATAATCCGGTCCAGGGAGTCGCTGACTTTGCTCAGTGCGCGTACCTCGTCCACTGTGCGGACGTCCAGCCCGGTCGCGATCGCAACATCGACTGCAGTCGAGGGTTTGCCTGCCCGACGCAATGCTGACTCTGTGGCCGTGACCTTGCGCATTTTCTCGTGCATGTGCACTGGGATGCGGATGGCCGCGCCCTCGTCCGCGACAGCCCGGCTGATCGACTGCCTGATCCACCAGGTGGCGTAAGTGGAGAACTTGTTGCCCAGCCGCGGGTCGAACTTCCGGACGGCGCGAATGAGGCCGAGGGTTCCGTGTTGGGCTAGGTCTTCCTCCTCGAGCCCCTGTCCCAGGTAACCCATGACGACGCTGTACACCAGCCGCGTGTTGTGCAGTACGAAGGTGCTGCGGGCGACTCTGCGAATGTCGTCGGCGGGCAACGCCAGGAGTTCCTCGTCGGATGGCTCGACTCCGGCGCGGTCGACGCCGCCGCGTAGCAGGATGCTGAGCCCCAACTCCTCAGTGACGCTGAGGAGGCGTCGACCGGGGTTGGCGCGGAATCGGTCCTCGTTGATGAGGAGCTTCGCCGCGGTGACGGCCCGCTCGAAGTCGTACGTCGGGCTGGTGCGGTCCGCGGCGGGCTCGGGCTCGTGCTCGATCGTGGTGGCCGGTTCTGGCCGCGCAACGGCCGGTTCCGGATCCGGTACTGCGATCCCGGACTTCTTCGCGCGCTCGGGGAGCGCCGCGATCTCTTCGGCGTCCAGGCCGGCCAGGCGGCCGAAACGGCTCAGCTGCTCATCCGTGACCGGACCTGTGGGGATGTGGCGGCGTACCAGCGCTAGGACGTGATCCGACCGATCGGGAAGTGATGCCGTGGCGGTGGGCTGGTGCGCGATGACCTGCAGATTCATCTCGGCCAGTGCCGTGATGACGCGCTCGCGCGCCTCCAGTGACAGCCCCATGTGCTCGGTAGCGTCATCGAAGACCCGGGCGGGCACAACGCCGTCCACGGCGCTACTTCTCAGTTGCCGCAGGACGCGGGCGACGGCTTGGTGCAGGCCCGGTCCGCCCGGGGACGAGGCTGGCGTGTCGACGGACATGCCCTGGACGTTGCCATAAGCCACCGACATTCGTGACAACCGAGTTTTCACCTCGCGCGTCTGTGTGGAGAGGCATTATAAGTACCTTGATGTCCGGATGAGGCTCGGAGGAGGCGGACGGTGTCACGCGAGGACCTGCTGGGCTATCTCCGGCAGCAACTGATCGGGCCGGTCGGGGACGTCGCCGAGCTGATCGAGGAACCGCCGAACCGGCGCTACCTCATGGGCACGCTATACCCGCAAGACACCGACCGGCAGCAGACCCTGACCGAGGGCGCCGAGGTCACCGAGCCGGACAGCGCTCCGGAGGAGGCGTCCGAGGAAACGCGTTTCGCGGACGACACCGTCCCGGACGCCAACGCCTGGCTTCCGTCGTCGATGGGCATCTCCTTCTACACCGACGCCGACGAGTTGACGCTGGTCTGCCGGGGTGCTCGCTACGAGACGCGGCCGGGCAGGGTCAGGAAGTGGCAGCGCGTCCCGCTGGAGGACTGCGAGGAGACCTTCAAGGCTGGAGAGGCCGAGAGGAACATCTGGAACGCCCGGGCGCAGATACGCCTGCGGTGGCGTTCGTTTGCGGGCAGGCGGTTGGTGACCGTCGCACTGGTCAACGCCAAGAGCGCTGTAGGGGACCACGGGTCCCAATGGGACGACATGCTTTTCCAGGTCTCGCTCGAGGTCAGGCCGATCGGCGGTGAGCTGCTGCAGTATCCGAGCATCCGGCTGACGAGCCGCGACCTGGAAGAGCAGGAGTTGCGCCTTCAGTACCGGCACGTGGTGACGCGCGCCGTCGGCCACAGCTGCGCGGTCGACGAGATCATCGAGGACGGCCGGGTGGCCGGGCTCCGGACCCAGATGATGCCGGAGGCAGAAGTGCCGGCCATCAGACCCGCCGGGCCGTCTGGGCTGTCAGTGCTGAAGCTCGCACACCTGTCCGACCCGATGGTGAAGCCGTCCCAGCTGCACACCGAGATCACGGACTTCATCGGCGGTTACCGGGTGTGGTGCCAGGCGCAGCGCGACATCAAGGTGCCGGCTGGAGCGCAAAAGGCCGCCGAGCGCATCCTCGACAGACTGGACACCGCGGTCCGCAGGATGGAACTGGGGGCCGAGGCACTGTTCGCCGACCCCTCTGGCGATGCCCTTCGCGCATTCCGGCTGGCCAACCGGGCGATGGCGCTTCAGATGCGCCACTCGGCGCAGGATCTTGCGGGGCGGCGCCGTCCGCGCTCAGAGGCCGTTCCGCTGGACCCGGAGCCCTCACCCGACGCGGCATGGCACCCCTTCCAGCTCGGCTTCTTCCTGCTGTCGGTCTGCGGGCTGATCGACGAGTCCCACTCTGACCGCCAGGTGGTCGACCTGATCTGGTTCCCCACGGGCGGCGGCAAGACGGAGGCGTACCTCTTCCTGGCCGCCTTCGAGATGATCATGCGTCGACTGCGGCATGGAGACGGCGGCGGCGGCACCGCCGTTCTCAGTCGGTACACACTGAGCCTGCTGACGACGCAGCAGTTCCAGCGCGCCGGGACGACCATCTGCGCCCTGGAGCACCTCCGGCTGAACGAGGAGCCGGTGATTCCAGGCGGCCCGTTCAGCATCGGACTGTGGGTCGGGGGCGGCACCACTCCCAACAAGTTCGCCGAAGCGCACGAGAAGTTCCGGCAGGAGCGCGAGGCCGCCAGGCCGAAGGACGTCTTCATCCTGGACCGCTGCCCCTGGTGCGGCACGCAGGTGATGCCTACCGCCAAGTCCACGGACATCGACGACTACGGAGTGCGGACGACCGAGACGTCCTTCCGGTTCATGTGCCCGAGGGACGAGTGCCAGTTTCACGAGCGGCTGCCGGTGGCGGTGGTCGATGAACATCTCTACGCGGACCCGCCGACGTTCGTCCTCGGCACTGTGGACAAGTTCGCTCGCCTGGCATGGGAGCCCCATGCGGGCCGGCTGTTCGGGGGCGGGCGTCCGGACAAGGGCGGTGAGCACCTGCCCCCCTCCCTTGTGATCCAGGACGAGCTGCACCTGCTCACCGGTCCGCTCGGCACCACCGTGGGGCTGTACGAGGCCGCCGTTCTCGAGTTGTGCTCACGGAATGGAGGCCAGACGCCGAAGGTCGTCGCCTCCACCGCCACCATACGGCGAGCGAGCGAGCAGATCCGAGGGCTGTACGGCCGCGAGGTTCAGCTGTTCCCGTCAGCGGGTCTGGACGCCCGCTACTCCTACTTCGCCGAACCAGACCACACCGTCCCGGGACGCAGGTACGTCGGCGTCATGGCGCAGGGCCACACCGCGGGCCGGGCGACTGCGGTGACCGCGGCAGCAATGCTTCACGCCCCAATGGAGCTTCCCGAGGAGCACCGCGACGACTACTGGACGCTCGTCGCCTACCACCACAGCATGCGTGAACTGGGGCGGACGCGTACTGCGGCCGGCGACGAGATCCCCGCGCATCTTCGCGGCCTCGGCACACCGGAGCGCCGTCGTGAGCTGCCCGAACGTCAGGTGGAAGAACTGTCCAGCAACCTTGAGAGGTCGCAGCAGCCCAAACTGCTGGACCGCCTTGAGCTGAGTTACAAGGACCCCGACAGCGTCTCCATGGTCGTCTGCACCAACATGCTGTCGGTCGGAGTAGACGTGAAGCGCCTGGCACTGATGCTCATGCTCGGCCAGCCGAAGGCGACCGCAGAATACATCCAGGCGAGCAGCCGCGTCGGGCGGCACGGGGTTCCGGGGCTTGTGGTCACCTTTCTCAACGCCACGCGGTCCCGTGACCGATCGCATTACGAGACGTTCGGCACTTTCCACCAGGCGCTCTACCAGCATGTCGAGCCGACCAGCGTGACCCCGTGGTCGGACCCGTCCCGCCGCCGGGCTCTGCATGCCGCGTTGGTGATCCTCGTCCGGCACGGCCTCGGGCTTTCGGCGGACGATCAGGCCGGTGACATCCTCCACCACGTTGCCGAACTGACCGAGGCGACGTCCCGCCTGGCCCGCTGGGCGGCCACGGCGGACCCGTCCGCCGCCGACGAGGTCAGGGCGGACCTGGAAGGACTCCGCAGTGAATGGCTGGATGCGGCCGAGCAGGCGAGGCAGGCCGGCAAGCGCTTCTACTACAAGCCCGCAGGCAAGGCGCAGCTGAGTCTGCTCAAGTACTTCGACCGGCCCGGCGGTCTGTGGGAGGCGCATCATTCCATGCGGAGCGTCGACCGCGAATGCCAGGTCATCGTGAAAGGGGCCGGGGAATGAGCACCCGCAAACTACGCGTCCGGCAGGCGCAGACGGTCGTGCCATTCGGAGTTGGGGCAGTGTTCGACGTCCAAGGCGAATCGTTTGTCGCGGCCGGTACCGCCGACTGGCCGTCGCCACGGCACCTGGAGCGCATCCACGCGCCCCGGCTGGAACGAAAGCTTAAGGTCACGGGCTTGTGGGCCCCGTTGCAGGCACCGGTCGCCGACTACGATGTGCCCAATGCGTCCGGACCGGCCTTCATCCGCTTCCCAGCCTGGCTCTTCTGCGGGTCATGCCGGCGGATGACGCACTGGCGGATCCAGAATGAAAGGTTCGGGCACCCACCCTACTGCTCTTTCTGCAGCCCTCAGCAGAAACTCACTCCGATGCGTTTCGTTCAGATCTGCGAGTCCGGACACCTAGGGGACGTCGACTGGTGGTACTGGGCGCACTCCGAGCTCACGCGGGAGGAACGCGACAGATGTCCTGGGCCCACGGCGCTCAGCTTCGAGGCAGGGGAGAACGCCACCGGGCTCGAAGCTCTGACAGTGCGATGCCGGCACGAGAAGTGCAAGGCGGCGCGGAGGGACCTGCTCGACATTCTCGGGACGCAGAATATGCGCTGCTGCGGGCGCAATCCTTGGGAGCGGTTGAGCGAGCGCAAGCCCTGCGAGGAGCGGATCCATATCGTGCAGCGGACAGCGGGCAACGTGTACTACCCCATCGTCCATTCGGCGCTGGACATCCCGGCTCCTGCCGTGCCCGCGGCGGCCGACGACGAGGTCACGCGGCGGGTACAAGAACACCCGTTCTTCGACGCGCTGTGCCAGCTGCCGGACACGCCGGGAGCTGACAACCTCATCGAGGTCATCGCGGAGGCGGCCAAGGCCGATCCAGCGCTCGTCAGGCGGCTGATCGCGGAGGAGACCGGCCGACCCACCGAATCTGAACCAGCCTCCACAGCCGATGAGAGTGATCTGAGCACGGGCGAGTGGGCTGCTTTCACTGCGACCAGCCCCGAGCGCAGTGCTCATTTCGTCACCCACGAAGTCGGCTTGGGCTCGTCGCAAGAGCCGCCGTGGACCGAACTGGAGGCGAGGATCTCCCGGGTTGTGATCGCCGAACGGATACGTGAGGTCCGCGCACTCCAGGGGTTCAGCAGGGTCTCCCCCGAGAGCCGGATGATTCCGGTGGACTCCTCGGGACGCCGGCGCTGGATGCCCGCCGTCGAGGTATTCGGCGAAGGTATCTTCCTGACATTGGACGAGGAACTGCTCGGACAGTGGGAAGCCCGTCCGGAGGTTCGTGCACGAACTGCCGGAATGCAGGCGGACTTGTCAAAGTCGTTCCAGCGGGACCGGATCGGAGCCTTCGCCGGTGAACGGCTGCTGCCTCGGTTGCCTTTGCTGCACACCCTGGGGCATCTGCTCGTCCGGCAGTTGTCCTTCGAGTCCGGGTACAGTGCCGCGTCGCTGTGCGAGCGGGTGTACGCGCGTTCTATGGAGAGCGGTGATCATCAGTACGGGCTGCTCGTCTACACCGCCTCTGGAGATGCGGAGGGAACACTGGGCGGTCTCGCGCGCCAGGGCAAGCCCGACCTGTTTCCCGAACTCCTCCTACGGCTCCTGGAACAGGCTGCCTGGTGCTCAGCCGACCCGCTGTGCTCAGAGCACGGCGGTCAGGGGTATGGCAACCTGAACCGGGCGGCGTGCCACGCCTGTGCGCTCATCCCGGAAACCAGCTGCGAGGTGGGCAACGTCCTACTCGACCGGGTGATGGTGGTCGGTGGCTCAGGAGTTCCGGGGTTCTTCGAACCGGTCGTCGAGCAGGCCCGGGAAGAGGCGGCACACCGGGTCGGTGCATGGTGACCATCGGCTATCTCGACCTGCTCGGCGGGCAGCGCTCCGTTCTCGACCGGCTCGTCGAGCCCGGCCATCACCTTGTCAGCGGCCCGCCGGGATCCGGCAAAAGCCTACTCGCCGTCCAGCACGCCGCAGCGCTCGAGATCTCAGGCCGTACGGTGACGTTGATCGCGCATTCGAAGCTGCTCGGGCATCATCTGCAGGCCGATGGGGCCGGGCTTGGTGCGTCGTTGCCGATCATGACCTATCACCGCTGGGTGCACGCCTGGTATCGGGAGGCCACGGGCTCGCCGCTCGGCGGAGCGAGGATCGGCGCCTTCGACTGGACTCGCCTGATGTCCGCTGCCCTGTTCGACACCGGACGACGAGGGCATGTTGTCGTCATCGACGAAGCCCAAGACCTCCCGCCGGAGTTCTTCAGCCTGTGCAGGGTCCTTGGAATGGACGTCATCGCGTTCGCCGATGAGTACCAGCGGATCACCGATACACAATCAACGCTCGACGAGATTGAGAAGGCTCTCGGCGGGTGCGGTCGGCTCGAGATCAGCACCAACTTGAGGAACTCGCGCCAGGTCGCGGAACTCGCCCGCCATTTCTACCCGGGGCTGCACCAGCCCCCGATGCCGCACCGGGACGGGCCCGTTCCGGTGCTGATGTGGCGCCCGGAAACGCGCCGCCCTTTCGTGCGCTGGCTGGCTCACTATGCCGAGAATAATCGCACGCTCAAAATCGGTGTGGTGGTCAAACGCAGTCGCGAGCAGCGCAGCCTCCTGGGGGAGATCGAGCGGGAAAGCCCAGGCTTGCGGCCGCAAATATACGTCGGTGCCGCGGAAGACGAACGGTATCGGACAGTCGACCCGAACCGCCCCGGAATCCGGCTGGTGAACCGTGCGAGCGTCAAGGGCTTGGAGTTCGACACTGTGATCGTCCCGGACGCGCATCTGGACGCGGGTGACTCGTCCAGCGTCGAGGTGAAAATGTTGTACTACGTACTTGTCACCAGGACGCGCGGGGAACTATTCATCTCCTACTCGGGTGATCAGGAGCCACAGTTGTTCAAGGAGATTCCTAATCGGACGCTCATCCGGCGAGTGCTACCTGATTAGGTCGGGCCTGGCGTCAGGAGGTCTGTGAACAGGCCCCGGAGCTCGCGCACCTCGACCGCCCTTGACCTCGGGAAGCCACTTCAGGAGCCGACGATGGACAACGAACTACAGCTGATCAGCGACGGTGATGGAATAGCGGTCATCGGGAATGCGACGGACGTCGAACGCTTCCTCGTCTCGGAGGGACTGCCGTCGAAGGACCTCGGGCTACAACGCCTCAAGTCCGTTTCCGCCACCGGGGCTGTAGCAGCGCAGGCAGGTTCGGAGATCGCCGCCAACTCCGGCCGCTGGGTGCAGTTGACACAGGAGTCGGCGCAGGCCATCAAGAAGTACGGGCTGAGGGAAAGCTCGAAGTCGGGTCTCAGCACAGGTGTGGTGAAGGGGAACAAGGGGCAGATCGGGGGATTCGTCGAATTCGCGAAGGCCCCCAGGGCGCTGCTGACCAACCCGGCGATGCTCGCTGGTGCCGCGGGAATCATGGCGCAGATCGCGATGCAGCAGACCATGGACGAGATCACCGACTATCTCGTTACGATCGACGAGAAGGTCGACGACGTGCTGCGCGCCCAGAAGGACGCGGTGCTGGCCCGCATGATCGGAGTGGGCTTTGTCATCGAGGAGTCCATGACCATCCGAGAGAAGAGGGGCCGGGTCGACGAGGTCACGTGGTCGAAGGTGCAGACTGCTCCAGCGACCATCGCGGAAACCCAGGCCTACGCATTGCGGCAACTCGACGCACTCGCCGAGAAGATGGAGCGCAAGACCAAGATCGGGGATCTTGCCGCGACGGTCAAAGAGGCCGAGTCCGTGGTCCGGGAGTGGCTCGCTGTTCTGGCCCGCTGCTTCCAACTGCAGGACGCGATCGCCGTGCTCGAACTCGACCGGGTGCTGGACGCCTCTCCGGAGGAACTGGACGGGCATCGCCTCGGATTGAAGGCTGCCCGCCAGGACCGACTGGAACTGATCTCACGGTGCACCGAGCGTCTAGTGGCCCGGATGGATGCGGCTGCCGGCACAGCCAACGCGAAGGTGCTGCTGCACCCGACCAAGTCCCCGGCGGTAGTACAGGCGAGCAACCACGTAGCGGCCGGCGTCCACGACTTCCAGGGACGGCTTGGGATCGAGTCCGGTCGGCGGTCAGCGGAGGCGAGACGATGGGCGCACGCGGCCGCGGAAGTGAGGGACAAGGCGCTCGAGACAGGAGCGAAGGGCGTCGATGCGGCCAGGAGTCACGGGAACGAGACCCTCAACAGAGCCAACTCGGTCAAGGACAAACTCTCCAGTGAGATCGCCGAGCGAGCGCGTCGTCTGCGCGGGGACGAGGAAAAACGTGTTGAGAAGGCCGAGTGAGCCCTGAGCGTCAGCGGCGTTCGAAGCCCGTTCTCAACGACGGTCGAAATCTGGCTCTGGCACACATTCCGTGAAGAGGCTGGTCTGGTAGGTCACGGTCCAGAGGGTTCTGGCCGGTAGCCGGTGTCGTGACCGCGAGCATAGCCGTGTGTCGATCAAGGAACGGGTGACCGTGCTCTTTCCCCATCTGGCTCGCGTGTGCGTGCAGTAGACGCTGCGACCTGCGGTGATGCCGAGCAGAAGACGAGACAGTGCAGGCATTCTGGCCGGTCCACCGCACGAATCATCCCGTGGTTAGCGGGCTCAACCGCTAACCACCGTTCCGACCTTCACCGTTCTGACCGGCCGCTGCTGATGCCGCTCGGCCGCCTCTTGAACGGCTTGGGCGGCGTCTGGGATGGAACCTCCGGAGCCGGCCCGACCTAGGATCCGGCACGCCGGGTTCTGATGTCGCGGTAGCAGAACGCCGCGGTGATCAGGGCGGCGAACCGCAAATTGAACGTCCAGGACGTGTACGCGAACAGGACGGCGGGCAGGACGAAACGCTCCAATGTTTCGCGGACTACGCCTGCGGACAGGCCGCCCAAGTGCGCAGGTGTAGTCGACGATGGTGTGTCCGATCGGGTGGGGGCAGACGAAGCCGCGTCTGGCGTTGTGAGGGGCCGGGTTCGGCTGCCCGGCGGATTCTGCGGCCCGGGTGCTCGCTCCTGGGCGAGCTGGAGGAGTTCGGCGTGCAGCCGGTCGGTGGTCGGGCGGTGCGCCGGGTCGCGGTGCAGCAATGCTTTGAGCATCGGTTCCAGAGGTCCGGCGTGCACGGGCGGAGCGGGATCCTCGGTGGCGATGGCGACGAAGAGCGCTCCGGTGTTCGCCCCCTGGAACGGTGCGTGCCCTTCCACCGCGGTGTAGAGGGTGGCGCCGAGCGACCACAGGTCGGAGGCGGGCGTGGCATCTTGGCCGCGTACCTGCTCGGGCGCCATGTAGGCGGGGGTGCCCAGGATCGCGCCCGAGGCGGTCAAAGTCGCGTCGCCCTCGACGGCCGCGATGCCGAAGTCGGTCAAGACGACGCGGTCGTCCTCCAACAGGACGTTGGCGGGCTTGATGTCGCGGTGGGTGATGCCCGCCCGGTGCGCCGTGCGCAGGGCGTCCAGCATCTGCAGCCCGATCTGCGCGACCTGTTGGGGCGGCAGTGGCCCCTCGGTCTTCAGCAGGTCGGCCAGGGACTGTCCGCGCACCAGTTCCATGACGATCCATGGGCGCCCGTCCTCGCCGGTGACGCGGTCGTGCACAGTGACGATGCCGGGGTGCTTCAGCCGGGCGGCGGCACGCGCCTCCCGGTCCAGCCGCGCGATCCAACTCCGCCGCTGCGCGTCGTCCAGCGGCTCGGGCAGGCGCAGTTCCTTGACCGCCACCTCACGGTCGAGGTGCTCGTCGCGGGCCTGCCAGACCGCCCCCATGCCGCCCCGGCCCAGCAGACCGGTCAGCCTGTACCGGCCCGCCAGCAGCCGCCATACGCCACCTGGCGCGCCGCCTCCTGCTCCAGCGGTTCCAAGGCCCACCCCTCAGAGAAACATTCGTGTCTGACCGAGTCAGATGATCTCAAAGGGCGATCAACCATGTCTCCATCCCAGAGAACGGCTTTGTGCTGAACAGCACGGGGAGCGCACCCGGGGCCCCGGCGCTGTCGGGAAACGTTCGTTTCTCAACTCTCGCCGATTACCACGTGGCGGCGAAGGACGGGGAGCGGATCGGGTGCGCCGAACGGAGCGGCACGGCCCGGTCGAGGACGGTCGGTTCATGACCGGGAGGGGGAGCGGCTGCAGGGCAGGATCAGTAAGCGGCAAGGGCGGTCGCCGAACTGGTGCGCTGACACCGCGAGCGCACACCCGCTGGCACCGTCGCCCTGGCCGTCCGTTCCGGCTACGACACCGACGAGAGCGGGCGCCTCCACACCTGGTTCGAGCTCACCTAACGGCCAAGGGCACGCTGGCCTGCATGCGGGAATCAGGCTTGGGCCACCCAAGCCATGTGTCTCGCCCGCGCCTCCGAGGCAAGGATTTCTCTGAGCTGCTCGCCCGTTCGACCTCTAGTCTTGATTGCGTGGCAGTTGGGGCAGAGAGCGACCATCTGGATAGGGTGGTCGCGCCCCCACGTGGCTCGATCCTGGACGTGATCTACCTCAAGAATTGGGCCACCGTTCTTGGTCACGTCATTAGGCTGACCGGTGCACAGCGGGTTCTCGCAGTGACCGTCGCTTCGGATCAGCACAGCTTTGGTGGCGGCCGTAGAGCGTACAGGCTGCTCACGGGCAGTGGTTGAAGTGCGGTCGTGGTCGCCACGTTCTTCAGCGGCCTCTACAGTCCGACAGAGACGCAGATAGGCCTCCAGCTGATCCGACCCAGTAGGCGATGATACGTCAGCGCGTTCTCGGTGCAGGCCGATTTGCATCAGCAGCGCCTCTGGAGGGGCACCTTCGAAAAAACGCGTGCCGAGTGTCGTGATGGCTTCTGTCCGGGTCGATTCGCTAGACGCAATGATCTCATACACCCAAGCCATGAGGCCACAGTAGGGATCTTGTTCTTCAAGCCAGCTGATCGGTTTGCCGTGTGCGGCTGGAATGGCTCCAACATGGCCCGGCAACTCCCACAGCGCTGTATGTGCCAGCGCAACGATGGGAAACTCAGGGGTCGGCCTCGAACTCGGCTGGCCGTACTCGCGCATTAGGTAGCGCAGCTCGGCATGGGCATCTCGCCAGGGCACAAGGCGCGGACGGCGGTGTGCTGCCCTTCCGAACGCCCAGAGGAGGGTAATCGGCTGATGTCGGGCGGGTCCATCAGCGGTGCTGGCGATCCGTAGCGTCTCAAGGATCTCAATCAGGCGCCGTCGAGGTGCGATCGGCTCATCGTTGGCCACCTCGAAGCCCAGGCGTGTGAGGAGCCGGACGACTGTCTGGCGACCGCCGGAAAACTGATCGGCGGTCAGTGGCCGACCTGTCACGTGGCGGTACGCCACTCCCACTATGGCCTTGGAGTCGTAGTAGACACCATCGTGGTATAGGAAATACTGGCGGGCTGGTGCGAAACCGTAGCGGTCTAGGAAACGGTGACGTCCAAGCTCATCACACTCGGCGATCGTGTGGAGGACGGCCTCGCGTGTGATCACCTGCAGATCCATGGGGTCATGATATGCCCGATTTGGGAAAAATTCCCAGTAGGTCCCCTGGCTCCCGGCAGGCGACGAGAATCGACGAGTCGGCTCATTGGTTGCTGACTGCCCAGCAAGTGGTCTGTGCTGTAGCGAGCTTGGACCGCTGCCCGGTGTTCAGGCATGGCCGGAAGTGGTTCCTGCTCTCGAAGCACGACGGCCGGCATGGCTAACTGATGCCGCTGTCCTCAACTCAAGAGCTAAGACTCACCCCTATGCGACGAGCATTGGCGAGTTGCGCGGCGCTTTACGGTCGAGAGGGATAGTCTGCTGACAGCCTCTCGGGGAGCTGAATTCTCCATAACTCTGCGGCACGCCCCGACCCGCCGCGACAGCATAAAGGATCGAGGGTCACGTGCTGGTTGGGTTTGGCTGCCGTACTGCTTAGAGGCTGCAAGGTAGGACCGTGTCGCGACACGTTGCGGATTCGCGGGAATCCGCCGCACACACTTCCTGTGGTCGGGACTGGGCGCGGTCCAGTACGAGTCGATCGGAGGTGGAGCGACGAGCGGCGAACAGGTCAACCAGCCACGCAAACTGCAGCGACGTTCCCAGCTTGGCGGAGGACGTCGGCGGGATCGGGAGATGAGGTTCCGAGTCAGCGACCAGGAGTACACGGAAATCCGCGCGGCAGCCCAACGAGCAGGAGCTGCCTACGGAACATTCATCGTCCACACCGTCCAGGCAGCCACTCGCCAGCAGAGATTTGGATACCAGCCGACCGCGGAACTCTGCGAAGAACTGCGCGGCATCGCTCGACAGTTAAACCGAATCGGCGTGAACCTCAATCAGCTGGCGCGCATCGCGAACGCGACGGGACAGGTGCCCGGCGAACTGCTTGCTGCATTGTCGTATCTGGAGAACGTCCTCCGTAGAGTGGACGCTTCGTCCGTCGAGATCGGTCGGCTCCTACGTTGATCGGCAAAGTCACCCGCGGCCAGGGCATCGCAAGGCTGCTGTCCTACCTCTACGGCCCTGGCCGCCGCAACGAGCACATTGATCCCCACATCGTCGCGGGTTTCCGACTCCCCATGACCCTGGAACCTGGCCTCGACGCGAGAGGCGATCGGGACTTCCGCCACCTGGTCGGTGTCCTGACATCCCCACTCGACACCCTCCGGCACACACCCCTGGCGTTGCCGATCTGGCAGTGCTCGATCCGAGCGGCCCCAGAGGACCGAACCTTGTCCGACGACGAATGGGCCGACATCGCCGAAGAGGTGATGCACCAAACCGGATTCGCCCCCCGAGGTGACGACCAGGCATGCCGCTGGATCGCAGTACGGCACGCCGACGACCACATCCACCTCGCTGTCGTCCTGGCCCGCGAGGACGGACGCAACCCCAACGTCCACCGCGACTACTACAAGGTCGCCAACGCCTGCCACATCGCCGAGGAACGCTACGGCCTCACCCGAACCGCGCCCGCCGACCGCACAGCAGCACCCCGACCGACCCGAGCCGAGACAGAACTCGCCCATCGCCAGAACTGGCCAGAGCCGCCTCGCACAACCCTCCGCCGGCACGTAGCCACCGCAGCCGCCGGAGCCGAAACCGAGGACGACTTCTTCGCCGCCCTCGAAGATGCTGGAGTGCTGATCAAGACCCGTGAGAGCGCCCGCACTCCTGGAGAGATCACCGGTTACGCGGTCGCGCTTCCACACCACACCAACCAAGAAGGCCAACCGGTCTGGTTCTCCGGAGGAAAGCTCGCCGCCAACCTCACCCTCCCCAAACTCCGCCACCGTTGGTCAGCTCCACACGGAACTATCCCCTTTGACCAGCGCGCCTACAGCCGCAGCATCGAGCTGACTCACCAGGAACGATCTGCGGCCTACCAGCAGGCTGCCCGAGCCGCCGCCGCGGCGACCTGGCAGATGCGCCACATTCAGGACCCGGCCGTCCGCGCTGACGTGGCCGCCGCGACCTCCGACGTCCTACACGTGACCGCAGCAATCACCGGCAACAGAGAACTCGCACGCACTGCCGACTGCTACGACCGCGCAGCTCGCGAACCCTACGGATACCAGCCACCACCGACGCCCTACGGCGCGAACCTTCGCAAGGTTGCCCGAGCCCTAGCTTATTCCGAAATCCGAGGACGACGCGGTCGCCCTCCGGACCTTGTGAGTGTCCTCTCTGATCTCATCCTGCAACTCGCCGCCCTGATCGAGGCGATCGCAGAGTCCAGGCAGCTCCAGCACCGTGCCGCACAAGCAGCAGCCGCACGCAAAGCTGCTGCGCAACTCACCAGACTCGGCCGGCCAGATCCACGACCGCCGTCCCCGACGTTGCCTCGGATGCCAGCGCACCTCACTGCGGAGCACAACGCTGCACGACTCGCGGCCGCCGCGTTCCCCGTCCCCCTCAGCCATCATCTGACAGAAAGCCCGTATCAATCCACCGGACCCGCACCTCCGCAACCCGGCCCGCACCGCCGCCGCGGCCCATCGCGGTAGCTCGACCAGCAAGACTCCCACGCCACGCCACGCCGCGCGGGGTCGTGGCGTAATGATCAGAGCGAGCGCATACTAACGGAGCGCAAACAACGCTAACGATGCGCAACCTATGCACCGGTGCAGTGCTCGGAAGGACGAACCTGCGCTACCTCGTCCCCACCAGACAGAGAGGCGAAGCCATGATCGACCACAGCTCCCACGCGAGACCCGCACCCACAAGGACATCCCTACATGACCGACTACACGCCAGCTCCTGGTGCCGCTGGTAACGACGACGAGACCGCTCAGCTAGCGGCCAACCTGTACGAACATGTCCGCCAGCTCAACTACGCCACGGCTGGCCCACCGAGCCTCACCCTCCCCTCCACCGCGTACACCATCCTCGGCAACCTCAGCGCAGCCACCTACGGTCTCGATCAACTCCTCGACCAGATCAACCGCTTCTTCCTGCGCGAACTTCAAGCCGACCGCCTCGGTCACGACGAGGGCGAAGACCTCACCGACGTCCTGAGCCGCCACGGCCAAGCCTTGGCCAATGCAAGGCACCACGCCCAAGCGCTCTCCACAGCCCTCAATGAGGCACACGGCGCCATCAATGCCGTCCACTCGCGCCCCGTCCTAGAACGAGGATCGGCCTCCACGCCCCAACACCGGGCAAGCGATCAAGGTGCCGGCGTAGCCGCGGCGGCCGAAGACTTTCCGAGACCGATCAGCGATCCCGCGCTCATTGCACGGCCTCCGACCAGCGAACGGCACAGCCCGATCCGCTCCTATCGTACGAACACCCCGGAGGCCTGATCGTGGAACCGATGAGCCACGAGGAACTCGCCGCCCTCCCCACTACAACCACCATCGAAACCGCCGCCCGTGCTCTCGGCCTTGGCCGAACCCGCGCCTACCAGCTAGCCCGCGAGAACCACTTCCCCTGCAAGGTCATCCGGATCGGCACCACCTACCGAGTGGTGACCGCTGACCTTTACCGTCTGCTTACCGTGCACGAGTAATCGTGACTCGGCTCGGCCAAAGCCGCGCGAGCGTCCCATCTTCAAGGGAGACGCTTGCACGACGACGGTAGAAACCGCCGCCGTTCCTGCAAGCGACAGACAGCAGCTCGAACAACCTTATTGATCGTCCCAGAGACGCCTGTTCGCGCGAAAAGGTGCATGACGTAATATACCGTTTCGCGCGAACGGGCACTTTCGGCCTTCAGAGCCCGACATCAGCCCTTGAGCTTAGGGGGTAAAGCTATCGGTTCACGTGCTGCAGCGACGACATGGATGCCGTCGCATATCTTTAGCCTGCTCTTTCGGCCAGTGAAAAACTTTTTCGGCGCTGTTCAAACCCGGACAACTTTTAGAGGTGTGATAGTCGTGACCTGTGCGTGCGACCAGAACTAAATCTCCACAACGCTGAGCTTCTTTATATAGATGGTCGGAAATTTCCCTCGCTGACTTTGCAAGTCGCAAAATTTCTTCTGCATTCATATCTGAAAAATTCATATCAGAGGACCTCCTTGATTATTGGTGCGTCTCCGCAGCCTGCTGAAGGCTGGAGTATGACCCATCATGCGGCCCTGTGCAACCCTTGTAGACGAGCTTTTAGGGTTGACTCGGTTGCCGCCGGGCGGGCGATGTTGAGGTAGGGGCGGTGGGTCTGCCTATCTGCCTGCTTTTCCGCCGTGCAGTCGTCGCCGCCTTGATCCTTGGGCGGCTTGTTAACGAGTTCCTCGGACACAGCTGGGTTGCGCGGCTCTCGACGATTTGGTTGCGAGCATCCCACGGGTTGGCAGACAAACCTCAAGTCTAAGGACGGTGAGCCCGGATGATTAGGGTTCCCACATGGTTCGGGGTAGCGGCTGGTTGGACGTGGGCTGCCACCTTGGTGAATTCGTGTTCTTCAAGGATGGTTGTCCAAGTGTCTGGTTCGTAAGACCAGCGGTAGAGCCAGACTTGGGGGCCGGTGAAGCCGGCGCCGTAGATGCCTTGGACGCCGTAGGAGCCGGGGACAGCAGGGGCGTGGGAGAAGACCAGCTTGCCGCCCGGGTTCAGGCGGGCGTGGATGAGCGGGAGCAGGTCGTCGGGGTTGGTGAACCAGACCGCGCCCCAGATGGAGTAGATGGCATCCCAGTGCTGGTCCGTGGCGGTGAGATAGTCGATGACGTCGGCTTGTTCGAAGCGGGCTGAGGGGAGGTGGCCCCAGCGGCTTCGGGCGCGCTGGCACTGGGTCCCGGAGATGTCGATCCCGGTGGCTGTGATGCCCTTGGTTGCCAGGGCCGCTACGGCGACGCCTTGGCCTGAGCCGAGTTCTAGGGCGGTGAGCGGGTCGCCGAGTAGTTCGTCACCTGGACCGTGGCTGGGGTACTGCGTCCAGCCGAAGGCGTTCTTGAGGGCTTCTTCTGGCGCTTCGTCGGTGACGCCCTCGGCGTAGTGATCCCAGTAGCTGGTGCAGTCGTTGACGCTGGTCAACATAGGTGCGGGCCCCTGAGGAGTGGGTGGTGGGACCCGTGTCACGGTAGCCGCGGAGCGGGAAGAACACTGCTTGTTCGTCTTCAAAATGCAGCGAGGGGTCTGCGGCGTCGGCCCCTCGGTGGGATGTGGTCAGTGGCAGTTGCTGCCGGGGTAGCACGGAGTGCACTTGGCCCCCACTTCTCCAACGCGGGGATGAGGTAGGCGACGGCCTGCCCGTACAGACGCCCGGCCATCACGGTGTCGAAGGGGTAGTCGCGGACGAGGAGGGCGATCTGCCGCGCCCAGACGTGCGTGTCGACGTATGACTTGGGGTCTCTGGGCTGATGCCCGTGCGGTCGACGTGCTGAACGGTTTTGGTGGTCATGGTGGGCCTCCTGGAGCGAGTGACCTGCCGTGAGTTCGGCGGTCCTTGGCATCACTGTCGGCTGGTTGGGGCCAGGCCTTGCGGCTCTGAGGACCTTCGGCCGGACAGCAGGAGGCTGGTCACCAAGCCGCGGGCTGCGGGTGGGCAGGGAGCCCTTGTCTGAGGATGATGTTGGAGAGCGACCAGCCTCCGGCTTAGGAGAGAAGCATGGACGAACGCGAGCGCGAGTTCCATCGGGCCATGGTGGCGATCTATCAGACGGCCAAGCGAGAGCTGGGCTACAACGCCACTCGGTTCCTGCAGATGGTCAGCAACGAAGGCGGGTTGGCCGCAGCCAAGCAACTCCTCTGGTCCGACACGCCCTCGGACGGGTTCACAACCCTCTGGGACCACGGCCGGCTAGATCTCACCGTGGAAGCTCACGTCCTGCGCCCAGAGTATGAGGAGCTCTTCACCGATGCGGACCGCCAGAAGGCGCGCGAGCGGCTTGAGCAGTACGGCTGGGTAGAACGATCGACCTGACGGCCACGTCGACACGGCGCTCACCACAAGCCCGCCGTCTGACCCAACCAGCACACCGAGGGTAGCGACCCAGGAGAGATCTACCCCCACCAAGGAGGCTTGGTCTGTGGCGGTATGGCGGCCGCTTCGGGTCGGTCATGGCTTGGAGGCCGATGCGTCGAGCAGCTGTGAGTACGTCCGGACGGGGCACCTGGGCCAGGCGAACGGGCCGCGGATCTGAACACGGGGGCGGTGGAGCAAGTCCGCGCGGTGCTGGTCCGGGGCGGACGGTGTCCGTGGGTGGCGGCGGAGTTCGCGGACAAATGGCGGACAAAAGATCTTGAGGCCGGTCTCCGTGGTGGAGATCCGGCCTCTGACCTGGCGTTTTCTGTCGGGGTGGCGGGATTTGAACCCACGGCCTCTTCGTCCCGAACGAAGCGCGCTGCCAAGCTGCGCTACACCCCGGTGGTGGCTGCCCGGGAGTCGTACGTTCTCCCGGCGCCTTGTCCACCTTAGCGGATGGCGGGGAGTGGTGCGTCCCTATTTACGGGCTGTGAAGCCGGTCACGGCGCCGGATCGGGTGAGGTCGATGTCGGTCAGGCCGGCGGAGGTCAGCCAGGTTCGGAGGTCGGTTGCCGTGCCGGACGGGCCGAAGGCGCCCAGGCGCTGCATGAGGGAGTAGAGGCGGTCTCGGGAGGTGCCTCGGGTCAGGGTCGTGCCTCGGAGGGTGCCGCCGGGGCGTAGGACCCGGGTCAGTTCGGCGATGGCCAGGGCGGGGTTTTCGAGGCAGTGCAGGCCGTTGTAGGTGAGGACGGCGTCGAAGGTGGCGGGGCCGAAGGGGAGGGCGTAGATGTCGGCCTGGAGGAGGGTTCTCGTCCTGCGGCGGGCTCTCTTGAGCATGGTTCGGGAGAGGTCGGCTGCTACGTGGCGGGGGTTGTCGCCTACCGCCAGGCCGCCGCCGCAGGGGATGTCGAGGGTCAGGGCCGTGGGGTCTTGGGCTGCAATCGTCTCGCGGAGGTGGGTTATGTCGTAGTTCCAGAGGGCGCGCGCTCCCAGGCGGGAAAGGGTGCGGTTCTGGACGGCGTAGTCGTAGAGCGCGGCCGGGAGGGTCGCGGTCTGCCAGTTCACCGGGGGACGAGAGTCAGGAGGGTCGCCTCGGGTGGGCAGCAGAAGCGCACGGGGGCCTTGGGGGACGTGCCCAGGCCCGCGGAGACGTGGAGCCAGGAGCCGCGGTGTTTGTGGAGGCCCTTGACCCGGGGGCGGTCGATGCCGCAGTTGGTGGCCAGGGCGCCGTAGAAGGGGACGCAGACCTGGCCGCCGTGGGTGTGGCCGGCCAGGAGGAGGTCGTAGCCGTCGGCGGTGAAGCGGTCGAGGTTGCGGGGTTCGGGGGAGTGCATGACGCCGAGGTGGACGTCGGCCTGGGGGTCGACGGGGCCGGCGATCTTGTCGTAGTGGTCGCGGTCGATGTGGGAGTCGTCGATGCCGCCGAACTCGATGTCGAGTTCGCCTACTTTGAGGCGGCCGATGCGGTTGTTGAGGTCGAGCCAGCCGGCGGCCTGGAGGGACGAGGCGAGCTCGCGGTAGGGGAGGTCGGGTTCGCGGCTCGTGCGGTCGTAGTCGGACTTGCTCGTCCGCCAGATGTAGCGCAGGGGGTTCTTGAGGACGGGGGAGAAGAAGTCGTTGGAGCCGTAGACGAAGACGCCCGGACGGTCGAGGAGGGGGCCGAGGGCGTCCAGGAAGGGGCCGATCGCGTCGCGGTGGGAGAGGGAGTCGCCGGTGTTGACGACGAGGTCGGGCTCCAGGGCGTCCAGGGAGCGGACCCAGCGGATGAGGCGGGCTCGGCCGGGTGTGAGGTGCGTGTCGGAGATGTGCAGGATCTTCACCGGAGGGCGGCCGGGGGGCAGCACCGGCACCTCGATGCGGCGGAGGCGGAACCAGTTCCGCTCGATCACCGAGGCGTACCCGAAGGTCGCGGCGCCCGCGCCCAGCAGCCCCAGGGGCACGGCGTAGATCTTTCGCACGGCTCTCCTTTCCCAGGGTTCCATGCTTCCAGAGATGGGCACCGCGCGGTAATCCCGATGAGCTTCCGTTGCCGTGCGGGCATGATGTGACCATGACCTTGAAGGAGAAGCTGGAGACCGATCTTTCGACCGCGATGAAGGCGCGTGACGAGGTGCGCATCCGCACGCTGCGGATGGCGCTGACGGCGGTGAAGAACGAGGAGGTCGCCGGCAAGCGGTCGCGTGAGCTGTCCGACGACGACGTCGTGAAGGTTCTCACCCGGGAGGCGAAGAAGCGCCGCGAGGCCGCGGCGGCGTTCGGGGACGCGGGGCGCGAGGAGCAGGCGCAGGCGGAGCGGGACGAGGGCGTGGTGCTGGAGGCGTACCTTCCGGCGCCGCTCACCGATGAGGAGCTGACCGCGCTGGTCGCCGACGCGATCGCCGGGACGGGTGCGGCGGGGCCGCGCGCGATGGGGCAGGTCATGAAGGCCGTGAACCCGAAGGTGGCCGGTCGGGCCGAGGGGGGACGGGTCGCGGCCGAGGTGAAGCGGCAGCTCGCGGAGTGACGGGGGCGGTGCCGCCGGGTGGTCCGGCGGCACCGCTTCGTCAGTCGTCCGGGCGCTCGCGTTCCGGGCCGGCGCTCACGTAGAGGATGACGGTGGTGCCGGGCGGGACTTCGCTGCCGGCGCCCGGGGAGGTGGAGACGACCGTCCCCTTGGGCTGGTCGGACTCGACGGACCCCGACGCGACCCTGACCTTGAGGTCGGCGCCCTGGAGCCGGGCGGTCGCGGATTCGACGGTCCGGCCCTGCACGTCCGGGACGCCGACGGTGTCGCCGAAGTTGTTGGACGGGGTCCGGAAGCCGGTGGCGGGCTCGCCGCGGAGGGCCCGCTGCATGGACGCCTGCCAGATTCCGCCGGGGATGCCGGCGCCGTAGACGCCGTAGACCTTGTACTTCCAGGGGCCGCGGAAGTCCCAGTAGGCGGTGGCGGCGGCGAGGTCGGGGGTGAATCCGGCGAACACGGCGCAGGTGAACTCTTCACAAGTGCCGGTCTTGCCGGCGGAGGGACGGCCGATGCTGCGGCCCCGCGCCGTCCCCTTGGTGATGACGCCCTGGAGGATGGAGTTCACCTTGTCGGCGACGTCCTCGTCCAGGACCTGCTTGCACTTGTGCTTGGGGAGTTCCAGCCGCTTGCCCTCGGCGTCGATGACCTCCGTGACCGAGATCGGAGGGCAGTACTTGCCGCGGGCGGCGAAGCCGGCGTAGGCGGCGGCGAGGTGCACCATGTCGACGTCGTTGACGCCGAGGACCTGGGACGGGGTCGGGATCAGCGGGTTGCCGTTGCCCTGCCTCATGCCGAACTTCTCGGCCATCTTCACGGCGTTGCAGACGCCGACGCGCTTCTCGAGGACGGCGTAGAAGGTGTTGACCGAGTGCCAGGTGCCGGTCTTGAGGTTGAAGTTGCCCTTCTCGCTGTCGCCGGCGTTGGACACCGTCCAGGGCGCACCGCCGCCGACCAGGTCGTTCTCGTATTTCTTGCCTTGGATCGTGCCGGTGTACCGGCACGGCTGGAAGCCGCCGACCGTCGTCGTCTCCGGGGAGTTGATCGTGGTGTTGACCGGGATGCCCTGGTCGAGTGCGGCGGCGAGTGTGAAGACCTTGAACGTCGAGCCCGCCGAGACGCCGGTGCCGCCGCCGTGGGCCGTGTCCGCGGGGAGGTTGATGGTCGTCTTGCCCTTGCCGGGGCCGAACTCCTTGCTCAGCCCGATCGCCCTGATCTTGCCCGTGCCGGGCTCGACCATCGCTTCGGCGGCGACGCGGTTGCCGCGGGGGCGGACGGTCGAGCGCAGGGTCTTGTCGACGGCGCGCTGGTCCTTCGCGTCGAGGGTCGTGCGGATGGTGTAGCCGCCGCGGTTGAGGTCGTTGACGATGCCCTGCTGCTCTTTCGGCTCAAGGCTCCAGTACTTGCCGTCCGACAGGATGTTGAGCACGTCGTACTTCACGTACTCGCAGAAGTACGACACCTTGCTGACCTGGCAGCCGCCGACGGGGTCGGTGCGGTTCAGCTCGATCGGCTTGGCGGCCTCCGCGTCGGCCTGGGCCTGGGTGATGTGGCCGAGCTGGGCCATCCGCTGGAGGACGACGTCGCGCCTGTGCCGCGCGTCCTTCGGGTTGCGGATGGGGTCGTAGGCCGCGGGGTTCTGGGTGATGCCGGCGAGGAGCGCGGCCTGCCCGAGGCTGAGGTCGGACGCGGGGACGCTGAAGTAGCGCTTGGCCGCGGCCTGGACCCCGTACGCGCCGGCGCCGAAGTAGGCGATGTTCAGGTAGCCCTCGAGGATCTGGTTCTTCGTCAGCCGCTGCTCGATGTCGAGCGCGTAGCGGAGTTCGCGGAGTTTGCGGCCGACGGTGGGCGCGGTGGCCTCGCGGTACTCCTCCTGCGTCCTGGCGGCGTCGACCAGCAGGTTCTTGACGTACTGCTGGGTGAGGGTGGAGCCGCCCTGCGTCTGCTCGGAGTCGACGTTGGACGCCAGCGCGCGGATCGTGCCCTTGAGGTCGAGGGCGCCGTGCTCGTAGAACCGGGAGTCCTCGATGTCGATGATCGCCTTCCGCATGACGGGCGCGACCTGGTCGAGGCGGACGGACTCGCGGTACTTGTCGAAGAACGTGGCGATCTGCTTGCCGTCGGAGTCGTACACCACCGTCTTCTCGGACGGAGGTGTCGTCTCCAGGCGGCCGTCCATGTCCTCGAAGTTGTTCGCGGCGTCGCGTGCGGTCAGGCCGGCGCTGCCGACGGCTGGCAGGGCGATGAAGGCGACGAGGACGCCGGCGACGACCCCTGCCCCGAGCAGCCTGAACAGCGTGGATACCGTCTTGACCCGATCCGTATTCGCAACGCGCACGTGGACTAGGGTACGCGGGACGAGCAGTGCATCTGGGACACGTCTCCCGTAACTCCCGCTTTCCGGCGCCGTCGGCCGGGACGTTCGTCCGGTATGCCCTCATCATGACAACCGGCGCCGTGTCTGGCGCGTCTACTACAGGTAACTAGTCCGTTCCGGCGATATGGCCCCGGTGGGCTATATCGAGAATGGGCCCTCCGGGGACTGTTGAAACGTCCCTCGCTTCCGTAAGTTCTTCCCCACGGCTTTCGTTTGGCGGCCTGACGTCCGCGCCCGTCTGGCCAAGGAGCGCAAATCGACACAGACCCTAGGGGAGTGGGGCCAAGATGTGGATCACGGATTGGACCGCCCGCGCCGCCTGCCGTAACGCGGATCCGGACGCCCTGTTCGTGCAGGGAGCAGCGCAGAACCGAGCCAAGCTCATCTGCCGCGGCTGCCCAGTGCGGACGGAGTGTCTCGCCGATGCCCTCGACAACCGGATCGAATTCGGTGTCTGGGGCGGGATGACCGAGCGGGAGCGTCGAGCTCTGCTGCGGCGTCGGCCGGATGTGCGATCGTGGCGCGCGCTGCTGGAGACCGCGAAGGAAGAGTACGAGCGGTCGGTCGATGTCGACGAGGAAGAACTAGTCGCCAGCTGAACCGGCCCGTCCGAGCGGCTCGTCCGGCAGAGGTTCAAGGACCGGCAAGGTCCAATAAGAAGCGTGGCAGCGGGCCCGCACCGATTTCCGGTGCGGGCCTGCCGCCGCGTCTGCCCTCTGCCGCGTCTGCCCTCTGCCGCATCCCACCCGTGCCGGATGGGCGGGGGTGGGAGGGTCAGGCGGCGGTCGGGGTCGTGGTGGGGGCGGCCAGGTCCTCGCCCACCTGGCGCAGGCCGTCGAGGTCGTGGACGTCCTCCGGCTGCGCGGGGACGGCCGTGACCGGGACGGTCGGGTGGGTGGACGCGAAGTGGTCGCGGAGGCGTTCCTCCCGGGCCGCGAGCTGCATGCGGTCGGTGTGGAGGCGCAGCAGCGCGGCGGTCAGCGGGTGCTCGCCGCGTTCCTCCAGGGTCTCGGCGGCGGCCTGGCTGCGGGCGGCGGACAGGGCGTCGTCGGCTTCGTGGACGCGGTTGACGACGAGTCCGGCGAGCGGCATGCGTTCCTCGGCGAGACGTTCGACGAAGTAGGACGCCTCGCGCAGCGCGTCGGGCTCCGGGGCGGCGACGACAAGGAACGCGGTGCCGGGCGTCTGCAGAAGCCGGAACGTCTTCTCGGCGCGTTCGCGGAACCCGCCGAACATGGTGTCGAACGCGGCGACGAACGTCTGCACGTCCCGCAGCAGCTGGACGCCGAGGACCTTGTTGATGACGCCGGTGAACATCCCGAACCCGGCGCTGATGACCTTGACGCCGAAGCGGCCGCCGGTCTTGGCGGGGGCGGCGAGGATCTTCATGAAGCGGCCGTCGAGGAAGCGGCCCATGCGTTCGGGGGCGTCCAGGAAGTCCAGGGCGTTGCGGGACGGCGGGGTGTCCACGATGATCAGGTCCCAGGCGCCGGAGCGGTGCAGCTGGCCGAGCTTCTCCATCGCCATGTACTCCTGCGTGCCGGACAGGCTGGACGACAGCGACTGGTAGAAGGGGTTGGCGAGGATCTGCTTGGCCCGGTCCGGGTCGGCGTGCGCTTCGACGATCTCGTCGAAGGTGCGCTTCATGTCGAGCATCATGGCGTGGAGTTCGCCGTCGCCCTCGATGTCGATCCTGCGCGGGTTGTTGTCCAGCTCCGACAGGCCCATCGACTGGGCGAGCCGGCGGGCCGGGTCGACGGTGAGGACGACGACGTCCCGGCCGCGCTCGGCGGCGCGGATGCCGAGGGCCGCGGCGGTGGTGGTCTTGCCGACGCCGCCGGACCCGCAGCACACGATGATCTTCGTGCGCAGGTCGTCGAGCAGCGCGTCGACGTCGAGCGCGGGCGGGGTCTTGCCGGTCGTCATCGCGTCCCCTCGGGGGTCATGCGGCGCCTTGGGCGCGCAGTGCGGCGGCCAGGTCGTACAGGCCGGCGAGGTCCATGCCGTCCGACAGCAGCGGCAGCGTGTAGCGGGGACGGTCGATCGACTCCAGGCGTTCCTTCTCGCGGCGCTGGAGTGCGGTGCGGCGGGCGTGGTCGGTGGCCTCGGCGGCGAGGCCGGCGGCGATCGACTCGGATTCGTGTTCGAGGCCGGCGGCCTTCACTCCGCGGACGATCTCGTCGGTGTCGAGGGTGCCGGCGGCGGCCGCGGCGAGGTCGTCCTCGGCGAGGACGGGCGGGTGCTCCATGTTGACGACGACGCCGCCGATGGGCAGGCCGACGTCGGTGAGGTCGCGGATCCCGTCCATCGTCTCCTGGACGGGCATCTCCTCAAGGAGCGTCACGAAGTGCACGGCCGTCTCCGGGCTGCGCACGACCTTCATGACGGTGTCGGCGTGGTTGCGGACCGGTCCGACCTTCGCGAGCCCCGACACCTCGTCGTTGACGTTCAGGAACTTCGTGATGCGGCCGGTGGGCGGGGCGTCCATGACGACGGCGTCGTAGATGAAGGAGCCGTCCTTCTTCTTGCGGCGCACCGACTCGCTGGTCTTGCCGGTGAGGATGACGTCGCGCAGGCCGGGGGCGATGGTGGTGACGAAGTCGACGATGCCGAGCTTGGTCATCGCCTTCCCGGCGCGCTTGAGGTTGTAGAACAACTCGAGGTACTCGATGAGCGCCTCTTCGGTGTCGATGGCGAGCGCGTACACGTCCCCGCCGTCGGGGGCGACGGCGACGCGGCGTTCCTCGTACGGCAGCGGCGGGCAGTCGAAGAGCTGGGCGATGCCCTGGCGTCCCTCGACCTCGACGAGCAGGACCTTGCGGCCCCCGGCGGCCAGGGCAAGGGCGAGTGCGGCCGCGACGGTCGTCTTGCCCGTGCCGCCCTTGCCGGTGACCACATGGAGGCGTACGCCGTCCCAGTCGGTGTCTTTCGCGCTCACCCGATCGACCATATCGTTCGCTCGTCAAACACTTCAGAGTGCGCCCGCCCTCATGCAAGTGATCCCTGACACGATGAGTCCGAGGTGCGGAGATCGTTCGCGGACATTGTTTCCGGCCTGCCCGCGGGGTTAGCTGGGAAACGTGAACCTGCCGCGGCCGGTCGCCTGAATCTTCACGGGTTCAGAGCCCGAGGCTCCGGGGACCGGTCCGGCCCGCCCGGCCGTCCACGCGAGAGAGGTGCCCGTGATGGAAGCAGTAGCGCTCGTCATCTTGCTCATCGTCATCGTCGGCGGACTGCTGGTCCTGTCGTCGTCCATACGTGTCGTGCAGCAGTTCGAGCACGGGATCGTGTTCAGGTTCGGCCAGGTGCAGCGGGGCGGGCAGTTGCGCCCCGGCGCGGTCCGCTCCCCCGGGCTGACGGCGATCGTGCCGATCATGGAGCGGATGCAGAAGGTCAGCCGGCAGACGATCACCATGGACGTCCCGGGCCAGGACGGCATCACGCAGGACAACGTGAGCGTCCGCGTCGACGCCGTCGTGTACTTCCGGGTGATCGACCCGGTGAAGGCGATCGTCAACGTCCACAACTACGGGTACGCGGTGTCGCAGATCGCGCAGACGTCCCTGCGGTCGGTCATCGGGCAGGCGGACATGCAGGAGCTGCTCGGTGAGCGCGCGAAGATCAACGCGCACCTCCGGTCGATCATTGACGAGATCACCGAGGGCCCGTGGGGCATCATGATCGAGCGGGTCGAGATCAAGGACGTCTCGCTGCCCGAGGGGATGAAGCGGTCGATGGCCCGGCAGGCCGAGGCCGAGCGGGAGCGCCGCGCCCGGATCATCACCGCGGACGGCGAGTTCCAGGCGTCCAAGCGGCTCGCCGCCGCCGGCGAGATCATGTCGCAGGACCCGGCGGCCCTCCAGCTGCGGCTGCTGCAGACGGTCGTGGAGGTCTCCGCCGAGAAGAACAGCACGCTGATCATGCCGCTGCCGGTCGAGATCCTGCGGTTCTTCGACCGTGCCGCTGGTGCCGTCCGGCCGGAGGGCGAGGAGGCCGAAGCCGGGGAGGGCAAGCCCGGCCTGGCGGAGCGGCTCGCCAAGGCCGAGGAGGAGCTGGCGAAGGCGGCGGAGACGTCCCCGACGCTGGGGTCGCCCGAGGACGTCCCGCCGGTCATCGGCCTGGACGAGCCGAAGCGCGACGAGCCGGAGTCGCCCGGCCTGCCCGGACCGCAGGACGACCGGCAGCGCGGCATCGCGGGCGCCGACGGTGCGGACGCTCCGGGTTCCCGGCCGCAGGGCGGCGAGCAGCCCCCGCCCCAGCGCTGACCCACACCCCGGTGGTCCTCTGCAGTGTCGGGTTCGAAGGGGGTTCGGGTTGGGCGATCGCTAGGGTGAGGCGCATGAAGAAGTGGGAGTACGCGACCGTTCCGCTGCTGGTGCACGCCACCAAGCAGATCCTTGACAACTGGGGCCAGGACGGGTGGGAGCTCGTCACCGTCCTGCCGGGTCCGAACCCGGAGAACCTTGTGGCCTACTTCAAACGCGAAGTGCAGTCCTAGCAACGGGCACCGAGCAACGAGCAAGGAACGAGCAGCGCCTCAACGAGGAGGAATCGCCCATGAGCACGCCTGAAGAGCGGATCCGCGAGCTGGGGCTCGAGTTGCCGGAGGTCGTCCCGCCGGTCGCGTCGTACGTCCCCACGGCCCGGACGGGGTCGCTCGTCTACACGTCGGGGCAGGTCCCGCTGGTCAAGGGTGAGCTGGGCCTCACCGGGAAGGTGGGCGCGGAGGTCGGCGCCGACGAGGCCGCTCGGCAGGCCCGGATCTGCGCGCTGAACTGCATCGCCGCGCTCAAGGCGGAGCTCGGGGATCTGTCCCGGGTCGTGCGGATCGTCAAGGTGGTCGGTTTCGTCGCCAGCGCGCCCGGCTTCCACGGCCAGCCCCAGGTCGTCAACGGGGCGAGCGACCTGCTGGCGGAGGTGTTCGGGGACGCGGGCAAGCACGCGCGCAGTGCCGTCGGCGTCGCCGTCCTGCCGCTCGACGTTCCCGTCGAGGTCGAGCTGATCGCCGAGGTCTCCTGAGCCGCCCGCCCTGCTCCGGGCGCCGCACGAACCAGGCGCCGGGCGGGGCGGACTCCGGCGGCGGCCCTTGACGGAATGACGTTCGGTATGTCCGAATTAGCCGCCATGGGGATAGAGATGCGCCGAGCGGAGCCCGTCCGTTGATCGGTCATGGGCGGGGGCTGGATGACGGCGGGGCTGGAGGACGATGGTGAACGGGCTCAAACTGCCGGCGGAGTACCGGGATCAGGTCGAGGGCATCCTGGCCGGCCGGGCCGAACCCGTTCCCGCGCGTCCCGCGGCCACGGTCGTCGTGCTCCGCGATCACGACCGGCACGGGCTGCAGGCGTTCATGCTGCGCCGCGTCCGGTCCATGGCGTTCGCGCCCGGCGCCTACGTGTTCCCGGGCGGGTCGGTCGACCCGCGCGACGGTGAGGCGTCGCTGGCGTGGTCCGGTCCGCCGCCCGCCGAGTGGGGTTCGGCGTTCAATGCGGATGAGACGCTCGCCCGGGAGCTGGTGTGCGCGGCCGTCCGGGAGACGTTCGAGGAGACCCTCGTGCTGCTGGCGGGCCCGACCGGGCGGACGGTCGTGGACGACACGCGCGGCGACGAGTGGGAGGCCGGCCGGCAGGCCCTGCTCGACCGTTCGCAGTCGTTCCGCGAGTTCCTCGACGGGCGCGGCCTCGTGCTGCGTTCGGACCTGCTCCGCCCGTGGGCGCACTGGATCACCCCGAAGATCGAGCCGAAGCGCTACGACACCCGGTTCTTCGTCGCCGCGATGCCGGAGGGGCAGCGGGCCCGGGACGTCAGCACCGAGGCGGACCAGGTGGCGTGGGTGCGTCCGGCGGAGGCCGCCGAGCGCGCGGTCAAGGGCGAGTGGATGATGCTTCCGCCGACCCTCGCGACGCTGGCCGAGCTCGCCGCGTACGAGACGGTCGCGGACGTGCTGGCCGCGCGCCGCGAGATCGTCGTCCACGAGCCCACGGCGGAGATCATCGACGGGGAGGCATACCTCGTCCTGCCGGAGTCCGTCAAGCGCCACTACACGGGCGGGTGAGCGCGCCGTGCGCGGCGGGCGGTCGTTCATGTGGCGGCTGGTGGGCACGTCGGCGCTGCGGCATCTCGACCGGCTCGGCTGGAACCCGGTCCGGCACCCCGATCGAGCCTCGGGCAGGATGGGGGATATGACGGAGATCGACGGGATGGGCACCGAACGGGCGACATGTGTGCTAGCCCAGAACCCGTCCGCCATGACCCTGGACGGCACCAACACCTGGATCATCGCGGAGCCCGGCGCCGAAGAGGCCGTCGTCGTCGACCCGGGCCCCAAGGACGGCAAGCACCTGCGGCGCGTCCTGGAGACCGTCGAGGAACAGGGACGCCGCGTCGGCCTCATCCTGCTCACCCACGGCCACCCCGACCACTCCGCCGGTGCGGGGAAGTTCGCGAAGCTGGCCGGGGGGCCCGTCAAGGTGCGGGCGCTGGACTCCCGGCACCGGCTCGGCGACGAAGGGCTCTCGGAAGGGGACGTCGTCACGACCGGCGGCCTGGAGCTGCGGATCATGGAGACGCCCGGCCACAGCGACGACTCGCTCACGTTCTGGCTGCCGGCGGACCGTGCCGTCCTGACCGGCGACACCGTCCTCGGATATGGGACGACCGTCCTTGAGGGCAAACTCGGCGACTACCTCGGCTCGCTCGACCGGCTCCGCGCGTTCTCCGCCGACGTCGAGGCCGCCACCATCCTCCCGGGCCACGGGCCCAAGCTGGACGATCCGATCGCCGCCCTCGATTACTACCTCGACCATCGCCGCGAGCGCCTCGCCCAGGTCGAGGCCGCGGTCGCGGCGGGCGCGCAGACCCCGCGCGAAGTCGTCGAACGCGTCTACGCCGACGTCGACAAGTCGCTCTGGCCCGCCGCCGAAGCGTCCGTCCAGTCCCAGCTCGACTACCTGAACGGCCGCTGAGCGGACGGACCGGGACCGCTACTTCGAGCGCTTGCGGAGGCGCTCGATGTCGAGGATGACGACGGCGCGGGCCTCTATGCGCAGCCAGTTCCGCTGAGCGAAGTCGGCGAGCGCCTTGTTGACCGTCTCGCGGGACGCGCCGACGAGCTGCGCCAGCTCCTCCTGGGTGAGGTCGTGGTGAACGTGCAGGCCCGCCTCCGACGGCTGGCCGAACCGCTCCGCGAGGTCGAGCAGCGCCTTGGCGACCCGCCCGGGGACGTCGGTGAACACCAGGTCGGCCATGACGTCGTTGGTCTTGCGCAGCCGCTGCGCGAGCGCGCGAAGCAACTGGACGGCCACTTCGGGGTGCCCCGTCAGCCAGGGGCGCAGATCATCGTGGCCCAGCCCTGCCAGGCGGACCTCCGTCACCGCTATGGCGCTCGCCGTCCTGGGGCGCGGATCGAACAGCGACAGCTCGCCGAACATCTCGCTGGGGCCGAGCACGCTCAGCAGGTTCTCCCGGCCGTCGGGCGAGGTCCGGGTCAGCTTGATCTTGCCTTCGAGAACGACGTACAGCCGGTCTCCGGTCTCGCCCTCGTTGAACAGCGTCTGACCGCGGGCGAGACGCACCTCGGTCACGTTGGCGCGCAGCGCCTTGGCGCCCTGCTCGTCGAGGGCCTCGAAGAGCGGGGCTCTGCTCAGAACGTCCACGTCGCGATCGGTCACGCTTCTCCTCCTCGAACACCTACATGCATAGTGTGACGTACGTCCCACCGCGTACGTGAAGGCAGGGTCACGGCGCGCCGAAACGCGGGACCGGGCGTGTCCGGCCTCGCCGGGCCGCCGCGGTCCCGTTCGCCCAGTGTACGGACCTCTGCGTGAATGGCATCACACCGGTCTCATCCCCCCTTACCGGACGGTCCCGGAGGCGTAGCGCCGGTGCCCTAATCTGAGCGGATGGCCCAGTCCTTGCCGCGCAGGCTCCCACGGGGGCGTCACGCGTTGTCCCGCCCGGAGGTCGACCGGGTGCACCGCGACCGCCTCTGCGCGGCCATGGCGGCGGCGATGACGGAGAAGGGCTACGTGGGCACGTCGGTCGAGGACGTGCTGAGACGGGCCCGGGTCTCCCGGCAGAGCTTCTACGGACTGTTCTCGTCCAAGCTCGACTGCTTCATGGCGGCGTTCGACAAGGCGAGCGCGCTGCTGCGGCGTCAACTGGAGGGCGCCGCGGAGGGCGGCGGCACCCCGGCGGCCCGGTTCGAGCGTGCCTTCACCGCCTACCTGGAGGCGCTCGCGTCGGAACCGGGTTACGCGCGGCTCTTCCTGGTGGAGGTGTACGCGGCCGGGCCGGAGGCCATTCAGCGGCGTTCCGAGATCCAGCACGACCTCGCCGGGGCTCTCGCGCAGATGATGGGGCTGCGCGGTGAGGCCGCCGCGTTCGCGTGCCAGATCGTCGTGTCGGCGGTGGGTGCGATGGTGACGCCGGCGGTCGCGGCGGGCGACATGGAGGCGCTGCGCGCGGTCGGCCCGCCGGTCGTCGAACATGTGCGCCTCCTCCTGCGGTCGGGTGCCCTGGACGCCTGACGCGCCGGAGAAGCGGCGATGCTCAGCGGTGCTCGTCGGGCTGGATGCGCAGCGCCGTGATCACGGTGGCGAGCATCTCGTAGTGGCCGGCGAGCACGGTCAGCTCGACGCACTCGCCCTCGGTGAGGTGGGTGCGGAGCCGCTTCCAGACGTCGTCGTCGAGGTCGCGCCGGTCGTGGAGCTGGTCGGCCGCGGTGAGGATCGCCCGCTCGCGCGGGTTCCAGCCGTCCGCGTCCGGGCCTTCCTTGAGGCGCTCGACGTCGCGTTCGCGGACGCCGGCGCGGCGGGCGATGCGGACGTGGTGGTCGAACTCGTAGCGGCAGTCGCGCAGATGGGCGACGCGGAGGATCACCAGTTCGGTCTCCCGGCGCGGCAGGGTGCCGCCGGGCATGAGACGTCCGGCGAACCACAGCCAGCCGCGGAAGAGGCCGCGGCGGCGCGCCAGGGTCAGGAACAGGTTGGGCGGCCCCGTCCCGGTGGCCCTGCCCGCGATCCGGCAGGCGAGCCAGTTCACCACTCCCACGTCGCGGATCCGGCCGGGAGTGGTGCGGGGTGCCGTCACCGGTCGGACTCCGGCTGCGGCGTGGTCAGCTCGACCTGCTCCGTTCGCGCGATGTCGAGGATCTGGCCGAGGCCGCGCTGGACGGCGTGGTCGACGACCGGCTGGGCGATCATCCTGACGGGCAGGATCCCGCCGACCCACCAGGGCGCGACGACGCGCTTGGACCGGCGGGCGATTCCGCGTTCCAGCGCGTCGATCCCCACGCGCAGCGGCGCGACGCTCGACAGGAGGCTGCTGCTCGGTCCCGCGTTCATGAGGGCGGACGCCGCCTTGGTGTCGAACCCTCGCCGCGTCATGTCGGTGTCGAGTTCGGCGAAGTAGGCGACACCGGCCTTCGCGCCGGACGGGCGCAGCTCGGCCCTCAGCGTGTTGCCCAGCGCCTCCACCGCGGCCTTGGACGCGCTGTAGGCGCCCAGCAGGGGTGCGTGCACGGCCGCCGCGAGCGACGCCACGGCCAGCGCGTAGCCGCGTTCGTGGCTGATGTGGGGCCCGGCCGCCCGGAGGGTGTTGTGGACGCCCAGGACGTTCACGCGCAGGCTCTGTTCCAGGATGGCCGGGTCGCCGTGGATGATCGGCATCTGCGCGGCCACACCGGCGTTGGCCACGACCACGTCCAGGCCGCCCAGTGCGCGCACGGCGTCGTTCACGACTTCCTCGACCCCGCCGCGGTCGGTAACGTCGCAGGACCACCATGGGGCCTGCCCGCATTCGGCGGCGACGGCGGCGAGCTGGTCGGGCTCCAGGCCGGTGAGCGCGACCCGTGCGCCGCGTTCGTGCAGCCTGGTGGCCAGGGCGGCGCCGATGCCCCGGGCGGCGCCCGTGATCAGCACGCGCCGTCCGGCGAGGGTCGCCGTCCACCGGGAGGAGTCGAAAATCATGCGGGAGACCCTAACATAAAAGAACATGCTTGTCTTTTTAAGGAAGGCTCTACCCTGGCGGCATGGCGACCAATGCGGCCCCGGAGGCCGGGCGCACCCCGCGGCGCGGTGCGGGACGCAAGCCCGAGACCCGGCTCGCGCTCGTGCGGCGGGCGCGCCGGATCAACCGGATCCTGGCCGAGACCTACCCCGACGCCCACTGCGAGCTGAACTTCGGCACCCCGTTCCAGCTCCTCGTCGCGACCGTGCTGTCGGCGCAGACCACCGACATGCGGGTGAACCTGACCACGCCGGGCCTGTTCGCCAAGTACCCCACCCCGGAGGACCTGGCCGCCGCCGACCCCGAGGACGTCGAGGCGATCCTGAAACCCACCGGGTTCTTCCGCGCCAAGACCAAGTCGGTCATGGGGCTGTCCGCCGCACTGCGCGACAAGTTCGACGGTGAGGTCCCAGGGCGCCTCGACGACCTCGTCACCCTGCCCGGTGTCGGACGCAAGACGGCCAACGTCGTCCTGGGGAACGCGTTCGACGTCCCCGGGATCACCGTCGACACCCACTTCGGCCGCCTGGCGCGCCGGTTCGCCTGGACGGCCGAAGACGACCCGGTGAAGGTCGAACAGGAGATCGGCGAACTCATACCGCGCAAGGACTGGACGATGCTGTCGCACAGGCTGATCTGGCACGGCCGCCGCATCTGCCACGCGCGCCGTCCCGCCTGCGGCGCATGTCCCCTCGCACGGCTGTGCCCGTCGTTCGGCGAAGGCCCGACCGACGAGGAGACCGCGCGGAAGCTCGTCAAACCCGGGCCGTTCTCGTGACGCGGGCACCGGGCCCGGGAAGGAACGCGGGCGCGGCGGAGTTGGAACGGACGTGACCGAGACCGCCCCCAGTTGCCCGCCATGGCTCGAACGCTTCCGCGCCGAAGGCCCCCGGATGCAGGTGCCGCCGATGTTCCGGCACGGCTCCGCCGCCCGCGCGGCCGCCGTCCTGATCCTGTTCGGCGAGGGACCGGACGGCCCCGACGTGCTGCTCACCGAACGCGCGGCGACGCTCAACAAGCACGCCGGCCAGCCCGCCTTCCCGGGCGGCCGCATCGACCCGGGGGACGACGGACCCGTCGCGGCGGCGCTGCGCGAGGCGTGGGAGGAGGCCGGCGTCGAACCCGCCGGCGTGGACGTCCTCTGCTCCCTGCCCGAGCTGTACCTGTCGCGCAGCGAGCACCGGGTCACGCCCGTCGCCGGCTGGTGGCGGGAGCCGTCGGACGTCGCCCCCGGCCACCCCGGCGAGGTCGCGGCGGTCGCACGCGTCCCCATCGGCGAACTGACCGACCCGGAGAACCGGATGATGGTCCGGCACCCGTCCGGGATCAAGCTCGGCCCGGCGTTCCACGTCCGGGACATGCTCGTGTGGGGGTTCACGGCGGCGCTGCTCACCCAGGTCCTGGACGCCGGCGGCTGGAACCGCCCCTGGGACACCGGCCGCGTCGAGGACCTGCCGCCGGAGGTCCTGAACCTCGCGTCCCGCGGCTGAGCACCTCCCCGGAACCGGGGCGGTGACCGTCCGCACCCGTCGCCCCGAGCGGAACCGCAGGTCAGGCGGATGATCTCACTCCGGGCGCCTACGGTGACGAACGTGCATCACACCCGACGGCTACACAACGCACCCGAATCTGGTACATCGAGGGGACGTTAACGGGGTGTGCGTACCTATACGGTGAAGCGGTGCTGCACGACCACATTCTCGATCTGATCCTGCTCGTGCTCGTCGTGCTGTTCGGAGTCTCGGGCTACCGGCAGGGCTTCATCGTGAGCCTGCTGAGCTTCGCCGGCTTCGTCGGCGGCGGCGTCGCCGGGGTGCTGATCGCACCGCCCATCGCGGACGCCACGGTGGAGGGCGCCGCGCAGCAGGTCCTCCTCGCCATCGTCATCGCGTTCCTCGCCGCCACGTTCGGGCAGCTGCTCGCGTCCTCCCTCGGCGCCGTCCTGCGCAACCGGGTGACCGGCTTGAACGCCCGCACGGCCGACGCGGTCGGCGGCGCCTTCGTCAGCGCCATGTCGCTGCTGATCGTCGCCTGGTTCTTCGGCAGCCTGTTCGCCAACTCCGGGTTCAAGCCCGTCCGGACACAGGTCAAGAGCTCCACCGTCATCGGCGGCATCAACGACGTGATGCCGCCGCAGGCGCAGGCCTGGTTCACCTCGTTCCAGGGCTTCGTGAAGAGCAGCGAGTTCCCGCAGGTCTTCAACGGACTCGGCGGCGAGTCCGTGGTGCAGGTGCCGCCGCCGGACGAGTCCGTCCTGAGCACCAGGGGACTGAAGGCCGCCCGCGCCAGCATCGTGAAGATCGTCAGCACGGCGCCGCAGTGCCAGCGCCGGATCGAGGGCACCGGGTTCGTGTTCGCGCCGCAGCACATCATGACCAACGCGCACGTCGTCGCCGGGGCCCGCGGCCAGTCGAAGGTGGCCACCGTCAACGGCGAGACCGGCCGCGGACGCGTCGTCCTGTACGACCCCAAACGCGACATCGCCGTCCTGTACGTGCCGGGGCTGCGCGCGCCCGCGCTGAAGTTCGCCGACGAGGCCCGCGTCCGCGACGACGCCATCATCGCCGGTTTCCCGAAGAACCAGCCGTTCACCGCGGGCGCCGCCCGGATCCGCGCCCGGCAGACGGCGCGCGGCCCGGACATCTACCACTCCGGCCAGGTCAGCCGCGAGATCTACGCCATCCGCGGCAAGGTCGAGCCCGGCAACTCCGGTGGCCCGCTGCTGACCACCGACGGCCGCGTCTACGGCGTCATCTTCGCCGCCGCCCTGGACACGCCGTCGACCGGCTACGCCCTCACCGCGAACGAGGTCGCCCCGGACGTGCGCGCGGGGCAGAACGCCACGGCGCCGGTGTCCACGCAGCGGTGCTCCGACTGAGTCACGCCTTCGTGAGGCGGACGGTGATCGGGCCGTCCTCCGGACCGCCGGCGGCCAGGGCACGTGTGCGTTGAACGACCCCTTGGACGTCGACGCCGTGCGGTGGGACGGCCGCGTACGGGACAAGGCGGTCGGCGGCTCGGCTCAGGAGTGCCTCGGCGCCGCGAGCGTTTCCGCGGCGCAGATGGGTGATCCCCACCGCGACCTGTGCCAGACCCCTCCACAGCTCCCGTTCGGGCTCTGGGGCCGCCTTCCAGACCGCTTCCAGTACCTCGTGCGCATGGAACGGACGGTCTTCGTCAAGGAGACGCTGGGCCTCGACCAAGGCCTCGGCGGGTGGCAGGTCGAGGTCTTCGGGCATCGTCGGTATGCCGGACGCGCCGTGAGGAAGAGGACGTCCGTACGCGTCGCGTGGCCGTGCGTTGCGTGGGCGTCCAGCCCCGTCCCGATCCCGCATCCCTCCACGGTACGCGCCCACCCCCCACCACCGGCTTCGCGGGGGGTTCGCGGTCAGTGTTCGGGCTCGGGGTCGGCCAGCCAGCCGAGAAGCTGTGCGTCGAACGCTCGGGGACGTTCCTGATGAGGAAAATGACCGGCCCCGTCGATGAGCTTCCAGCGGTAAGGGGCCGCCACGTAGCGGCCGGAGCCTTGGGCACTGCCCGGGAGGGTGCATGTGTCGAGCGCGCCGTGCAACTGGAGCGTGGGGACGTGGATGGGGGCGCGCATACGGTGCGCGTAGCGGATACCGTCCGGGCGGGCCACGGAACGAATGAGCCAGCGGTGGTACTCAAGCGCACTGTGCGCCGCCCCCGGAATCTGCACGGCCTTCCTGACGAGCTGCTCGGTGCGTTCGTCCGGCCAGCCCGGGGCGGACCAGTCGTGCAGAAGCCTCCCCGCAAGCGCCGCGTCGTCGCGGACAAGTCGCCGCTCGGGCCACAGCGGCAACTGGAAACCGAACGTGTGGCGCGCCGCCCACCCCTGCCCGCGCGGGTCACCGGTGATGGACTGCCGCAGCCGCAGCGGATGCGGGGCGCTCACCGCGGCCAGCCGCTGGACGACCTTCGGGTGGTAGACGCCCATCGTCCAGGCCAGCAGCCCGCCCCAGTCATGGCCGACGACGATCGCGTTGGCCTCCCCCAGTGCGCGGACGAGCCCGGCGGCGTCCCCGGCCAGAGTGACCAGGTCGTAGCCGCGCGGCGGTTTGTCGCTGCCGCCGTACCCGCGCAGATCGACCGCCGCCGCCCGGTAGCCGGCCGCGGGCAGCGACACGAGCTGGTTGTGCCACGACCACCAGAACTCCGGGAAACCGTGCAGAAACAGGACCAGAGGTCCCTCACCGGCTTCGGCGACGTGGAACCGCGTCCCGCCGGCGCTGACCTGCCGGTGGGTCCACGGCCCGTCGACCTCGATGAGTGATGCCTCGTTCCCGGACATGGCGTGATTCAGGCCGTCAGCTCGGGGGTATCGGAGTCGCCGCGGCGCCGCAGCGTGGCCAGGTCGTTCTTGAGCGTCTTGCGGGTCCGCTTCGCCCCTTCGATCTTCTTGATGAACCGCTTGGCGATGAGCATCAGGAGGAGCGCGAGCGCCACGTACACGATCGCGACGATGAGGAACGCGAGCCAGTGCCAGATGCCGAGCGCCACCAGGCCGTACGCGAACGACATCGACAGCAGGATGACGACGAGCCCGCCCATCACGGCCGCGATGGTGAACATCACGCTGCTGAGCGCGGCCTTCTTGGCGTCGGCCTTGAGCTCCAGCTTGGCCAGGTCCATCTCCGCCCTGACGAGGTTGGAGACGTTCTTGGACGCCAGCGCGACCAGCTCGCCGACGGACCTGTCCTCGACGCGCTCACCGGGTAGGGCCTCCGACATATCGATTTCTCCTTAGTCCGGGCGCGCGCGCAGACGCACCCTTCTCCGGAAGACGACGGCCGCGGCCGCCGAGGCGGGAATGCTCGCGATCAGAACCGCAGTCGTCACTCTCTCGAATTGTGACGGGTCGGTATAGGCCAAACCGCCGATCAGCAGCGAAACGGTGGAACCCGCCCCGTGAAGACCCCCTGAACCTACCGACCATGGCGGCGGCCCGCGCCCGGTGGGTTGTTCCACCGGACGCGGGCCGTGTCGTTCCGCGGTCGGTCGTGCGTCGGTCGTGCGTCAGTGTCCGTCAGTCGTCGGACTTGGCGCTCGGCAGTTTCTCGGAGATGAGGTCCATGACCGTGCTGTCGGCGAGCGTGGTGACGTCACCGATGCTGCGGTTCTCGGCGACGTCCCGCAGCAGCCGCCGCATGATCTTGCCGGAGCGGGTCTTGGGCAGCTCCGGCACCATCATGATCTGCCGGGGCTTCGCGATCGGGCCGAGCACCTTGGCGACGTGGTCGCGCAGTTCCTTCAGGAACTCCTCGCCCTCCACGTCCCCGCCGGCGTCGCCGCGCGGGATGACGAACGCGACGATGGCCTGCCCGGTGACCGGGTCCGTCGCGCCCACGACCGCCGCCTCGGCGACCTTCGGGTGCGCGACCAGGGCCGACTCCACCTCCGTCGTGGAGATGTTGTGCCCGGACACGAGCATGACGTCGTCCACGCGGCCGAGCAGCCACATGTCGCCGTCCGTGTCCTTCTTGGCGCCGTCGCCCGCGAAGTACAGGCCCTCGAAACGCGACCAGTACGTCTTGACGTACCGCTCGTCGTCGCCCCAGATCGTCCGCAGCATGCCGGGCCACGGCTCCCTGACCACCATGAAGCCGCCGCCGCCGTTCGGCACCGACCGGCCCTGGTCGTCCACCACGTCGGCGGCGATGCCGGGCAGCGGACGCATCGCCGCACCCGGCTTGCACTCCGTGACGCCGGGCAGCGGGCTGATCATGATGGCGCCGGTCTCGGTCTGCCACCACGTGTCCACCACCGGGGTGCGGTCACCGCCGATGTGCTTGCGGTACCAGACGTAGGCCTCGGGGTTGATCGGCTCACCGACGGACCCCAGTACGCGCAGGGACGACAGGTCGTACTGCGCGGGAATGTCGTCGCCCCACTTCATGAACGTGCGGATCGCCGTGGGCGCGGTGTAGAAGATGGACACCTTGTACTTCTGGATGATGTCCCACCAGCGGCCCTTGTCGGGCGTGTCGGGCGTCCCCTCGTAGATGACGCTGGTCGCGCCGTTGGCGAGAGGCCCGTACACGATGTAGGAGTGCCCGGTGACCCAGCCGATGTCGGCCGAGCACCAGAAGATGTCCTTCTCCGGCTTCAGGTCGAACACCGCCCAGTGGGTGTACGCGCACTGGGTCAGATAGCCGCCCGTGGTGTGCAGGATCCCCTTCGGCTTTCCGGTCGTCCCGGACGTGTACAGGATGTACAGCGGGTGCTCCGCGTCCATGGGCTCGGCGGTGTGCTGGTCACTCTGCCGTTCCACGACGTCGTGCCACCACAGGTCGCGGTCGTTCTCGGTCACCTGCCCGCCGGTGCGGCGCACGACGACGACGTGCTCGATCGTCGGCGTCTGCGCGACGGCCTCGTCCACGATCCCCTTCAGGTCGGACGGCTTGCCGCGCCGGAACCCGCCGTCCGCGGTGATGACGAGCTTGGCCTGCGCGTCGTCGATGCGGGTCCGGAGCGCCGCGGACGAGAAACCGCCGAACACGACGGAGTGGGTGGCGCCGATGCGTGCGCACGCCAGCATCGAGATCGGCAACTCGGGGATCATCGGCAGGTAGATCGCGACCCTGTCGCCTTTGCGGACGCCCAGTTCCAGCAGGGCGTTCGCGGTCTTGTTCACCTCGCGCTGGAGATCGGCGTAGGTCAGGGTCCGGGAGTCGCCGGGCTCGCCCTCCCAGTGGAACGCGACCTTGGCGCCGCGTCCGGCCTCGACGTGGCGGTCGACGCAGTTGTAGGCGACGTTCAGCTCACCGCCGACGAACCACTTGGCGAACGGTGGGTTACTCCAGTCCAGGACGTCGTCCCAGCGCTTCGTCCAGGTGAGCCTGTCAGCCTGCTCCGCCCAGAATGCCAGGCTGTCCTCCGCCGCCTGCTCGTACGCCTCGGCCTTGACGTTGGCCGACTCGGCGAGCTCTGCGGGTGGGGAGAAGCGCCTGGTCTCCTGAAGAAGGTTCGACAGTGTTTCTTGGCTCTGGCTCAACGCGCACTCCTTGCTAGCTGAAGCGGGGTCGCCCGGTATCCCCACTTCACCAGGAAGGCGCCGGTCCCCACAAGGCCGCCCCCGGATGTCGGAGATGAGCGCGACCGGTTGCCGTGACTCCGGATCGTGTGCCGAAGCTCGGCACAGCAGCCCTTCCCCAGTCTGCCGCGCCGAAATCGCTTTCGTCGCACGCGTCCGTGGGGCGTTGCATGGGCGTTGTGGGTGACCGCATAGGGTCGGGCCGTGACCGATGCCCTTGCTGATGTAGCGAACCTGCCCGGCGTCGCCGACGCCGTCGATGACGCGCGTTCCGCCGTGGACCGGCTGCTCGGCCACCGCATCCTGCGGCGCCGCAGCGCCGAGGTGTCCACCGAGTCCGCGCTGCGTGGTGCGCGGGCCTCGGCCGTCCTCGAAGGCGCATCGGTGACGCTGGACGAGCTGCGCACCACCGAGAACCCGTCCGATCCGGTCGTCCAGGGCTCCCTGCGTGTATCCGCTGAGCTGGGGACGTTGACGGACACGTGGCGGAAGGCCCCCCGACAGGCCCTCGCAAGACTTCACGTCCTCGCTGCGGCGGATGCGGTCGACAACGCCGATCTCGGACGTCCGCGCTCTGAAGACGGGAGCGTGAAGGACGTGCTGGGCCTCGGTGAGCCGCCATCGCCGTCCGAAGTGGCCGTCCGCCTGGACAGTCTCAGCGGATTGCTGATCGAGTCGACGAAGGCGCCGGCGCTGGTGGTCGGGGCCATCGTGCACGGCGAGCTGATGACCCTGCGTCCGTTCGGCTGGGGAGACGGGCTTGTCGCCCGTGCCGCCCAGCGGCTCACCTTCGTCGCCCGCGGCCTGGACCCCAAGTCGCTTGCCGCACCAGAGGTCGGGCACCTGGAACTCGCCGACGACTACGCCGAAGCGCTCCGCGCCTACGCGTCCGGCACTTCCGAGGGCGTCGCGCAGTGGATCGCGCACTGCTCGGCGGCTGTGGCGGCGGCCGCACGCGACTCCCAGGCCATCTGCGAAGCCTTCATGCGCGGCTGATCCTGTCGGCCGGGGGCGAGGAAGTCCGCGACTGGGCCGCCGTGCCCGGCGGCCCTGAAGCGAAGCGAACGGCGCCCCTCTGCGGGACGCCGCCGCCAGTCACGTCACACCGGGTTACCAGGCGTGCACCTCAAATTCGTCGGACCGGGTCAAGCCCGTCTCGACGCGCCTCCCGCGGCTGGTCGCGCGTGGGTGCCCGGCTGCCGTGCTCGGACACGTGGTCCGTATGACCTGTCTACGCCTCATTTGACCTGCTGACAAGCTCTCCATTCGGGAATTGTGCACGGCGGGCGGACATCGCGCCGGACGGGACATGGGTGCACTGTGAGGTCAAGAGGGGATGGAACGCGCTATTCCGGACTATCCGTAACTATCTATCAGGACTCGGAATTGATCACTCACCGTGATCGTTTCTATTTCGTCCCGGATCCGGTGGGGCGGCCGGAAAGATCTTTAGTTCTCCTGTACGCTCCGACTCCCGTCCCAATGCACTCCATGTGCGTGGGAACGGGGTGCCTGCCGAGGGCGGGGCGGCGCCTCGCGCACACCGTCGCGCCGCATGCCGAGGGCATCATCCCGACCTGGTGCGAAAAACCGTCACCTGGGAGGGTGGATTGCGTCTCGACGAAACTCTCGACCATCGGGCAGCATATGTTGTATATGCCTAGACTGGAGACAGTAAGTTCGCCTCTGCCATAGGGCGGACTTGCGCACGGCTTACGCCGAACTCCCCCGAGACTTTCTTGGGAAAGCGGGCCGGCTCTACCCCCCCGGAGCCGGACCGCCCGGCGACCCCCGCTCTCCCCCCCCCCGGCGGGGGTCGCCCAGCCGTGAAGCGGCCGGGCGGTGGCGCCAGACGCACGAGCGCCACCGCCCCGCCGCCTCCCGAGCCCCACGCCGGGCGAAGTTATCCACAGTTCACGGAACGTCTTCAGCGTCGTCACTCCGCGTCGCAAGGTGGATCCCACCGAACGTCGAAGGAGTATCGATGAACCTCGCGGCACTGATCGTGACGGGCGACCCCGCCCTCGCCGACGGCCTGCTCCGGCTCGCGGCCGCCGCCGACGCCCACGCCGAAGTCGCCCACGGCGCCGACGAGGCCAGGGCCGCCTGGACGTGGCCGTCCCTCATCCTCGTCGGCGCCGACGCGGCCGGGGAGGTGTCGTCCGCCGGCCTCCAGCGCCGTCCGGGCGTCGTCCTGGTCACCGGCGACGGTGCCACGTCCGAAACGTACCGGCTGGCGGTCGAGGCCGGCGCGCAGGACGTCGCCGCCCTGCCCGACCACGAAGACTGGCTGATCAACGCGTTCGCCGCGGCCGGTGAACCCGAGAGCGGCTGGGCCACCACGGTCTGCGTGGTCGGTTCGCGGGGCGGCGCGGGAGCCAGCGTCCTCGCCGCCGCGCTCGGGCTCACGGCCGCGGGGCAGGGCCTGCGCACGCTGCTCGTCGACGCCGACCCGTTCGGCGGCGGCGTCGACCTCATGCTCGGGCTGGAGGAACACGAGGGTGTCCGCTGGCACGACCTCGCCGAGCGGCGGGGCAGGCTGAACACCGCCACCCTGCGCGAGACACTGCCGCGCTCCGGTGACCTGTCCATCCTGTCCTGGCGGCGCGGCGAACCGGTCCCGGTCTCCGACGACGCCGTCCGGTCCCTGTTCGACGCGGCCGTCCGCGGCTTCGACCTGGTCATCGTGGACGTCCCCCGCTACCCCGGCGACATCGGACGCGCCGCCCTGCGCTCCGCCGACGTCACGTTCCTGCTCGTCCCGGCCGAGGTCCGCGCGACCGTCGCCGCCGACGGTCTCGCCGCCGCCCTGCGCCGCAACACCGCCGACGTGCGGCTCATCGTCCAGGGCCCGGCGCCCGGCGGGCTCACCGCGGACGCGGTCACGCGCGCGCTCGACATCCCGTCCGCCGGCGCCTTCGAACGCGACCGCCGCCTGCCCACCGCCGTCGACGAGGGCGGCCTCGAACGGGCCTGCCGCCGAGGGCCGCTCGCCGAGTTCTGCGCCGGCGTCCTCGCCGACCTCGCCCTCCAGCCCTACGCATACCGGGAGGAGGCGGCATGACCAGGCTGTCCGATGCCATCCGGGACAGGCTGGCCGACTCCGGCGGCGAGCCGACCACCGGCCGGGTCGCCGCGGCGCTGCGTGCGGAGGGACGGCTGCTCGGCGACCGCGAAGTGCTGACGCTCGCCGACGAACTGCACGCCGAGTTCGTCGGCGCCGGGCCTCTGGAGCCGCTCCTGCGTTCACCGGACGTGACCGATGTCCTCGTGAACGGCCCGGACGAGGTCTGGGTCGACGCGGGCTCCGGTCTCGTCCGCACCGCGTTGCGGTTCCCGGACGAGCCGTCCCTCCGCCGCCTGGCACAGCGCCTCACCGCCGCCGCCGGGCGCCGCCTCGACTCCGCCGCCCCCTACGCCGACGCCCGCCTCCCGGGCGGAGTGCGGCTCCATGCCGTCCTCCCGCCCGTGGCCGCGACCGGGACCTGCCTGTCCCTCCGGCTCCCTCGCCGCCGCGCCTTCACCCTGGACGAGCTCATCGCCGCGAGCACCGTCCCGCCCGAGGGCGCCGAACTGCTCGCCGCACTGATCCGATCCCGGGCCGCCTTCCTGGTCACCGGCGGAACGGGAACCGGCAAGACGACGCTTCTGAGCTCGCTCCTGTCACTGGCGGATCCCGCCGAACGGCTCCTCCTGGTGGAGGACTCCGCCGAACTGAAACCGTCCCACCCGCACGTGGTCAGGCTGGAAGCACGGCCGCCCAACATGGAGGGCGCCGGGGGCGTGACGTTGAACGACCTCGTCCGCCAGGCCCTCCGCATGCGCCCCGACCGTCTGGTGGTGGGCGAGGTCAGAGGCCCGGAGGTCGTCGTCCTGCTGCAGGCCTTGAACACGGGCCACGAAGGCGGCTGCGGAACCCTCCACGCCAACACGGCCGGGGATGTGCCCGCCCGCCTCGAAGCCTTGGCCTGTGCGGCTGGCCTGACCCGGGAGGCCGTGCACAGCCAGCTGGCCGCGGCCTTGGACATCGTCGTCCATCTGGTCCGCGAACCGGGCGGAGGACGCCGCCGCGTGGCGGAGATCTGCCTCCTCCGCCGAGCTCCCGACGGCTTGGTCGGCGTCGTCCCCGCGGTCTCGTTCACCGCGTCCGGCGAGGTCATCCGGTCCCCGGGTGCCGAGTCCCTCGCCACCCGGCTGCGAGAAAGCCCATGATCAGCGCCTTGGCGATTCTCTGCTCGGCCGCCGCCGTCTGGACGTTTCTGACCCCCGCTCCCGCCGTCCTCCGGCTGGACCGCCTCGTCACCCGCCCGTCCGGCAACCCGCTCATCCGCGTCAAAGACAGAGTCGACGCGTTGCGAGAACGCAGAACCCGGCCCCATCGCCGGCGCACGGCCGTCATCGAACTCTGCGATGCCATGGCCGCCGAACTCGCCGCGGGCCGCACCCCTGACGAGGCGTTCACAGCGGCCGCCACCGTCCTCGACCCGCACGTCTCGAAGGAACTGCTCAGCGTCCCCAGTCCACCGTCCGAACACCTGGGGGAACTGGCGGCCCGGCCGGGCGCCGAGGGTCTCCGGCTCCTGGCGGCCTGCTGGCGAGTCGGCTCCGAACGCGGCGGCACCCTCGCCACCGTCCTGGACGGACTGGCCGTCGCCCTCCGCGACGAAGAGTCCCAGCGCCAGGACGTCTCCGTCCAATTGGCCGGCCCTCGGGCGATGGCTCGCCTTCTCGCCGCACTACCCGTCCTGGGCCTGGCCATGGCCGCGGCCCTGGGCGCCCACCCGATCCCCTTCCTCTTCACCACTCTTCTGGGCGCGGCGTGCCTGACCTCAGGTGCGGCCCTCAACCTGACCGGCCTCTACTGGACCCGCCACCTGGCCAGATCCGCGGAGTCCATCCGCTGACGCCTGCCAGGGGCCACCCACCTTGAAGGAGCTCTGATGACGGCGTTGATGGCCGTGCTGTGCGCGGCAGTGTCGGCCTTCCTTCTTCCCAGAAGCACGAATCCGGCCGTGAACAGGTTGCGGAACCAGTTCCGGAGACCCGTACGCCCCGCACCACGGCGGAACCCGGACCAGGGAAAGCGCGGCGACCAGGGTCGGCGCGAACCTCATCACGCCCTCCGGCCCCGGAGTATCGCGACGATGCCGGAACACAGGCCAGGCAAGGCGGGAGCCGAAGCCGGGCGACGTGACGCCGTCCTCCGCCGGCTGGCTGCGGGCATGGCGGGAGTGCTGTGCATGGTGACGCTGGGCGGGCCGACCGGCACCGTGATCGGTGTCCTGGTCGCGGTGGCCGTCTGGTTCTCGTTCGGCCGCCTGGGGAACGCGGAACGAAGACGCAGGCGGGCGCGCCTCGTCGCGGACCTGCCCGTGGCAGTGGATCTCCTCGCGGCCTGCCTGCGCGGCGGCGCTCCCTGGCACGACGCGGTCACCGCTGTCGCCGACGCGGTGGGCGGCCCGCTTGGGGACGAACTGCAAGCCGTCTCCATCCAGATCCGGTTGGGAGCCGACCCGGCCGAAGCATGGCTCACGCTCGCGAAAGAGCCGATGCTCGCCCCGCTGGCTCGCACGACCGTCAGGGCGGCGTCCACCGGTGCCGCACTGGCCCCGTCCCTGAGCCGCCTCGCCCGAGACCAGCGGCGCGTGGCGCGCTCGGCCGCGGCGGAGCGGGCACGGTCGGCGGGCATCCGCGCACTCGCCCCACTCGGCCTGTGCTTCCTTCCCGCCTTCGTCCTGCTCGGCGTCGTCCCGGCCGTCGCCGGGATCGCCTCGACCATCCTCCTGCCGCGGTGACCGGGTTATCCACAGTGCGCCGTTCACCCGGCGCCCCGCCCCGCGACTCGGCAGCCTCTGAACGGAACGACCACGAGGGAAACGACCACGAGGGAAAGGAGCCCCATGCGGGCGATGCAGATGGCAGTGCGGCGATGGCCCCGCCTGCACGGCGACCGGGGAATGTCCACGGCCGAGTACGCGGTCGGCACCATCGCCGCGGCGGCGTTCGCCGGCCTGCTGTTCAAGATCGTGACCAGTCCCCAGGTGAAGGAGCTGCTCTTACAGATCATCGAGAAGGCGCTCAAGCTGGCCGGCTGAGGGATCGCGGGATGGCCACGGCGGAGATCGCCGTGGCACTCCCCACCCTGGTCCTGGTGACCGCGATGGCGCTGTGGGGCCTGACCGCCGCGTCCGTCCAGCTCACCTGCACGGACGCAGCTCGAGCCGGTGCTCGTGCGGCGGCCAGGGGCGAGTCCCTCACCGCCGTGCGCGAACTGGTGGTGAAGGCCGTCCCCAAGGGAGCCGCCGTGCGGGTGAGCCGAGACGAAGCCACCGTCCACGTGGACGTCTCCGCCCCCGTCAAGCCCCCGGCGGCAGCCGGCCTGCCGCCCTTGATCGTCCACGTCCACGTGGCCGCCGCGACAGAACCAGGCGTCCCACCGGCGGCGCCTGGTCCGGGTGGCGGTACCGAGGGGGGTGGCGGTAGTGAGAGGTAGGTGTGGTGGCCGGAGCTGGTGAACGAGTACGGGTGTCGCCCGGGGCGGATCGTGGGTCGGGGACGATCTGGGTCCTGGCCTTCGCCGCCGTGATCTGGATCGGCGGGATGGCCGCGGTGGCGGTCGGCGGGGTGCGTGGTGCCCGGCATCGGGCGGATGCGGCGGCTGATCTGGCGGCGCTGGCCGGTGCGGCCCGGGCGGCGGAGGGCGGAGCGGACGTCTGCGGGCGGGCGAAGACGATCGCGATGAAGTCCGGGGCGCGGTTGGTGCGGTGCCGGGTCGCGGACGACGTCGTCGAGGTGTCGGTCGCGTTGGATCTGGTGGTGCCCATGGGGCTTGGGGCTGTGCGAGTCCTATCCCGGGCAAGGGCTGGCCCTGTGAAGCAGGAGGGCGTACCCTGACGCGACACAGCTCTTTGCACTGAGTGTCAATAGGCAGGGGAGTCGAGTCGCGGACGATGAAACGCATGTGTCTTTGTCATCGTCCTGTGACTTCTGCTACCCGGTGGTGCGTTACGCTTCTGTAAGCGTGCAGTTATCGCACGGGACGGTGTGCCCCCGCGAGGCCCTCGGCGGGATGAGACGAGCAGAACGCTGTCGAAGGGATTGAGGCCGTGACCATCATTCGCAGGATCGGTGCAGTCGCGCTGGCGGCCCCCCTTGCGATGAGCTTCCCGGTACTCGCCGCACTCCCCGCGCAGGCGGCCGCCACGACGAGCGTCATCACCCCGGAGGACGGCGCGGTCATCACGAGCGGTTCGGAGCTGACCGCCAAAGCCCACTTCGACTTCGCGATCAGCATGCAGCTGTGGGTCGACGGCCCCGGGATCGGCAACACGTTCCTCAAGGAGGGGGGCCTCGCCGGCGACCTGTCCGGGACGTTCTCGATTCGCCGGAACGGCCGCTACAAGGCCTACCTCAAGGGCAAGCAGACCGGGCACATCTACGACTCCAACACCTTCACCGTGCGCATCGCGCCGGCAGCGCCCACCGGTGTGTCCGCCCGGGTGTCCGGCGGCAAACTCGTCGTGAAGTGGAACCGCGGCCTTGAAGACGACCTGAGCGGCTACGCGCTCTCGGGTTCCGGCGTGAAGTCCAAGTCCGGTTCGGTGGGCTCGCTCTGCCAGGGGACGAGCTGCTCGGCCGCCCTTTCGCTGACCCGGTCGAGCGGTTCGGTGTCCGTGGGCGTCCAGGCGCAGCGTCCCACCGGGACGGGCGGATCGCTGTCCTCGCGTACCGCCACCGCCAACGCCACGGTGAGCAGTGGTTCGGCATCGCTGCCCGGCGGCTCCGCGCCGTCCCTCCCGACGGGTGGGGCGCCCAGCGCCGGGACCCCGCTGACGCCGTTCAACAACGAGTCGCCGGTGACCCTGCCGTCCGTTCAGCCCGACGGTGCCGCACCCGGGCTGACCTACCCCGCGCCGCAGATCGCCACCGACCCGCCGAGGGCCCAGAACATCGCGGCCACGGACCGGCTCCAGTGGGGCAAGAGCGTCGGTATCGCGATGGTCCTCCTGATCGTCGCCGCGCACCTCGGGACCTGGACGCGCCGCCTGCGCGTCGCCCAGGCGGGAACGAGCACCAAGGGCATGGCGGCCCGCATCGCGCGCAGCGGCACCGGCCGCAGGCGCGTCAGCAAGACCCGCGAGCAGATCGCACGCGCCGAGGCTCTCGCCAAGACGGCCCCGGTCCTGGCGGTCGGCGGCAGAGGCAAGAAGGGCGGCTCGGGCCGGAAGCCGCGCTCAGGTGACACGATGGTCATGACTCCGCCGTCGGCCAAGGCGAAGCCCGCGCGCCGTCCCGCGACGCTCGGCAAGGGGGCGAGCGGTGTGGACGTCAGCATCGCTTCCAAGTCCGGCTCGAAGTCCAGGCGCTCTCGCCGCAAGTAACCGGCCAAGAACCCGGACCCGGGCCGGGGCACCCGGACGTCGGGTCGCCGCCCCGCCCCGCCCCGGCGCACGCGCTGCCGCTGGTGGGCTGGGCGCGCATCGTTCCGGGACGTGGGTACAAAACCCACTCCTGGACCACTGTTTGTGAACGGTCTAGGCTGCCTGCCGGGTGGATCACCCGGGTCGTCCGGTAATGCGTCCATGTCGTCCGAAACCACGGTCCGTGCCGTTCGAGAGGCGGGGGCCTGAGGGAAGGAGACCCTCCGCATGATCATCCTGGGGCTGATCGTCGCGCTCGCCGCCATCGTGGCCGCCGTCGTCGTGGTGCTGGACAACACGGGCGCCGCGGAGATGACCATGTTCGGCGACGCCGTTCCAGGGATCACGGAGCAGTGGCACGTCTTCATGGCCGGAGCCGTGGTCGCCATCGTCTTCATGGCCGGCATGGTGGTCGCGGCGCTGGGCTTCAAGCGTGCGGTCGGCATGCGCCGGGAGCTGCGGGACCTGCGGGACGAGCACGAGGAGTCCCTGCAGACGCTTGAGATAGAGCGGCGGAAGCTGCAGCAGGCCCTGGCGCAGGCGCGGCGCGGCGGCCACGATCAGCCGTCGGTGCCGGCGCAGCGCGTCGCCCCGAACTGACGCCTGCGGTCACGGGGCCGTGTACTGCGTACCCTGCACACCTGAGTCCGTCGACGCTCCGTCACCGCCTGCCGAAGCCCTCGGCGCCGACGGGTTCGCCTGGCCGGCGGTGCCGGGGTCAGGCCGGGGCCTGGGCCAGGAGGATGGCGAGGAGGTCCAGGGCGCCTCGTTTGTCCAACGGGTCGTTGCCGTTGCCGCATTTGGGGGACTGGATGCAGGACGGGCAGCCGGAGTCGCATTCGCAGGACGCGATCGCGTCGCGGGTGGCGTGGAGCCATTCGGCGGCGTCCGCGTAGCCGCGTTCGGCGAAGCCCGCACCGCCCTCGTGTCCGTCGTAGACGAAGACGGTGAGGAGCCCGGTGTCGGGGTGGACGGCGGTGGACACGCCGCCGATGTCCCAGCGGTCGCACGTCGCGAAGAGGGGGAGCAGGCCGATCGAGGCGTGTTCGGCGGCGTGGGCGGCGCCGGCCAGGTCGAGCCTGTCCAGTGAGGAGATCTGGGCGTCGGAGAGCGTCCACCAGACGGCGCGGGTGCGGAGGGTCCGGGCCGGGAGGTCGAGGGGTTTCTCGCCGAGCATCTCGCCTGTCTGCAGGCGGCGCATCTGGTAGGCGACCACCTGGCGCGTCACTTCGACGGTTCCGAAGCAGAGGGTGGCCTCGCCCCACGACGTGGAGCGGAGCCGTTCGACGATGGTGATGTCGGTGACGTCGCGGGCGGTCGTCGAGTAGTCGGGGTCGGCCGATTCGACGAGCGCCACCGAGTCGTCCAGGTCGAGGGTCTGGACGATGAACGAGTCGCCCTGGTGGATGTAGACGGCGCCCTCGTGGACGGTGGTGTGCGCGGACGCCTCGTCGACCGTTCCGAGGAGGCGTCCGGTGCCCAGTTCGACGACCTGGATGGGTTCACCGCCCGCTCCCCGGATATCCGCCAGGGCGGCGGCCTTGTCGCGGCGCGTCCAGTACCAGCCGGCGGGGCGGCGGCGGAGAAGGCCCCGGCGGACGAGGTCGGGCAGCAGGTCGGCGGTGGAGGGGCCGAAGAGCGGGAGATCGTCCTCGGTGAGCGGCATCTCGGATGCCGCGGCGCAAAGGTGGGGTTCAAGGACGTACGGGTTGTCGGGGTCGAGCACGGTGGCCTCGACCGGCGTCCCGAAGATCGCCTCGGGGTGGTGGACGAGGAACGTGTCGAGCGGGTCGTCGCGTGCCACCAGAACCGAGAGTGCCGCCTGGCCGGACCGCCCGGCGCGTCCGGACTGCTGCCACAGGGACGCGCGGGTGCCGGGCCAGCCGCAGACCAGGACGGCGTCGAGCCCGGAGACGTCCACGCCGAGTTCCAGGGCGTTCGTGCTCGCCAGGCCGATGATCGAACGGGAGCGGAGTGCGGCTTCCAGTGCGCGTCGTTCCTCGGGGAGGTAGCCGGCGCGGTAGGCGGCGACCTGCTCGGCCAAGGCGGGGGTGACCTCGTGCAAGGCGCGCTTGGCGCTGAGCGCGACCGACTCCGCACCGCGCCTGGAGCGGACGAACGCGAGCGTCTGGACGCCTTCGACGACGAGGTCCGCCAGGAGGTCGCCGGCTTCGGCGGTGGCTGTGCGGCGGATCGGGGCGCCGCGTTCGCCGCGCAGTTCGGTGAGGGGCGGTTCCCAGAGCGCGAACGTCGCCGGGCCGCGCGGTGAGGCGTCGTCGTCGACGGCGACGACGTCCAGTCCGGTGAGGCGGGACGCGGTGGCCGCGGGCTCGGACGTGGTGGCCGAGGCCAGGACGAAGGTCGGGTCGGCGTGGTAGCGGGCGCACAGGCGGCGCAGGCGGCGCAGGACGTGCGCGACGTGCGATCCGAAGACGCCGCGGTAGCCGTGCGCCTCGTCGATGACGACATAGCGGAGGCGGCGCAGGAACGACGCCCATCGGGAGTGGCTCGGCAGGATCGACCGGTGCAGCATGTCCGGGTTCGTCAGCACGTAGTTCGCGTGTTGCCGGACCCAGGTTCGCTCGTCCTGCGGCGTGTCGCCGTCGTAGGTCGCCGCGCGGACACGCGTGAGGCGCAGGGAGCGCAGGGCGCGGAGTTGGTCGGCGGCGAGGGCCTTGGTCGGCGCCAGGTAGAGGATCGTCCCCTCGTGGCGAGGATTCTCATCCTCCGCGTAGATCGCCTCGATGGAAGGCAGCAGGTAGGCCAGGGATTTCCCGGACGCCGTCCCTGTGGCGATGATCACAGAGCGGCCCGCGCGGGCGTGTTCGGCGGCGGCGGCCTGGTGCTGCCAGGGTGCCTCGATCCCGGTCGCGGCCAGCCGCTCGACCAGCAGCGGCGGCGACCAGGCGGGCCAGTCGGCTCGACGGCCCTGACGTGCGGGAACGCTCTCCACATGGGTGATGCGTTCGCGCCGTGCGGGGTCGGCGAGCAGCCGGTCGAGGGGGGATGAAGATCTTTGGGCGCCCATCAGGTTTTCAGTCTGCCAGCCGGGGCAAAACTACGGGAACGCCCCGGCGCCGGTGTGCCCGTCCCCCTGTCCTGGCCACTGGATCAGCAGGTCAGACGGGATGGCGCGAACTTTCGCCCGTGTGGGCGATAACGTGCGTGCACGACGCCGGAGCGTGGTTGAATCACGGCGAACTCTCGATGGCCGAATCGCCGCCCCGGCTGGCTCGGTCGATCGAGATCAGATAGTGCTGCACGGCGCGCTGGAGGATCTGTGGACCTGAAGGTGAACGACTACACCACTGACGATGGCCTCACCGTCATCAACGTGGAGGGCGAGATCGACGTCTACACGGCGCCGAAGCTTCGCGAGAAGCTCATCGACCTGGTCAACAAGGGTAAGTTCCACCTGCTCGTGGACATGGAGAAGGTGGAGTTCCTCGACTCCACCGGCCTCGGTGTCCTCGTCGGCGGGTTGAAGCGGGTGCGCGCCCACGACGGTTCGCTGGAACTGGTGTGCACCCAGGAGCGCATCCTCAAGATCTTCCGGATCACGGGGCTGACCAAGGTCTTCGGCATCCATGACTCGATCGCCGAGGCCGAGGAGAAGCGCAAGGGCGCCAGGTAGGCGGCCTGTAGCTGAGATGTCGACCGTTGAACTGTCCTTCAGTGCGCTCCCCGTCCATGTCCGGACCGCCCGGCTGATCGTCACCGCCGTGGCCCGCCGCAGCGGTGTGGCCGAGCCGTTGCTGGACGAGGTCAGGCTCGCGGTGGGCGAGGCGTGCTCGCGGGCCGTGGAGGCGCATCGCCGGCACTGCCCGGACGAGCCCGTCCGCCTGGAGTTGAGCGGCGCCGACCGCCGCTTCGAGGTGACCGTCAGCGACACCGTCTCCGAGGACGCGGCGGGGGGCCTCCCCACGGCCCCGGACGCGGAGGAGTTCGATTACGCCCTGGGCGAGGGCACCGCGGAGCTGGGGCTGGCCGTCATCGCCGGGCTCGCCGACGACGTGGAGATCGCCGCCACGCCCAAGGGGGTCCAGATACGGATGAGCTGGCCGGCCGAGGCGGAGGCGACCATCTGACACGCGCCCGTCCCACCGACGTCCGAAGGCCCCGCCGACCCCGGCGGGGCCTTCGCCGTCTCTTGGCGGGTCGGGTGTCCGGTTTGGGACGCGTGGGGCCGATGGGTTTCAGGGTGTGAGATTCTCTGGGGGATGATCTCGGTTCGGATCGATTTGGGTCTGGACTTATTTCGTGTTAATGGCTAGCTTAAATGAGGACGCCGGTGGCCTCGCCGATGCGCCCGTGACGTGCTGCGCACGCCAATGTGGCCGCGAGGTAATAAAGAGCTAACCCAGGCTGACCTGGGCACATGCCGCCTGGCCAGCCTTATCAGGGAAATTCCGGCGTACCGTTCATTGCATTTTGGCGACATCCGCTTCCAGGGCCCTTCGGCCTTAACATTCGACCTACGCGTGCGTAGACTCCCGGCACCCGCGTTGCCGTGCGAGGGCGTTCGAAATCATGACTCGCGGGGTACGCGGTAAAGATCGTCTTTTGACGGTCGAGATCGCAACACCCCTGTCGAGGAGGACGGATGTCTGGGCTTTCCCTGTCAAGCCCGGCCAGCGCAGACGTGGATCTCGGCGGCGGCGACCTCTCATTGGTCGTCGTCGTCGCCGTGGTCGCACTGCTGGCACTGGCCGTCGCCGCGGGTCTCGTACGTGATGTCCTGGCCGCGGGCCAGGGCACGGACAAGATGCAAGAGATCGCGCGGGCCGTTCAGGTAGGAGCGAGCGCCTACCTGAAACGCCAGTTCCGAACGGTCGCGGTCTTCGTGGTCCTGATCCCGCTCGTACTGCTGCTGCTACCCGCCGACTCGACCGGGGAACGGATCGGACGGTCGGTCTTCTTCATCGTCGGTGCGCTGTTCTCGGCCGTCACCGGGTTCGTCGGCATGTGGCTGGCGGTCCGGGGCAACGTCCGGGTCGCCGCGGCCGCCCGCGAGGAGGGCGGCGAGAAGACGGCGATGCGCATCGCCTTCCGTACGGGCGGCGTCGCCGGAATGTTCACCGTCGGCCTCGGCCTGTTCGGCGCGGCGGTCGTCGTACTGGCCTACCAGGGCGACGCGCCGAAGGTCCTGGAGGGCTTCGGTTTCGGCGCCGCGCTGCTCGCCATGTTCATGAGGGTCGGCGGCGGCATCTTCACCAAGGCCGCCGACGTGGGCGCCGACCTGGTCGGCAAGGTCGAGCAGGGGATTCCCGAGGACGACCCCCGCAACGCCGCGACCATCGCCGACAACGTGGGCGACAACGTCGGTGACTGCGCCGGCATGGCCGCCGACCTGTTCGAGTCGTACGCGGTCATGCTCGTCGCGGCGCTGATCCTGGGCACCGCGGCGTTCGGCACCGAGGGCCTGGTGTTCCCGCTGATCGTGCCGATGATCGGCGTGATCACCGCGGTGATCGGCATCTTCGCGGTGACGCCCCGGTCCGGTGACCGGTCCGGGATGACGGCGATCAACCGTGGCTTCTTCATCTCGGCGGGGATCTCGGCGATCCTCGTCGCGATCGCCGCGTTCGCGTACCTGCCCTCGTCGTTCGCGGACCTGACCGGGGTCACCGACACGGCGATCCAGAACCTGGACGCCAACCCGCGCTGGGTCGCGATCGGCGCGGTGCTCATCGGCATCGTGCTGGCCAGCGCGATCCAGCTGCTGACCGGCTACTTCACCGAGACGAACCGCAAGCCCGTCCAGGAGGTCACCAACAGCGCCCGCACGGGGCCCGCGACCGTCATCCTGTCCGGCATCTCGCTCGGCCTGGAGTCGGCCGTCTACACCGCGCTCGTCATCGGCGGCGCCGTGTACGGGGCGTTCCTGCTCGGCTTCGGCAACACCACCGTGGCGCTGTTCGCGGTGGCGATGGCCGGCACCGGCCTGCTGACCACCGTCGGCGTGATCGTCTCGATGGACACGTTCGGTCCCGTCTCCGACAACGCCCAGGGCATCGCCGAGATGTCCGGGGACGTCCAGGGTGAGGCCGCGTCCGTCCTGGAGCGGCTGGACGCGGTCGGCAACACCACCAAGGCGATCACCAAGGGCATCGCGATCGCGACGGCGGTGCTCGCCGCGACCGCGCTGTTCGGCTCGTTCCGGACGACGGTGATCTCGGCGTTGAACGACGCGTCCGACGAGGCCAAGGACGCACTCGGCGACTTCGGTGTGTTCAGCCTGTCGATCGACAACCCGAACGTGCTGATCGGGCTGATCATCGGTGCGGCCGTGGTGTTCATGTTCTCCGGCCTGGCCATCATGGCGGTCGGCCGGGCGGCCGGACGGGTCGTGGTCGAGGTGCGGGAGCAGTTCCGCACCAAGCCCGGGATCATGGACTACACCGAGAAGCCCGACTACGACCGGGTCGTGGACATCTGCACCCGGGACGCGCAGCGCGAGCTCGCCACCCCCGGACTGCTGGCGATCCTGACTCCGATCGCGGTCGGCTTCGCGCTCGGGTACGCGCCGCTGGGCGCCTACCTGGGCGGCGCGATCGCCGCCGGCGTGCTGATGGCGGTGTTCCTCGCCAACTCCGGCGGCGCCTGGGACAACGCCAAGAAGCTCGTCGAGGAGGGCCACCTCGGCGGCAAGGGCAGCCCCGCGCACGAGGCCACGATCATCGGTGACACGGTCGGCGACCCGTTCAAGGACACCGCCGGTCCGTCGATCAACCCGCTGATCAAGGTGATGAACCTGGTCGCGCTGCTGATCGCGGACGCGGTCGTCACGTACGCGGGCAACACCCTGCTGCGCGTCGTGGTGACCGTGGTGTCCGTCGGCGTCGTGGTGGCCGCCATCGTGATCTCCAAGCGGCGCGCCGACCCGATCGCCGAGCCGGCCGTCGAAGGCGGCGCACCCGGCCCGGCCGCCACGGAGGGCGGCGAGGCCGAGGGCGGCGCCGTCGAGGAGGGCTCCCCGGAGGAGGCGGCCGTCGGCGCCGACTCGGGCGGCGCCACGGCCGAGTCCGGCAACGAGGAGTCGTCCGCCAAGAACGGCTGACCGTTCGGGCGGACCCGCCTGTCGGGGCGGAGGGGCCGGTGGCGACGAGCCGCCGGCCCTTCCGCATGCCCGGGGTCCTGTCACGTCCGCCCGGGACCGGCCATACGCTGTACGTACCGGAGTGGACCGAAAGCGGGAGGCGCTGTGGCGAGCGGCGGCAAGTCGACGATGTCGGGGGCCAAGGGCTTCGCCATCGTGCTCGGCGGGATGCTCGGCATCATGCTGGTGCTCTGGGCCCTGGCGGCCATGGTCGCCCCGTAGCCCCCACCCGCACCCCGCGGGCGTGCGATCGGCGAGGGCTAGGCTGATCGGTATGCCGACGCTCATCTTGCTACGCCATGCCAAGGCCGTCGCGGGGCTGGGGATCGCCGATTTCGACCGCACCCTCAACGACCGCGGCCGGCGGGACGCCGCGGCGGCGGGGGATTGGCTCCGCGCGAACGACCTCGTCCCCGGACTGGTGCTGTGCTCCACGTCGGCGCGGACGCGGGAGACGCTGGCCCTGCTGGACGTCGACGCCGAGGTGAGTTTCGAGTCCGGGATCTACGGCAACGACCCCGGCGGGATCCTCACACTGGTGAACCAGACCCCGGACGACGTCGGACGGCTGCTGCTGGTGGGGCACAACCCGTCCGTGCACCAGCTCGTCCACGACCTGACCGGAAGCGCGCCGGACAGCTTCCCGACATGCGCGTTCGCCGTGATCGAACTGCCGGGCGCGTGGACGGACGTCCGTCACGGCGCGGGGACGCTCCGCGCCACCCACACCCCGAAGGACTGACGTCAGCGGCGGGATCCGGCGGCGGTCAGCGACGACTCGATGACCGTCCCGGCGTCCTCGCGCAGCATCCGGATCGTGTGCCGGGTGCCGGACACCTGGAGCAGGGCGTGCCGGAGCGGGGTGAACTCGTCCCGTCCGACACCCGAGGTGATCTCGGCGCGGCGCCGCCGGGTGAGCTTGGACAGGTGGGTGTCGAGGTCGGCGAGTTCCTCGCTCATCTCCTCCGCCGGCGTGGCGGCCTCCGGGTCGGGCGGCTCCGGATCCTCCAGCAGTCCCGCGGTCTCCTCCAGCTGGTCGGCGAGGCGGTCGAGGATCTCGGGGATCGGCCCGGTGTCGACGGCCTCCTCGCGGGACAGCTTCGCGACCGTGATCAGGCGGTCGCGGGTGCGGTGCGCGGCGTCAACGACGGTCTCCAGCTCGGCGATCAGCTCGGTGTCGGGTACCCGTTCGTGGCCGAGCCGCGTCCGGGTCGCGGCGACGGCCTCGGCGGACCGTTCCGCGGTGACGATCGTGTCGTGGGGCAGCCGGACGCGTTCACCGGCGAGGACGTCCGCCGTCGCGCGGACGAGGCCGGCGTGCCGGTCGAGGAGCCGGCCGAGCTGCACGGGCAGGCGTTCGAGGTGCCCGGCGGGCCACAGCAGCCGGACGGCGAGATACGCGATGATCGTCCCGGCGAACGTCAGCAGGATCCGCTCGCCGGCGGTGACCCAGTCGGCGGGCGTGGAGAAGTCCAGCAGCATCATCGCGAGCGGCGTCCCGAACAGGGCCCAGTAGGCGAAGTTCACCGCGCGCATCGCGAAACCCGCCACCGCGAAGCAGAAGACGATCACCGCGATGGCCGGCGGCCCCGGCGCGAGCGTCAGGATGACGGCTGCGACGGCCGACCCGGCGGCGGTGCCGCCGACCCGCTGGACGAGCCGTTCGACGGTTTCGCCGTAGGTGGCGCGCAGGCTCAGCATCGCGGTGATCGTCATCCAGTGCCCGTAGCCGAGGTCCAGCGCGGCGGCCAGCGCCATCGTCACCAGGGCCGTCAGGAAGACGCGCGACACCTGCCGGAACATCGGCGAGCGGGTGGCGACGGCGCGGCGGAGCCGCGCCCAGACCGGCGCCGGGTCGAACTCGGGGAGCCGGGGCGGGCCGAGCCCGAACCGGAGCCCGCCCGCGACGAGGCGGCGGGTGGAGGCGACCTCGCCGGTGATGCGGTCGATCGACCGGCGCACCTGCCCGATCAGCGCGACCGCGACGAGGTCCTCGTCCCCGGCGAGACCCGCGCGCCTGATGTGTTCGGCGGCCCGTCCCATCCGGCGGACGGCGGCGGACTCCTCCCGGCCGAGCGGCGCCTCGCCCGCGCTCGCGACCGCGCCGGACAGCAGCCGCAGCCGCGCCGCGAGCGCCGAGATCGCGGTCTGCGTCTCCTCCTGCCATTCGCGGTCCGGCGGATAGTTCTTCGCGGCCTCCAGGACGGCCTGGAGCGTCACCGTCTCGTGCAGGACGCGTCCGAGCGCCTCGATGAGCCGTTCGGGCCTTGTGGGCTCCGTCCGCCCGCGTCCGGACCGGTACAGCGCGTAGGTGGCGCGTGCCGCGGTCAGCGACTCCGACGCCGCCCGCCGCTTGGCCTCCCAGTCGGGGATGCGGGTGACGGCCAGCAGATCGGGGTCGGTCAGCTCGACGTCGTCGAGCGGGCTGCCGTCCGGTGCCGCGACGTCCTGCGCCACGGCGTCCAGTGCCTCCGCGACGGCGTCCGCCGTCTCGCTCAGCGCCGCCCGCAGCGGACGCAGCCGCCGCGCGGGCCACGGCGCCAGCAGCAGCCCGGCGATGATCAGCCCGCCGATCAGCTCCAGTATCCCGATGAGGATGACGTCGGACGGCGGCCGGACCGCGCTGAGCAGCACCGCCAGCCCCGCCGTCGAACCGATCCGCGGGACGGCGACGCCCAGCGCGATCAGCGGCGGGACGACGAAGACGGGCAGCCACGCGGTCTCGCTCAGCAGCCCGCCGAACGCCGACCCGACCGCCACCACGAGCACGCCGACCGCGAGGTCGCGGGCCCGCGCCCCGTACGGTCCCTCCGGCGCCCGCAACGCGACCAGATACGCGCCGAGCGCGATCATCGACCCCTGCGCGCCGTGCCCGGTCACCGCCCCGACGAACAGCGGCACCGCCATGGCGAGCGCCGCGGCGAACCCGTACATCGGCGCCGCCCGCCCACCGATCCGGGCGTAAGCCTCCCCGGCCCGCTGCAGCACCGATCGCCCGCCTCTTCCTCGACACTTCAGGCGGCCCGCAACCCCGCCCTCCCACCTGTACCCAGGTGATCGCCCACTAAGGCCGAACGTGGATCAACACTCGTCGGCGGCGTCGGCGGCTTCCACTTCTTCGCGGGAGATGCCCAGGAGGAAGACGATCGTGTCGAGGTAGGGGACGTTGACGGCGGTGTCGGCGGCCTCGCGGACGACGGGTTTGGCGTTGTAGGCGATGCCGAGGCCGGCGGCCTGGAGCATGTCGAGGTCGTTGGCGCCGTCGCCGATCGCGACGGTCTGGCTGATCGGGATGCCGGCTTCCTTGGCGAAGTGCTCAAGGGCGGCGGCCTTGCCGGCGCGGTCGATGACCGGGCCGGAGACCCGGCCGGTGATCTTGCCGTTCTCGATCTCCAGGGTGTTGGCGGCGGAGTAGTCGATGCCGAGATCGTCGACCAGGCCGTCGGTGACCTGGGTGAAGCCTCCGCTGACGATGGCGAACTTGTAGTCGAGCCGCTTCAGGGTGCGGACCATCGTGCGGGCGCCGGCGGCGAGGCGGAGCTCGTCGCGGACGTCGTCGATGGCGGACGCGTCGAGCCCGGCGAGGAGCGCGACCCGTTCGCGGAGGGAGCCCTCGAAGTCGAGTTCGCCGCGCATGGCGGCCTCGGTGACCTTGGCGACCTCGTCGAGGCAGCCGGCGTGCTCGGCGAGCAGTTCGATGACCTCGCCCTGGATGAGGGTGGAGTCGACGTCCATGACGATCAGCCGTTTGGCGCGGCGGTGCAGGCCGCTCTGCTGGACGGCGACGTCCACTTCCTGCTCGGCGGCCTCGGCGGTGAGGGCGGCGCGGAGGGCGTCGGGGTCGGCGCCGGAGACGTCCATCTCGATGCAGGTGACGGGGTTCTGCGCGAGCCGTTCGATGCGGTCGATGTTGGCGCCGTGCGCGGAGATCCGCCCGGCCATGCCGGCCATGGCGGCGGGCTTCAGCGGGGCGCCGAGGACGGTGACGTGGAGGCGGCCGCTGCGCTTCGGCATCCGCTTGTTGCGGCCCGTGGACAGCTCGATCTCCATGTCGAGGTCGTTGGCGACGCGTTCGGCGGCGTTCCACACCCGGCCGATGTCGGCGCCTTCGCTGTAGGCGAGCAGGACGCCGAGGACGAGCCGCCCGCGGATCACGACCTGTTCGACGTCGGCGACGGTGAGCGGGAACTCCGCGAGTGTCCGGAAGAGACGCGACGTCACGCCGGGGCGGTCGCGTCCGGTGAGTGTGATGAGGAGCGTGCGCTGTGCTGACCCGTCCATAACTGTTCACCACGTTACCGGCCGCGACGCGGGGAACGTGCGCCAGGTCCAGCATGCAAGACGGCGGGGCTAGTCGGGCAGCAGGAGATTGACGTCTCCGAACTCGTGCCAGAGATAGCGTCCGGCCAGGGCGGCCTTGTAGGTCGAGGCGAGCAGGCCGGGTCCCGCGATGGCGGTGAGCATCATCAGGTGGGACGACCGGGGCTCGTGCAGGCCGGTGAGGAGGCCGTCGACGGCCTGTACGCCGTGCTCGGGGGTCACGACGTGCTCGGTCCACCCCTGGGATGCCCGGACGTGCCCGGCGGCGTCCGCGGACGTCTCCAGGGCGCGAACGGCGGTGGTGCCGACGGCGATCACCCGGTGGCCGCGGGCGCGGACGTGCTCGACCAGCGCGGCCGTCGGTTCGGGGACCTCGTAGCGTTCGGCGTACGGGGGTTCGTGGGCCCCGGGGGCCGCGACGCCCGTGTGCAGGGTGATCGGGGCGATGAGGACGCCGCGCGAGACGAGCCGGGTCACCAGTTCGGGGGTGAAGGGCCGTGCGGCGCTCGGCATTTCGGCGCCGCCGGTCGTCCGGTCGTGGGCGAACGCGGTCTGGTACGCGGCGGCCGGCCAGTCGCAGCGGACGTACCCGTACCGGATCGGTGTCCCGTGGCGCCGCAGATACGGGACGACATCGGTGCTGAGCCTGGCCTCCCAGAGACGCTCCGACGTGCTGCGGGGGGACGACTCCCCACGCCCCCCGGAACCGCCTTTGTGCCGCCCCACCAGGGTGAGGGTGGCGCCACCGGGCAGCGGGATCCATTCGCCGGGGCGGCCCCCCGGGTAGGGGCTGCTGGACTTGCCGGTGAGGCGCCGCAGTTCGACGAGCCACACCCGGTCGCCGCCGCCGGGCACCGGGGTGGAGAAGTGGACGCTGATCCGGTCGAGCCGGACGGCGGCCGGCAGCGTGGCCGAGGTGTTGACGACGAGCAGGTCGCCCGGGTCGAGCAGCGCGGGCAGGTCGCGGAACTCGTGGTGGGCGACCTCTCCGGTGGCGCGGCGTGAGACGAGGAGCCGGACGCCGTCGCGGGTCCGGCCGCGCGCTTCGGGAGGCTCGTGGGCCTCCAGGGACGGGGGGAGGGTGAAGTCGACGGTCATGCGCGGGCCTCCAGCCGGAGTGCGGCGATCACGCCGAGGGCGGCGATCACGGCGAACAGCGCCCCGGCGACGGCCAGGCCCGTGTCGAGCCGTGCGCCTCCGAAGCCGGCGACCAGCGCGCCCGCGACGCCGACCACGAGGGAGGAGCCGAGGGTGTCGCTGATCTGCAGCGAGGACGAGTTGACGCCCTGCTCGCCCTCGGGGGACAGGTCGAGGAGCAGGACGGAGAGGCTGCTGATCGCGAACCCCATCCCGGCGCCGCCGATGATCCACGCGGGGACGGCGAGCCAGCCGGAGAGCTGGAGCGCGATGACGGTGAGGATGATCCCGGCGGTGACGAGCACGGCGCCGAGGCGGGTGAAGAACGCGCGGGAACGCTTGGACTTGGCCTGGATCTGGGCCGACGCCGACCAGCCGAGCGCGCCGACCGTCAGCACGATCCCCGCCTGCGTGGCGCTGAAGCCGTGCAGCCGGGTCAGCGCCAGGGGGATGAACACGTCGGTGCCGAAGAACGCGCCGGACAGCAGGCCCCGGACGAGGATGACGCTCGGCAGCCCGCGGCGGAGGCGCAGCGTCCCGGCGGGCAGGAGTTTCGGCAGACCGTACGCGAGGCCCGCGACCCCCGCGGCGACGGCGGCCGCCATCGTCCAGCCGGGGGCGTCCAGGCCGTACAGGAGGATTCCGGCGCCCGCCGACACGGTGATCGCGGCGAGATAACGGCCCTTGCCGGCGGCGGGAGCGGCGTCCACGGCCCGGATGCCGCGCAGTGCCGGGACGAGCAGCAGCGTCGTCGGGATCACCAGCGGGATCATCCCGAGGAACACCCATCGCCAGCCGGCGTGCTCGGCGACGACGCCGCCGACCGCGGGGCCGATCAGCGACGGCAGCACCCACGCCGCGGCGAGCATCCCGAACACGCGGGAGCGCTGATCCTCCGGGTAGACGCGGGCGATCACGACGTACATCGCGACGATCGCGACGCCCGAGCCGAGGCCCTGCACCGCGCGCCCGGCCACGAACAGCCACATGGACGGCGCCGCGCCCGCGATCACCAGCCCGGCGACGAACGTCCCGAGGCCGATCATGAACGGCCGAACGGGGCCGGCCCGGTCGATCCAGCCGCCCGCCAGGACGGTGGACAGCAGGCTCGTGATCAGGGTGGCGCTGAAGCCCCACGCGTACAGCGACAGGCCGTCCAGGTCGCCGGCGACCACCGGCATGACCGTGCCGACGGCCATGGCCTCGAACGCCAGCAGCGTGACGACCAGGACGATTCCCAGCGTCGTGGCCCGGAGCCCGGCTTCCCGCGGCTTGGTCCCGGTGCCGGGCGGCGGTGCCGGATGATCGGATTGGAGCACGGTGGTCATCGTGCACCGGCCAGGTCCCGGCCGAGCCCGCGGGAGGCCCCGGTGATCAGTGCCGTGTTCGCCGTGCTCGCTGCGGTCATGCCTTCGACGGTAGGAATCCGCGCAGCTCATGGCATCGGCCGGCGGGTCCTGCGGCGGGTGGTCAGATGGTCCTAGGACCAGGGTCCCGGACGCCCTGCCGAGACGGCCGGAGACGTCCGTTCCGGGGCCGGGGCCGCAGGTGTGGCGGAGGATGTGCGGGGTCCCTCCACGTGGGGCGAGCGAGAAGACCCGGGCACCGAGTACGGTCTTCACATGTGAGTGCCGGAAGGCGCTCGGCCACGGGCGACGAGAGGCCGGGATGGAGACCGAGGACGGCTGCCGCGGCGACCAGGGCGCGACCCTGCACGCCGTGAGTTCCGCGGTGCTCGCGGTGACCCGGCACCTGTCCGTCCACGAGGTGCTCCAGGTGATCGTCCGGGCGGCGGCGCAGCTCCTGGACGCGCGGTACGCGGCGCTCGGCGTCCCGGACGACGAGGGCTCGTTCGCCGAGTTCGTCGTCGAGGGCATCTCGGAGGAGGAGTGGGAGCGGATCGGCCCGCTGCCCCGCCAGCACGGCATGCTCGCCGCGATGCTGCACGGCGACACGCCGAAGCGCCTCACCGACATCCGCAAGGAACCGGAGTTCGAAGGCTGGCCGGTCGCGCATCCCGTCCTGAAGGACTTCCTGGGCGTGCCGATCCTGGACGGCGAGGACGTCCTCGGCATCATCTTCCTGGCCAACAAGCAGCGTCCCGGCGGATTCACCGAGGGCGACGAAGACCTCCTCACCCTGTTCGCCGCGCACGCCGCGATCGCCATCGCGAACGCCCGGCTGCACGAGCACAACCGTGAGCTGACGGTCGTCGCCGAACGCAACCGCATGGCCCGCGAGCTGCACGACGCCGTCGCCCAAAAGCTCTTCTCGCTGCGCCTCACCGCCCGCACCGCGTCCGCGCTGGCCGAGAGCGACCCCGCCCGCACCGTCAAGGAGCTGGAGCAGGTCGAGCGCCTCGCCGCCGGGGCCCTCAACGAACTGCGCGCCGTCATCTTCGAGCTGCGCCCGGCGGACCTCGCGGACGGTCTGGTCGCCTCCCTGCGCAAGCACGTCGAGGTCCTCGACCGGGCGCACGAGGCCACCGTGCGCATCGCCGCCGACGAGGCCGTCGTCCTGCCGGAGGACCATGAGGCCGTCGCCTTCCGCATCACCCAGGAGGCCCTCTACAACGCGCTGCGACACGCCGGGGCCCAGACGGTGGAGGTCCGCCTGGCCACGCAGGATGGACGCGCCGTCCTGGAGGTCGCCGACGACGGCTCGGGCTTCGACGCGTCCGACACGGCCGAGCCGCAGGGCGGGCTGGGGCTCGAGTCCATGCGGGACCGTGCGTACTCGATCGGCGGTGGCCTCACCATCGACGCCGCTCCGGGACGGGGCACGACCGTCCGGCTGGAGGTGCCGCTGTGACCGCGAACGGCGGCGGGCCGCGACATGGAACGATCAAGGTCCTGATCGCCGACGACCATCCGGTCGTCCGGCAGGGACTGCGCACCTTCCTCGGCATCCAGGAGGACATCGAGGTCGTCGGCGAGGCCGGGGACGGCGCGTCGGCCGTGACACTGGCCGAATCGCTGGAGCCCGATATCGTGCTCCTGGACCTCAAGATGCCGGGCGCCGACGGCTTGGCCGCGCTGACGGAGCTGCGGGCTCGTGGGGTGCCGGCACGCGTCCTCGTCCTGACCAGCGTCACCGAGCGCGGGCATGTGCTGCCGGCGGTCCAGGCGGGCGCGTCCGGGTACCTGTACAAGGACGTCGACCCGCAGGCGCTCGTGCAGGCGATCCGGGCGGTCCACGACGGGCACGTGCTGTTCGCGCCCGACGCGGCCGAGGCGATGCTGGCGGACGGTCCGGCGGGCCGTGGCGCCGGAGGTGACGACCGCGGCCTGGCCGCGCTGACCGAACGGGAACGGGAGGTGCTCGTGCACATCGCGCGGGGGAGGTCCAACCGGGAGATCGCCCGCGCACTCGTGGTGTCCGAGAAGACGGTCAAGACGCACGTCAGTAATCTGCTCATGAAACTGGGAGTCCAGGATCGGACGCAGGCGGCGCTGTACGCCGTCCGGCACGGCGTCGGCTCGTCCGGCGCACCCGGGGAAACCGGGGAAACCGGGGAAGCCACCGCCCGCGGCTGATACAACTCCTCTGACAGGATCGTCATCGAAATTGGTATGAACGTAGCAATCAGATACGCAGCAGGCAGCGACATCGGCTGTAACCGCGAGAACAACGAGGACTCGGGTTACGCCGGTGCGCGGTTGATCGCGGTCGCGGACGGCATGGGCGGCTACGCGGGCGGCGAGGTCGCCAGCTCCACCGTCATCGGCTCACTGCGCTCGCTCGACACCGATGCCCCTAAAGACGATCTTGTCGACATCCTGGGCCGCGCGGTGGCCGAGGCCAACGAGAAGTTGCGGATCGTCCGGGAGGAACGCCCGGACCTGAGCCGGATGGGCACCACGCTCACCGCCATGCTCTGGTCCGGCGAGTCCGTGGCGCTGGCGCACGTCGGAGACTCGCGCGGCTACATGCTGCGCGACGGCGAGCTCTACCAGATGACCCAGGACCACACGATGGACGAGCTGCTCAAGGCGGAGGCCGAGGCGGCGGGCCAGACCGCCGACCCGGCCGAGACGTCGCGGCTGTCGCACGTGCTGTACCGGGTGCTGGACGGGCGGGACGACCGCGAGCCCGACCTGCGCCTTCGCGACGCCCAGCTCGGCGACCGCTACCTGCTGTGCTCGGACGGGCTGTGCGGCCCGGTCGACGCGCAGAAGATCTACGAGGTGCTGTCCGCCGAGGCCGACCCGCAGCGCGCCGTCGACCGGCTGATCGAGATGGCCCGCGACAACGGAGGCCCCGACAACATCACCGCGGTCGTCGCCGACGTCGTGGAGTCCGATCACGTGACCGGCGCCGAACCCCCCATGGTCGTGGGCGCCGCCGCCCAGGCCTGACCTCCATTGCCCCGACTGGTGGACCGGGTGGCGAATTTCCAGACGATTCATGGAACTCGTCGGGTAAAAGAGTGCTCACGCAGGTGGCGATTTGTCCTACTCTTGCCGAGAGGTGATGTCACCGAGCACTGTGTAACGGTCCGATTGCAGACCGTTGCCAGGGCTTGACCAGCCTCGGGGTGCACCCGGTATACGGGTCACTCAGCTTTAGTCATCGAGGCGGAGGATTCGTGGGGGAAGCGCCCGGGGCGGCGGTCACCGGTGCACCGGACGGTGTGCTCGGCGGGCTCGTCAGCCGGACCCTCACCGCAGCGCGGCACGGACCCCTGGGTGCGGCTCTGCGTGTGTCGGCGATGGCCGTCGCGGCCATCGGCGCGTCATGGATCCACCGTGTCAACGACCCCGGCGTGCTCTGTCCCCTTCGGGCGCTCACCGGAATCCCGTGTCCCCTGTGCGGGGGGACCACCGTGTTCATCGAGTTCGGCTCGGGTCGTCCCGCCCAGGCCGTGCTCGCGAATCCGGTGGCCCTCACCGGCGCGATCGCCGTCGCGGTCGCGCCACTGGGGCTGGGAGGACGGTGGTGGGCACTCCAGCCGAAGACCCGTGCCTGGATGCTCGGCACCGCCCTCGTGGGGTCGGAGCTGTGGCAGCTCGTCCGGTTCGGTGTTCTGCGCGTTTGAGCCGCGGTCGATCGTCGGTCAGACTTGCGGAGCCCACCGGGTCCGGCGGGCGTCACATAACCACAGGGTCAATCAATAAGGAGCAAGTGTGGGTAACCCCTACGACCCGTACGGCCAGCAGCCGGGCTACGGGCAGCAGCAGCCCGGGTACGGCCAGCAGCCCCCGGCCCAGCCGGGCTACGGTCAGCAGCCCCCGGCCCAGCCGGGCTACGGTCAGCAGCCCCCCGCCCAGCCGGGCTACGGCCAGCCCCCGGCGCAGCCGGGCTACGGTCAGCCCGCGGCGCAGCCCGGGTACGGCCAGCAGCCTCCCGCCCAGCCCGGCTACGGTGCGCCGCCGGCGCCCCCGGCCCAGCCGGGTTACCAGGAGGTCCACCACCACCACTACGGCTCCGGCGGCCAGCTCGCCGAATGGGGCTCGCGTGCCGGTGGCTACATCATCGACTACCTGGTGATCGGCGCCCCGTTCTTCGTGCTGTACCTGATCGGCGCGCTGCTCGGCGGGTCCGGCAGCGGCGGCGCGGCCGTGATCGGCATGCTGTTCATCCTGATCGGGTTCGCCGTCTACCTCGGCGCCTTCCTGTGGATCTGCTACCAGGAGGGCACCACCGGCCAGTCGATCGGCAAGCGGCAGATGGGCATCCGTCTCGTCAGCGCGCAGACCGGCCAGCCGATCGGCTTCGGCATGGCCTTCGTCCGCAAGATCGCCCACGCCCTCGACGGCGCGCTCTGCTACATCGGCTTCCTCTGGCCGCTGTGGGACGACCGCAAGCAGACGTTCGCCGACAAGGTCTGCAACACCCTCGTGGTGCGCAACTGATCATCGGTTCGTGAGCGGGGCGTCCCTTCCGGGGGCGCCCCGTTCGCGTTCGAGGGACCGTTCCGCTCAGGGGACGTGGTCGAACGCGCTGTTGCACGCGGCCACGAGGGCCCGCCGGACGGCCCGGTCCAGCAGCCGCAGCGCCTCACCGCGGCGCCGCATCTGGTCGATGCCGAGGCCGCGGTCGTCCATCTGCCGGGCGAGCTCCACGACGAGGGAGAGCCGGCCGGCGAGCGCGGCGAGACGGTGCGCGCGGGCCGGGTAGCCGGGGGCGAGGGGATGGCCGCCGCGGTCCGGGTCGCGCATGTCGGCCAGCGCGTCGGCGATCTCCGGCGGCACGCCGGCGAAGTCGTCCACGGTCAGCAGCGCCTCGGTGGCGTCCCGCATCGCGAGGGTGAGCTGCCGGTCCGCCTCCGCGAGGGACGGGACGTCCGGCGGCGCGGGGGACGCGTCGTGGGTCGTCCAGCGGATGCCGACGTACGACGATCCGCGCCGGTCCTCGGCGGGCAGGAGGCCGATCGCCCGGTCGGCGCCGAGTACGGCGACGACGGCGGCGCCCGCCTCGATCGCCGCGCGGTTGAGGCCGGGCGGGCCGGTCAGCCCGAGCGGGTCGCCCGGTTCGGGGAGGGCCAGCCGCAGTGCCGTCATTCCGCCGACGCGCAGGTCGCCGAGCCCGCGACGCAGCGTCACCTCGGCGGGCTCGCCGCCCAGGATCTGCGGGCCCGCGTTCTTCTCGACCGCGTCCACCGCCTCGTCGAGACCGACGTGCCCGGTCAGCCAGGCGTTGCCCCAGGCGACCAGTGCCGTCGCGACGGCCGCGCTCATACACACTCCCCAACGGGCATGCGAACCACCATAAGCGTTCGGATGGCCGATGCCACCGGACGTAACCAACCTCTCGCGTCCAGGGTGCATACCGGGACCGACGTTTCGGTGGGGAGCCGGGAGGCGGCGGCCGCCCCGATCGCATAGGTTCTCTTCTGAGGATCAGGGACCACCGGGATTGGGGACGAAGGCGCGCGATGGCCGGCGAAGTACTTCAGCTCCGCGGAGTCGGGGTCAAGCGCGATGGGGCGACCCTCCTTCGCGACGTCACGTGGACGGTGAGCGAGGGCGAGCGGTGGGTCGTCGTGGGCCCGAACGGAGCGGGGAAGACCACCCTGCTCCAGATCGCCGCCGCGATGCTGCATCCGACCGAGGGCACGGTCGAGATCCTGGAGGAGGAGCTGGGCCGCACCGACGTGTTCGAGTTGCGTCCCCGTATCGGCCTGGCCAGCTCCTCGATCGCGGAGAAGATCCCGACCGGCGAGCGGGTCGTCGACCTGGTGCTGACCGGCTCGTACGCGATCCTGGGGCGCTGGCGGGAGGAGTACGACTCGACCGACGTGAGCCGCGCGGTCGCGCTGCTGGACGCGCTCGGCTGCGCCGACCTGATCCGGCGCACGTTCAGCACGCTGTCCGAGGGCGAGCGCAAGCGCGTCCAGATCGCCCGCGCGCTGATGCCCGACCCCGAACTGCTGCTGCTGGACGAGCCCGCCGCGGGCCTCGACCTCGGCGGGCGCGAGGATCTCGTCGCCCGGCTGGCCGCCCTCGCCGACGACCCGGACGCCCCCACGATGGCGATCGTCACGCACCATGTGGAGGAGGTCCCCGAGGGCTTCACCCACGCGCTGCTGCTGCGCGGCGGCGAGGTCGTCGCGCAGGGCAAGGTGGACGAGGTGTTCACCGCCGAGCGGCTGTCGGACACGTTCGGCCTCCCGCTCGCCGTGGACCGCCAGAACGGCCGCTGGTACGCCCGCGCCGCCCCCCGCTGAGGGGCGGCCTGCCGTACATGAGCCCCGCCATGCGGGATGCCGTACCGCATGACGCCGTTCACGTGCCCCGGTTTCCGGGTCGGTCCGTCCGGGTCTCTACCATCATGGAGCCCTTGCGAATTTCAGGTATCCGAACGGGTGAGATGTGGACGTCCTTGATGCGATCGCGGTGCTCGCCGCCGGGATCGCCGCCGGGGGGATCAACGCGATCGTGGGCTCCGGCTCGCTGATCACGTTCCCGACCCTTCTCGCGCTCGGGTATCCCCCGGTCGTGGCCAATGTGTCCAACAACCTCGGGCTGGTGACGGGCAATGTCAGCGGCGCCTACGGGTACCGGGAGGAGCTGAAGGGGCAGCGCGGCCGGCTGCTGCGCCTCGGCAGCGCCTCGCTCGCCGGTGCGATGGCGGGCGCGCTGCTGTTGCTGACGCTGCCGCCCGAGGCGTTCGCCGTGATCGTGCCCGGCCTGATCCTGGTCGCGCTGGTGCTGGTGGTCCTCCAGCCGAGGCTGCAGGCGTGGATGCGGGCCCGCCGGGACGAGCGTGCGGGGCACCGGCCGGACGGGGGTCCCGGGCTGTGGCTGGGCGTTTTCGGCACCGGAATGTACGGCGGCTATTTCGGTGCGGCGCAGGGGATCTTGCTGATCGCGCTGCTCGGGATCGGGCTGGACGACGACCTGCAGCGGCTGAACGGCGTGAAGAACGCGATGGTGTCGATCGTCAACGGCACGGCCGCGGTGCTGTTCATCGGGATGTGGATGCTCGGCCGGACCGAGATCGCCTGGTGGGCGGTGCTGCTGATCGCGGTCGGCTCGACGGTCGGCGGGCTGCTCGGCGCGAAGCTCGCGCGCAGGATCTCTCAGCTGCTGCTGCGCGGGGTGATCGTGGCGGTGGGGCTGGTCGCGATCGTCCAGCTGCTGTGGGGCTGACCCGAGCCCGCGCGGTTGCCCAGAGGCCTCCCCGGGTATATATCGAACATTCGTTCGGATGTCGGAGGGGTTGGCGATGAAGGGCGACTGGGTCGAGATCGTGGTCGACGTCGGCGGCGCGTCCACCAGGACCTACGAGGTGGCCGCGACCCGCGCCGGCCGCCGTGTGGAGATCGGCAACCGGCGGGGTGTGGTCGAGGTCAGCGAGGTGACGCGGACGGGCACCGCCGTCCGCACGGCCCGCTTCATGTCCAACCGTGTTCTGGCGCTGGTCGAGCATCCCGTGTCCGACGAGCGCGGAGGCCACGGGAACGACGGCACCGGCTGACCGCCGGCCGTCCCGAACCACGTTCACCTGCGGCGAGCCGCCCCCATGAGGCGGCCCATGGGGGCGACCCGCCGCAGGTCGACGTCACAGGTCGAGGGTCAGGCGGGGGGAGGTGCAGCGGCCCACGCAGATCATCATCGTCCGGCCCGCGGCCCGCTCCTCCTCGCTGAGCAGCGAGTCGCGGTGCTCGGGGTCGCCGGCCAGCACGCGCGTCTCGCACGCGCCGCAGTAGCCCTTCTCGCAGTCGTACGACAGGCCGGGCACGACCTCCTGGATCACCTCGATGAGCCGGCGGTCGGCGGGGACCCGCAGCGTGGCGCCGGTACGGGCGAGGTGGACGTCGAACTCGGTGTTGAGCGCCGGGTCGAACGCCACCTCCAGCGAGTCGTCGCCGGTGAAGCGCTCGACGTGCAACCGGGTCCGGATGCCCAGTTCGTCGCAGGCGCCCTCGGCCGCGGCGATCATCCCGGTGGGGCCGCAGCAGTAGATCGCCGTGTCCGGGCCGGTCTCCGCGAGGATGGCCTTCAAGTCCGGGATGCCGGTCTCGTCCTGCGGCAGGACGCGCAGCCGGTCGCCCGCGACGGCGGCCAGTTCGTCCCGGAAGGCCATCGACGCTCGGGTCCGGCCGCCGTACACGACCTGGAAGCCGGCGCCGCGTGCGGCCGCCGCGCGCACCATGGCCAGGATGGGCGTGACACCGATGCCGCCCGCGAGGAACAGGTAGGAGCCCGCTTCCACCAGCGGGAAGTGGTTGCGCGGGCCGCGCACACCGAACGTGACGCCGTCGCGGGCCAGCGCGTGCACCTCCTCCGAGCCGCCCCTGCCGTCCGTCTCGCGCAGCACCGCGATCCGGTAGTGCGAACGGTCCCCCGGGTCGCCGCACAGCGAGTACTGGCGCACGCGTCCTGACGGAAGCCGCAGCTCAAGGTGGGCGCCGGGTTCCCAGGCGGGTGTCTCGCCGCCGTCGGCGCGCGCCAGCGTCAGGGCGAGCACATCGTCGGCCGCCTTTTCGGCGCCCGTCACGGTCAGGTCGTACGAGGCGCCGAGGGTCGTGGCGGCCACGGTGCTCCCACCGGCGCGCGGACCCGGGGTGAAGACGGCCGGGAGCGCGTCCCAGCCCTTCTGGTTGCCGCTGGTCGGGTACTCGACGAGTCCGTCCTCCAGCACCTGGAAGTCCGGCAGCCGGGTCAGCACCTGCGTCATCATCTCGCGGAACATCGCGCGGGCCAGGTGGGCGCCGGCGCAGCGGTGCGAGCCGATCCCGAAGCTCAGGTGCCGGGACGCGTCGCGGTCGAGCCGGATCTCCTCCGGCTCGGGGAACACGGCGGGGTCGTGGTTGGCGGCCACCCACGGGAGCAGGACGCGCTCGCCCGCCCGGACCGGGCAGCCGCCGACCTCGGTGTCGGTGCGCGCCGTGCGGGCCATCGACTGGGACGGCGCGAACGCCCGCAGGAACTCCTCGGTGGCCCGTTCCAGCAGGTCGGGCGAGTCGATGAGGCGGCGCCGCTGGTCCGGGTCGCGGCTCAGGTGGACCAGCGTCGAACCGGTCAGCGAGGTCGTGGTGTCGACGCCGCCCGCGATGAGCAGCCCGATGACCGAGACCAGCTCGTCCTCGGTGAACGGCTCGCCGCCGGCGTTGCGGGCGGTGGCGAGCGCGCTGACCGCGTCCTGCCGGGGCTCGGCGCGTCGGTCGCGGATCAGCTCGCGGATGCGCTGCTCCATGTACGCGAGGCCCTCGGCTCCGCGCCGCTCCCGTTCGCTGCCGGCGGGGGCGGCGAAGATGTCGTGGATCGGCCCGGCCAGCGGCGCCCAGTCCTCCTCGGGGAAGCCGAGCCAGTCGAGGGTGACGGCGGCCGGTACCGGGTTGGTCAGGTCGCGGACGAAGTCGGCCGAGCCCAGTTCGATGAACGCGTCCACGGCCCGGGAGGCGTGGCGGGCGATCATCGGCCGCAGCCGCTCGACCGCCGCCGGGCTCAGCAGCGGGTTGATCAGGTCGCGGTAGCCGGCGGCCCGCGGCGGGTCGACCTCGATCGGGTACTGCTCCAGGCCCGGCCCGCTCGGGATGACGATGGCGACCGCGTCCACCCCGCTCGTCTCGCGCGAGGAGGAGAACGCGTCGTCGTCGCGGGCGATGCGCGTCACGTCGGCGTACCGCGTCGTGTAGACGAAGCCGCCGTGCGCGGAGGTGCGCCCGACGGGGCAGCCCTCCCGGTACGCGGCGTAGTACGCGACCGGGTCGGCGTTGCACTCGTCCGAGTGGTGGTCGAAGTGGTGGTCCTGCTGTGTCATGTGCTGCTGCGTCATTGGCACGACTCCAGATGCGCATGTCTTCCGCGCGGTGTTGCCCAGCCGCGCCTCTGGGAGATTCAGAAGGTCAGGACGGCCTTGCCGACCGTGCCCCGCTTGGCCGCCTCGACGGCCTCGCCGATCCGCTCGAACGGGAAGTGCCCGACGATCACGTCCACCGGGAACCGGCCCGCCGCGTTCAGCCGCAGCAGTTCGGGCACGAAGACCTGCGGTATCCCGCCGCCGCCGATGATGCCGGTGATCGTGCGCCCGTTCAGGACGCTGCGCCAGTCGAAGGTCATCTCCTCGCTCGGGCCGACGCCGATCACGCCGCAGCGGCCGAGCGGGGCGAGGGCCTCCACGGCGGTGCGGAGGACGTCCGCGCGGCCGGTGGTGTCGAGGACGAAGTCGAAGCCGTCCGGGGCGATCTGGTGCAGTTCGCCCGCGGCGCCCTCGCCGCCGGTGACGCCGTGCGTGGCGCCGAGGGAGCGGGCCGCGTCGAGGCGTTCCGCGTTGAGGTCGACGGCCGCGACGGTCGTGCATCCGCTGAGGACGGCCGCCAGGATCGACGCGACGCCGACGGCGCCGGCACCGAAGATCGCGATCGACGAGCCGGGCGAGGGCCGCAGCACGTTGAGGACGCCGCCGGCGCCGGTCTGGAAGCCGCAGCCGAACGGCCCGGCCAGGGTCAGGTCGGCGTCCTTGCCGATCGGCACCACGGCGCGGGCGGGCGCGATCACGTGGTCGGCGAACGACGACTGCCCGAGGAAGTGCGCGTTGATCTCGGTTCCGCCGAGCGAGACCGCGGAGGACCCGTCGGGGCGCCGCCCGCTGAAGTTGAGGGCGTCGAAGCGCAGGCAGTAGCCGGGCGACCCGGTCAGGCAGGGCCGGCACCGGCCGCACGAGGTGTACGACAGCGCCACATGGTCGCCGGGCGCGACCGAGGTGACCTGGTCGCCGGTCTTCTCCACGACGCCCGCGCCCTCGTGCCCGAGCACGGCGGGCGCGTCCATGAAGGTGGCGAACTCCAGGTCGGTGGCGCAGATGCCGACGGAGCTCAGCCGGACCAGGACCTCGTCGGGACGGGGCGGGCCGAGTTCCACGTCCCGCAGGGCCAGGGGCTCGCCCGGGCGGTCCAGGACGGCGGCGGTGACCCGCATGCGACCTCCCCAAGTCATTTCATAAAGAGATACGGCATCTTGACATGCGGGATAATTCCGGTCAAGGATTCCCGGTATGCCCGCACTTGAGATTCCGGCCGCCAGGCAGCTGATCGACGGAGCCTGGGTTCGCGCCCGTGACCAGGGAGAACTTCCCGTCCTGGACCCTGCGAACAGCAAGGCTATCCAGCAAATCGCGCGCGCCGGCCAGGCCGACGTGGACGACGCGGTCGCCGCCGCCCGGCGGGCCTTTCCCGGCTGGGCCGCGACCTCTCCGGCCGAGCGCGGCGCCCTGCTGGGACGCTGGGCCGCGCTGGTCATGAGGCGGGTCGAGGACCTGGCCCGGTACGAGGCGCGCGACGTCGGCAAGCCGCTGTCCGGCGGGCGGACGAACGCCTTCATCGCGCACGGGATCATCGAGTACTTCGCCGGCGCCGCCGACAAGCTCACCGGCGTCACGCTGCCCACCCGCACGCCCGACTATCTGGGCTTCACGATCCCCGAGCCGTTCGGGGTGTGCGCGGTGACGCTCCCCTGGAACGTGCCAATGCTGCTGTCGGCCGCCAACGCCGCGCCCGCGCTCGCGGCCGGCAACACGGTCGTGCTCAAGCCGTCCGAGATCGCCCCGCTCGGGCCGCTGGCGCTGGCGGAGCTGGCCCGCGAGGCCGGTCTCCCGCCGGGGGTCTTCAACGTCGTGACCGGCCTCGGCGCGGAGGCGGGCGTCGCGCTCACCTCCCACCCGGACGTCGACCACATCAGCTTCGTCGGTTCCACGGCCACCGGACGCGCGGTGATGCGCGCCGCGTCCGAGAACCTGGTTCCGGTCAAGCTGGAACTGGGCGGCAAGTCGCCCAACGTGGTGTTCGCGGACGCCGATCTCGACGTGGCGATCCCGGCGATCGTCGGCTCCATCACCGAGAACGCCGGCCAGAACTGCTACGCGGGCTCGCGGCTCCTGGTCGAGGAGTCGATCCGCGCCGAGGTGACCGAGCGCGTCGTGGCGGGCATGCGGGCCGTCCGGCTCGGTACCTGGGACCAGGACCTCGACATGGGGCCGCTGGTCAGCCGGGAGCAGTACGAGCGGGTGCTCGGCTTCCTGGAGGGCGCGCCCGCGGAGGGCGCCCGCGTGGTGACCGGCGGCGCGAAGGCCGAGGTGCCGGGCGGCGGCTGGTTCGTGGCGCCGACCGTCCTGGACGGGGTGGACTCCGGGATGCGGGTCGTCCGCGAGGAGGTCTTCGGGCCCGTCCTGGCCGTGCAGGGCTTCTCCGGCACCGGCCAAGCAGTCGACATGATGAACGACACTGATTTCGGGCTCCTGACCTGCATCTGGACCGACGACGTGTCGCGGGCGCTGCGCGTGGCCAAGGACGTGCGGTCCGGCCAGGTCGCGGTGAACCAGTTCCACGACGCGGGGGTCATCGGGTTCCCGTTCAACATGCAGAAGGACAGCGGGTTCAGCGCGGGCGGCGGGTACGCGGCGCTGCGCGAGTACACGCAGGAGAAGGCGGTGGCGGTGCGGCTGCTCGACCGCTGAGCGGCCCGCGCGAGGGGTGTCGCCGAGTTTCCGCCCAGGTGTTGACACATCCCGGAGGCGGGGTTCAGAGTTACCTCACATTGCGAACCGTCGGTTCACAATGCGAGATGAGTCCAGGGGTGTCCTGACCGGAGGTCACGGGTGAAAGCGCTGGTCCAGACGGGGTTCGGTGGCCCGGAGGTGGTGTCGCTGCGGCACATCGCCGACCCGGTTCCCGGTCCTCGTGACGTGCTGGTCCGGGTACGGGCCTGCGCGCTGAACCGGCTCGACGTCCTCCAGCGCCGCGGCCCCGCCGTGCTGCCCGGCTTCCGCCTCCCGCACATCGCCGGCATGGACGTGGCCGGGCACGTCGAGGCGGCCGGCGACGAGGTGCGCGGGATCGCCCCCGGCGACCGCGTCGTGATCGACCCGACGCTCGGCTGCGGAACATGCGGGCGCTGCGCAGCCGGGGACCCCGGCCACTGCGCCGACGTCCGCGTCATCGGCGGGAACACCGCCGGCGGCTTCGCCGAGTACGTCGCCGTGCCCGCGCGGCTCGCCCACCGCGTCCCCGGCCACGTCGGGCTCGCCGAGGCCGCCGCGCTGCCGTCCACCTGGAGCACCGCCTGGCACGCCACCCTCACGGTCGGCGCGGTGACCGCCGGTGAGACCGTCCTGGTGCAGGCCGCCGCCAGCGGGGTCAGCATCGCCGCCGTCCAGCTCGCCAAGCGCGCCGGGGCCCGGGTCGTCGCGGTCGCGGGCAGCGACGCCAAGCTCGCGCTCGCCGCGGACCTGGGCGCGGACCTGCTGCTGCACAACGACGCCGACGTCGTCCCGGCCGTACGCCGCTTCACCGGCGGCGAGGGCGCCGACCTCGCGCTCGACCATGTCGGCGCGGCGACCTTGAAGACGTCCCTGGACAGCCTGCGCGCGGGCGGGCGGCTGGTGACCTTCGGCAACACCACCGGCGACGAGGTCACGATCTCCCTCGCCGGCGTCTACCACCGCGGCCTGCGGCTGCTGGGCTCGGGCGCCTACACCGAGGCCGAGTTCTCCGCGATGCTGAGCGCCTACTACGGCGGCGGCCTGCGGGCCGTCCGGATGGCCGAGTACGGGCTGGACGAGCTGCCCGCCGCGTTCGCCGCCGCCGAGTCGCGCGCGGCCATCGGCAAGGTCCTGGTCCGGCCATGACCCATGACCCCCTCCTGATCACCGGCGCGACCGTGGTGACGATGGCGCCCGGACGCGAGGTCGTCACCGGCGCCACCGTCGCGGTCGCGGACGGCCGCGTCGCCGCGATCGGCCCGCACCGGACGCTCCGCGCTGACCACCCCGGCGCCGCCGAGCTGGACGCGAGCGGCTGCGTCATCGTGCCCGGCATGGTCAACGCCCACCAGCACTGCACCGTGGACCCGCTGATCCGCAGCGTGATCCCCGACGACATCGGCTCCCAGGAGGCGATCTTCGGGTGGGCGGTGCCGCTGCACGGGCTGGTCTCCGGCGACGATGACGAGGTGTCGGCGGCCCTCACCGCCGCCGAGTCCCTGACGCGCGGCGTCACCACCGTCCTGGAGGCGGGCACCGTGGCGCACCCGGAACGGGTCGCCGCCGGGCTGGCCGCGGCCGGGATCCGGGGACGGGTCGGCGGCTGGGGCTGGGACGCCCCCGGAGTGCCGCACTCCCTGCCCGCCGCCGAGGCGCTGGCCCGGCAGGAGGAGATCGTGCGGAGCCTGCCCGCCGGCGGCCTCGTCACCGGCTGGATCACGCTGGTCGGCCACGACCTGGTCAGCGACGAGCTGTTCACCGGCGCGGCCGCCCTCGCCGAGCGCCTCGGCACCACCATGACCTTCCACATGTCGCCCGGCCCCGGCGACGCCGAGTCGTACCTGAGCCGCACCGGCGCCCGCCCCCTCGTCCACCTGCGCGAGCTGGGCGTGCTCGGCCCCCGCGTCCTCCTCGGCCACGCCGTGTGGCTCGACGACGAGGAGGTCGAGGCGGTCCTCGCGACCCGCACGGCGGTGGCGTCGTGCCCGGGTGCGTACCTGCGCCTCGGCCAGGGCTACACGCGGGCCGGGCGGCACGGCGAGCTGATCCGGCGCGGCGGGCGCGTCGCGCTCGGCTGCGACGCCCACAACGCCGGCGACGCGCCCGACGTGCTGCGCACGGCCGGGCTCCTGGCCGGCCTGGAGAACGACCGGGGCGGGTGGCCGCTGCGCGCGGACGAGGCGTTCGCGCTGGCCACCTGTGCCGGCGCCGAGGCGGCCGGCCTCGGCGACCTGGTCGGGTCGATCGAGGTCGGCAAGGCCGCCGACCTCGTCGTGCTCGACACGCGAGATCTGGCCTGGACGCCGGTCGGCGACCTGGCCACGCACCTGGTGTGGGGTGCACCCGGCCACACCGTCCGCGACGTCCTGGTCGCCGGGAAGGCGGTCGTCCGCGACCGCCGGCTCACGACCGTCGACGTCGGGGACCTGCGCCGGGAGGCGGCAGAGCGGTCCGCCGCGCTGCTGCGCGCGGCGGGGCTCGACGTCCCCAGCCGCTGGCCGGTGGTCCCCGCGGCCACCGCCACAACGAGCTCCCGCTCCTTGCACGTCTCACCGTCCGATCGAAAGGACCCCTGAGGTGAAGAACCGTAAAACGGTACGGATCGCGGGCGCGGCCGTCGCGTGCGCGACCATGCTCGCCCTCGCCGGCTGCGCCGACAGCGACGCCACCGCGAACCAGAGCACCGCCGCCGGCGGGTCGGGCAGCGGCGTGCTGCCCGGCGAGCCCGACGTCAACGGCGACGGCAAGGTCGTCATCGGCGTGCTCAGCCCCGGCGACATCAACGACAACGGCTACTACGAGAGCTTCGTGACCAGCGCCGAGGCGTTCGCCAAGGAGAAGGGCTGGGAGCTCATCAAGCGCGGCAGCGTCCCCGAGAGCGAGGCGCTGAGCGCGGCCCGCGCGCTGTGCCAGCAGAAGGTCGACATGGTCGCGCTCGGCGCCTCCGAACTCAAGGACGCCATCCCCGCCTCGGAGGAGGCGGTGTGCGCGAAGACCGCCTGGTACGTCCCGAGCTCCGGCAACGTCCAGCAGACCCCCAGGATCATGCTGTCCACCGACGACCCCGCCCAGAGCATCCTGTCGGCCGGGTACGCGACCGGCGTCCTGATGCAGGAGCGCGGCACCAAGAAGGCCGCGTTCGTGGCCGGCATGGAGCTCGACTTCAACATCAACGCCTCCAAGGCGTTCAAGGCGGGCATCCGCTCGGTGATCCCGGACGCGACCGTCACCACGACCTACGCCGGTGACCAGGACGACGCCGCCAAGGCCAAGGAGGCCGTGCAGGCCCAGATGGACCAGGGTGTCGGGGCCGTCTACCCGTACCTCGGCGGCTCCACCGACGCCGCCACGAAGCTGGCCAACACCAAGAACCTCATCACGCTGACCCCGGGCACCGACCGGTGCGCCTCCACCGACCCGAAGTTCGACATCTCGGTGCTGTTCAGCCCCGGCGACTACTTCACCGAGGCGCTGAAGCTGTTCGCCGCCGGCAAGCTCGAGATGGGCGTGCAGAAGGTGTGGACGATCGGCAAGGACCCGTACCCCACGGTCAAGCTGTGCAAGGCCGGCCCCGAGGCTCAGAAGAAGATCGATGCCTTCATGAAGGACATCGCGAGCGGGAAGATCAACGCCTCCGCGGAAGTGGAGAGGCTCGGTAAGTGACATGACCGATCGTGACGGTGCTCGGGCGCCCGCGCTGGCGCTGCGCGGGATCAGCAAGACCTATGGTCAGGTCGTGGCCTGCGACGCCGTGGACCTGACCGTCCACCGCGGGGAGATCCACGGCCTGCTGGGTGAGAACGGCGCGGGCAAGTCCACGCTGATGAAGATCCTGCTCGGGCTCGTCCGGCGCGACACGGGAACGATCCACCACGACGGCCGCCCGGTCGAGGTGGCGGGGCCGCAGGAGGCGATCGCGCTCGGCATCGGCATGGTGCACCAGCACTTCAGCCTCATCGAGCCGCTCACCGTCTGGGAGAACGTCAGCCTCGGCGACACCGGCAGGGTCGACCGGGTGCGGGCATGCGAGCAGGTCGAGGAGGTCGGCGGCCGCTACGGGCTGCCGATCGACCCCCTCGCGCCGGTGTCGCGGCTGTCGGCCGGGGAGCGGCAGCGGGTCGAGCTGATCAAGTGCCTGCGCCGCGACCCGTCCGTCCTCGTCCTGGACGAGCCCACCTCGGTGCTCACCCAGGCCGAGTCGGCGGAGCTGTTCGGCGTGCTGCGCGAGGTCGTCGCCGGCGAGGACCGCGCGGTGGTCCTGATCAGCCACAAGCTGACCGAGATCACCACGGCCACCGACCGGGTGACCGTGCTGCGCCGGGGCCGCGTCGCGTTCCACAGCGCGACCGCGGAGACCGGCGCGCAGGAGCTGGCGCGGCAGATGGTCGGCCGGGACGTGTCGCTGCGCGCCGAAGCGGCCGCGCTGGGCATGCTCCCGGTCGAGCGCCGCGGCAGGCCGCAGCGGGAGCGGGACGTCCCGGAGCCGGACACCGGGCCGGCGCTGCGGCTGTCGGGCATCACCGTCCGGTCCGAGGGCGTCACGCTGCTCGACGACTTCGGCCTGGACGTGGCGCCCGGCGAGATCGTCGGCCTGTACGGGGTGGAGGGCAACGGCCAGGCGACGCTGGGCGACCTGCTGTCCGGCCTGGCCGAGCCCTCCGCCGGGACGGTCGAGGTCAACGGGGTGCGGATCGACCCGGCCAAGCCGGGCGCGCTGCACAAGGCGGGCCTCGGCATCGTCCCGGAGGACCGGCACGCCTCCGGCGTCGTCCTCGACATGAGCGTCGCCGACAACCTGGTGATGAAGTCGCTCGACTCCGTCAGCGGCCGGATGCTGATCGACCGGCGCAGGACCCACGAGGTCGCCCGGCGGCTGGCGGCGGAGTTCAACATCATCACCTCGTCGCTGGACGCGCCCGTCCGCAGCCTGTCGGGCGGCAACCAGCAGCGGGTGGTCCTCGCCCGGGAGATGTCGGCGAACCCGGCGGTCCTGGTCGCGGCCCAGCCCACCCACGGCCTGGACGTCGGCGCCATCGAGGACATGTACCTGCGCCTGCGCAAGGCCGCGTCCGGCGGGGTGGCGGTGCTGCTGATCACCACCGAGCTGGAGGAGGTCATGGCGCTGGCGTCCCGGATCGCCGTCATCTCCCGGGGCCGCGTCACCGGCCTGCTGCCCACCGCCGAGGCCACGGCCGAACGCCTCGGCATGCTCGTCGGGGGTGTGGCGGCATGACGGACGCCGATCGTTCCGGGCGGCGGCTGGCCGTCGCGTTGAATCCCGGGGCCGGCGGGGCGCAGGTGGCCCTGGCGACCGCGGTCGCGGTCGCGCTGGCGCTGGCGGTGTCGTCGGCGCTGGTGGCGGCGACCGGCGGGTCCCCGGCGGGGGCCGTGACGGCGCTGTACGACGGGAGCCTGTCGAGTCCGTCGGCCGTGAGCTCGACGCTGCTGTACACGGCGCCGCTGCTGCTGGTGGCGGTCGGGACGTGCGTGTGCGTCCGCGCGGGCGTGTTCAACCTCGGCCAGGAGGGCCAGGTGCTCATCGGCGCGCTGGCCGGGGCGGGGGTCGGTCTGCGGCTGGCCGTGCCGGGCCCTGCGCTGCTGGTGATCGCGTTGGTCGCGGCGGCGCTGGCGGGCGGGGCGTGGGCCGGGATCAGCTCGCTGATGCACCGGTTCCGCGGCGTCAACATCGTGGTGAGCACGCTGCTGATGACGTTCCTGGCGCAGCAGCTCGTCTCGTACGCGGTGAACACGCCGTGGCTGCTCCAGGAGACCCGGCGCGGGAACGCGACGGTCTCCCCGCAGTCCAACCGGCTGCCGGAGAACGGGCTGCTGAGTTCGATCGGCGAGTACCCGGGGCTGCAGGTCAACGGCGGCCTGCTGATCGCGCTGGTCCTGGCCGTGGTGATCGCGGTGCTGATCGCACGCAGCCGGTGGGGTTTCCGGCTGACGATGCTCGGCCTGAACCCGCGGGCCGCCCGGCACGCCGGGGTGCGGGTCGCGGCGCTGAGCGGGACGGCGCTGGCCGTGTCCGGAGCGTTCGCGGGCGTGGCCGGGGCGGTGCTGCTGGCCAGCCCCGTCGGCACCAACCGGCTGCAGGGCGGCATCTCCAACAACATCGGCTGGGACGGTCTGCTGGTGGCGCTGGTCGCCCGCAACCGGCCGCTGGTGGCGATCCCGGTCGCGCTGCTGTTCGGTGTGCTGCGTTCGGGGGGCGGGTTCCTCGCGTCGACCGGCGTCCCGCATTTCCTGGTGGACGTGGTCAAGTCGCTGCTGGTGCTCGCGTTCGTCGTCCCGCCGGTCCTGACCGAGGCGCTGCGCCGCCGGCGGGAGAGCCGCCGGGGCGGCGGCGCCGACGCGGGCACGGCGGCGCCCAAGGCCAAGGAGGCGGTCGCGTCATGAGCGCCGCGGACAACATCTCCACGATTCTCGCCAGCGGGGCCCGGCTGACGGTGCCGCTCGCGTTCGCCGCCTGCGGGGAGTACCTCGCGGAACGGGCCGGGACGGTCAACATCTCCGTCGAGGCGATGATGCTGGGCGGGGCGTTCGGCGCGATCGCCGGCGCGTCCGTGACCGGCAGCGCCACGACGGGGCTGGCGGCGGGGATGCTGGTCGGCCTGCTCATCGGGTTCGTGCACGGCAACCTGTCGCACCGGGCGGCCGTCAACACGTTCGTGGTCGGGCTCGTCCTGAACACGCTGGTGCTGGGGCTGACCAGCTACCTGATCGTCACCGGGACGTTCACCGGCCACCAGGTGTGGCAGGTCAGCGTGCCGGTGCTGCGCGACATCCCGATCGTCGGGCAGGTGCTGTTCGTCGAGCGCTGGCCCGTCTACCTGCTGTTCGCCGTGGTCCCGCTGACGTGGTGGCTGGTCGAGCGCAGCCGGTGGGGTCTGGAGCTCCGGGCGGTCGGCGAGGATCCGCAGGCCGCGGACGTGACCGGCATCGACGTCAACGGGCGCCGCCGGCAGGCGCTGCTGTGGTGCGGGCTGCTGGCCGGGCTCGGCGGCGCCTACCTCGCGGTGGGCGAGGTCGGCTCGTTCAGCCAGAACATGACCGCGGGCCGCGGGTTCATCGTGATCGCCGCGGTGATCTTCGGGGCGTGGCGGCTGGGCCGCACCCTGCTCGGCTGCGCGCTGTTCGGGCTGGCCGACGCGATGCGCCTGGCGCTGCCCGCGCTGGGTTTCCAGCTGAACTCGCAGCTGCTGATCGTCGCCCCGTACCTGCTGGCCCTGCTGGCGATGCTGCTGTTCGCCGCGAAGGACCGCGAGCCGCGGGCCCTGGGCAAACCGTTCGAGCGGGGTACGGCGTGATTCGTAAGTGCAATCAGGCCCGGGTGCCTTGAGCCCGGACGATTCCGAGGAGGACAACGTGACCGGACTGACCGCAGCGCGCTGGACGCACGTCGCGCTGCCCAGCGGCGACCTGGACAAGTCGATCGACTTCTACACCTCGCTCACCCCGCTGGTGGTGGTGGAGCGGTTCAAGGACGCCGACGGCGAGAGCGCCTGGCTGTCCAATGACGGCCAGGTGGAGACGCCTTTCGTGCTGGTGCTGGTGTCCTTCAACAAGGACAAGGGCGGGCAGCTCGGACTGCTGCACCCGTTCGCCCACATCGGCATCGAGGTGCCCGAACGCGCCGACGTGGACGCGTTGGCCGAGCGGGCCCGCGAGCTGGGCAGCCTGCACTGGGAGCCGCGCGACATGCCGGACCCGGTCGGCTACATCTGCGCGCTCAAGGACCCCGACGGCAACGTCATCGAGATCTCCCACAACCAGAAGGTGTTCGACACCGTCCGGGCCAAGTGGGGGCGGTCCTGACCGGCGTCCCGAGGCCGGCGGAACCGGGCGCCGCCGCGCGGGTCGAGGAACGGACCCGTGCGGCGGTGCTGCGGTACCTCGGCGCCCTCAACCGCCATGACGCCGACGCGGTCGCCGGATGCGTCGCCGAGGGCTTCGTCAGCGAGCACACCTCCCCGATGGGGCGCGGCGTCACCGGCCGCGCCGCGTACCGGGAACGGCTGGACGGCTTCCTGGCCGACTTCGCCGACCTGAAGTACGAGATGGAGGACCTGGTCGTCCGGGACGTGCGGGCCGTGCTGGCCTACACGATGTCGTTCCGGCTCGTCTCGGCCGGGAACGCGCCGGTACGGGTCCGCGGCGTGTTCCGGCTGTGGGTGGACGCGAACGGCCTGGTGGCCCGCAGGGTCGACTACTGGGACGGTTCCGAGGTGACCCGGCAGGTCGCCGGCGCCGTCCCGTCGCAGGGCGGCTGATTCCACGTTCTCCGTCGTGCCGCCCGGCCGTGCCTCTCACCGCGCCGGGCGGTGGACGCATGCTGCCCGACCACTGCTATATCGCATTATGAGATACCGTCTCTCATTTCTTGACAGGATCCATCTCGCATCGAAAGATGATGTCGTGCATGTTGTGATGACTTCGGGCGGTCTCGGCCGGATCGAGGCCGGTGGCGTCGCCGTCCTGGACACCCCGTACCCCGACGCGGGCGCCGTGATCGAGGCCACCGGCTCGCTGGACGCCCTGGCCGAGGCGAAGGTCGTCCGGCGGATCCCCCTGGACGGGGACGCCGGGACCGGCCTGCCCGCCCCCATCGCCAGGCCCCGGGCCGTGTGGGGCATCGGCATGAACTACCACTCCAAGGCCGAGCTGACGGGACGTCCCGTCCCCGACGAGCCGGTCCTCTACCTGGCCGCGCCGTCGTCGGTGTGCGGCCCCGGCGCCGCGGTCCGGCTGCCGGCCGGGCAGACCGCCGAGATGGACTACGAGGCCGAGATCGCCGTCGTGATCGGCCGCACCCTCGACCACGCCGCCGAGGACGACGCCTGGTCCGCCGTCGCGGCCGTCACCGCGGCCAACGACATGACCTGCCGCGACGTCATGAAGCGCACCGGGTGGCCCGTCCTGGCCAAGAGCTTCCCCGGCTTCACCCCGCTCGGAGCCTCCCTGCTCGGCCGCGACGAGATCACCCGCCCGGACGCGATCGGCGTCCGCTCCTGGGTCCGCGGCGAGTCGCGCCAGGACTCCAGCAGCGCCGACATGATCTTCCCGATTCCGGAGCTGCTGGCCCGGATCTCCCGGTACGCCGTGCTCCACCCCGGCGACGTGGTGCTGACCGGCACGCCCGCCGGGACCGGCCAGGACCGCGGAGACTTCCTGCGGCCCGGCGACACCGTCCGGGTCGAGATCGACGGCGTCCTGCCACTGACCATCCGGGTCCGCGCGTGAACCCGCGCCCCGCACCGCCTCACCCGCGGGCCCCGGCCCCCTTTTCCCCTCGCAGCACCTTCACAGAACCGGGAGTACCTCGATGACCCAGGACAACCAGCCCGTCTACGATCGGGTGCTCAGAGGCGGAACGGTCGTCGATCCCGCCTCCGGCACCGACGCCGTCCTCGACGTCGCGATCAACGGGACCACGATCACCGCCGTCGGCACCGGGCTGGCCGCCGACGCGGCCGAGGTCGTCGACTGCACCGGAAAGTGGGTGCTGCCCGGCCTGGTCGAGGGCCACACCCACATCTTCCAGCACGTGTCCATGGTCGGCGCCCCCGCAGACGACGCGCACCTGCGCCGCGGGGTCGTCGCCGCCGCCGACGCCGGGACCGCCGGCGCCTCCACGTTCGCCGCGTTCCGCAAGCTGGTCGTCGAGCCGACCCCGATGCGGATCGTGAACTTCCTGAACGTGTCGGTGCTCGGCCTCATCGACTTCCGCTTCGGCGAGCTGATGAACCCCGACACGCTCGTCCCGGACGACGCGCTGGAGACCGCCGCCGCCAACCCCGGCGTGGTCCGCGGCTTCAAGATCCGGCTGTCGGAGGACGTGGTCGGCGACAACTGGCAGATGCTGCTGAAGAAGTCGCTCGACGTCGCCGAGCAGGCCGGCCTGCCGCTCATGGTGCACATCGGCGAGACGTCCGAGCCGCTGCCGGTCGTCCTGGACCACCTGCGTCCCGGCGACCTCGTGGCGCACTGCTACACCGGCAAGGAGCACGGCATCCTGGACGGCGACGAGGTGCTGCCGGCGGTGGCGGCGGCCCGGGAACGCGGCGTCCTGTTCGACTCCGCGCACGGCAAGAGCAACCTCAGCTTCGAGGTCGCGCGCCGCGCCATCGCGCGCGGCTTCTACCCCGACGTCCTCAGCTCCGATACCAGCGCCCGCAACTGGCGCGGCCCGGTGTTCGACCTGCTCACCAGCATCTCCAAGCTCGTCGCGCTGGGCATGCCGCTGACCGAGGCGGTCGCCCGCGCCACCGTGCGCCCGGCGCGGCTGCTGGGGCTGGACGCGGAGGGCTACGGGCGCCTGGAGCCCGGCGGCCCCGCCCACGTGACCGTGGTCGAGGAGACCGAACCGGTCGTCCTCCCCGACGCGGCCGGCAACTCGATCACCGCCCCCCGGCTGGAGCCCGCGCTCGTCCTGCACGGCGGGGCGGAGGTCGAGACCGTGCCGTGGCGCGGCCTGTGACCTCGCCGCGGGCCCGGCTGCGGGCGGCGCTGGCGGAGGGCACCCGGGTGACCGGGACGTTCGTCAAGCTGCCCGTACCGGACGTGGTCGAGCTGTGCGGCCTCACGGGCTTCGACTTCGTCGTCGTCGACCTGGAGCACTCCACGCTGACGGAGGCCGACGCGATCGGCCTCGTCCGGCACGCCGAACGCTGCGGGGTGCCGGCGCTCGTCCGGATCCCCGAGGTGGACGCGCCGCTCATCTGCCGCCTGCTGGAGAACGGCGCGGCCGGGATGCAGCTGTCCATGCTCGGCGCGGCCGCGCAGGCCCGCGCGCTCGTCCGGGCCACGCGGTTCGCGCCCGAAGGCGCCCGGTCGGTCAGCCTGGCCAACCGGGCCGCCGGGTTCGGGCTGCGTTCGCCGGAGGGCTCGTCCGGTGGCCTGAAGGCGTTCCTGGCGGCCGAACGCGACGACCCGCCGCTGCTCGTCGGGCAGGTCGAGACCCCGTGGTGGAGGGACGGCGACTCCTGGGACGCGGTGATCGGCGCCCTGGACGTGGTCTTCGTCGGCGGCACCGACCTGGCGGTCAGCCTGGGCACCGACCCGGGCGGCGACGACCACCGCGCGGCCGTCACCGAGATCGAGAGGGCCGCCGAACGGCACGGGATCGCCTTCGGCGGCTGGGCCCCGTCCCGGGCCGCCGCGCAAGGCCAGGGGCTCGCCGCCGCGCGCTACCTGGTGACGGGCTCGGACCTGCAGATTCTGGCCGCCGGACTGGAAGCGGCGGCCGGCGAAGGAGGCAACGGATGACCGAGAAGAACGGCGCGGAGAAGAACGGCACCGAGAAGAACGGCACCAAGAAGAGCGGCGCCGGGGGAGGCCGCAACGCCAAGCTCTACAACAGGGTGATCGGCTGGGCCGACATGCCGGAGGCGGAGCTGCGCAGGGGGGTGCGGCGCCGCGTCTACTCCACCGACGAGGTGATGGTCGCGCACCACACCCTCGACGTCGGCATGGACCTCAACCCGCACAGCCACGAGGACTTCGACCAGCTCGTCTACATCGCCGAGGGCCGCTGCAACTACTACGTCGAAGGCGTCCCGCACGAGATGACGGCCGGGACGTTCCTGCTGGTGCCACGGGGAGCCGAGCACTACATAGAGCCGCTGGAAGACCCATGTGTGAACGTCGACATCTTCGTCCCGCCCCGGGAGGACTTCAGAAGCTCCCTGACCTACCTGGACGACCTACCCTGACCCGCCCCCAGCCAAGTGAACGGCGTTCAGCCGGCCTCGGCGTGGGCGGCGCCGTTGTTGCCGAGGCGCTGGGACAGGTCCCTCGTGATCTCCAGGAGCGCCTGCGCCATCGGGGAGCCGGCCTGCCGCGGGACGTCGACGGAGGTGCCCACGATCGCCATCGTGGCGATGATGGCCTCACCCTCGAAGACCGGCGCCGCGATGGTGTGCAGGCCGTTCTCGGACGGGGAGTTGACCGACAGGCCGTGCTCGCGGATCCAGTCGAGTTCCTCGCGCAGCTCCGGTGCGCGGCGCAGCAGTTTGGCCAGCGCCGGGACCTGCTCGGGCGGGAGGTGCGCGCAGAACACGCGGCCCTGCGCGGAGGTGGCCAGGTCGAGCCGCGACCCGACCCGGACGCTGATCCGGATCAGGTGGTCGGTGTTGTCGGCGGACCGGACGACGGTCGGAGACTCGCCGTCCCAGATGCTCAGCACGACGGTCTGCCCGGCGGTCTGGACGAGCCGGTCCATGTACGGTTCCGCGGCGGTCACGATGGGCAGCGCCGCGCGTGCGGCGGCGGCGAGCGTCAGGACCTGCGGGCCCAGCGAGTACAGGGCGGTGCGGTCGTCGTACCGCAGCAGGTTCGCCGCCCGCAGAGCCTTCGTGTACCGGTGGGCGGTCGCCTTGCTGGCGCCGAGGCGGGCGGTGATCTCGTTCAGGCTCAGGTGCGGCCGGCTGACCGTGAACGAGTCCAGGATCAGGGCGGCACGCTGCACCGTCTGGATCGATGAGGTGGTCTCGGCCGTGGTCTCTCGTGCGGTGCTCGTCGCCATCCGTTCCTCGCTTCTGCTTCGGTCACCGGCCGCGTTCCGCCTTGCGCGGCGGGCGCCGTGGCGGCACGACACGCCATCTCATCATGAGCGCGGCCGCCGCGGGGTGCCATTCGCTACCTACGGGTAAGGCGCCCAATACGGTACGTGTCGATGCATTGACCGAACGCCATCTCTTACTACGAGACGCAATCATGCTAACTGAGACGTAGCTAGTCAACCCGGTCGGGAACCATCCGTCCACCCCTTGACACGATGAACCGGACTGGGGAACTCTGTACACGATGCGAGATGGTATCTCGAATTACTGAACGATGCTGCTGACGAGGCGGCGTGGAAGGGGGTGAAGCCCGATGCCCGGACCGGATGGCACGGGTCTTCCGGGGCGGCTGGTCGTCGAGGACTGGGACGCCCTGACTTTCCGCGTGAATCGGGTCGCGTACCGCTCGGAAGAGATCTTCCAGGCGGAGCGGGACCGGATATGGGCGCGTACATGGCTGTACCTGGGCCACGAGACCGAGATCGCCACGCCCAACGACTTCAAGACGCGGACGCTGGGCGGCAGGCCGCTGATCTTCTGCCGCGACACCGACGGCACCGTCCGCGCGTTCCTCAACTCCTGCCCGCACCGCGGCACGATCCTGTGCCGGGAGCGGGAGGGGTCCAGCAAGCTGTTCCAGTGCTTCTACCACGCGTGGACGTTCCGTAACAACGGCGACGTCGCGGCCATCCCCGGCAAGGAGGCCTACGAGGCCGCCGGTGAGGGCTTCCTCGACTCGATGCGGCTCCGCACCGTCCCCCGGCTGGAGATCCACGAGGGCTTCGTGTTCGTCGCGTTCGACCCGGACGCGCCGCCGCTGCTCGACTACCTCGGCGACGCCGCCGACTACATGACGATGATCTCCGAGCAGCACGAGGCCGGCATGGAGGTCCTGCCGGGAACCCAGCTGTACGGCGTGCGCGGCAACTGGAAGCTCGGCGTCGAGAACGCCATGGACGGCTACCACTTCTCGCCCACGCACAACACGTTCGTCGGCTACCTGCGCGAGACGGGCTTCGCCGTCACCGACGACGACCAGTACGCCTACAACCTCGGCAACGGCCACGGCCTCCTCGTCCTCACCGGGCACGGCGGCCGGATCAGCATGCTGTGGGAGCCGCGCTTCGGCGAGGACGAGAAGGTCCGCACCGCCGAGCACCGCGCCGAGATGGACCGCAGGCTCGGCCCCGAACGGGCCCGCTACGTCGCCGACGAGAGCCACATCCTGTTCGTGTTCCCGAACCTCCTGCTGTTCGACCTCGAAGGGCTGTCGATCCGCCAGCTCGAACCGGTCGCCGCCGACCGCACCGACGTGCGCGCCTGGCAGCTCGCGCCGCGCGGCGAGGACGCCGGCACCCGCGCGCTGCGGATGAAGACCATGGTCAGCTTCGTCGGCCCCGGCGGCCTCGCCACCCCCGACGACATCGAGGCGTACGAGGCCGTGCAGCGCGGCATCGAGGCCACCGCCGCCGACGCCCGCGCCGGCATGGACTACAGCGACATGTCCCGCGGCATGGTCGACGAGGTCAAGGGCGTCCAGGGCCGCTCCATCGACGAGGGCGCCATGCGCGGCTTCTGGCGGCACTGGGTGGACGCCCTCGGCGTCGACGGCGGCCTGGACGTCGCGGGCCCCCGCCCCGAGCGCTTCCTTGAGGGGAGGAACGTGCGATGACCGCACCCGGTACCAGCGCCGTGCCCGTCGGCGGACGCGAGATCACCCGCGCCGACGTGGAGGACTTCCTCTACGCCGAGGCCGACATCCTGGACGCCTGGAAGTACGACGACTGGCTGGCGCTGTTCGAGCCCGGCGCCCGGTTCGAGGTGCCCGCCACCGATTGGAGGGGCGAGTCGCCCCACGCGTCCGGGTCGTTCGTCACCGACGACTGGGACCTGCTGCGCGCCCGCGTCAAGCGGCTCAAGTCCCGCAAGGCGCACGCGGAGAACCCGCCGTCCCTCACCCACCGGATGATCTCCAACGTGCGGCTGCGCGAGCACGACGACCCGGGCCTGCTCCGGGTGACGGCGTCCTTCATCGTCCACCGCGCCCGCGACGGCGAGTTCGACGCGTACGTGGGCCGCTACGACCACCTGCTGGTCACGGGCGCGGAGGGCCTTCGCTTCCGGTTGCGCCGCGCGATTCTCGGTCACGAACATCTGCCCGCCGGAAGCCGGCTGAGCTTCATCCTCTGAGGAAACCTGATGATCCAACACAACCTCGCGTTCCGGTTCCGGGAGGACGCGCCGGCGGAGGCCGTCGAGTCCGTCCTCGCGGAGCTGCGCACGTTCCCGCGGCGCTACCCGGCCATGCGCGACTTCACGCTCGGCCCCAACATCAGCACCCGCAGCAGCAGGTACACGCACGCGTTCTCGGTGAAGTTCGACACCGAGGCCGACCTGACGGCGTACCTGGAGAGCGAATCGCACGAGCGGTTCGTCCGCGAACGCTGGCGCCCGGTCATGGACGACCACATCATCGTCACCTACGAGACCCCCGGCAGGCCCGGCCGGCCGCGCGGCCCGTACGGCATGGAGTACGCCCGCATCGAGGTCCCCGACATGGACCGCACGATCGAGTTCCTCCAATACCACGTGGGTCTCCAGCTGGAGCAGCACACCGGCGACCACGCCTACCTGCGCGCCGACATCGAGCACCACTCGATCGAGCTGATCAGCGCCCCGGACCGGGAGGCCGGCCACACCGTCGCCATCGGCTACAGCGTGGAGAACGCCGAGGTTCTCGCCGACCTCCGCAAGCGCGTCGCCGACGCCGGACACGAGATCCTCGAACTGCAGGACCGCCAGAGGACCCTCTGCGCGGACGGGTTCGCGGTCCGCGACCCCAACGGGCTGACCGTGGAGTTGTTCACCGGCTTCCTGGAGTACGCCGAGCCGCCGGTGACGGACCTGCGCCCGGTCGACCTCGTCCACCCGTTCATCGCGACGGACAAGTACGAGGAGTCGCTGGAGTTCTACACCGGGGTGCTGGGCTTCCAGTCCTCCGACGAGATCGTCGGCTCCACGACGTTCATGCGCTGCGAGGACCGCTATCACCACAGCCTCGCCCTGCAGAACAACAAGGAGCACTTCGTCGCGCACCTGTGCTTCGCGACGAAGAGCTTCGACCACGTCATGCGGTTCCGCGCCCGCGCGCTCTACAAGGGCGAGCCGATCGCGTCGGACCTGGTGAACCACTCGGCGTCGACGTCCATCGCGTTCTACATGCACGAGCCGCTGCACGGCCCCCGCTTCGAACTGTGCGACGCGCATCGCGTGTTCACGCCGGAGGAGCACGAGACCCACGTCGCCCGCCGGATGCCGCCGGACCCGCGCAACATCGACGTGTGGCGCCCGGCCGCCGACGACTGGGGACGCTTCTGACGCCGCAGCGGGACGCGGGCGAGGAGATCGTCCGCGTCCTGGAAGTGCTGGACGGCGTCCCGTCGCCGTACGGCCACGAGTCCGCCGCCGCCGTGCGCCTCGCCTCCTGGTGCACGGCGCGGTGGCCGTGGATCGACTGGACGGTCCAGAGGTACGGCGCCGGCGGTGCCAACCTCCAAGCGGGCGGCCCGGCCGGCGTGCTGCTCTACTCGCACCTCGACACCTCACTCGGCGGCGACCCGTCCGAGGACCGGCCCATCACCGGCCGTGCCGACCCGCCGCCCCCGCTGAAGGTCACGTCCACCCACGTCGAAGGCTTCGGCCTGGGCGTGGCGAGGGCCCCGGCCGCCGCGGCCCTGTCCGGTTTCGTGTCCGCCGCATCCCGCGGTGTCCCGGCGCGCCTTCTCCTGGCCGGCTCGGGGACACACCGCAGCACCCTGCACGGCCCCGGCGGAACACCCCGCTCGACGGGCCTGGACCACTACCTCGCCACCGAGCCCCGCCCGCCCGCCGCCGTCGTCGCGAAAGGCGGCCCGCCCACGATCCTCTGGGAGGAGCCCGGCGCCCTCTACCTGCGCCTGCGCGTGCGGGGGCGGCACGGCGCCGTCCTGGCCCGCGAGTCGGCGGCCCCGCACGGCGGCGTCATCGCCCACGCCGGCCCGGTGATCGACGCCGTCGAACGCTGGCGCGCAACCTACGTCGCCGCCGGCACGGCCCCCGGCACGCAGGTGGGCCCGGCCGCGGGCATCGGCTCCCTCACGGCGGGCCGCCCGGACAAACCCGACCTCTTCCCGGCCCTCCTGGAGGCCGGGATCTACGCGGTGACCGTCCCGGGAGCCGCCCCGCAGGACATCGCCGCCGCGCTCCGAACCGGCGTCGAAGCGGCCTGCGGCACCGGCCCGCTCGCCGACTGCAAGGTCGAGGTGGACATCGACGAGATCGACCCCGCCGCCGCGACCCCGGCCGACGCACCCATCGTCCGCGAGGCCAGGGCCGCCTGGCGTGCCGAGTTCGGCGGCGACCCGCCCCCCATCACCGGCTGGACGGGCTCAACGGACGGCGTCGTCCTCAGGGCCCGCGGGATCGACACGGTGCGCCTCGGCCCCGCCTCACGTCCGTCTCCGGACGACCCGAGGTGCGACGTCCTCGACCTTGCGTCGCTGAAGGCTTACGCCCGCCTGTACGGTCGCCTCCTGACGCGAGAGTGAACCGGGCGCGGTCGGCCCACGTCTGTACAGGGGGAGGTGGGGCATTGCGAAAACTGAGTCCCGGACGCACCGTCGTCAGCTATATCTGGGCGCTGAGCCCGATCTACACACTCGGCATGGGCACGTCGATCACGATGATCATCGCGGCGGTGCGGGTGCGGTCGGTCCTGCTGTGGCTGATGCAGCCCGTCTACCTCGCGCTCGTCATCCTCGGGTTCGCCACGGCCGGAAGCGAGGACGGCACGACCGGGGACACTGTGTTCCTCGCCGTCTTCCTGACCTTGGTGACGGTCGGCACGGGCCACGCGTTCTTCCTCCGCCGCAGGGTCTTCAGCCCGGCGGAAGCCGACCTGCTGAAGCAGGCCGAACTGGACGTCCACCGCCGCCGGGAGTTGCGGGCCCAGGCGGCCGAGGTGGCCCGGCGCTCCCCGGCGCTGGCCGTGGAGATGCGCATCGGACGTCCCGACCTGGAGCGTTCCTACGACGACGGCGGGCTCATCGACGTCAACCACGCCCCGGCTTCGGTGCTGGCGGAGATCCCGGGGATGACCCCGGAACTGGCGGCACGAGTCGTCCAGGTCCGGAGCGACACGGGCGGCTTCATCTCCGCGGAGGAGGCCGCGACGCTGGCGGACCTGCCTCCCATGCTCACCCCGCAGATCGCCGAGTACGGCGTCTTCCTGAGGTGAGGACACTGAACGAGCTTCGGTGCCCCCCGCGCTGAGGAGAGTTGATGCGCAGCGGCCTTGAGCTGGCTGGACGTTACCGGCTGGAAGAGATGCTCGGCCGGGGTGGGATGGGCGAGGTGTGGCGCGGTGTCGACCAGCGCCTGCGCCGCCCGGTGGCGGTGAAGATCCTGCCGCTGAACGGTGCCGCCGACGGGGCGGAGGTGGCCCGGTTCCGGCGGGAGGCCGAGATCGCCGCGACCGTGGACCACCCCGGTGTCACCACCGTCTTCGATATCCCCCCGTCCGCACCGCTCCTGGGACGGGGGGCCACGCGCTTCGGGGAATGGCCGGTCAGAGACCCCAGGTCTCGTTGGGGACGACCGCGTCGGCGATCTGGAAACGGCCGCCGGGCAGGGGCTCCTTGGCCTTGCCATCGGGCGTGTTGATGACGTTCTTGCCGAAGCCGGGCACCATCGGGCGGCCGACCTCCCGGCGCAGCCACAGCCGCAGCAGGTGGCGGCGGCGCTCCGGCTCGGGGTGGTCGTCGTACTCGGTGCGCGAGTGCAGGGCCGCGTAGTTCAGGAGCCACTGGACGTCGCCTGGCTGGAAGTCCATGTCCAGGGGAAGGCCGGGCTCCTGCGCGATCTCGTCGAACAGGTGCAGGACCTCGATCTGCGCTTCGGTCAGCCGCGGCACCTCGGGGTAGTCCTGCGCCGAGAAGATCATCGAGGCGCCCGCATAGGTGCTGAACACGCCGTCGACATAGCTGCAGATCGGCGACCGGTAGGTGTTGGCCGGGGCGTCGGGGTCCTGCTTGCGCCAGTCCCAGTGCCACTCCTCGAACAGCAGCGGCGCGAGGTCGGGGCGGCGGCGCAGGATCTCGTTGTAGATCGTGGTGCCGCTGACCAGGCTGGACGCCCCGCCCTCGCGAGCGCCGCGCAGGCACATCAGCGCGACGACGTCGGAGCTGTCGGAGTGGAACGGCAGCCGGTCGCGGACGCGGGACGGCAGCGCGGACGGGTCTTCCAGCGTCTTGTCGGAGGTGGCGATGACATGGTCGAGGACGTCGCCGTACTGGTTCTGCGGCATCGGCGAGCCGAGGTGCAGGCCCATCAGGTAGAAGATCGCGCCCGCGACGGTGTCGCCGTAGTCCTCGGTGCGGAGCCCGCGGATCAGGATGAAGCCGCGCCCGGAGTCCATCTGCCGGGCGCACTCCTCGATGAGGCCGACGCAGGCGTCCAGCGGGTAGTCGGCGGCGGTGACGGTGCGCAGGTCCGGGGCGTCGGCGACGAAACGGCGGCCGGCCGCCTCAAGCTCGTCCCGCTCGGCGCCGGACAGGTGGTAGATCCACTCGGTGGAACCGGCCAGCTCGTCCCCGCGCCATGCGGACGGGCCGGAAATCGGGGACAGGTCAACGGTCGTGGACATGATGCCTCGCACTTCAGAATGGGTGAGCAGGCCGCGGACGGACGCCGCGGCCCGGGATGGGGCTGCGGACGTCGTGCGTTAGAAGGGCGTCTGCGGAAGACCGGCCGCCGTGCCGGGACGCATGCCGGTACGCGGCGGACGCACGCGCAGCGGCTCGGAGTAGGCGCGCACGGCAGACCCGAGCCCTTGCGAGGCTGCTCGGATCATGGCGTGCTCCCGACTGTGGAGGATCTCCCGCAAACCTAAGTCAGACCCTTCGATCCCGTCAAGCGAGATGCCGTCTCGTATTAGCGGCGATCTGAGCGATGAGGGCGTCCGTTGTCGCGGCCTCCAGCAGGCAACCGCCCGACGGCGTCGGGACATACGCCCACCAGCGGCAGGTGTGGAGTCCCCACCAGCAGTGGACGCCGGGGAAGTGCTCTCCGATGTTCGCGACCGTAGACGTCCGCACGGCGGCGGCGGGGGCAGGTCGCCGGTTCGGACGGTGGAGCGGCGCGGCCGGTGCGCCCGGGGGGACGCTCACCGGACGCGCCGCTCTCACCTCCCCCCACGGGACCGCGCTGGGGGTCGCGGTCCCCACCGGTGGCCGGGCAGCGCCGTAACGCGGCTGCCCCATCACCGGAGTCCCTTTCGCGCGGCGGCCCGCTCGGCCTCGCCGCGCAGGGCGTCACGCAGCGCGGCGGCGTCCGAGCAGATCACCGTGGGATAGATCCCGGCGGCCGGGTCATGGAGGCTCGCCACCCAGTCGCCCAGCCGCCCGTCCCAGCGAACCGCCCGCCAGATCCGATGCCCCATGAAGTCCTGACGCAGCCTGGCGAGTTCACGATCATCGATCGCGTCCTGAGCGTTCATCGGTGGCCCTTCTTCTTCCGCGTTCTTGGGACAAGGATTGCGGCTCCGCGTTACCTTCGGAAGGTTCGTACACCAGATACAACAACGGGGAGTTGTGAGTGAGCGCCAGAGAGTCATTGAATCCAGAGGGCTCGCTCTGGGATCTCATCGCGGTTCAGCTGCGCAGACATCGCGAAGAGCGCAGGATGTCCGGCAGTGCGCTGGGGGTAATACTCGATCTTGATCGATCGAGTGTTTCGCGGCTTGAATCAGGCCAGGTGAAGCTCCTGGAGAAGCACGCGCGCGTCCTCGACCGGGAATGGGGTACTCAGGATCTCTTCCAAGTTCTGCTGCTCTTCGCCAAGGCGGGCCACGACCCGGAGTGGTTCAAAGCGCACTTCGAGATGGAGGGACGCGCCTCTGAGCAGCGGGAATGGGAACTCGGCTGGGTGCCGGGGCTGTTCCAGACCGAGGAGTACGCACGAGCGGTCGCACTCGGGGCGGGCCTGCTGAACATCGACGATCGCGTTGCGGTCCGTATGCAGCGCCAGGACTGTCTGCTCCGGAACCCGCCCCCGAACCTGTGGACCATCATTGACGAGGGCGTCCTCACGCAACACGTCGGTGGGGCCGAGGTCATGCGTGGCCAGCTTCTCAGGCTGCTTGAACTGGCGAAGCAGCCGAACATCTCCATACGAGTCGTTCCTCAGCGTGCTGGGGCGCATGTGGGTCGAGACGGCTCGTTCAAGATCATGACCGTGGACGGTAACGATGCTGCATATGTCGAAGCGAGCATCTGTGGAAGACTTGTCGTGGATGCCACAGATGTACGCTCATATCGCTCGATGTTCGACCGCATCGGTGATCTGGCGCTTCCTGTAGATGCGTCCGCCGAGTTCATCCAGCAAGCGATGGAGAAGTTCTGATGACCCCCGTCTGGCGCAGGGCCAGCTACAGCGGAAGCGACCCCGCAAAGCAGAACTGCGTGGAGGTCGCCCAGCTTTCCAGAAGCGTCGGAGTGCGTGACTCCAAGGCGCCCGAGGCTCCCCACCTGGTGTTCGGTGCCGCCGACTGGCGCCTGTTCGCCGGCCGTGTGAAGCGCGGCGAGCACGACCTGACCTGACGACCGCGATCTGCGGACTCTCAGTCGGGGTCGGCTTCGGTTGTGGACTCGTCTCCGGTTTCGCGCTCGGTGGTCCGGGCCGTGGTGCCGGGCGACCCGGTGGAGGGGTCCCAGGCGGTGGCGCCGGGCTGGCGGTCCAGCCCGAGATCTTGGTAGGAGCGAGGGTCGTCGAGCGGTTCGACGTGGGTGAAGACGGTGGCCTGCGGCAGCGAGCCGCGGATGGCGTCCTCGACGTCCTCGGCGAGGTCATGGCCGTGCTGGACGGTCCAGTCGCCGGGGACCAGGATGTGGAAGGAGATGAACGCGCGGCGTCCGGACTGACGGGTGCGCAGCGCGTGGAAGACGATCCCGTCATGTTCGAAGGTCGCCAGCGCGGCGCCGATCAGCTTTCGGTCGGCGGCCGGGAGGGCGCGGTCCATGAGACCGCCGGCGGAGCGGCGGATCAGGCCGGTGCCGGTGTAGATGATGTTGGCGGCGACGACGATGGCGATGATGGGGTCCAGTCGTTGCCACCCGGTGGCGGCGACGGCGGCGACGCCGACGATGACGCCGACGGAGGTCCACACGTCGGTCATCAGGTGCTTGCCGTCGGCCTCCAGGGTGATCGACCGGTAGCGGCGGCCTGCCCGGACCAGCAACAGCCCCACGGACAGATTGATCACTGAGGCGCCGGTCGACACCGCCAGCCCGAGGCCGACGTCCTGGATCGGCTGAGGGGTGAGCAGCCGGTCGACGGCGGTGACGCCGATGGCGATCGCCGCGACGAAGATCATCATGCCTTCGGCGCCGGCGGAGAAGTACTCGGCCTTGGTGTGCCCGTAGGCGTGCTCTTCGTCGGCGGGCTTGGCGGCCCAGCGCAGCGCAGCGAGCGCCACAAGGGCGGCGACCAGGTTCACCACCGATTCCAGGGCGTCCGACAGCAGTCCGACCGACCCGGTCAGCAGCCACGCGCCGGTCTTGAGGGAAATGGTGGCCACGGCGGCGGCGACCGACAGCCACAGCAGCCGCATCAGCCGCCGCTGCGTGTCGGGCGGATCACCGGACCGACCTGCGGGCGAGGTGTCCAAGTGGTGCTCCAAGGGTAAGGACCGCCCGACCCCGGTCGAGGGCCGAGCGCCGCATCGCTCAGGGAGAGGAGGAGTCATGCCCCCGCATTGCGATTCACTGGATGGGCCTGTCGTCACCATCGCCCGTCTCGCCTTGGAGGCCGACGACGTGCAGATGGTCCTACCGTACGTACCCCATCACGACGAGGATGAGATCCGGTCGGTGTTCGACAGCGTGCGCGAGGCCCGCGCCTCGAACGGGTCGGCGCGTGAAGTGGCGGACCGCCTGTTCTTCGAGACCGTCGTCCGGCTTCACCGCATGGGTGAGGGGGCCCCGTACACCGGGCTCAAACCCGCCGGGCTGCCCGTGGGGCCGGCGATTCCACTGGCCGAACGCGCCATCGAGGCCGGCTCACCAGAGCCCGTGACGGAGTACCTCACCGAGGTGCTGAACACGCAGGTGGAACGCAGGCTGGCGGAAGTATTGCGGCTGGCCGCCACCAAGGATCGGTCCGTCGCCGATGGCCGAGCTTTCGTGGAGGCGATGTTGGGCTTCCAGGTCTACAGCCATCACCTGCTGCAGGCGATGGAGGCACCGGCACACAGCGAGCACGACGCCGTCGGACACTAGTGTCCTGAGACGCGGATGTCGGCTGCATCCGCTAGTATCGAACGTATGTTCCAGTGGGTACTTGAGTGGTCCTCACCCGAACGGATCGATGCGCTGATCGGCCTGGAGCACACCCCGGGCCGACCGAACCTTCGTCGTAAGGCGGACGTGCCGATGACAGCCTCGCCCGACGACCTCTCGACCTCCATCGACGCGATCAGGAACTCCCAGGCGCGGCAGCGCCCCGTCATCATGGTCACCTGTGCCGCGGACGGCCGGCCCCGGGTCTGCGTTCCGAACTCGGGTGAGTTGCGCGTGATCGAGGACCGGTGTCTGCGCGTGGCGATATGGCCTGACACCCCCACCGCGACCGACCTGGACCGCGGTGAGCCCGTCCTGCTGATCGTCACCGCTGCGACGGACGTCCATCTCATCCGCGCCACGGCCCGCCGGCTGGCCGACGCCGCCATGGTGTGGGCCCACTACGACCTCACCATCACCTCGGCGCAGATCGCCGACCGCGGCACCGCGCCCTACCTTCAACCCGCGCAACTAATCGGCGACATCAACACTCGCAAAGAAGTACTGAAGAGCAGCTCCCGCCGCGTCCGTGACGCTGATCGGCGCGGACGCCGCCGTGGTGCTCCCGTCGGACAGCAGCACCTTCAGGAACTGGGAGCTGTAGTCGACGGTCGAACTGACCGTGAGCGTCAGCTGTGACCAGTGCTCCGGTGCCACCTGCACGAGCCCGCGCACCGCCTCTTCGATGTACGGCGCCTGATCAGGCATACCCGATGGCACCAGCACCCCCTTGGACGTACGTATGTGCGGCCGGCGAAGCTCGTCTCCGCCCGGACTCAGGTCTTCTGTCCGAGACGTTCGCAGAAGGTCGGTCGCCGTGGGCGCGAGCGTACACGCCGCGCTCAGCGCCATCGCAGCGGTGCGGTGCGGTGCGTCGGACCATCGCCCGGTGTCCACAGCACGTCCGGGATCACGCCGACGATCCGGATACGGTGTTCGATGCCCCGCATGCCGCCCGGGTGCGCTGGGCCCAGGCGGACGGACCCGGCGGACCGTCCGCCCTGATCACGAAGGCGCTCGGTGAGAAAACTGTGAAGAAGAACAAGCGGCGGTACCGCCCCGGTTACGTCATCTGCGTCGTCATCGCCTGCATCGCGGGGTTGTTGTCGGTCACGTGGGGCGGTGGGGCGATCGCGGCATGGTTGGAGCAGTCGGGCAAGGTGAGGGCGACGGCGCGTGTCCTGTGGACGGAGGGCAACAACTCGTCCGGGCGCATCACGGTCGAGTTCACCACCGCGGATGGGCGCACGATCGAGGCGGAGGACGGGCGGCGCGGCTGGCCTCGCGGTGCCGGGCGGGGAGACGAGGTCGACATCGCCTACGACGCGGATGATCCGGCGGGCGGCGTCCAGCCTTTCCAAGATCTCGGACAGTCGCTGCCCTGGTGGGCGCTGTTCACGGTGACGGCGCTCCTGGCGGGCTTCGCCGCCTACCGCACGCGTCCCCGCACATCCGGGTGAGACTCCGGGGGCCTCTCCCGTCACGCTTTGCGGGCGACGCCCGGTTCCGTGGACGGAGCGGACGGAGGGGTGAACGTGCACGGCATGCGCTTGTAGCGCAGCCGTCGTCCTCCGCCTTGGCGAGCATCTTGGGGCTGAACGCCCGGGACACGATGCGCCGGATCTTGGCGTGCCGCGGATCGTCCATGTCGATCATCGAGTTGAAGTACTTGTCCATCCGATCACTCAGATCGATGTCCGCCAGCGTCAGATCTGGCAGGTTCTCCGTGGTCATCGGACCATCACGCTCCCGTCACACCGGGCGACCTGGACATCGATCGCGACCACCTGATCGACTACACCGTGGCCCTGGTCCTGACCACCACCGACCTGGCCGCCCCCCTCCACCACCGGCTCCCCTGACGGGACGGCGGCCTCCCGCGAGCGGCCGACACCATCAGAGGTCTTGGACGTGTCGTGCGATGAGCGCGGCGTGCGACAGCGGTGTCGACAGGTCCGCCACGTCCCCGTTGGTGGTGTAGTCGAGCAGCACGACCGTGTGCTGTGTGCTGAGATCCCGGAGTTCGGCGACGAGAGCGGCGGCCCGGTGGTCGAGCATCCAGCGATAGGCCGGTAGGTAGATCGACCGCCTGGCCTCCTCGTAGCCGAGCAGACGGCCTTCGAACCGGTGGCCGAGCGGCGGGCCGAGACGGCGGACCGTTCGTTTGATCCCCTTCATGGTCGTCACGTCGAGTTTGGAGAAATCCTCGTCCTCTGAGGCGAACACCTTCAGGGCCTGCCATACGCCCTCGACCGATTGCGCCGTACGGTCCGGATGGCCGGGTACCGGGATGCCGCCGTGCGGATAGAACGGACTGAGCCGCACCCAGGGCTCGGGGGCCCGGGATGTCACATCGAGGATCAGCGCGTCGGGGAAGTCTCGGTGGAGTGTGGTGCGGCGGCGGCTCGCGACGTGAAGGGGCATGAGCGCGAACCTGCCATCCGGGTACGACAGTTCATCTCGAAGTGAGACTGACTTCGGGGTTGGCCGGCCGCCGTTCGGTCTCTGGTCCGGAGGATCAGCCGAGGGGGCGGACCTGGACGACTCCCGCTTCGGTCACGCGGGTTTCGAAGGAGGGTTGGCGGGCGGTGGCGGGGCCGTGGACGACGGCGCCGTCGCGGACGCGGAAGGTGCTGCCGTGCCACGGGCAGATGACGCAGGTCTCGGCGTTGTCGTCGGTGACGACGCGGCCCTGGTGGAGCGGTCCGGCGAGGTGGCTGCAGCGGTCGGTGAGGACGTGGATCTCGTCGCCGGTGCGCAGCACGAACAGGCCGATGTAGCCGAGGCGACGGTGCACCGGCCAGCCGTCCGGGAGTTCTTCGGCGCTGCACAGGTCGTGCCAGCCGAGGGTGACGAGGTGTGCGGTCTGGTCGGCGTGGCTGGCGCCGCCTGCTTGGCGGAAGGCGAGGTGGCCGCCCAGGTAGCCGCCCGCCAGGAGGGCGGTGAGGCCGGCGAAGCCGAAGGCGCGTCCGGCGGCGTCCCGGCCCTGGTAGCGGGCCACGAACGACGCCGAGTACAGCGTGCTCGCCGTCGCCATGCCCGCGGCGTGGACGAGGCCGACGCGCTGCTGCTCGCGGTGCATGGCCGACCAGTCGGCGATGCCGGTCAGGACGGTCGGGACGGCGCCGGCGAGCCCGGTCGCGACGAGGGTCTGCGCGGCGCGGCGGCCGCCGGGCATCAGGTCGAGGACGGCGGCGGAGATCCAGCAGCCCATGGGCAGGTCGGTCAGCGGCGGATGCGCGGGATGCCCGACCGGGACGCCGTGCAGGGCATCCTTGACCGGCCCGGGATGCAGCGTCCGGCGTACGGCCGTGGACAGGACGCGGATCGTGCGGTCGAGACCGCGGGCGTGCTCCAGGCCCTCGGTGGCGTCGGCGAGCCGCGTCGAGCCTTGGGGCCGGGAACGCCGGAAGATGTTCGTCCTGCGGTTCATGCCCCTCCTCCGCGGCTGCCGAGACGCCTGTTGCGACACTAGTCTTCCGCGTTCTCCTGCGGCCAGTCATTCCTACCTGGAGGGGGAAGGGCCTAAACCAGGGGGTCAGCGCGCCGCGGGCTCGACGGTCACGGGGACGCCGTTGAACACGGCGTTGCCGGACAGCGGGTCGATCTCCTGTTCGTCGGTGACCGCGTTGACGTTGACGCCCGCGTGCCGGTGGGCGACTCCGGTGCGGGTGCCGGGACGGTCGTGGCCCCAGCCGTGCGGGAGGCTGACGACGCCCGGCATGACGGTGTCGGTGGGTTCGGCGACGGCCTCGACGGCACCCGTCCGGGAGGTGACGCGGACGCCGTCGCCCGCGGCGATGCCGAGCCGGTCCGCGTCGGCGGGGTTGAGCTGGAGCGTGCAGGTGTTGGATCCGCGCACCAGTTCGGGGACGTTGTGCAGCCAGCTGTTGTTGGAACGCAGGTGGCGGCGTCCGATCAGCACCATTCCGCCGGGCGGGACAGGGGCGCGCAGTGCCGAGTGGAGGCGGTCGACGTCCGCGGCGAACGTGGACGGGCAGAGCTCGACGCGGCCGGACGTGGTGCAGAGGACCTCGCCCAGGCGCGGCTCAAGGGGGCCGAGGTCGAGGCCGTGCGGGTGCTCGGTGCGGAGCTTGTCCAGCGTGAGGCCGGACGCGTCGGCGCCGAACCCGTCGCCGTACGGGCCGAGGCGCAGCATCATGTCGAGCCGCTGCTCGGTCGGCGTCCCGTCGTCGAGCATCTTCCGCAGCTCCACCGGGTCGCGGCCGTGCACCGGCGAGCCTTCGAGGGCGGTGGCCTTCTGCAGCGTCGAGGTGATGACCATCTCGTCGAGGGCGGCCGGGTCGCCGTCCGTCCCGGACGCGATCATGGCGAGCCGCGCGAGCAGGTCGGACTCGCTCGGCCGCCCGTCCGGCAGCGGCACGACCGGCGGCGAGTAACGCGAGTAGTTGCGGACGGCGAGCCCGGTCAGCGCGATGTCGTAGTGCGGCGTCTGCGCGGGACGCGGCGGCGGCAGGACCACGTGCGCGTGCCGGGTCGTCTCGTTCAGGTACGGGTCGACGCTCACCATGAACTCCAGGCCGGCGAGCGCGCGGTCGAGCCGGGCGGCGTTCGGCGCCGACAGCGCCGGGTTCCCGCCGATCGTGATCAGCGCCTTGACCTGGCCTTCGCCGGGCGTCTCGATCTCGTCGACAAGCGTCGCGATCGGGAACTCCCCGTTCACCTCCGGCAGGTCGCGGACGCGGCTGCGCCACCGCCCGGTCGTGAACGGCCTCTTGCGGCGGTACGTGGGGCTGTGCGCGGGCCGCGGGAACATCGCGCCGCCGGGACGGTCGAGGTTCCCCGTGAGGACGTTGAGGGCGTCCACGAGCCAGCTGTTGAGCGTCCCGTACGCCTGGGTGCAGGTGCCGATGCGTCCGTAGACGGCGGCGCGTTCGGCGGCGGCCAGCTCGCGGGCCGTCCGCCGGATCGTGCCGGCCGCGATGCCCGTGGTCTCCGCGGCGCGCTCGGGGGCGAAGTCCACGGCGAGGGCGCGCAGGTCGTCGAGGCCGTTGACGCGCCCGTCCAGGTGCCCGGCGGACGTGACCAGGTCCTCGGCGAACAGGGTGTGGACGAGCGCCATGAGAAGGAACGCGTCCGTCCCGGGACGGATGAAGAGGTGCTCGTCGGCCAGGGCGGCCGTCCGCGTGCGGCGCGGGTCGACGACGGTGACCTTCCCCCCGCGTGCCCGGATCGCCTTGAGCCGTCCGGGGAAGTCCGGTGCGGAGCACAGGCTCCCGTTCGACTCCAGGGGATTGGCGCCGAGCATGAGCAGATGGTCGGTGCGGTCGAGGTCGGGCACGGGAATCGCCAGGGGATCGCCGAACATGTGCCCGCACGCGACGTGCTTCGGCATCTGGTCGGCGGTGCTGGCCGTGTACAGGTTGCGGGTGCCGAGCGCCTTCACGATCGCGCCCGCGTACAGCGGCCCGGCGACCGAATGGGCGGTCGGGTTGCCGATGTAGACGGCGACGGCGTCACGCCCGTGCCGCGCGATGACGTCGGACAGGCCCGCCCGGATCGCTTCGAACGCCTCGTCCCACCCGGCCGCGGCGTGCCCGTCGCCCTGGCGGACGAGGGGTTCCGCCAGCCGGTCAGGGTCGCCGTCGAGGCTGCCGAGCGTCGCGCCCTTGGGGCAGATGAACCCCATGCTGAACGGGTCTTTCTCGTCGCCGCGGACGCGTGTCACCGTCCCCGCGTCGTCCAGGGTCAGTTCGAGGCCGCAGAGGGCTTCGCAGAGGGGGCAGGTGCGGAACGCCGTGCGGTCGCCCATCGGGACTCTCCTTGAGAACGGGACCGGGTCCCATCATGACCCGTCCCCCCAAGGCGCGCCATAACCGGGTCCGGCCGAGCATGGCCGGAACGCCGACCCTGGAGTCAAAGACGAAGAGGACTTTCGGCATGCCCCACCTCCGGGATGGTGAGCGGACGAGGAAGCGGCCGGGCGGGGGAGGCCGCCCGGCCGCTTCGGGGCGTGTCCCGCAGAGACACGCCCGGGTGAGAGGCGGCCCCGAGGCCCGGGCCGTCCCTCCGGAGTGGTCGGAAACCGGTCACGCCGAGGCCGGCGATGACGCGGCGTGCGGCGCTCGGCCGTCCGGCGTGCGGCCCAACCTATCGCCGTAAACACGAATGTCTCAAGACACTGAATCAGACACCTTTGCCAGGCGGTTCGGTGCGCATGGCATGCTTGGCCTCCGATCGAGGAGGTCCGTGGGGGACCGGGGCGGAGGTGAGGCGATGAGCATGCGGCTGAACAGGGTCGCGGCCGCGGCCGTGGCGGGGACGATGGTGCTGACGGCGGCGGCGTGCGGCAGTTCGGGAGACTCCGAGGCGAAGGGCGCCACGCCGCCCGCACCCGGCGGCTCCTCGGACGGGACGCAGCCGACGCGGCCCGCGGAGCCGCCCAAGGAACCGATCATCCTCGCGTTCGGCGGCGACGTGCATTTCGAGGGCGTCCTGCGGCCCCGTCTCAGCAATCCCTCGACGGCGCTCGGCCCGATCGCGAAGAAGCTGCGCGGCGCGGACCTCGCCATGGTCAACCTGGAGACGGCCATCACGACGGGCGGGACGCCCGCGCCCGGCAAGGCGTACACCTTCCGCGCCCCGGCGACCGCGTTCAAGGCGTTGAAGGCCGCCGGCGTGGACGTCACGTCCATGGCCAACAACCACGGCATGGACTACATGGAGGGCGGGCTGGCCGACTCCCTGGCCGCCATCAAGCGCACCAAATTCCCGACCGTCGGCATCGGCAAGAACGCCGATGCCGCCTTCCGTCCCTACCGCGTCACGGTGAAGGGCAACAAGCTCGCCATCGTGGGGGCCACGCAGGTACTGGACAACAACCTGATCCAGGCGTGGACGGCCACCGACACCAAGGGCGGGCTCGCGTCCGCGAAGAACGTCCCACGGATGGTCCAGGCGGTGAAGGAGGCGAGCAAGGGGTCCGACGTCGTCATCGTCCACCTGCACTGGGGGGCGGAACTGCAGGCCTGCCCGCTCCCGCGCCAGAAGGAACTCGCCGAGAAGCTCATCGCGGCAGGTGCGGACATCCTCGTCGGCGGCCACGCGCACATTCCGCTTGGCGGCGGCTACTCGGACGGCGCGTACGTCCACTACGGCCTGGGCAACTTCGTGTTCTACTCCGCCAACGGCAAGACGGCCGAGTCCGGTGTGCTGTACCTGCGTGTGGAGAACGGCAAGGTCACCAAGGACAAGTGGGATCCCGCCCGGATCTCCGGCGGGATCCCGATTCCGCTGAAGGGCGCCCAGGCGAAGGCCGCCGTCCAGCGGTGGAACGGCCTGCGGGAGTGCACAGGGCTCCAGGCACGCCCGTCCTGACGCCGTCCCGTTGCTTGAGGTCGTCTGTCGCCTGAGTTGGACTCTCCCACCATGGGAGACGCCAGGGTGGGGTCTGTGAGCAAAGATCTCCTGCCGATCGGGCGGTTCGCCCGGCTGTGCCGGCTGAGCGTCAAGCAACTCCGGCACTACGACGACCTGGGGCTTCTCGCCCCGGCATGGACGGACCCGGCGTCGGGCTACCGGTACTACCGGCCCGCCCAGGCCCGGGACGCGCTGATGATCGGCCTGCTGCGGGCGATGGACGTGCCGCTGCCGGTCGTGGCGCGCGTCCTGTCCGGGGACGAGGGCGGCCGGCTGAAGGCGGCGCGGGACCGGATCGAGGCCGATGTGGCCCGCCGGCAGCGCGGCCTGCGCCTTTTGGACCGCGTCCTCGCCGAGGGACTGCCGGAGAGCCCGGTGTCGGTCGTCCGGGAGCCGCCGCGGCGGGTCTTCACCGCGCGTGAGCCCGCGACCCCGGAGACGATCCCCGACGCGACCGGGGCGTGCGTGGCCCGGCTGCTGCCCCGGATGTCACCGGACGGCGTCCTGGTCGGGCTGTTCCCGCTGGACGTGGAGGAGGAGTTCGACGTCCGCGTGGTCGTCCAGGCGGCGGACGGCGACGACCTCCTGCCCGGTGGTTCGTTCGCGTCGGCCGTCCATGTCGGCCCGTACGAGGAGATCCCGCTCACGGTCCATGGCGTGCTCGCGTGGTTCGGCGACTACGGGCACACGCCCGCCGGGCCCGTCCGCGAGGTGTACCTCAACGACCCCGCGACCACCCCGCCCGAGCACCTGGAGACCCGGGTGCTGATCCGAGTGGAGGATGACCGATGAGCTGGTACGAGGCGGCGGAAGAGCCGGAGCTGGTGGAGCACGGGGCCGTGTCGGGGCTGGCCGTTACCGGCCGCGGTGAGCCGGGCGGCGCCGCCTACGGCGAGAGCGTGGGGGCGCTGTACGCGGTCATGGGCGCGCTCGGTGCGCCGATGGTGCCCCTGGAAGGACGCTGGTGGGTCGAGGACGAGCGCTCGCCGTTCGACGTGCCGCGCGACCAGTGGTGGTGGCATCTGTTCCTCCGCCTCCCGGACGACACCGAGTCGGTCGACCGTGCCTGTGAGGAGGTGCGGCCGGGAGTGCCTGCGGCGTGCCGCGTCCAGCACGTCACGTTCACCGACGGCCGATGCGTCCAGGTCCTCCACCGCGGCGCCTACTCGGACGAGCCGGCGAGCCTTGCCCGCATGGCCGCCCTGATGGAGGCCGAGGGCCTGGCGCGCAACGGCCTGCACCACGAGATCTACCTGTCCGACCCCGGTGAGACCGATCCGGAGAAGATGCGCACGATCCTCCGCCAGCCCGTCCGGTAGGCGGGCACCCGCGCTACCGGTGGCCCGCCGGAGGACGTAGTTTCACGGGAAACTCTTCTACGGACGGGCAGGCGGGGCTCATGCGAGACCAGCGGGTGAGGTCGGACGAGATCGAGCTGGCCGTGCGGGTGCGCGGCGAGGAACACCGGCCGACGGTGGTCCTCGTCCACGGCTACCCCGACACGAGCGCCATGTGGGACGAGGTGGCCGGGCAGCTCGCCGGGCGGTTCCGCGTCGTCGTCTACGACGTGCGCGGCGCCGGCGCGTCCGGCAGCCCGTCCGACCCGCTCGACTACCGGCTGGACGTGCTCATGGGCGACCTCGAAGCCGTCCTGGACGGCGTCGGCGCTGATGAGCCCGTCCACCTGGTGGGCCACGACTGGGGCTCGGTGCAGGGCTGGGAGGCCGTCATCGGGGACCGGCTGCGGGGCCGCATCGCCTCGTTCACCTCGATCTCGGGGCCGGACCGGCGGCACATGGCGCGGTGGGCGCGGCAGGCCGTCCGGTCCGGGCCGCGCGGGGTGGCGGAGGTCCTCGGGCAAGCGCGGCGGAGCGTCTACATGCCGGTGCTGATGGCGCCGAAGGTGGGGGAGACCGCGGCCCGCGTCCTGGCCGCCGGGTTCCCGCGGGTCATGGGGTTGCGGGAGGGCGCCGAGCCGCGGTCCGGCCACCCGGCGGACTCGCTGGCGTCGGACGCCCGCAACGGGCTCGGCCTGTACCGCGCCAACATGGGCCGCCGCGACGCCCGTTCCGGCGGGCCGGCGCGCGGGGCCGGCGAGGGGCGGACGGACGTGCCCGTCCAGCTCATCGTCCCGATCAAGGACAAGTACGTGTCCCCGTCGCTGCTGCTGTCCGCACGCGGACCGGTGTCACGCCTGTACGTGCGGCGCGCACCGGCCGGGCACTGGGTCGCCCGCAGCCACCCGGACCTCATCGCCCGCTGGGTCACCGAGTTCGTCGAACACATGGACGGCGGGCCGGAGACACCGGCCCTCGCCCACGCGCGCGCGGCGGGAGAGCCCGGCAAGGACTTCGGCGGCGCACTCGTCGTCGTCACCGGGGCGGGCAGCGGCATCGGACGCGCCACAGCCCACGCCTTCGCCGGCGCAGGGGCCCGCGTGGTCGTCGCGGACATCGACGAAGGCGCAGCCAAGCGCACCGTGGACGAGATCGCCGCGGCCGGAGGCGAAGCCCACGCCCACGGGGTCGATGTCGCCGACGCCGACGCGATGGAACAGTTCGCCGACCGTGTCCGTGTCTCCTTCGGCGTCCCGGACGTCGTCGTCAACAACGCGGGCATCGCCATGGCCGGATCACTCCTCGACACCAAGGAAGAGGACTGGGCGCGCATCCGCGCCATCAACGTGGACGGCATGTACCGGGGCTGCCGCCTGTTCGGGCGGCAGATGGTCGAGCGCGGCGAGGGCGGCCACATCGTCAACGTCTCGTCCATGGTGGCGTACCTGCCCAGCGCCGAACTCCCCGCGTACGCCGCCACCAAGGCCGCGGTGCTCCAGATGACCGAGTGCTTCCGCCTCGACATGGACCGCTACGGCATCGGAGTGTCCGCCATCTGCCCCGGAGCGATCGATACGCCCATCACGGGCCGGACCCGCTTCGTCGGCCTCGCACCGGACGTGGACGGCGAACTGCGTGAGCGGATGGGCCGCGCGGTAGAGCGGCGCGGGTTCCCGCCGGAGAAGGTCGCGCGGGCCGTCCTGCGTGCCGTCCGGCAGGACGCACCGGTCGCGTTCGTCGCCGCCGAAGCCCGCCTCGGCCGCGCGCTCTCCCGCGTGTCGCCCACGGCGAACCGTGCGATCGCCCGGATCGGCCGCCGCGCGGGAGACCGCATCCGCACGAACGTGGAACGCCTGCACGACTGACACCCGCACGCCCGGCGCACAACCGCGTGACGTCAGGGGACGTCCACGCTTCGCTTGAGGGTCTGTGTGGGCGTCTCCCCGAAACGCTGCCGGTAGTGGGCGGCGAAACGGCTCATGTGGAGGTATCCGGCGGCCCCGGCGACGTCCGTGACCGTGCGCGGACCGGGCCGGGCCTCGACGAGCGCGGTGCGGGCATGGTCGAGCCGCACGCCGCGCAGGAACTGCGTGGGCGTCGCACCCCACTGGTCCTGGCAGATGGCCTGGAGTTGCCGGACACCGATCCCCACCGCCGCGGCGATGTCGGTGACGCCGATCGGGCGATGGTGATGGGCCTCGACCCACTCGCGGATCGACCCCGCGAGATGGTGCGGGACGCGGGCGGGCGCCTCCGCGAGGCTCTCCGTGGCGGTGTGCGGGAGGCCCAGGAGGATGGCGGTGAGCAGGGACTCCTCCAGGCTCCGCGCCGCCAGCGGATGCAGGCCCCCTTCCGCCGTCGCGTGGTCGAGGACGTCGCAGACGTGCCGCCAGGTGCGTTCGACGATCGAGGACGGTGTGACGGCCGGCCCGTCCACGCTGTGGAAACGCAGCGGCGGGCTGTGCTCCCGTCCCAGATGGCCGTCGAGATGGTCGGCGAGACGGCCGGTGCTCGTGGCGATGACGAGGCAGCCCAGCGTCGGGTGCGGCGTCATCCGCATCGCCTCGTCGTGGGACAGGACGAGACTGCCGCCCGCCGTGTCCCGGCTGCGGGTCGCCCGGTACTCGACGCCCATCGGTGCGATCGGCGCGCACATGGCGAAGTGTCCGCCGGTCGGAGGCGTGTCCACGATGACTCCACCGCCCCCGTAGCGCACCCAGACGAGATTGACCGAGCCCACACCGACGGCGTTGACGAGACCGTCCAGCGCGACGCCCGGCTCACGGGCGTGGAGGTCGTGCCCGACGGCGAACGGCTCGACCGTGTCGTGCAGGACATCGATGTCCTTGCTGACGACCCGCTGATAGCCCGACAGGGGCGGCGAGGTCTCGGGAGAAGTCATGGTCGTGTCGGTGGAGCCGTTTCGTTGAGGTCGGCGGACAGGACACCGCGGGCTCGCAGCCGCGGCATGACCTCGGCGGCGAAGTAGCCCAGCTCATCAGCGTAATTGAGGAACGACAGAGCGATACCGTCGAATCCCGCATCGGCGAACTCCGCGAGTCCGTCCGCGACGTCGTCGGGGTCGCCGACCAGGGGGCAGCTTCCGTGGCCGGCCGCGAAGCGGTCCCGGTAGACCTGCAGCATCTCGGGCGTGAACGACTGCGCGTGCAACCCCTGCAACCGCATCACCTCGTCGACGGCGGGCCAGTCGGCGTGCTCGTCGGCGTAGTAGCGCAGGAAGTCCTCCGCCTCCGATCGCGTCGGCCGGCACACGACGTGCCCGAGCGTGAAGACCCCGACCGTCCGGTCGTGGGACGCGGCCTCCGCGCGGATGGCCTTTACGATCTCCGCCCCGTCCCCGGGGCCTCCGACGACGGTGAACGCACGGTCGGCGTTGCGGGCGGCGAACGACCGTCCCTGCGTGGACGACCCGGCGTTGATCACCGGAAGGCTGTGCCCGTTGTACGGCTTCGGCCTCCCCACCACATGCTTGAGCTGGAAGAACTGCCCCTCATGGTCGAACGGCTCGTCCGCCGACCAGATGCGTTTGACGACGTCCCACCATTCCTGCGCGAGCGCGTAACGCGTGTCGTGGTCGTTGGGCAGGGTGAGCCCGAACATCTCGTACTCGGGGGCGTGCCAGCCCGCGACGATGTTCAGCCCGATCCGCCCCTTGCTGAGATGGTCGGCGGTCGCGAGCTGCTTGGCCGCGACGACCGGGTGGTGGAACGCGGTGTGGACGGTGCTGAACACGCGGATCCGGCTGGTGGCGGCGAGGAGACCGGACGCCCACACGAGCGGGTCGAGGGCACTCCGGTGAAAGTCGGTGTCGGGCCCCCAGTCCGTCCACCGCGCGACGGGGAGCAGGAAGTCGATGCCCGCCTCATCCGCGAGACGTGCGAGACGGAGATTGTTGTCCCAGGTAGCGTGCCACCTTTCCGGAGCGGTCGTGATCGCGAGTCCCGATTCGGTGTTGGGTGAGAACAAGCCAAGCTGGAATCCCATGCCGACCCCTTGTCGTCCGTCCGCGTTCGGCATTGCCCGCCCAGTATGGAAAGCCGCCGGGCGGCGGGCAATGCCCGGATGCAGCCACGCTGCGTAATGTCATACCGGGATCGTGCGAGGGCGAGCCGGTCGAAAGATCTCACCGGCTCCCCGGCCGCGGCAGGTCGTCGGAGACGGCGCCCGTCTCCAGCCGCACATGAAAGCACGACAAACGACCACAGCGTGGCATCGAACAGGGCTGCTTGCCGTTGAGGGGAAGACGGGCAAGGGGCATCAATGATGCCCGAGGCCACCGCGCTCTTCAACGCGAACGAGATAGTCCACCGCGTCGACGAGATAGTCCCAAATGTGTGCTATCAACTGATTAATGCAGACATGAGGACACTGCACTGGAGCGCGCGACATCAGCGAACCGTCCCGTAGAGTGGCGTGCATGGCCACGTGGGACGACGTGCGACGCCCGCCCGACGAATACCTCCTGCGATGAAGGCCCGCGTCCTCACCTTCAACACGCTGTTCCGAGGCCGTTCCCGAGCGCGCCTGGGCGTGCTGGCCCAGATCATGGAGCGATCGGACTACGACGTCGTCTGCCTGCAAGAGGTCATATCGCCGCGGAATCTGGTCCACCTGCGGAGCGCCGCGAAATCGTACCCGTACACCGCCCACGCATCGACCTTCCCGGTGGTGCGCGGCGGCCTGATCACTCTCTCCCGACGGCCGATCACCCGCCTCCACTTCCAGCCGTTCACCCCCACCCGCCCGGCCCGCCCCGAATGGCTGCTGCGCAAGGGCGCCCTGTTCACACGCGTCCAACTCCCCGGCGGCTTCCTGACGGTCGTGAACACACACCTCTCCGCGAACATGGACATGCACTGGGCCCCGTCCAACGCGTACACGAAGGCCGAGGAATCCGAACTGCGCGAACTCGCCGCCCTCATCGGCAGGATCGACCCGGCCGAACCCATGGTGGTCATGGGCGACTTCAACGTCCCCCGCGACTACCCCCTGTTCAAGGACTTCGCGTCCGCCACCGGCCTCCAGGACGCTTTGGCCGGCGACACGCAACCGACCTATCGCCCTGAGTACGCGGACCTCAAGCCAATAGACCAGATCCTCGTCCGACCCGGCATGGAAGCAGCTCCGCGCCTGGTCTTCAAAGAGAAGATCCGCCTACCCGGCGGCCACACGACGGCCTTGTCCGACCACTACGGCATAGAAGCGACCCTCACCGTCCGCCGTCCGCCGCCCTGACGCTTCACCGCCGGCCGCGAATATTCAGATCGACCGCGGCCGACGCGGCGGCCAGGATGAGGAGATGCTCGCTGATCATTTCCCGTTGCTGAACCTACGACTGAGCACGCCGCGGCTTGAACTACGGCTGCCGTCGCCCGAGGAACTGTCCGCCCTCGCCGAGCTGGCCGCCGAAGGCATCCATGTCCCCGAAGAGATGCCGTTTCTGACCCCGTGGACCGACCAGCCGCCGGCCGAGGTCGCGCGGAATGTCATCCAGCACCACTGGCAGAACCTGGGGGCGTGGAAGCCGGGCGAATGGACACTCGACCTCTGCGTCCTCCATGCCGGCGCCGTGGTCGGGATGCAGAGCATCGGCGCGAGTGAACTGGCGATCACCCGTGAGGTGGCCACCGGCTCCTGGCTCGGTCAGCGTCACCAGGGCCAGGGGATCGGCACTGAGATGCGCGCGGCGGTGCTGCACCTGGCCTTCGACGGCCTGGACGCCGAAGAGGCGACCTCCGTGGCCTTCGTGACCAACCACGCCTCCCATGCCGTCTCACGCAAACTCGGCTATCGACCCGACGGCGTCGACCGGCGCGTGGTCCGGGGAGCGTTGGTCCCCGATGGCCGTCTGCGCCTCAGCCGCGCCGACTGGGATCGTCACCGCACCGTCCCCGTCACCATCGAGGGCCTGCCGCCATGCCTGCCCCTGCTGGGCCTCACCACCCCGTGACCCGACGACCGGATGCCCGGTGCCGAGGTGGGCCATCCCGGCGTTCACTCGGCAGCGGTAACGGTCACCCACCCTGTGACCTGGTCGCCCTTGCGGACCAGTTCCACGTTCGACGCCGTGAGCAGTTTCTGCGCGGCGATATTGTCCGGCGTCGTACTGACGAAGACGGATTCGAATCCGTCCGCCTGCGCGATGGCCAGGAGTTGCTTCAGGACGGCACCGCCGAAACCGGCGCCCCGATGCGAACGTCCGATCCACGCCCCGGCCTCGGCCGCCCTCTTCGCATCCTCCATCGGGCACAGCCGGGCAGCACCGACCACCGCCTCCCCCGTGACGATGGCGTACGTGGCCTCCACCGGTTCGGCCGCCAATGCCCTCGAACGATGAAACCGCAAGAACGCGTCCCGCCGCTCCGCAGTCCACCCCGGCGGCCCGGCCACCGGTGGCATCACCTCAAGAGGGTCCGCGTCCGCCACTGCGGCATCCAGCAACCGCAGCAGCAGACGATCATCAAGCCGCCGAAGCGTCATATCGGTACGCACGCCTCGATCCTGTCATTCACATCGCGCCGGGCGGACGTGTCGTTCCGCTGGATCCCCCTGCGGGGCGTCGGCGGCATGGCCTTCCTGCTGGGCCTCGGCCTCCTGATCGGCTGACGCCTTCCGAACAGTTTCGGACATCTGCCGTCCTGCGTTCGTGGACGATGAGACGTCCAGGCCTCCGCAGGCTGAGGTTAGGGTGCTGGTATGTGCGAGACAGCGGGCACACAAGGGGAAGCGGCGGCGTCCATGCCGCGTCCGGCGGCCGGGGCGGCGGTCGACCCCATTGCGCTGGAGCCGGTGGACGAGGTCGAGATCGTCACCCTGGTGGACAACGTCTATGACGCGTTGCTGACCGATGACGAGCGCACCCGGCGGGCCGGTTTCGGGGCCGGCATGGTGGAGGCGCCGCAGTTCGAGGACGGGCGCACCCCCACCGGGATGATCGCGGAGCATGGGTTCTCGGCGCTGGTGACGGTGCGCCGGGCCGGTCGCTCGCACACGCTGCTGTTCGACACGGGCCTGTCACCGCACGCGATGGTCACCAACGCCGGACGGCTAGGCATCGACCTCGGCGACGTCCACGCCGTCGTGCTCAGCCACGGTCATTTCGATCACGCGGGTGGGCTGGCCGGGCTGGCGGGCGCGCGCGGCGTCCGGTCGCTGCCGATGGTGCTGCACCCGCGGGCGTGGACGAAACGCAGGATCGCGGTACCCGGCCGGGAGACGGAGGACCTCCCGACCCTGAGCAGGCGGGCGCTGGACGGGGAGGGCTTCGAGGTCGTCGAACGCCGTGAGCCCTCGCTCCTGCTGGACGGCAGTGTGCTGATCACCGGCGAGGTGGACCGCACGACGGAGTTCGAGCGCGGTATGCCGCCCCCGCACCAGGCCTGGACGGGTACCGACTGGGTCCACGACCCGCTGGTCACCGATGATCAGGCTCTCGTCGTGAACGTCCGCGACCGGGGCCTGGTCGTGCTGACGGGCTGCGGCCACGCGGGCGCGATCAACATCGTCCGGCATGCGCGGCGGTTGACGGGAGTGGACCGGTTGCACGCCCTCGTCGGCGGGCTGCACCTGGGCGGCCCGGCGTTCGAACCGGTCATCGAGCCCACCGTCCACGCCCTGACGGAGTTCGCCCCGAGTTTCGTCGTCCCAGGTCACTGCACCGGCTGGCGTGCCCAGCACGCATTGGCCGCGGCGCTGCCCGACGCCTGGGTGCAGGGAAGCAGCGGCACCACATACCGGCTGGCCGCCGCAGACCACCACTGATCGCCGCGTAGGCGGCGCGGTCGCTTGGGTAACTTGGTGGTGTCCCATTTGTGAGAGGAGGAGCCGTGTCGTCCTCGCTCCTGCCGGGTGTCACCGGCATGAGACGGCAGGTTCCACCGGCGACCGGGCAACTCAGACTCGGAACCCTGCTGCGTGAGGTGCACCGGGATGGGGCGGTGTCGCGCACCGAACTGGCCGACCGGATGGGCGTGAACCGGAGCACGATCCTGACACTGATCGCCAAGCTCGCCGCGACGGGCCTGGTGCGCGAGGAGACGTCGGCGACGACGGGCCGGGCGGGCCGGCCGTCGCTGGTGGTCCGTCCCGCGACCGGTCAGGTGTACGTGCTGGCCTTCGACGTCGCGGTGGACCGGCTCGTCGCCGCCAGGGTCGGGCTCGGCGGCACGGTTCTGGAGCGCAGGGAGACGGCACGGCGCCGCGGCCAGGACGACCTGGACGAGGTGGTCACCGCCCTCGCCGAATTCGGCGGCGCGCTCGTGGCGGCCGCTCCCCCCGGCGCGAAATGCGTGGGTGTCGGCGCGTCGTACTGCGGCCTGATCGGGGCCGCCGACGGGAAGGTGCGCCTGGAACCCACCATCGGCTGGACGGACGTCGACTTCGGTCCGGCCCTCGGCCGGCGGCTGGGACTGGGGCTGCCCGTCGCCGTCGGCAACGAAGCCCATCTGGGCGCACTCGCCGAACACGAACGCGGTGCGGGCGTCGGCAGCCGGAACCTCGTCTACCTCCACGGGGACGTCGGGGTGGGCGGCGGCATCATCGTCGGCGGCAGGCTGCTGGACGGCGACGACGGCTACGCCGCCGAACTCGGGCACATGATCGTCAATCCGTATGGCGGCCGTCCCTGCAACTGCGGTTCTCGTGGCTGCCTGGAGGCGGAGGTGGGCGAATCGGCGCTGCTGGAGGCGGCCGGACGCACCGGCGGGCCGATCGGGCGCGAGGGCGTGCGCGCCGTCGTGGAGGCGGCGGAGAACGGGGACGCGGCCGCCCGCGCGGCCCTGGACCGCGTCGGCGACTGGCTCGGCATCGGCGTGACCAACCTGATCAACCTGTTCAATCCCGGCGTCGTCGTCTTCGGCGGCATGCTGAGCGAGATCTACCGGGGGTCGGCGGCGCAGGTCAGTGCCCGCGTGAACGCCGGCGTCCTGCCCGTCTCCCGCGAACGCGTCGCGCTCCGGACGGCCGCACTCGGCTACGACTCCACCCTGGCGGGCGCCGCCGAACTGGGTTTCGCCGCCCTCCTCACCGACCCCCTGGGCACGACGCGCGCCGACCAGGATCCCACTGTGCCGGCGGCCCTGCCGGAGTGACGAGAACGTCCGGGACGCGCCGCCCGGCACGCTCCCGCCGTCGCCGGGGCGTCAGGCGTCCTTCGTGGATGGCCGAGCCGGCGGATCCGCGTTCGTCGCGGTGCGGTCCGGTTCGCGCCGGGTGAGAACCAGGGGGCCGTCCTCGGTGATGGCGACCGTGTGCTCGGAGTGGGCCGTGCGCGAGCCGTCGGCCGACCGGATGGTCCAGCCGTCGGGGTCGTAGACGATCCGGTCGGTCGTCCGGGCGAGCCAGGGTTCGATCGCGAGGGTCAGGCCGGGGCGGAGGGTGAGGCCGCGCCCCGCCTTGCCCTTGTTCGACACGTGGGGGTCCTCGTGCATGGTGCGGCCGAGGCCGTGGCCGCCGAACTCGTTGTTGACCGGATAGCCGTGGTCGCGGGCCACCGCCCAGATCGCCGCCGAGATGTCGCCCAGGCGGTTGCCCGGGCGTGCCTTCTCGATCGCCGCCTCCAGTGCCTCCTCGGTGGCGCGGATGATCCGCAGGTCCTCCTCGTCGGCGGTGCCGACGACGACCGTGCGCGCCGAGTCGGCCACCCAGCCGTCGATGCCGACCGCGAGGTCCGCGCTGAGGACGTCCCCGTCGCGCAGCGTGTAGTCGTGGGGCAGGCCGTGCAGGACGGCGTCGTTGACCGACAGGCAGATGACGTTGCGGAACGGGCCGCGGCCGAAGGACGGCGCGTAGTCCCAGTAGCACGACTGCGCCCCGCGTTGCTTGATCATCGCGCGCGCGTGGTGTTCCAGGTCCAGGAGGTTGACGCCCACCGCGGCGAGCCGGCCGACCTCGGAGAGCACCTCGGCGACGAAACGCCCGGCCACGTGCATGCGCTCGATCTCCGCGGGCGTCTTCAGTTCGATCACGAGTACCTCACGTACAAGGGGGTGCTGGTATTTGTATACCGGCACTCTAGTGATTGACGGTATAGAAATACCAGTCTACTTTGGGGGACATGGTCCGCCAGCCGCTCACGCCCGAACAGATCGAAGCCGGCAGGCGTCTCGGTGCACTGCTGCGCCACATGCGGGCAGAACGCGACCTCGCGGACGTCGCGGACGCGGCCGGCATCTCACCGGAAACCCTGCGCAAGATCGAGACCGGCCGCCTGCCCTCACCCGGGTTCGGCACGATCGTCCGCCTCGGCGAGGCGCTCGACGTGCCGGTGCAGGAGCTGGCGGCCACCTGGCGCGGCGGCGACCTGCCACTGGAAGCCGCCTCGTAGCCGCTGATCGTCGGCGGCCAGTTCCAGCAGCCGGGGTGTGAAGTAGCGGAACTCCTGGGGGCCGCCCCACGTGTTCAACGCCTTGGCCGCGTACCGGGCCAGGTCTTCGGCGGTGAGGTCGCGGAGCGGCGCGGCGAGCAGCGGCCTTCCCTCGTCGGCGGCGACACAGCACGGGCATCCGTGCAATTCCGCAGGCCGCGGAACATCTGCGAACGCCGCGTACAGATCCACGTCAACCCCATCAAGCCGCAGTCGGTAAGCCACAGCAGCATGCCATGCGGGACCGCAGTGCCGCCCCGGCCGAGTATCGGGGTCAACTCGCGGGTGTCCGGAACTCGGTGATGGTGATCTTCTGTTTCGGTGCGCCGTCGGCGCCGCCGTCACCCGCTCCCGCGCCGGCGACCTTGTCTACGATCTCCATGCCGGAGGTGACGCGGCCGATGACGGGATAGTCGGCGGGCAGATCCGGTGCGTCCTCGTAAAGGATGAAGAACTGGCTGCCGTTGGTGTCCGGACCTGCGTTGGCCATGGCGACCGTCCCCCGGGTGTAGCGGACGCCGGTCGTGTTCTCGTTGGCGAACTCGTAGCCGGGGCCACCGGTTCCGGTGCCCGACGGATCGCCGCATTGCAGGACCTTCAGTGCCGGGCTCGTCGTGAGCCGGTGGCATGCCGTGTTGTCGTAGAACCTCTTCCTTGCGAGGTGGGCGAGGGAGTTCACCGAGCACGGGGCCTTTTCGGCGTCCAGCTCCAGTTCGAGCGTGCCGAGGTTGGTCTTGACGGTCGCGCCGACCGGCAGCGCCGATGACGCGGGCGGCGTCCCGACGTCCTTCACCTGCCCGTCCTTCACGGGCTCATAGCCGCAGCCGTTCGCGGTGGCGGCGGCGGTGGCGGGGGCCGACCGGGCCACCGGCCTGCCGCCCTCGGCTTCGGCCCCCTCGCGGTCCCCGAGCAGGATCGTGGCGACGCCGCTGCCGATGCTCAACACCACAACGGTCACGGCTGCGGCGGCGATGAGCAGCGGGCGGCCGCTCCGTCCAGATGCCGCCGGACGCGTGGGATGCGGGAACCCCGGTGGAGGCGGAGGCTGGGGCGGAAGCGGTACGGCGGGCGGAAACGCGCCGTCCGGCGCTGCGAACGGAGGCGCCCCTGCGGGAGGCGGCGGGGCAGCGGGGAGGGCGGCGGCCGAGGTGCCTTCCGCCAGGAGGTTCGCGTCCGTCCCGGTGCCGAGCAGCCGTTGCAGCACCTGCAGCGCGGTCGGGCGGGCCGCCGGGTCCTTGGCCAGGCAGGACGCGGCCAGCTCGCGCAGGTCCCCGGTCAGCGCGCCCAGGTTCGGCTCGCCGTGCAGGATCCGGTGCATGATCGCCGGCACGGAGTCGCTGCCGAACGGCGGGACCCCGTTCGCGGCGAACGCCATCGTGCAGCCCCACGCGAACATGTCCAGCGGCGCGCCGCCGGTGGTCCCGGCCACCTGTTCCGGCGCCATGTAGGCGGGCGTGCCGACGGCGCCGGTCATGGTCGCGGACGTGGCGTCCAGCGGCCGGGCGATGCCGAAGTCGATGACCTTCGGACCGTCCGCGGCGAGCAGCACGTTGGCCGGTTTGAAGTCGCGGTGGACGACGTCCGCCTCGTGGATCGCCGCGAGCGCCGTCGCGGTGCCGATGGCGAGCCGGGTCAGTTCGCCGGCGGTGAACGCGCCGCGCTCCGAGACCAGGTCACGCAGCGTCGGCCCGTCGATGTACTCGCTGACGATGTACGGCGTGTCCCCGTCCGCCTCCGCGGCGAGGACGGGCGCGGTGCAGAACGCGGCGACGCGACGGGCCGCGGCCAGCTCCCGCTCGAAACCGGTGCGTGCACGGGCGTCCCGTCCGAAGTCGGCGTGCAGGAGCTTGACCGCGACCCGCCGCCCGGTGTCCGATTCGCCCAGGAAGACGCTGCCCTGGGCCCCCTCTCCGATCCGGGCGGTCAGCCGGAACCCGCCGACCTCGCGAGGGTCGTTCGGACGTAGCGGACGGGGGTCGTGCATTCGGGACCTCCACGGCGTGAGCAGAGCGGGGGGACTGTCCGCGGGCGTTCTGACCTCGTGTCCGAGACCGGCCCGGAAGCGCGCGGCCGTGTGTTCAGGACCGGCGTGCGGCTGTGTGGTGTGCGAGTTCCAGGTCGATGAAGGCGCTGATCATCGCCCGCCACACCGACTCGGCGACCTCCGGTGCGAGGCCCGCGCGGGCGGCGCGCTCGCGTGCCAGCGCGACGACCTTCTCCACTCGGTCGGGTGCGCGGACGGCCTGCTCGTCGGCCTTGAACGCGGCCGCCGCCCGCACCAGGCCCTGCCGTTCGGCCAGCAGCCGGACGAGTTCACCGTCGATGCCGTCGATGCGGGCCCGCACGTCCGCGAGTGATTCGGGGGTGTCCATGCGCCGAGCATGCCACCGCTCGTCCGGTGGCGTCGCCGCGACCGGTGGTGTCACCGTGAGCCGGCGTGCTTCCGAGAGGAGGCGATGAGGTCGCGGTACCAGGTGTAGGACCTCTTCGGTGTGCGCTTCTGCGTCTCGTAGTCGACGTGGACGAGGCCGAAGCGCGGGTGGTAGCCCTCCGACCATTCGAAGTTGTCCAAGAGTGACCACGCGTAGTAGCCCCGGATGTCGATGCCCTCGTCGATGGCGGTTCGCATGGACTTGATGTGGGCGTCCAGGAAGTCGATGCGGGACGAGTCGTCCACGACGCCGTCCGGGCCGATCTCGTCGGGGAACGAGCAGCCGTTCTCGGTGATGTAGAGCGGCGGCAGGTCGTACCTGGAGTCGAGCGTACGCAGCAGTGAAAGGAACGCGTCGGGGACGATCGGCCAGCCCATGCCGGTCGTGGGGTACTCGGTGATGTCGGTGATGTCGAAGGGGAGCGGCCCCTCGGACGGCGTGGTCAGCCGCGTCGGCTGGTAGTAGTTCACTCCGAGGAAGTCGATGGGCGTGGCGATGACGTTGAGGTCCTCGGGGCGGATGAACGGCGCGTCGTCCATGATGCCGGGGTAGCGCCCAAGGAGGACGGGGTCGGTGAACAGCCGGTTCATGAACGTGTCGAAGGCGTCCGCGGCCGGCTGGTCGGCGGGGGACGCGGCCCAGGCCGGGGAGTAGTGGTTCGTCAGGCCGATCTTGCGGGCGTTCCGGCTGCGCAGGGCGTGGACGGCGAGTCCGTGGCCGAGGAGCTGGTGGTGCGCGGTGGGGAGCGCGTCGAGCATGAGGGCCCTACCGGGGGCGTAGACCCCGAACGCGTAGCCGTAGGCCATGACGACCACCGGCTCGTTCAGGGTTATCCACATGTCCACGCGGTCGGCGAGCCGCTCGGCGGCGAGGTAGGAGAATTCGGCGAACCGGTAGGCGGTGTCACGTTCCATCCAGCCGCCTGCGTCTTCGAGGGGCTGCGGGAGGTCCCAGTGGTAGAGGGTCGCGGCGGGGGCGATGCCTTCGGCGAGCAGGCCGTCGACCAGGCGGTCGTAGAAGTCGAGTCCCCGGGTGTTGACGGCGCCGCTTCCGGACGGCTGCACGCGCGGCCACGCGATCGAGAACCGGTAGGAGTCGACGCCGAGACCGGCCATGAGCGCGACGTCCTCGGGCCAGCGGTGATAGTGGTCACAGGCGACGTCGCCGGTGTGGCCGTCGCGGACGCATCCCGGCGTGTGGGAGAACGTGTCCCAGGTGGACGGTCCCCGCCCGTCCTCGTCCACCGCGCCCTCGACCTGGTAGGCGGCGGTGGCGACACCCCAGCGGAAGCCTTCCGGAAGCCCCATCGCGTCCCTCTCCCCTGTCCTGGCCCAAAATGCGAATAGCTTTCGGATATTAGGTGCTCGGGTGGTGTGCACGGAAGACTCCCGTGACCTGCCGGTGGGGAACGGCAGGTCGCGCATGCCGAGCGGCGTCACGTTCGGGTGACAATGGTGGGGTGACCGAGATCCGGACCCCGCTCCGCCGTCGTCCCGCCCAGCGCCGCAGTGCCGAACGCGTCCAGCGGATGCTCGACGCATGCGCGGGCATCCTCGACGAGGACGGCTACGACGGCCTCACCACGACGCGCATCGCGCAGCGCGCCGACGTGGCCATCGGCTCGGTGTACCAGTTCTTCCCCGACAAGCGCGCTGTCGCGCAGGCCCTCGCCCTGCGCAACCTGGAGGTGTTCGGGGAGCGGATCTCGGCGCGGCTGGCCGAGGACGACTTCGCCGACTGGTCCGACACGGTCGGCGCGATCATCGAGATCTTCGTGGAGATGCACCGCACCGTCCCCGGCTTCCGGGTGCTGCGGTTCGGCGACGTCGCGGACGTCAACCTGCTCGACTCCGACGCCGACAACAACGCGGTCGTCGCCGACCGGCTCCGCCAGATGATCATCGAGACGTTCGACCTGCGCGACACCCCGGGCCTCGCCACGGCTCTCGCCATCTCGGTCGAGGCCGGCGACGCCGTGCTGAAGATGGCGTTCCGCAGCGACCCGAACGGCGACCCGATGATCGTCGCCGAGGCGGAGCGGCTGATCCACGGCTATCTGGCCTCGCACATCGAAGAGTCCTGACCGAAGACTTCGTCTGTGCCAGACTCCCCAAAACGCTACAGAACGGGTGAGTCCGCTGGACGACGAACGGCTTCAGGCGCAGAACAGGCTGCTGATCCGGCAGCGGATCCGCCTGATGGTGAACCAGTACGAGGTGCACGCCGAGGCGCCGGGCGGCGGGGAGGGCGAGCTCCTCGCGTTCGCGCAGCAGAAGCGCCTGGCGTTCAAGGAGCAGGTGACCCTGTACGCGGACGACGCCAAGACCCGTCCGATCCTCGGTTTCAAGGCCCGCAAGCGCATCGACCTCGCGTCCGCGTACGACGTCACGGACGCGGACGGCCGGCCGATCGGCGTCTTCCGCAAGGACTTCAAGAAGTCGCTGCTCGCCTCCACCTGGCACCTGGAGCAGCCGGGCCTCGGCGTCACGACGGGCAGTGAGCGCAACAAGGCCATCGCGCTGCTGCGCCGCGTCTGGCAGATCATCCCCTACGTCGACGCCCTGCCGTTCGCCTGGCCGTACCACTTCGACTTCTACGCCGGTGACGAGGTCGTCTTCTCGGTCGACAAGAAGTTCGGCATCCGCGACCGCTACGTCGTCGAGATCAGGGAACCGCGCCTCGACCGCCGCCTGGTCATCGCCCAGGCCGTGGGCCTGGACGCGCTCCAGTCCCGCTGACCGCCGCCTTGCCGGGGCGGTCCGGCGGTGGATTTCGTCAGTGGGTTCTTGCATGAGGCTGGCCTCGTGGCGCTTTACATGTTACGAAGGTATGTAAAGCCGTGGGCGGAGCACACCCGCGTCGCGATCGCGGCGTCATCCCCCGAGGAGGATCCCCCCGTGAGTTCCTACGACCTCTACTCCACGCCTGTCCCGACGGAGACGTGGAACGTCCCGATGGCGGGCGATACCCGCTTCACCTGGGAGTACGACGAGGGCCGCGACCGGCTGCTGAACCTGTACCAGAAGGGCAAGGACAAGCAGTGGGACGCGCAGAAGCGCATCGACTGGAACCTTGAGGTCGACCCGAACAACGTCGCCGGCCTGCCGGAGAACTTCAACCCGCTCTTCGGCTCCGACATCTGGGAGAAGATGTCGCAGAAGGAGCGCGACGAGTTCGGGCGGCACCAGGGCTCGTGGCTGTTCAGCCAGTTCCTGCACGGCGAGCAGGGCGCGCTGAACGTGTCGGCGCGCATCGTCCAGTCCGTCCCCGACCTGGACTCCAAGTTCTACGCCGCCACCCAGACGATGGACGAGGCGCGGCACGTCGAGCTCTACACGAAGTTCGTGCACGAGAAGATCGGCATGTACTACCCGGTCAACCAGGACCTGGCGAAGCTGCTCGCCGAGTCGCTGGAGGACAGCCGATGGGACCTGCCGTACCTCGGAATGCAGGTCCTCATCGAGGGCCTCGCCCTCGCCGCGTTCGGCCTCTACCGCGACATGTCGACCAACCCGCTGGTCAAGCAGCTCCTCGCCTACGTCATGCAGGACGAGGCGCGGCACGTGGCGTTCGGACGGCTCGCGCTCAAGGACTACTACGCGGAGCTCACCGACAAGGAGCGGGCCGAGCGTGAGGAGTTCGTCGTCGAGGGCTGTTACCTGATGCGGGACCGTTTCAAGGGACGCGAGGTCTTCGAGCAGCTGGACATGCCCGTCGACAAGTGCATGGAATTCGTCGACAACTCCGACATGTACACGCTCTATCAGTCGCTGCTGTTCAGCCGCATCGTCCCGTGCGTCCGGGACGTGGGGCTGTGGGGCGACAAGGTGCAGGCCGCCTACACGGACATGGGCGTCCTCGACAACGCCAAGGCCGACCTTGAGGCGCTGATGAAACAGGACGAGGAGATCGCCGAAAAGGTCGACGAGGAGCGTTACGCGGCCGAGCTCGCCGCCCGCAAGAACGAGGTCGACGACGCCATCACCCTCGGCGGCGCCGTGGAGTAGTCGGCCCGCAGGCCAGTACGGGGGCGCCCGCCGGGCGCCCCCGTTCGCGTTCCCGGGGTCGCGGCCCTGGGTCGCTCATGGGTTCGCGTGGCGGATTCAGGTGGCGGTCTCGCGTCTCTGGGGTGACTTTATCGAATCTTGTCACCATTTGATTCGCGCGGGGATGTCGCCGATCAATTTCCGTAGATCTATATGGTGTTTACCAGTTGCTTCTCCAATTGGCCGTGGAGTCCTCCGGGCTGTACTAATGTCGCCGGTCGACGGTGCGCCGGATTCTGCAAGCCGCGCGGGCGCACATCACACGTGCAGGGTCAATCCGAAAACCCCGGGGGGAAGCATGAACCGATCCGTCAGAAATCTGCTGAGCGTCTCCGTCCTCGCTCCGGTCGCCGCCGCGTTCGCGGTCGCGGCCGCACCGGCGAACGCCGCGCCGGGCCCGTCCACCACGCTCCTCTACGAGGCGTACGCCGCGGCCGCGCCGGTCGCCCAGACGCTCCCCGAACCCGTCACCATGGCCGCCGGGCAGACCGCGGAGCTGACCACGGGAGCGGTCGACGGTGTCCTCCAGAGCGCCCCGGCCGGGCCCGGCTACCGCACTGCGGCACGACGATGCACGCTGAACCCGGGCAAGGCGGTCAACTCCCACGCCGGTACGACGCTTCCGGAAACCTCGCTCCTGGTCCCCGGCCAGACCCCGCTGGGTGCGCTGCCCGACGGCGACTGCCTTGGAGCGACGCCCCAGGCCGGCCAGCGTACGGCGGGGGACGCGCCCGTCCCGCCCGGCAGCGGGGGCGAGCTCCCCGCCGCGACGGGCGACCTGCCCGGAATGCTCCTGGGGAGCCTCACCGACCTCGGCGGGACCCTGGGTGGCGGCGGCCCGCTCGGCGGCCTTCCGGGCGGGGGGACGGCCCTCCCCAACGGCCGCTACGCCGAGGCGCCGCTGAGCACGGCTCTGCCCGACCTCCTGTCCAGGCTGGGCTCCGCGCAGCCCGCCGGGCTCGCGGTCGGCACGACGCTCTTCCCGCCCGCCGGACGCCACGCGCGGCCGGGGCCGGCCGACGACGTCCTCGGCCAGGCGAACGACGCGGTCAACGAGGCCGGGGCCGGCCTCGATGCCGAGAACGGTGTCGGCCAGGTGGTGGAGGTGCTGAAGTCGCGGGACCGCGTCGCCGCCCCGGCCGATGGCCCGCTGGACGGCCCGGTGTCCCTGCTGGACACGTCCGGGCTCGGGCTGCCGGGGGTACCCGGCCTCGGCTGAACCAGGCGAGGAAACGGGGCGTTCCGCGGGTGCCGGACGGCATCCGCGGAACGCCCCGTTTCGTTTGACCAAGCGGTTGTTATTTGCCCGAGATCAGACCTTCTTGTGCGGGTAAATGCGATCTTCAAACCTGGTTACCCCATGCGGTTGATCCACTTCAGAGGGCAAAAGGTCGGGTGACAAACCCCACAAACCAGGGCCCTGAGGCTCGATTCACACGGGACACAACGTACGGTCAAGGACTTGTGCGGCGTCTTAGAGATCAAAAGTGAAGATGCCTTTCCAGCCGCACCTGCCGGACGCCGCGACCGCGATGACGCGCAAGCGCCCAGACCACGATGCGCAGGCGCCATGAAGATCGGTGCGGAGGCGGGCCTGTGAGCCCGCGGGCGGCGCGGGATTCGGGGACGAGAACGATCGACGTCGCCTGAACGCGCCGCGAGAACGGCGGTACGACACGCCGGGCGTCCGGGGCCCTGTCCCCGATCAAAGGACACCTCTGTGGGTAGCCCTGTCAGGCGTCTTCTTCGAGCACGCCTACGCACCATCATGATCATCTCTGGCGCCACCGCCGCCGTTCTCGCCCTGGGCGCGTTCGCCCTGGTCAACGGCGACGCCACCGCGAAGTCGGCCCAGGCCGCGCAGACCGCGCCACCGGCCACGGCACCGCCGGCGGACCAGCGGCGATCGGAACAGCCGCGGGCGAGCCGCGGCAAGACCCGCTCACCGGAGCCGTCACCGACGAAGACGAAGACTCCGGAGCGCAAGGCCGACACCCAGGCCGGCCACGTGCCCGAACCCGAGAAGAAGAAGCAGAAGAAGAAGAACAAAGCCGTGGAGTCGGGCTCCTGTGAGGCCTCCTACTACTGGCAGGGGCAGATGACCGCCAGCGGAGAGCCGTTCGACCCGAGCGAGCTGACGGCCGCGCACAAGACGCTGCCGATGGGCTCCAAGGTCCGCGTGACCAACAAGAACAACGGCCGTTCGGTGACCGTCCGCATCAACGACCGCGGACCGTACGCCGGTGGACGCTGCCTGGACCTCTCCAGGGCCGCGATGAAGAAGGTCGGCGGCACGGGCGCGGGCGTCATCCCCGTCCGGTACGAGGTCCTGTCGCGCGGCTGATCCCTGAAACGAACGAACCCGCCCGGCGGGCGCTCGACCGCGCCCGCCGGGCGGTCCCACACCGGTTCAGGCACCCCACATCCTTCGATGGGCCGCAGTGTTCAGCGTCTGGTGCTGAACTCCGCGTGATGCGCCTGGACCGTGTCCTGAGTCTCGGGGACGCCGCCGGCCGCGCCCGGGGACCAGGCTCCATGCCCACCGTCCACCGGCTCCGCCTCCCCGGAGGGCGCGTCCGCACGCTGCTCGTCCTTCGCGCGCGTGTTCACCGGTGTGTGCGGCGATGGGGCGGCGAGGCGCTCGCGGAACCAGTCGGTGAGGACGCCGTCCACGCGCACGGCTTCGGTGATGGGCGCGCGGGCCTCGGTGCCCGGTTCCGCGGCCAGGGCGTGCCCCATGCGGAACGTGGCGGACTCCACGGGGCCGGTGACGTGGCGGCGCAGCTCGTCGCGCAGGGCGGTGATCTCACGTGCGGGGACGACGCGGTCCTTGGCGCCGCCGATGAGGAGCGTCGCGACGTCCCGTCCGGCGATGTCGGCGGCGAGGGCGCCGAGGTCGAGCCGGTCGGCGAGCGCGGCGGCGCGGTCGGTCCAGGACCGTTCGAGGCCGGAGCGCTTCTCCACCGCACGTGCGGCGCGTGCGGGCGCCACGACGGGCGCCACGAGCGCGACGGTGCTCACCGGTACGGCGTCGCGCGCCACGGCCAGCAGCGCGGCGGCGCCGCCCGCGCTGAAGCCGACCAGGCCGATGGGGCCGTCCGGCAGTGCGAGGTCGCGGCGGATGTCCGCCAGGGCGGCGGGGAGGCGCTGCGCGGCGTCATCGACCGCCGTGCAGTACGTCTCGATGGTCTCGCTCTGCAGGATCGCGCCCGATTCGAGCCCGCCGTCCGGGCGGGCGGGCAGATCGAGGTAGACGCGCCATACCGGGACGCCCGTCATCGGGATCGAGGACGCGAGCGCGCTCGCGGTGCGCGGAGGATCGAAGCCGGGCCAGGCCACGATCAGCCGGGTCGGGCCCGTGGCGGTTCCGTCGACCGCGGTCGGGGGCAGCGCGACGTAGGGGTCGCCCCCCGCGATGCCATGGACGGGGCGATGCGCGTCGTCGCCGCTCATCGGATACCGCGCCTCATCGGATAGGCCGCTCATCGGGTACTGCCGCTCATCGGGTGCCTCGGCTCATCGGGTACTTCGGCTCCTGCGATGTCGAAGGGCGATGCCGGTCGTGCCGGGGGAGGCGGCGCTCCTCCCGCGCGTCGGCCCATGCTGCCAGCGCATGCCGGTCAACACGCCGTGAATCCGCTGCGCGTCGCCTACGAGTGATGAAGAACTCACCTGTGGTGACGCCTGGTCGCATCCTCAGGTCAGTGTCCGTCCGGGGCGTTTCACGATCGTTCCGGCGCCGGTCCGGACGCCACGGCTGTGACACCCGCCTCATGATCGGTTCAGTGGAACATTTCCGGCACTTGCCGCGTCATAGATAAGCGTGGGCGCCGCGGGGGCGCGCCCTCATGAACGTCCGTATGAGGAGTGCTCGTGGACAGGAAGCGCAGTGCGGCCGCCGCAGGGCAGGCCTGGCAGATCTATCGCGAGACCCTGGAACCCGAAGCCCCTGGGCTCTGGGAGCGCGTACGCGCGGTCCCCCGGATGCTCAAGTCGGTCCTTCGCGGGCAGTACAAGGGCATGTCCTTCGGGACGCTCGGACTGCTCGCCCTGGGCCTCGTCTACATCGTCTCCCCGATCGACGCGATCCCCGACATGATTCCCATCGCGGGCATCGCCGACGACACCGGACTGGCTCTCTGGATGGCGACGATCCTCGTCAAGGCCGCGGGCGACTTCGTCGCCTGGGAGCGCGGCGGGCGTCCGACCGTCCTCGTGGGCGAACCCGTCGACTGAGATTCCGTTGAAGGCGAGGCCATCCGCGCGATGGTCTCGCCTTTCACGTGTTCGGGCCCAGTTCCTTGGCGAAGCGCTCGGCGGCCTCCCGCATGATGGGGACGACGTTCGGGACGGCCTCGCGGGTCATGCGCCCTGAGGGGCCGGACACCGAGATCGCGGTCAACGCCGGAGCGCCCCGCAGCGGCACCGCGAGGCAGCGGACACCGAGTTCCTGCTCCTCGTCGTCCAGCGCGTACCCCTGCTCGCGGATCCGTTCCAGTTCGACCAGGAGGGCTTCCGGGTCGGTGAGCGTGTTGGGCGTGTGCGCGTCCATGCCGGTGCGGCCGAGGATCTCCCGGACCCGCTGGTCGGAAAGCTGCGACAGAAGCGCCTTCCCCACGCCGGTGCAGTGCGGCTGGACGCGCCGTCCCACTTCGGTGAACATCCGCATCGAGTGCTTGGACGGCACCTGCGCGACGTACACGGCCTCATCGCCTTCCAGCACCGCCATGTTGGCCGTCTCGCCCACCTCGTCCACGAGACGGGACAGCACCGGGCGCGCCCACGTGCCCAGCAGGCGGCTGGCGCCCTCGCCGAGCCGGACGAGCCGCGGCCCCAGGGCGTACCGCTTGGACGGCTCCTGGCGCACGTACCCCTGGTTCACCAGTGTCCGCATCAGGCGGTAGATCGTCGGCATCGGCAGGCCGGACACCTCCGTCAACTCCGACAGAGCCATCTCGCCCCCCGCGTCCGCCAGATGCTCCAGCAGGTCGAACGCACGCTCCAATGACCGAACGGCCTCCGCCACCCCGTCTCCTTCCCTCGGACTCACCCGGATTCTACGGAGAGCCGATTTCACTATGCGAAAGAGGGCCTGTTGGTGGAGTGATGCACGTTACACATGCGGAGACATGGCAATAACTGTCTGTGCCCGGCGTCGCGTCGCCGCCCCCCTGGCAGCCGTAGAGAGAGCAAACGCGAGAGGGGATCGGGTGCAAACGGGGCGCCGTAGGACCCACTGGGGTGCGGTCGCACTGGCCGTACCGGCACTGACACTCGTCGGCCCGGCCGCCGACGCCGTACCGGACGAACGCCCGGCCGCCGTCCGGTTACTCATGGACATGACGGCGACGGCGAGAACGACATCCGGCCCCGACCTTGCGTTGGCGTACACGGTCCGAGTGCACGCACAGGGCGGGATCGCGAAGGACGCGACGTTGCGTCTGGTGGCGGAACATCCGTTGTCCTGGACGAAGCACTCGCCGGCATGCACGGAGATGGACGCAGGGCACGAACTGCGATGCGCCCTGGGTGACCTTGGTGAGACGGCGGTTGAGCGAACGGCCACCGTCCGAGTGCCGAGTTCGACGGCTTCGGGCCCGTCCGCGAGGCCGTTGAGCGTCCTCGCCGTGGCAGACGCCGCGAACGTGGAACGCCGGTCGATCCGCGCGGTCATCGACCATGCGGGGGAGGCCGGCGGAGAGGAACCGAGCGCCGGTGGTCAGTCCGATGGGACCGAAGACCCCACGGACGCGGGAACGCCCAGCGGCGGCGAGCCGACCATGGGTGGTCAGGAGAGCACTCCTTCGTGTGGTGACGATGCGGACGGCGAACCCTGTCAGGAGGGCAAGCCCAGTCCGAGTGGTCAGGCCGATGCGGACGGCGGGCCTTCCGGTCCCTCTGGGGAGACCGGTGGTGCTGCCGAATCCGGTCCGAGCGGTCGGCCTGAGGAGCCGGAGCCGGAGCCGGAGCCGGCCGATGGCAAGCCGACTCCGGCCGATGGCAAGCCGACTCCGGCCGGTCAGTCCGGTGCGGACGGTAAGCCCACCGGCAAGCCGTCATGCGAGGCGGGCAGCGGCAAGGCGTGCCACGACGCCGCGCCGTCCGCCGGAGCGGGTGCGAAGCCCGGGGCGGCAAGTGAGCCGGGCGCGCACGACCAGGCGGACGCGGGTGCGAAGCCCGGAACGGCGAGTGGTCCCGGTGTTCCTGACGGTCCAGCCGGTTCCGGCGGGACGGGGGCGGGAGCGTCCGGACCCGGAGGGCAGGGCGTTCAGGAGTTCGCCGTGCCGGACCTGCCGACCGCGGCGCCGTCGGCGCCGTCGGCACCCGAGCCGGGCGCGGTCGTCCTGCCGCCGCTGACCGTCCCGGACCAGGCGCGGTCAGCAGCCGGTGAGAGCCAGATGACGCTGATGTCCCCGACCGCGATGAGCGAACGGGACGAGACGGACTGGGCGATCGTCATCGGCATTGCGCTCGTGGCCGAGATCGGGCTGCTGTGGGGTGCGGCCTGTGTCGGTCTGTGGCGGCGGCGGATCGCCCTGGACCGCGCCGCGTCGAGGGCGGCGGAGGCCGGTCCGGCAGTGGGCTGACTCAGGCCGGGCACGGTCGGTGACCGCGCGGACGCCCACCTGTGAAAGGGGATTTCCTCTTGTCACGGCGGTGACAAACACGGGTTTGCCGAATGTGACCGAGAGCTAATATCGCTCACTGACTACCATCCGGTAGCTTCACGATCATCGCCGGTTGCCGGGGGGCGCCAGACACAGTCGTCCGGCCGGCGCGCGCCACATCCACCGACGGCGCCCAACCCTCAGATGGCCCCCGCCCGGCTCGTCCCCTCGGGAGAATGATCAATGGCATTGGGCTCGCTGCTTCCCGACCTCCTTCCCGGAGGCTCCGGCCGCACCCCGCTGATCGAGCGTGTCGCGAGGTGGGCGAAGGAGAAGCCGGACGCCCCGGCGTACACCTTCGTCGACTACTCGACCGACCCGTCCGGCGCCCATGTCACGCTGACCTGGGCCGAGACCGACCGTCGCGCGCGGGCGGTGGCCGCGACCCTCCGGCAGGTCACCGGTCCCGGCGAACGCGCCGCGTTGCTGTTGCCGCAGACTCTCGAATACATGATGACCATGCTCGGCGCCATGTACGCCCACGTCATCGCCGTGCCGCTGTTCTCACCCGACCTGCCGGGGCACGCCGACCGGCTGATCGGCGCCTACGCCGACGCCGAGCCCGCGGTCATCGTCACGACGCGGAACGCGCTGCCGCACGTCGAGAAGTTCCTCGCCGACCACGACGTCCCGCAGCCGAAGGAGATCGTGTTCGCCGAGGAGATCGACCTCTCCCTGGCCGGACGGTGGGACGACGAGCCGATCGCGTTCGACGACCTCGCGTACCTGCAGTACACGTCGGGTTCCACCCGCCGCCCCGCCGGAGTGGAGATCACCCACGGGAACGTGACGGCGAACGCCGCGCAGCTCTGGGCCGGGTGGGCGCCCGACAGGCCCGATCCCGAACTGGTGAGCTGGCTGCCGCTGTTCCACGACATGGGGCTGATCGCGACGATGGCCCTGCCACTCGTGAACGGCGACCACGCCATCTTCACCGACCCCGTCTCGTTCATCATGAACCCGATGCGGTGGCTCAAGCTGATCTCGGAACGTCCGGGCAAGAACGTCTACACGGCGGGGCCGAACTTCGCCTACGAGTACGTGGCGTCCCAGGCGACGCCGGAGAAGATCGCCGGCCTGGACCTGTCCGGGCTGACGACGTGCCTGAACGGCGCGGAACCGATCCGGACGTCCACGCTGTCGATGTTCGCGGACGCGTTCGCGTCCGCCGGTCTGCGGCCGGGCGCGCAGGCGCCGGGGTACGGGCTGGCCGAGGCGACCGTGTTCGTCACCGCGGCCGCCGAGGACGTCCCGCCGAAGGTCGTCTTCGCGGACCGCGACATCCTGACCCAGGGCGACCTGCTGCTCTGCGACGAGGCGTCCGAGCGGGCCAGCGCGCTCGTGTCGTGCGGGCGGCCCTCCGGGCAGATCGTCGCGATCGTCGACCCGGACACGTGCGTCGAGCAGCCTGACGGCAAGGTCGGCGAGATCTGGGTGCACGGCCCGAACACGGCACCCGGCTACTGGCGCAACTCCGAACGCAGCCAGGACACGTTCGGCGGCGAACTGTCGGAACCGGGTGAGCTTCCGTCCGGCCCCTGGATGAAGACCGGTGACTACGGCGTCGTCCACGAGGGCGAGCTGTATGTGACAGGCCGCATCAAGGACCTCATCATCGTGGACGGCCGCAACCACTACCCGCAGGACATCGAGGTCACCACACAGGAGGCGCACGCGGCGATCCGCCCCGATCACGTCGCCGCGTTCGCGTTGCCTGGGGAGGAGACCGAGCGGCTGGTGGTCGTCGCCGAGCGCAACCGCCGCGTCCCCCTCGGCCGGGTGGACGTCGAGGAGGTGGAGTCGGCGGTAAGGGGCGCCATCAACGTCGAGCACGAGATGAGCGTCCACGAGTTCGTGTTGATCGAACCGGGTGGCGTGTCCCGTACGTCCAGCGGAAAGATCGCACGTGCGGCCACCCGGCAGCGCTACCTTGACGGCGCGCTGTCAACGACAGAGGCTCGTCTGGCGTCTCGTAGGTAGACGTGTGACGTCACCCCCGTCCCGGCTGGGCGGGCGTGCCCTTCCGGGTGGGCTGTTCCCGGCGGGCGGCCGGTGGTTGAGAATGGGAGCCGGCGTCCACCCCGGGTCGTTCCGGGACGGGCGACGTGCCGCCGGGCGACGCAGTTCCCCGGCGGCCGTGACGAAACAGGAGGATCATGCTTTCGGGGCTGGGGCGTCTCATCCACCGGCGACGCTGGACCAGCCTTGTCCTGATCCTGGTCACGACGATCCTCGCCGGGGGCTGGGGCCTCGGTGTGCTCTCCAAGTTCAAGGAGGGCGGCTTCGAGGACCCGGACGCGTCCTCGACCCTGGTCGCCAAGCTGGGCGCCACCTACTTCGGCAGCACCAACCCCGACGTCCTCGTCCTCTACAGCAGCGACACCATGACGGTGGACGACCCGCGCTACCAGACGAGCGTGGTCACCACGATCGCGCGGCTGCCCAAGGCCAACGTCGAAGAGATCATCTCGTACTGGTCGTTCGACGGTAAGGCCGCGAACTCGTTCGCGTCCCACGACCGGCGCTCGACGTTCGTCGCCGTGAAACTGCAGGGCGACGACGGCGCGACGATGATGGAGAACTACCACGCCATCAAGGAGCAGCTCGTCGCGCCCGGGCTGGAGGTCCAGTACGGCGGCGCCATCCCCCTGGGCGAGGAGTTCGGCGAACAGGTCGTCGCCGACATCGTGCGCGCCGAGCTCATGACCGCGCTGCCCCTGTTCCTGTTGCTCATCGTCCTGTTCGGTGCGCTCACCGCCTCGTTCCTGCCGCTCATCGTCGCCATGTTCTCGATGATCGGCGGACTGGCCGTCCTGCACGTGGTCACCTACACCACCGACGTGACGTCCTTCGCCCTGGAAGTCGTCACGATGATGGGCGTCGGCCTGGCGATCGACTACTCGCTGTTCATCATCAGCCGTTTCCGTGAAGAGCTGGCACGCGACATGGCCGCGCAGGGGATCGCGGCGGGCAAACCGTGGAAACGAGAACGCGACAGGAGATCTCGCAGGTCCGCGAGGAAGGCGCACAGAACGGCGATGCGTCCGGTCAGGCAGGGCGCGCTGTCCGCGACCATGGCCACCGCCGGCCGCACCATCGTGGTCAGCGGCATCACCGTGTCGGCCGCCCTCGCGGGGCTTCTGCTCTTCCCGCAGATGTTCCTCCGGACGATCGGGCTCGCGGGCATCGCCACCGTCATGGTCGCCGTCTTCGGTGCGACCGTCCTGCTGCCGACGCTCCTCGCGCTCCTGGGCCCGCGCGTCGAGTTCGGCCGGATGCCATGGCGGCGTCCCACGTCCAAGCGCGCGCAGCGGGACCCCAACAGCGGCTTCTGGTACCGCCTCGGCCACAGCGTGATGAAGCATCCGCTGCCGTACTTCACGGTCGTGCTCGTCATCCTGGGCGTGATGTTCGTGCCGTTCATGAACGTGCAGTTCGGCAGCGTGGACGCCCGCGTCCTGCCCGAGGACAGCCCCACCCGCGCCGTGGTGGAGACCGTCAAGCGGGACTTCCCCAACGGATCCGCCGAACCCATCGACGTCGTCGTCTCCGGGGACCTCATCCCGCGCAACTGGAAGCCCGACGACAACGACCCCATCCCGCCCTACCTGGACGAGTTCAGAAAGGAACTGGGGGCGCTGCCGGGCGTGTCGGACGCCCAGTTCACCGGCTACTCCGGCACGTACGGCGGCGTGCGCATCTCCGTCACGCACAAGTACGAGCCGATGGACCAGGAGGCCCAGGACCTCGTCACGAAGATCCGGGATATGACGCTGTCCAAGGACGGCCACCCGATGCACATCGACGTCGGCGGCAGCACGGCGGCGCAGATGGACCTGATGTCGAGCCTGATGGAAACGCTGCCCAAGATGGCGATGGTCGTCGGGATCGCCACGTTCATCCTGCTGTTCATGTTCTTCGGCTCCATCGTGCTGCCGCTGAAGGCCATCGTCATGAACGTCCTGTCGATCGGAGCGTCCTTCGGCGCGATCGTCTGGGGTTTCCAGTACGGCCACCTCGCCGGCGTGCTCAACTTCACCCCCACGGGCGGCGTCGAGGCGACGAGCATGATCCTCATCCTCGCGGTCGTGTTCGGCCTGTCCATGGACTACGAGGTCTTCCTGCTCAGCCGCATCCGCGAGGAATGGGACCTCTCCCACGACAACCGCGCCGCGGTCGCGCGCGGCATGCAGCACACCGGCAGCATCATCACCAGCGCCGCCCTGCTCTTCCTCGTCGTCATCGGCGCGTTCAGCACGGCCGGCATCACCGTCGTCAAACTCATCGGCGTCGGCATGTTCGTCGCCGTCGTCGTGGACGCCATGCTCGTCCGCTCCCTCCTCGTCCCGGCCACGATGCGGTTCATGGGCGCCGCCAACTGGTGGTTGCCGGGCTTCCTCGCCGGCCTGCACGCCCGCATGGACCTGCGCGAACGCAGCAGCCCCCTCGCCGCGGCCGGCCCCGCCGTCCCGCCCCGCCTGCCGGACGAGCAGCCCTTCCCGTACGCTCTCCACTGGGAGGAGGCCGGCCCCGCCCCGGCCCGCCGTGCCGCTCACCCCACGGCCGCCCCCGCAGCCCCGAGGGCCGCCGCACCGCCCGCCGGACGTCCCAGGAGGCCCGGTCGCGGGCCCGCGCCGCAAAGGCCGCCCGCTGCGCCGCAAAGGCCGCCCGCCGCGCCTCCGATGCCGCCTGCCGCGCGTCCCGAGCCGTCAGCCGCCCCGCGGGCGCACACGCCGCCGCCCCAGCAGGTGGACGCGAACGACGCCTTCAGGCTCGTCACACCACCCGCCGCGCAGGAGCCACCGAGGCTGGTCTTCCAGACGCCCCCCGGTTCGGAGGCGGCGTCACGCCAGGAGAACGGCGGATACAGGCCGGCCGAGGAGCCGTGGACCCCCTGGGCGGACGGCCCGCCGCAACCGGCGCCTCCGCACACTCCCCGAACCAAGCGGGCGATCGTCCCCAACCCGGACGGCAGCGGATGGCATTGGGGCGAGGTACAGGACGACGCCTGATCTCACCGGAGGAGCGAGTCGATGATCTCCCGGGCCTGCCCGACACCGTCCTCGTCGCGGATCCGCCGGCCCAGCTCACCCGCCTGGTCCGCCATCCCCTGGTCCCGGACGGCACGCCGGATCTTCGACGCGAGCCGGGGCACCGTCAGCGCGCGGAACGGCAGCGGAACCGGCCCCGCCCCCAGCGACGCGACGCGCTCCCCCCAGTAGGGCTGGTCGCCGAAGAACGGGCACACCACGGTCGGCACACCCGCCCGCAGGCCCGCCGCGGTCGTTCCCGCACCGCCGTGATGCACCACCGCGGCCATTCGCGGGAACAGCCACGAGTGCGGGACGTCCCGGACGGCGAGAACCTGATCATCCGAAGTGTCCGGATCGCCCTGCACGATGCCCCGCACTCCGGCGAGCTTCAACGCCGTCCGTACCACCATTCCGGTCATTTCGGAGTCCTTCGGCACCATGCTCCCGAACCCGGCGTACACCGGTGCGGGGCCCGCCGCCAGAAACTCCGCGAGCTCCGCCGGAGGCTCCCAATCGGGCTCGTCGAGGAACCAGTACCCGGTGAGGTTCACATTGGACGGCCAGTCCTTCGGCCGCGGAACCACGACGGGGCTGAAACACGCCAGCACCGTCCCGCCGTCCGCCCGTCTGCCCCGCACCGGCAGCCGCGGCAACCCCAGCGCCTCGTCCCGCCACGGGTTGATGAACGGCCGCGACAACTGCCACGCGATCTGGTCGACCGCCCGGAAACTCGCCCGGTTCGCCCACGGCCCGAACATCCGCGCCTGCGGGACGAACGGATGCGGGAACGCACCCGTAGCCCGGCTGGGTTGAAAATGAATCAGCGCCCAAGGAATACCGAGATGCTCGCCGATATGCTGGGGGAGAAAACCGAGAGTGGGGCCCAATATCAGGTCGGCGCCCTTACAGGCGTCCAAACACTCCGCCAATAGCCTCTCGGCCATCGGCCCCAGTATCCGCCGGAAACCGCCGAGGAACTTCACCGGGTTGCGCCCGCCCGCCAGCAACTCCTGACCGGCATCCGATTCGAGGATCTCCGTCGGATCCGCGGTCAGCGGCGCGAGTTCCAGCCCCGCGGCGACGACCATCGGCGAGTACCGCGCACTCGCCACCAGCCGCACCTCGTCCCCCCGTCGGCGCAGCACCCGTCCCAGCGCCACACACGGCTGGATGTCCCCCCGCGACCCCGCCGCGAAGATCACGATTCTGCTCACGCTGTCCTCCTACCAGGCGTCGCTACCAGGCGTCGCCACGCGGCTCGATCTTGGGCTCGTCCACCGGGGTCTCCTCCGGGAGATAAGGCTCGTACCACCCGTCCGGAGGCGTCGGCCGCTCACCGTCCTCCTCCGCGGAGAGCCCGGCCGCACCTTCGCCGCCCACGACCTCGTCCACCGGCGACGCACCCGGCGCGCCGGCTTCGTCGACCGCGACGGGCCGGGCGGTCACACGAAGCGTCCTGACGCCCTCGCTCGGGCGCTCACCGGTGCCCGCCACCGGCTGGGAGTCGCTCTGCGGCGCACCGGTGTCCCCGGCGGGGGTGCCCTCAGCGGTCGCGGGCAGCGTCCCCGGTTCGTCGGCGGGCCGTGCCGGGGTGTCCTTCCGGGTACCCGTCACGCGTGGGGGCGGGGTCACGGGGACGGTGACGCCCTGTGCGCCCTCGCCGGGGGGCGCGGCGCCGGCCGCGGCGGGCCAGTCGTCCCAGGCGTTCGCCGGAGCGGGCGGGGGGTCGGAGGGAGGCGCCGGCCAGGGAGTCGGCGGGCCGATGTCCTTCTGCCAGCTGAACGTGTCGTCGCTGGGCTTGGTCTCGGTGTCGGCGTCGTCGTCGGTGTCGGTCCACCAGTGGGGGCCGGGGGTGGAGACGCGGTCGTCCGGCATGGGTTCGTCCTCCCAGGCGGTTGGGAGCGGAACGTGGGCGGTGGGCAGGGATGCGCTGACGACGGCCAGGTCGACGGGGGCACCCAGAGGGGTCACCGGGATGGGGTCGGGGTGGGTCTCGCGGGGGCCGGGGTGGGTCTCGCGGGGGCCGGGCTCGGTGATGACGGGGGGCTGCTTGCCGTGCTTGGGGCCGAGCCACCCGCGCCGGCTGGGGAGGGTGAGGGCGCTGATCATGCCGCCGATGAGGACGAGGCCGGCGCCGAGGACGAGGCCGGACGAGGTGCCGTCGCGGAACGTCTCCAGTTCGGCGGCGCTCGCGCGCTCGTCGGGGATGGTGTGGATGAGCAGGCCGATGATGGCGATGCCGAAGGCGCCGGACGCCTCGCGGATGACGTTGATGACGCCGCTGGCCACACCCGCCCGCCGCTCGGGGACGGCCTTCAGCACGTACATCACCAGCGGCATGCCCAGGGCGGCTCCGACGCCGACGAGCATGACGCCGGGCATCAGGTCGGCGTAGCCGTCGCCGGTCCGCAGCGTGGAGAACAGGAACATCCCGAGGCCCATCAGGACCATGCCGGCGCCGATCGCCGGCCGCGGGCCGACCTTGGCCGCGAGCAGGAACGCCACCGGGGTCAGCACCATGATCGCGATGGCGGGGGGCAGCATGACGAGGCCCGCCTCGGGGGGCGAGAAACCGAGGAATCGCTGCAGGAACGGCTGCGAGTAGAACATCATGCCGTTGAAGCCGATGCCGTAGAGCATTTGCGACATCAGCCCGCCGCTGAAGACGCGGTTGCGGAAGAACCGCAGGTCGATCATCGGGTCGGGGGCCCAGCTCTCCACCAGGACGAAGCAGACCAGAGCGATCGCGCCGAGGGCGAAGACGCTGAGCACCGACGGGTTGGACCAGCCGTACCTGTTGCCGGACTCCAGCCCGTAGATGAACGCGAACAGCATCGTCGCGGAGATCAGCACGCCGGGCAGGTCGATGCGGGCGTGCTTGTTGTCGCCGTGGGAGGTGAGGACGAACAGCCCGAGGATGATCACCAAGATGCCGGGCAGGATGTTGATCAGGAAGATCCAGCCCCAGTGCCAGTGCTGGACGATGATGCCGCCGATGGTGGGGCCGAGCGCGGTCGCGCTGGACGCGGCGCCGATGAAGGCGATGTTGCCGATGGAGCGCTGCTTGTCGGTGCGTCCGACGGTCACCATCACCTGCGTGGCGGGCAGCACGAGCGCGGCCCCGGCGCCCTGCACGATGCGGGCGAGGATGAGCACGTCGGAGCTCTGCGCGAGCCCGCAGACGGCCGACGCGGCGGTGAAGACGACCATGCCGGAGGTGAACGTGACGCGGCAGCCGTAGACGTCGGCGAGCCTCCCGCCCATGATCATCAGGCAGGAGAACATCAGGATGTAGCCGGTGGCGACCCAGTCCTTGGCCGATGACGACATGTCGAGGTCGGCCATGATCGTGGGCAGCGCCGTGAAGACCACCGTGTTGTCCATGGTGGTCATGAACGCGCTGACGGCCACGACCGCCAGCGCCCATCGGTACCGGCCCCGGGTCACTGTGCGTACGGCGTGAAATCCCCACAGTCAGGAATCCGCCGCTTCCCCCTAAAGCGCTCGTCGCTATTGTTACTATTGGTTGGCAGGTCGTTACTCCACCCTGACTGTGGCCAAGGCGCCTCAACTATCCCATCAGGCCACAATGGTTACTCCCGAGTCTTGTCATCACCGTGACAAGTAGCTGATGAGAAAAGTGGTCTGGGTGCGCATCGTGAGTTCGTCATCGTAGGACAAAGTGGGTTCCTCCGCTTCGCTGAACGATCCCGGTTTTGGGGGGAACCCACCGCATGCAGAGCAATGATCGTTCCGGAGCCGCGCAGCACAACGCGCAGGACGAGACTCGGATCAGTGAGGATTCGATCCGCCGGCACCTGATCGAGCAGATCGCGCGTCGCTCCCGGATCACCGTCACCGAAATCGACCCCGACCGGCCGCTTGAAGAGTTCGGGCTGGCGTCCCGGGACGCCGTCGCGATCGCGGGCGAGCTCGAGCAGATGCTGGGACGGTCCCTCCCCGCCACCCTCGTCTGGGAACATCCGACGATCAACAAGCTCTCCCTGGCGCTCGCGGGCGGTGCCGCCGAGACGACGCGTCCGGAACCCGCACCGGCCGCCGTGCGGGAGGCCGCGAACGACGAGCCGATCGCCGTCGTCGGCATCGGCTGCCGCTTCCCCGGCGGGGAACGCGACCTCACCGGACCCGAAGACTACTGGCGGTTCCTGACCGGCCGGGGCGACGCGATCCGCGAGGTGCCCGACGGCCGCTGGGACCCGTTCGACGACGGTTCCCCCGAGGTCGGAGACCTGCTCGCCAAGACGACCCGGCTCGGCGGTTTCCTCGGCGACATCGCCGGGTTCGACGCGCAGTTCTTCGGCATCACCCCGCGCGAGGCGGCGGTGATGGACCCCCAGCAGCGCCTCGTCCTGGAGGTCGCCTGGGAGGCGTTCGAGCACGCGGGCATCGGGCCGGCGTCGCTGCGCGGCAGCCGGACCGGCGTGTTCGTCGGCGTGTCCGCACCCGAGTACGCGGCGTTCACCGCGTCCGACCTGGTGTCCCTCGAACCGTTCACGGCGACCGGCGCCGCGCTCAGCATCATCGCGAACCGGCTGTCGTACCTGCTGGACCTGCGCGGCCCCAGCATGATCGTCGACACGGCGTGCTCGTCGTCGCTGGTCTCCACCCACCTCGCCGTGCAGGCGCTCCGCAGCGGCGAGGCCGACGTGGCGCTCGCCGGCGGCGTGAACCTCCTGCTGTCGCCGACCGTCACGATGACGTTCGACCTCGCGGGCGGGACGGCGTCCGACGGGCACTGCAAGGCGTTCGACGCGTCCGCCGACGGCATGGTCCGCGCCGAGGGCTGCGGCGCCGTCGTCATGAAGCGGCTGTCGGACGCGGTGCGGGACGGCGACCGGATCCTCGCGGTCGTGAAGGGCTCCGGCGTCAACTCCGACGGACGGTCCAACGGCCTCGTCGCTCCGAACTCCGACGCGCAGCGCGCCCTGCTCCGCGACGTGTACGCGAGCGCGGGCATCGACACGCGTGAGGTCGACTACGTCGAAGCCCACGGGACGGGCACGTTCCTCGGCGACCCGATCGAAGCGAAGGCGGTCGGTGACGTCCTCGGCGCCGGACGTGAACCGGATGCGCCCCTCCTGCTCGGCTCCGCGAAGTCCAACCTCGGGCACATGGAGTCGGCGGCGGGCATAGCCGGGCTCATCAAGACCGTTCTCGCGCTTCATCACCGGGTCATCCCGCCTAGCGCGCACTACAAGGAACCCAACCCGCACATCCCGTTCGACGAACTGCGCCTCGCGGTCGTCGCGGAAGAGACGCCGTGGCCTGAGCGGAGTCACCCCGCGCGTGCCGGCGTGTCCGGGTTCGGCTTCGGCGGGACGAACGCACACGTCCTTCTGGAAGAGGCCCCCGCGCAGGAGGCGACCGTCCAGCCGACCGTCGTCCGGACGTTCCCGCTGTCCGACACCAGCGACGACCGCATACGCGACCACGCGGCCGCCCTCGCCGAGTGGCTCCCGGACCGGGACGCCAAGCTTTCCGACGTCGCGCGGACCCTGCACCGGCGCCGTGGCCGTGGACGAGCCCGCGCCGCCGTCGCCGCCCGGGACCGCGCCGGGCTCATCGACGGGCTGACCGCTCTGGCGGAGGGCCGGCCCCACCCCGGAGTGGTGAACGGCACCGCGTTCGGCGCTCCGGGCCGTCCCGTGTGGGTGTTCTCCGGGTACGGCGCGCAACGCGCGGGCATGGCCCAGCGGCTCCTGGAGGAGGAGCCCGCGTTCGCCGAGGCCATCGACGATCTGGACGGCCTGTTCGCCGAGGAGGGCGGCCCGGAACTGTGGTCGCTGCTCGAAGCGGGCGAGAAGCCGGACGGCCCGGTCGTCACGATGCCGCTGCTGTTCGGGATCCAGATCGGCCTGGCCCGGATGTGGAAGTCGTACGGCGTCACGCCCGGCGCGGTCATCGGCCACTCGATGGGCGAGGTCGCTGCGGCGGTCGTCGCCGGCGCGATCACGCTGGAGGACGGCGTCCGCGTCATCTGCCGCCGGTCCCGCCTGCTGACGCGGCTCGTCGGCGGCGGCGCGATGGCCGTCCTCGGCGCGTCCGCCGACGAGGTCGCGCGCCTGGGTGAGGGACTGCCCGAGGTGTACGCGGCCGTGCACTCGTCCCCGAAGCAGACCGTCGTCACCGGCGACGCCGGCCAGGTCGCCGAGATCGTCGAGCGCGCGGAGGCCGAGGGCCGGCTCGCCCGGATGGTCCAGGCCGAGGGCGCCGGACATTCGCCCCAGGTCGACCCGCTGCTCCCCGAGCTGCGCGAACTCCTCGCCGAGGTGGGCGCCGAACGCGGCACGCCCCTCGCCGAAGGCATCAAGCTCTACACGGCGGCCCTGGACGACCCCCGCGCCCTCATCGAGCGTGAGGACGGGCTCGGGGTCTCCCACTGGGCGGCGAACCTGCGCAACCCCGTCCGGCTCACGGACGCCGTGGCGGCGGCCGCCGACGACGGGTTCCGGACGTTCGTCGAGGTCAACGCGCACCCCATCCTCGCGCACGCGGTCGGGGAGACCCTTGAGGGGACGGGCGCGCTCGTCACCCACACGCTCAAACGGGCGCCCAAGGGTCAGGAGACCGACGACACCCTGACCTTCCACGCGCAGCTCGCCACCCTGGCCGCGTACGGCCACGCGGTCGCCGCGCCCGCGGACGGGCGGATCATCGACGTCCCGCAGTCGCCGTGGCGGCACGAGCGGCACTGGGTCGACCTGTCGGCGCGCGCGTCCGGCGGACGGGACGAGCACCCCCTGCTCGGGGCGCACGTGGAGATGCCCGGCGAGGAACGGCACGCCTGGCGCGCCGATGTGGGCCTCGCCGCGCAGCCGTGGCTCGGAGGGGCGGCCGTCCACGGCCTGCCGACGCTTCCGGCGGCGGCGTTCGCGGAGATGGCGCTCGCCGCCGGTGCGACGGCGCTCGGCACCGACGACGTCCGCGTCAACAGCCTGTGGATCGAGCGGCCGCTCGCGCTCGCCGACCACACGACCGTGACGACGACGTTCACGGAGGCCGAGCAGCGGGTGGAGATCCACACGCTGACGCCCGCCGGGACATGGACGCGGCTGGCCAGCGCCGACGTCGGCGAGGACCACCGCCCCCCGGCGGCGTCCGAGCCCGGCGCCGCCACCGAGGTCGCGGGGGCCGAGCGCGGCAGCCGCCACTACCGGCTGCACCCCGAGGTGTTCGGCCGCTGCCTGTCCGTCCTGTCGGACGAGGCGGCCGCCCTCGCCGAGGGGACGTGGCTGGCCGAGACCATCGGCAGCCTGCGCGTGCACGGGCCGACGCATCGCGGCGGGCATGTCCGGGCCGCGGTGTCCCACGACGACGAGGGCATCACGGGTTCGGTCCTGCTGCTCGCGGCGGACGGCCAGGTCCTCGCCGAGGCCACCGGCATCGTGCTGCGCCGCGTCGAACGCCATGACGTGCCCGTCCCGGTGGCCGCCAAGCTCGTCGAACTCGTCTGGGACGAGGCCCCGCTGCCCGGTACGGACACGTCCGAACTCGACACCCCCGCGCCGGACACGGGCCGGGCACCCGCCGAGACCGGCGGCGACGAGGCCGACGGCGGCGGGGGCACCTGGCTGGTGCTCTCCGACGAGCAGGACGCGCTCGCGTCCGCGGCCGTCGCCGGCCTGGAGGGACGCGGGCGCCGGGTCGTCCGGCACCGGCTGACGAACCGCCCGCCCGACGAGCATCCGGCGATGGACGACCCGGTCGACGGCGTCGTTCTCGTCCCGTCCGCGGATCTGGTGGACGAAGACCTGGTCCTCACCGTCGCCGGTGTGAGCCGTGCGCTCCCGGACGGCCCGCGGCTCTACGTCGCGACGCACAGGGCGCTCCCCGTGAAGGACGGGGAGCCGGGCGAACCCGGCCACGCCTTCATCAGCGCGCTCACCCGCGTGCTGGCGTTCGAGCGGACCGTCCAGCGGGCCACGCATGTGGACGTCGACCGTCCCGCCGATCTGGTCGCGGAGCTTCTCAGCGACGACGACGCGCGGGAGGTCGCCTGGCGCGGCGGCGTACGCCATGTGGCGCGCCTCGCGCAGGCGCGGCTGCCGGAGGCGGCGGCCAAGCCGAAGCGGGTCGTCCGGCGCGGCGGCGCCTACGTGATCACCGGCGGTTACGGCGGGATCGGGCTCGTCACCGCGCGGCTGCTGGCCGAACGCGGCGCCGGACGCATCGTGCTGTCCGGGCGGAGCGGCCCCGACGCCGACGCCGAGAAGGTGATCGCCCGCCTGCGCGAGGACGGCGTGGACGTCGGCGTCGTCCTCGGCGACATCGCCAAGCCGGGCATGGCCGAGCGGCTCATCAGGGTCGCCCAGGAGGGCGGCGCCCGGCTGCGCGGCATCGTGCACGGCGCCGGGGCCATCGACGACCGGCTGATCGCCGACCTCGGCGCCGACGATCTCCACAGGGTGTGGACGGCGAAGGTCGAGGGTGCGCGGCGGCTCAGCGAGGCCGCCTGGGACCTCGACCTCGACTGGCTCGTCATGCACTCGTCGGCCGCGGCGCTGCTCGGCTCGCCCGGCCAGGCCGCCTATGCCGCCGCGAACGCCGCGATCGACGCGCTGATGGCGTACCGGCGGGCAGGCGGACGCCCAGGAACCACCATCAACTGGGGCACCTGGTCACAGGTCGGCGGGGCGGCCGGAATGGCGGTCACCGTCATCGATCCGATCAGCCCGGCGGAGGGCGCGGAGGCGCTGGAGGCGCTGCTCGTCCACGACATGCCGGCGACGGGTGTGCTGCGTTTCGACCCCGCCACGGCGGTCGGGCTGTTCCCCGAGATCCGCAACATGCCGTACTTCGCCGCGCTGACGGAGGCGGCCGACGACGCCGGCGCGGGCGACGCGGGCGACTGGCCCGGCGTCGAGGCGCTCAAGGACGTCGACCCCGCCACCGCCCGCCAGATGATCGCCACGCAGGTGAAGCACCGGATCGCGGCCGTTCTCGGCTTCGACCCGCAGCGCCTCGACCCGGCCGTCCCGCTCACCGACCTCGGACTCGACTCCCTCGTCGCCGTCCGGATCAAGAGCGGAGTCGAACACGACCTGGGGCTGACCGTCCCCGCGTCGGTGCTGCTGCAGGGCGCGAGCGTCAACGTCTTCGAGGAGTGGGCGGCCGGCGAACTGGGCCTGTCGGACGCCCCGGCCCCCGCCCCGGCCGCCGCCGTCTCCAACGCCGAAGCCGGATACGTCATGCCGCGCGACGCCGCCGAACGCCTCGCCGTCCGCATCTTCGAGGACGTCCTGGGCGTCGACCGCGTCAGCGTCACGGCCGACTTCTTCGCCGAACTCGGAGGCCGAGACGACCAGGCCGACCAGGTCGTCGCCAAGGTCGCGACCGAACTGGGCGGCGAGGTCACCCGCGGTGAGCTGTTCGAAGTGCCGACGGCGGAGAACGTCGCCGAGTTCATCCGCGCCGCCGACGAGGAGGCCGCGCGGCAGACCGTCCGGCCGCTGACACCGGGCCGTTGCGGGGGGCGTGGGGGGTCGTCCCCCCACAGTGACGCGTCCGGCGGCCGCCGCCCGATCTTCATCGCGCATCCCGCCGGCGGCACCACCGCCTGCTACCGGCAGCTCATCGACCTGCTCGGCGACGACCAGCCGGTGTACGGCCTGGAGCGGTTCGAGGACGCGCCGTCCGTCGAGGAACGCGCCGCCCGGTACGTCCAGCACCTCCTGGAGGCGCAGCCCGACGGCGCGTTCCGGCTCGGCGGCTGGTCGTTCGGCGGCGTCCTCGCCTACGAGACGGCGCGGCAGCTCACCGCCGCCGGACGCGACGTCGAGTTCGTCGCGCTGTTCGACGCGGGCCTCCCGCTGGCCGTGGACGACGAGTCCGACACCCTCGCCCGCCGGTTCTCCGCGTTCGCCGACTACATCAACGAAACGTACGGCCTGGACGTCGCCCTCACCTACGAGGAACTGTCCGGGCTGGACGAGGAGGCGCAGTTCGCGCTGGTCATGGAGCGTGCGGCCCCGCTCGTGGACTACATCCCCCCGGCGGCCCTCACCCACCAGCTCACGTCCCACCAGGACACCCGCTCCCTGGAGGCGTACCAGCCGGGGCCGTACGACGGCCGCGTCATCCTCTACTACGCACCCGAGGAAACCCCCTGGGCCGTCCGCGATGCCCGCTACGTGCTCGACGGCACCAACGGGTTCGGCGGGCTCTGCTCCGACCTGGAGATCGTCACGGTCCCCGGGGTGCACCACCTCAACCTGCTGGACCCGCCCGGTGTGGAGGCTCTCGCCGCGCACCTGGAGGGCCGGCTGGCAGGGCGGCGGGAGCACGCTGCCCCGACCGACACGTCGAACCAGGCCCGCTGAGGGCCCACCCCCCGAACCCCGTCGTTCCACGGAGGACACCCCCATGGCCCAGTCCCATGACCTGCTCGACGCCGTACGGTCCGGCGCGACCGGACCCGAGCTGCAGGACATCGACCTGCCGACCCGTTTCCGTGCCGCGTTCACCCGCAAGGACGAGGTCGGGATCTTCGAGGGCCAGGCCGACAAGGACGTGCGCCGCTCCATGCACGTCGGCGAGGTCGACATGCCCGAACTCGCGCCCGACGAGTGCGTCGTCGCGGTGATGTCCGCCGCGATCAACTTCAACACCGTCTGGTCGGCGATCTTCGAGCCCATCCCCACGTTCGCGTTCCTGGAGAAGTTCGGCAGGCAGGGCTGGTACGGCGCCAGGCACGACCTGCCCTACCACATCCTCGGCTCCGACGGCTCCGGCGTCATCGTCCGCACCGGCAGCGGCGTGAAGAGCTGGAAGGTCGGGGACAAGGTCGTCCTGTCCCCGTCCTATGTGGACGAGGAGGACCACGGCTCCTACGACGACGGCATGATGAGCGAGACGCAGCTCGCGTGGGGCTTCGAGACGAACTTCGGTTCGCTCGGCGAGTACTGCATCGTCAAGGCGAACCAGCTCATCCCCAAGCCCGCGCACCTCACCTGGGAGGAGGCGGGCTCCAACACCCTCTGCGCCGCCACCGCCTACCGGATGCTCGTCGGGACGCACGGCGCCCGGATGAAGCAGGGCGACGTCGTGCTGATCTGGGGCGCCACCGGCGGCCTCGGCTCGTACGCGACCCAGCTCGTCAAGAACGGCGGCGGCATTCCCGTCGGGGTCGTGTCGTCCGACGAGAAGGCCGACATCGTCCGCTCCCAGGGCTGTGAGAACGTCATCAACCGCAACGACCTGGACCTCGGCGAGCAGGGCCTCCGCCACCCCAAGGCCGGCCGGATGCTGGGCGAGGCGATCCGCCGCCTCGTCGGCGAGGACCCGGGCATCGTCTTCGAGTACCTCGGCCGGGAGACGTTCGGCGCGTCCGTCTACGTCGCCAAGCGCGGCGGCAAGGTCGTCACCTGCGGCTCCTCCACGGGCTACAAGCACGAGTACGACAACCGGTTCCTCTGGATGCGCCTCAAGAGCATCATCGGCTCGCACGGCTTCAACTACCACGAGGCCGTCGAGGTGAACCGCCTCATCGGCCTCGGCATGATCCACCCGACGCTGTCGGCGGTGTTCCCGCTGGACGAGGCCGGCGCCGCGACCCGCGCCGTCCAGACCAACCAGCACATCGGCAAGGTCGCCGTCCTGTGCGGCGCCACCGGCGAAGGCCAGGGCGTGGACGACCCGGCCCTCCGCGAACGCATCGGCGAGGACAAGCTGAACCTCTACCGCCGCTGAAGCCCCGCTCCTGGACGGGCCTCACCGCCGGGCCGCCGTCCACAGAAGAGACCGCCCGCCCCTCCACAGCCGTGGACGGGCGGGCGGTCGCGTTCAGCTGGTCAGGAACCGGCCAGCTTGGCGTACACGATCACGTTGTCCTTGTAGTGGCCCGACTTGGGGTCGAAAGCTCCCCCGCAGGTCACCAGGCGAAGGGACGCGTGGTCCAGTTGCTCGCCGAACACCTTCTTGTGCGGGAAGGCGTTCTTGTCGACGCGCTGGATCTGCTGCACGGCGAACGTGGCGGTGGTGCCGTCCTTGCGCGCCACCTGGATCTTGTCTCCCGCCTTGAGTTCCTTCAGGCGGTAGAACACGGCCTGCTTGCCGTTGGCGTCGACGTGGCCCAGGAGGACCGACGGGCCGATTTCGCCCGGCGTGACGCCCTCCTTGTACCAGCCGACGAGGTTCGGCTTGCTCAGCGGCGGTTCCTCTACGCGCCCGTTGGGCAGGAGCCCGATCTCGCCGACGGGAGCCGACACGCCGAGCTTCTCGATGGTGATCTTCGTTGGCTGCGAATGGGTGAGCGGCGCGGACACCGCCGCGGCGGTGGTGCCGGAGGAGGGGGTCGCCGCAGGGCTGCCCTCCGAGGTGACCTTGCCGTCATCGCCACCGCAGCCGCTCAACAGGAGTCCGGTGAGCAGCGCGCCGGTCGCCACGCCCATGGCGCGGCGACCGGCGGCCGTTGCTGAGAAGTCAGGCAACTTACGACCGCTCCGAGACCGTCCGGCGGCGCAGCGCGACCGCGCCGAGGCCCAGGAACATGAACGCGCCCCAGGCGGCGGCCATCATCGGCGAGCCATCGGTGCCCAGCGAGCTGCCGTCACCGGTGTTGATGGGGCCGGTGGGGATCTTCGGCGTCTTCGGCTTCATGCCGGTGCCGGTGCCGTTGCCGGTGCCCTTCTCCGGGCTGGTGCTGTACTTCACCGACCCGAAGTCCTTGCAGACCACCGTGACGGTGGTCGGGTCCGGCGGGTTGCTGCGGTACGTGCCCTGGGCGGTCCAGGTGGCGTCGCCCGTCTTCTTCACCGGCAGCGGGTTCTTGGTGTAGCCGTTACCCGAAACGGTGACCGCGGTCGGGCAGTTGACCGTGAACGTGACCTTCTGGCCGGGGGCGACGCGCGTGGTGGACAGCTTCACCTTGTCGTACCCGAACTTGAACGTCGGCGTCGTGGGCGTCGGCGTCGGGTCGTTGCCGTCGGGCTTGGCGACCGTGAGCGGCAGCGTCAGCGTCAGCTTCTTGTTGTTCGGGTCGTAGCAGGTGACCTTGTAGTCGTAGCTCTGGCCGGCCTTCAGGTGCCTGCTGTCGAACGTCGCGACCGGGGCGCTGGTCCAGGTGGTGCCGCTCTGGGTGAACTTCACCAGCCCGTTGAAGACCATGGTGCCCTGGTGCGCGAGCACCGGCTTGGTCTCGCAGCCTTCCACCGTGACGGTGATCTTCGAGCCCGCCGTGAACGGGTTGGGGGAAGCCGAGGCCTTGCCGTCGGCGAGTGCCGGGCCCGCCATCCCGAGCACCATTGCCCCCGCGGCGACTCCTGCCGCGGCCAGCCGGGTTGAGCGCATTGTGTTTCTCCTCATGATCGGGGAACCCTCATGTCCCTCGGGTGGGATTCACACCTAGCGATGGCGGGGGATGCCGCACGACGCGGCAGACAAGGCGGGTGTGCTCGCAGTTAGCGAAGCCCGGGGAGACGTAGGAGGACGATGAGGCAGCAGTGTAGTGATAACCGGTTGCGGCGCAACCCGAAATGCAGGAGAACAGCTGGTGAATGGCCTGACTCGGTCATGCTGAGATTCGTGTAAACCCTCCGCATTGGTCGAGCGACCGCCTCTCCGAAACAATTTCGATAGAGCTCTGACCTGCGAAAACATGGCCCGAAGGCAAGCGACGCGGAGTCGGCCACCCTCATGCCGGCGGGGTCTGCGGCACCCGGGCCGCAGGGTCTTCAAATGCTGAAAATCACGCTGGCGTGACCTTCCGTAGCGCCCGTCCGGGGTCACTGTAAAGAGTGAAGTCGATCACACCGGGTCGCACCGCGGAACCAGAACCGGCGACAGAGCGTCACCGTCGGCCGGTCGGGAGAACGGTCGTGTCGAATGCCACGTGGCGTCACCGCTCACCCTCCGAAATGTTCTCCCGACGCATTCAAATGGCCTAGCGGACACCGCAAAGATTCAACCGGTCTGATCATCGCTTCGTTGTGAAATTTCCTGGGACGCGCACTCCTCGTCGTCGGAAGGGACGGGCGCAGTCCCACCGAGGGCGCGGACGATCCATGGAACGAGGAGAGCGGCGAGCCTGACCGCCGCGCGCTCCGGATCGTCGCAAAGCCCCAGCCGCTCTCCGGTGCTCGAAACGAACCACCACCCGTCGGCGTCCCGGACGGCCGCGACGTGTTCCCCGATGCACGGAACCCGCGAATCGAACACGCGCAGCCGCGACAGGCGACCGTCCCGGCGACCCTGAACCCTCCAGCCGCGCCGTCGCAGCCGACGAGCCAACCGGTTCAGACGACGCCGCGCCCGAAGGCCGTCCAGCGGAGACGGCGCGACCTCCGTCACCTGAGGTTCCGAGTGGTACCGCGCGCCCGGAACGCCTCCCTCATCAGCTCGGCCCGGAGCTCGACCGGGTCGGGACGCATCACGGTCGCGTCCACGCCGGCCCTCGGGTCGATGAGCGTGGCCACGTATTCCCCGAAATGTCCGTCCCAGCGCCGGGACCGCCAAATGTGGTGTCCGGGAAAGTCCTCACGGAGCCGATCGAGAGCCGGGTTATCGAACGAAGATGTGTCTTTCACGGATGGCCCCAGGGTCGGATTCGCTGTCGGGATATGTGTTATAAGAATCACAGCAGCGCATTGTTCCCGGCCAGCAAGTCGAACGGATCAATGCCGACCCCCCGAAAGATCAACGAAACCCGGCGACGGGTTTCACAAGGAGTTCCCATGGGATCGAGGAGTGAACCATATGAAGCCCCCGCAATTCAGACATTCGCCTGCGAAATGGCGGAGTGGCGCTCACAGGCCGGACTGACCAGGACTGGCCTCGCCGAGGTCCTCGGCTACACCCCGCAGTGGATCAGCCAGGTCGAGGCGGCCAAGAGCATCCCGTCCAGGGACTTCGCCGAGAACCTCGACACCTACTTCAAGACCAACGGCCTCTTCCACCGCCTGTGGAAGCGCATCATCGACACCCGTTACCAGGCCGTCCTCCCACCAGGCTTCCCCGAGTACCAGGAGCGCGAGGCCGAAGCCAGCCAGCTACGAAACTTCGAACTGACGCTGATCTACGGCCTCCTCCAGACCGAGAACTACATCCGTGCTGTGGTCGGCCACGACCAAGACCCGGACACCGCCGAACGGCTCGTCGCAGAACGCCTCGGACGACAGAAGCTCCTCACTCGCGAGAATGCGCCGCACGCGTGGTTCACCCTCGATGAGGCGGCGCTACGCCGTGAGATCTCGGGCCCGGAGGTCATGCGGGAGCAACTCGCCCACATCCTCGCCTTGGGTGAACGCTCCAATATCTCGATCGACGTCGTGCCGTTGAGTGAGGGGTACTACCCCGGCCTCACAGGAGGCTTCACCATTCTCAGCTTCTCCAACGCGCCGGACGTCGTCTACGGCGAGATAGCGGGGCAGGGGATGCTCCTCCAGGAGCCGCGAATCGTCGCGCGCTTCGCAGTAAGGTACAACTCACTGCGAGGTAACGCGCTTCGGGTCGAGGAATCACGGACCCTGATCAAGAGCATCATGGAGGAGTACGGATGACCAAACCTGATTTGTCAGCCGTGAACTGGCGTAAGTCGAGCCGTAGCGGCCACGAGGGTGGCGCCTGTGTTGAAGTCGCGAGTGCGGCGCCGGGTTTCGCTGTCCGGGACTCCAAGAACCCTGACGGCCCGAAGTTGACCTTCGGCAACGCAGCTTGGCGCGAGTTCACGAGCCACATCAAGGCCAACGCCCACGACCTTCCCTGAGCCGACCTGCCAGCCCCCGGAAGGAGCCCCCGCCCTCATTGGACGGGGGCTCGTCTCGGGAGGGAATCACCAGGATGACCCGTCCGCTGCTCCTCCTCGACGTCGACGGAGTGCTCAACCCGTTCGGTGCCTCCCGCTGCCCCTCGGGCTTCGCCGAACATGCTCTCTTCCCAGGTGAAGAACCCGTCCGGATCAATCCAGGGCACGGGACGTGGATCACCGAACTCCTCGACGACGAGCCCACCCTGCTGATCCCCATCGGCCCCGCGACCGGCCTCACCCGCCGCTCCGTCGATCAAGCCCTCGACTGGGCAGGCGACCTGTGACCCGCTGCCGCCCATCGGGAGACGAGCCCCGCATCGCTGACAGTCCGACCGAAGTAAGCCCTACGTGGTCATCCAATTACTGTTAGTTTGTAGTTCGTGCCCACGAACAAGCACGAGCTGCCGCTTGAGATGGTCCGCAACCGGCCGCAGCTCGTTCCCGAGCTCTTGCGCAGCGTCTTCGGCCTCGACGTGCCCGACCTTGTGTCGACCACGTTGACGTCGGAGTCCTACGCCGACGTCAACCCGGCCGAGTTGAGGTGTGACGCCACCGTCCTGCTCGGGGATCCCAAGCGCCCCAAGCTGGGTGTGGTTGTGGAGTCGCAGCTACGCCCACGGGATCAGAAGTCCTACAGTTGGCCGGCCTACCTCGCCTCACTGCGCCAGCGCCGTAAATGTCCCGTGATGCTTCTCGTCCTCTGCCCGGACAAGGTCACCGCGCGCGGTTGCGCCGCCCCGATCGACATGGGTCACCCCGGCTGGGTGCTCAATCCCCTGACCGTCCACCCGGGCATGCTCCCACCGATCGTGGACCCCGGGCAGGCGCGGCGGCTCCCCGAACTCGCGGTGCTCGCTGCCCCCGTTCATGCGGAAGGACCAGAGGTCAGAGCCGTCCTCGACAGCCTGACCGACGCTCTTCACTCGGTGGCCGGTGACACACGCAAGCTCTACTATGACTACGTAACGTCGCGGTTGTCTGACGCGGCCCGCAAGCTCCTGGAGGAGACCATGTCGGTCAAAGGCTACGAATGGGAGTCGGACTTCGCTAAGAGCCACCGCGAGGAGGGCCGCGCCGAAGGCCGCGAGGAGGGCCACACAGAAGGTGAGGTCAGGGCGCTCTTGCTGGTCCTGCAGAGCCGTGGCATTGCCGTCACCGATGATGTCCGCGGCCGGGTCGAAGGTTGCACCGATCTCGACCAGATCGAGCGCTGGGTTCAGCGCGCCTCCACCGCCGACACCGCTGACGACCTCTTCGACTAAACCTCCGCCTCCGGCATTCCTGGCGGCCAGACTCCCTGCTGCCGCCCCAAGCTCCTGGAGGAGACCTTGACGGTCAAGGAAGATCTTTTCGTCTAGGTCCCACGCTCGGCGCTACCCGAGTCGGTTAGCCGCGGTTCTCCGGGTGCCCCGGGTCTGCCGCAGGGGCGGTGCAGAGCTGGGCGGTCAAAGTGGCGTAGGCCCACTCTTCCCACTCTTCCGGCGACCAGTTGCGGTCCTGGACGAAGAGTAGGTACAGCTGCGGGCTGAGCAGCCCGAACAGTACGTCGGCGGCCGTCTCGACGGAGACGTCGGGGCGGGCTCCGGGCTTGCCGGCCAGCGCCTGGGCCGCGGCGTGCTGCACGGTGTAGCGCGGGTCGGGGTCGTCGGGCCATTGCGCGGCGATCTGCGGATCGGTGGCCGCGGCGGCCGCGATCAGCGGCATGATCGGGGCGACCCGGCCCAGGATCTCGCAGGTGCCGTGGACGTGGGCGCGCAATTGCCCGGCTGCGGTCGGCTCGGCGCACGCGGCGCGGAACCACTCACGATCCATGGTGGCGACCGGCTCGATGTCGCCGGCGATGGACGTGTCGACGACGTCCTTGAACAGCGTGCGCTTGTTGCCGAAGACGAAGTAGACCGTCTGGACGGCGACGCCCGCCCGGTCCGCGACCTCCTGCAGGCTCGTCGCCCCGTAACCCTGCGCGGCGAACAGCTCGCGAGCCGCCTCGACGACCTTCTCACGGGTGCGGCGTGAGCGCTCGGCTCGCTTGTCCGGCCGCTTGACTTCGTCCATTTTGCGAGTATATCTCTAGAGTACATCACTAGAGTTCAACTCTAGATACTTGGAGGAGACGATGGACCAGCCCAAGGCCACCCAGCGGCCGGAATCGGACCTGGCCTCAACGCAGCGAGACCCTGAGGAGGAGTCCGTCCGCCGCGCGCTGGAGGGCTACTACCGCACCGGCAAGCCACCGTGGGACACCGGCGTGACGCCGCCCGAGCTGGTCGCCCTGGTAGAGGGGCACGGCGCGCTGCCGCCCGGCCGCGCCCTGGAACTCGGCTGCGGCACGGGGACCAACGCCGTCTACCTCGCACGGCACGGCTGGGAGGTGACGGGCGTCGACCTGATCGACCGAGCCGTCGACCAGGCCAGGGAGAAGGCCGCGGCGGAGGGAGCGGAGGTACGGCTGCTGCACGGGGACGTCACCCGTCTCGACGAGCTGGACGTGCCGGGCCCCTTCGACCTGTTCTTCGACCTGAGCTGCTACTGCGGGGTCCCGCTGCACCGCCGCGACTCCTACGCCGCCGGGCTCACCCACCGCGCCGCTCCCGGAGCACGGCTGCTGATGTTCGGGTACGGTCCCGAGCCGCTCGGCAATCCGGTTCCCGAGGTCACGTCGTGGGCGGCGGGCGTCACAGCCGACGAGCTCCGCGCCAGGTTCTCCGGCTGGGAGCTGCTCGACGTCACCCCGGGCACCAACTCGGTGCCGACCTTCTGGTTCACGCTGCGCCGCGGCGCCTAGGAAGCATCAGCCGGCCGGTGCTCTCCCGAGGCCACGAGCCCGCCGTAGTTGCGGGCGGACACCGGTCGGCATCACGCGCGCTGCGTCGGCTCGCAGGACAGCGGCTGGACGGTGAGTCGCGACCCACAACACGGTGCGGCTGCAGCGGCCAGGCCCTGAGCGCCCGCCGCCACCGGCCCCACGAACTCCCGGCTATTCCGGTGCTGGATCAGGGTCGGTGAAGCCCTCCCCAGGATCGACGTTCTGGACGCCGTAGGCCTCGTGCATGAGTTCCTGAACGCCGTAGTAGATCTTGCAGTAGTCATCGTCGATGTCTTCGCCCTCCTCCTCATCCAAGAGATCACGGGGTTGGATGCAGATCTCCAGGTAGGTGTCGTCCGCGGCCTCTGGCGCTGGGTGCACGGCGGGCTGCTCGATGCGTAGCTGCTGGCGGTGCTGCAGCAGCGGTTCTTCTAGATGGGGAAGAACGCTGCTCAGGCCCTCCCAGTCGACCGAGATGAATGCAGCGTGGATGCTGCCGTGACCGGTGGCGTCAATGGTGATGTTCCGGTCGTAGATCTGTTTGAGCTCGGCTATGTCGCTGTCTTGGTCATGCAGGCCATGGTCGAAGGCTCGCCACAGGGCCGCCATGGTGTGCACCGTGCCGTCCGGGCAGGTGATCTGCAGAAAGTCGTGTATGTCGACGCCCCAGGTGAGTCGGCCGCGTTGCACCGCCCAGAGGTATTCGGTCTCCTTGGCGCCGAAGCCGATGTCGATCGGCCGTGGAGGGCCATCGGTCGGGCCGTAGATTTGATCAAGACAGCTTTGAATGTGTTCGGGCTGGTTGTAGACGAGCATGATGGCCCACTCGGCGGAGCCGTTGAAGGATCGTTCGAGCACGTAGGCGCTGGCACTGAGAGGTTGGCCAGGCAGGCGCCGTTGCCGTTTCGACATGGGTCGGCACGATAGCGGCGCGTCCCTTCGCCTGTCTTAATGATCTTGTGGCGGCTGCGCCCTCGGGTCCGGCCGCGGTGAGCAGAACCCGTTTCGTAGCAGCGGCAGCCGGGCTCGGCCGAACATTTGCCTTTTGATCATCTTGGTGTGGGTTGACGTTCGTTGGTATCCCCGACGACTGTCCAGCGCGACGAGCAGGCGAGGCGACCGTGTGAATGTGCTGGTTCGCCGTTCCGGTGCGGCACTAGCTTGCCGGGGTGGATCTTTTCTCGCGTTCCTGGACGGCGTTGCGCGCCGCGGTCGACGAACTTTCCGAGCAGGACTGGGAACGGCCGTCCGGCTGTACCGGCTGGCTCGTGCGGGACCTGGTGTGCCACCTGATCATCGACGCCCAGGACGTCCTGATCACGCTGGTCACGCCCGCCGACACCGAACCGACCGCGGACTCGGTCACCTACTGGGACCTTGTCGAACCCCCGACCGGCGAGGACCCGCTCGACGCACTGATCCCCCGGCTGGCCGCCGCGTACGGCGAGCCGAGGTTGCTCAAGTTCCATTTCGACGACGTCGGGTCCGCCGCCGGGCGCGCCGCCGAACTCGCCGACCCCGGCGTCCGCGTCAGCACCCAGGACAAGGTGCTGACCGCCGGCGACTACCTGTCCGCGTACGTCCTCGAATGGACGTTGCACCACCTCGACCTGATCGCGCACCTGCCCTCGGCCGCCGGACCGCCCGCCGAGACCCTCGCCGCCGCCCGCGCGGCACTGGACAAGATCGCCGGGGCACGGATTCCGGTGGCGTTCTCCGACACGGACGCCCTGCTGGTCGGCACCGGACGTCGAGCGCCGACGGACGCGGAGACCGCCGAACTGGGCGACCTGGCCGTGACGATCCCACTGATTCTCGGCTGACCGAGCCACGCCGGCGGCGGGAGGAACCGGACGTTCGCCGTGTTCGGTGGACGGCGGGGAATAGCAGACGGTTCTCCCTGTGCTTGACCTTGAGTGGCGAACGTCGTGGATATCGCACGTGCCGGGGTGGACGGGGCCGCGTCGCCGGCAGCGGTGTGGGAGATGTCGAGCTCGCACCATGTCCGGCTGTGGGCCCGCACGGCGCTCAGGACACCGTCGGGCTCGTGGTGGGGGCTGGTGCTGGCGGGTGAGGTCACGCTTGAGGCGGCATCGGGGTCCAGCGTTCTCGCCGAAGGCGACGCGGTCCTCGTGGACGCCCGTATCGCTCACCGGGCCATCGCGTCGAACCGGCACGAGCGGTCCGTTCTGGTCGTCGGGGATCTGCGCTTGGCCGTACCGGTCCATCGGCTGCCGAACCCCCTGATCGTTCGCGGCTTCGGCACCCGGCACACGGGCGTCGCGGAGCTCGTCGGGAAGTGCCCGCTTGAGCGCGTGTGCGAGCCCTCCCTCTTCGCCGCCAGCTACGGAAATCTGATCGGCGCGGCGATGACCGCTTCGTGGATCGAGGACCAGGGCGGCAGCGACAACGTCCGGATGGACGAGGCCGTCGCCGCCGTGGTGGCCGCGGTGACGGCCAGACCGGGGGAGCCGTGGACCGTCGAGGAAATGGCGCGCCTGGTCCATCTGTCGCGTTCCGCGCTGGGCGAGCGGTTCCGCCGCGCGCTCGGCCGCGGACCCGCGGAGGTGCTCCGGGAGGTGCGGATGCGGGAGGCGCGCCGACTGCTCGACGATCCCTCGCGTCCGGTGGAGTACGTCGCGTATGCCGTCGGGTACGGTTCCGCGGCCGCCTTCAGCCGGGCGTTCTCGTCCCACCATGGCGTCGCGCCGCAGGCCTGGCGCGACATGTCACCCACGCGGAACGCGCAGGGCGGCGAAGACCGTCCCGGACGCCGCGGCGAATCCGGTGCCGAGCAGGAAGGCGGCCGTGACGCCGTGCGCGTCCAGGAGCGCGCCTCCTGACGCCGACCCAAGCGTGATCGCCACCTGGAACGCGGTCACCTGCAACGACAGAGCCGATTCGGCGCGCTTGGGCTCGACGCGGGTCACCCACAACTGGGTGGCGACCGGGACCATGTTGAAGCCCAGACCCCACACGACGATCCCCACGGCCAGCACCGGAAGGGACGTCGCGGTCACGGTGGCGAGGAGGCCGGCGCCCAGCAGCAGCGGTGCCGCGGCGGCCACGATCCGCAACCGGCCCGCGAACCGTCCGGCCGCGAGGTTGCCGGCCATTCCGCCCACGCCCCAGGCGAGCAGCAGCCATACCGTGGCGTCCGCGTCGACCCCTTCGATCGCGAGCTTGATGTAGGGGTAGGCGGTGAAGTTGCCGAACGCGACCAGGACCACTCCCAGGACCCCGGCCATCAGCCACCTGTTGGCGAGCGCCGACCTGAGCATGGTGAATCCTGCGGCCGGATGCGGAGGCACCCGCGGCAGCGTCGCGGCGACGGCCAGGGCCGCGGCGGCGCTGAGGACGGCCGCGGCGCCGAACACCGAGCGCCAGCCGACCGCGTCACCGACCAGGGACGCCAGCGGGACGCCGGCGATGGTCGCGATGGTGACGCCGAGCGCGATCGACGTGGAGACCACGCTGTCCCGTCCCGGCACGGCGCGGGTGCCCGCGCCGAACGCGAACGACCAGTATCCCGCGATGGCGATGCCGAGTACGAGGCGGCCGAGGAGCAGGACGGCGAAGCCCGGCGCGATCGCCACGGCCAGGTTCGCGACGGCGGCCGCCACCAGGAGCCCGACGAGCACGGTACGCCGGTCGGTCCGCGGCAGCAGCGCCGCGATGCTCGGCGCCGTGACCGCGCCCGCGATCGCGGTGGCCGCCACGGAAAGGCCGACGGTGCCCTCGCTGAGCCCGAGGTCGGCGGCCATCGCGGGCAGCACGCTGGCGGGCAGGAACTCGCTGGCCACGAGCACCGCGATCCCGGCGGCGAGCGCGACGATCGGTGACCAGTTCGAACGGGTTCCCGGCGGAGCCGAGACCTCGGGCGGCGAAGAGCCGGGGGACGTTGGTGACGACTGGGCGGCTGTCATGGGGTCCAGCTTCGCCACGTCCCCGTCATCGTGGTTGATCGTGTGAAGCGTGCGATTGATCGCTCGACCGGCCTTGCGCCGGCCACGCTCCCGTCCGCGTCAGGCGGCGGCGTCCGTGAACTTCACGTGGGGTCAGCGGGTGGGGCGGGAGGCTCGGCGGTGGCCGAAGCGGATTCCGCTCAGGACGAGGTCGGCCAGGAACAGCAGCACACCGATGATCAGTAGGTAGAACAGGCCCTTCACGACGAATCCGATGATTCCTAGCGCAATCGCCACCAAGAGGATGAACAGGAACAATGCCACGGCGATCCCTCCCTGGTGACGTGGTGGCCGGTCAGCGGCGTGCCAGGCGGCGCTCGTCCGGGGCCGCCTGGTAGGGCAGGTCGTAGTAGTCGAAGACCGCCTGCTCATCGCCGGCGAGAAGCTCTCCGTCGGTACTGATCGCGGGAGCGTTCCTGATCTCCTTCTTCGCGTGCGCGACACGGACGTACTCCGGCCCCACCGACGCCCCGGAGAGCGGAGCGAACACGAGGCGCTGCCGGGTCGGCAGGCCGGTCTTGATGGTGGCGAAGGAAGGCTGATCGGTCGCGGTGTCGACGTAGATGGCCTCCAGTTGGCCGACCTTGCTTCCGCTCTCGTCGATCACTTCGCGGCCGCGCCACTGCCGAATGTCCTCGATCTCGAACATGTCACGTCCAGCCGTTGGGTCCCGAACCCTGGTCAGGTCACTGCCCCTACCCGGCTCGCGGAAGTTATGCCTCCCGCCGCGCCGGACCCGTCGCAGGTGGGGGGGTGCGGTGACCGGGATGGCGGCCTAGCGTGGTCTGACATGCTCAGGTCCACTCAACCCCGGGATCGGGAGGCGGAATGATGGCCGGCCGGACGCAGGTGATCGCCTACCGGTTCGCCGCGCACGGGCTCGGCCCCGAGGGGCGGGCGGAGACGGTGCTGGCGACCGGCGTCCAGGACTATCCGCCGGGGCGGAGCGCGTCACTCGCCCTGCGGCTGCGGACGGGCCAGGCGCCGGACGCGGTGCTCGTTCATTCGATACGGGCCGCCATGCACATGCACCGTGCCGCCGACCTGGCACGGCTGGCGGCGGCGCTGCGGGTCGAGGACGGGGCCGATCTGCCTCCGCAGTCGATCGGGCCGTTCGGTGCCGGACTCGCCCAGGAGGGGATCGCCTTCGGCGCCGCGCTGGACGAGGTCGCCACGGCGATGCGGGCGGTGGTCGCGGACGGGCGGTCGCCGACGAAGGGTGAACTCAGCGGCGCCGTGAGCCCGGAGGTGGACCGGCGGCTCACGCCGTGGTGTGAGGGTTGCGGGGTGTTCCACGTCCAGGATCAGTTGTTCCGGCGGGCGACGCTTCAGGCCGGGCTCGTCATCGAGGTCGACACCGCGGCTCCGAGCCGGTTCCGTTACCGTCCGGCCGAGCCGTTCCCGCCTGCGGATCCACCCGGCTGCCGCACCGAGCTGGTTCGGTGTTTCCTGGCGACGTCCGGTCCGGCGAAACCGGCTCAGCTTGCGTCCTGGCTGGGCATCACGCCGGGCGCTGCGCGTCGTTGGTGGAAACCCGTCGAGGATGAGCTGCGTCCCGTCGAGGTGGACGGGGCCCAGTACTGGGCGCATGCCGAGCAGATCGATGCGCTCGGGGCGGCGGCTGATCCGAGTGGTGTCCGTCTGCTGCCGCCGTACGATCCGCTCACCGAACTGGGCGACCGGCATCTCCTGGTGCCCGACCCGGCCCTGCGGAAGGCGGTGTGGCGGCCGGCGGCCAATCCGGGCATCGTGCTGGTCGACGGTGAGATCGCCGGGGTGTGGCGGCAACGGCGGAAACGGGACCGGCTGGCGTTGACGGTCGAGCCGTTCGATGCGCTGGATCCCCGGCAGCGTGCTGCGGCGGGGTCCGATGCGGCCACGATCGCCGGCAGTGTCGGCGCCTCCGGCTTCGACCTGGATTTCGGGCCGGCATTCCGGTCGTGACGCATCGTGAACGGCCGATGGTGCGGCCGGGTCCCGGCGGGTCGCCGGGGCGAGTCCCGCCGCGGACGGAATCTTCGCAGGTGGTGCTTCCGGTGATCGGGTGGTCCCTGACAGTGGCGGGCCGGAGGGTTTCGCCGGGCGAACCGGCCGGAGTTCCCCGATGTGTTGACTCTTTGTAACGATCCCGGCCGAATTAGGTCGAATATCGACCTACACTTTGCTCCCGGGCTCCACACGGGTCATGATTTGCCTCACACGAGTAACGTAAGTAAGTAATTACCCCCCGTGTACGGCGCGCAACGCAGGGGCACGAGAGCTGGGAGGTTCTGTGGCGGACGATGGTTCGACCACGAACGGGCGCCTGTGGCCGGATCTGCCGAGGGAACTGGCAGACCACATGCGGCCGCACCTCGACGAGGTGGCGGACGACATGATCCAGGAGATCCAGACGCGCGTCAGGGAGTACGACCGGCCGGGAGACGGCTCCTACTCGGGAACACTGCGGCTCGCCGTCGAGCGCGTGCTCCACTACTTCGTCGACCGGGTGGCCGACCCCGGGCACGACTCCGCGCCGGTGGTGGACTTCTTCCGCGCCATAGGCCGGGGCGAGGCCGGGGAGGGGCGCAGCCTCGACGCCATGCAGAGCGCGATGCGGGTCGGCGGCATGATCGCCTGGCGCCGGCTCAGCGAGGGCGCCGACGTCCTGAAGGTCTCGCCGCGCACCCTCGGTGCCGTCGGCGAGGTGATGATGGAGTTCCAGAACGACCTGGCGCACGCGGCGGCCGAGGGGTTCTCCCAGGCCAAGGCCGCCGTCGCGGGTGAGATGCAGCGCCGCCGCAAGCGCCTGCTCGACCTGCTGTTCGCCGACCCGCCCGCCGCACAGGAGGCCATCGCCGACCTTGCCGCCGCCGCGCACTGGCCCGTCCCCCGGACGGTCGCCGCGGTGGCGCTCGGCCGCCACCACCAGGGCGCCCGGCAGCCCGCGTTCCCGCCCGACGTCCTCGCCGACCTCACCCGCCGCACGCCCAGCCTGATCATCCCCGATCCGGACGGCCCCGGACGCGCCAAGCTCGTCGACCGCGCCCTGGCCGGGACGCTCGCCGTCGTCGGCCCGACCGTCCCGCTGATGGAGGCGGCGCGTTCGATCCAGTGGGCCCGCAAGACGCTCTGTCTCGTCCAGCGCGGCGTGATCGAGACGGAGAGCGGCGTGATCCGCAGCGTGGAGCACATGTCCACGCTGATCCTGTTCCAGGACGAGGGGCTCATCACCTCGCTGGCCGACCTGCGTCTCGCGCCGCTGGCGCACCTGCGGCCCAGCCAGCAGGACCGGCTGGCCGAGACGCTGCTGGCGTGGCTGCAGTCGGGCCGCAACGCCAACGAGGTCGCGATGCGGCTGCACGTCCACCCGCAGACCGTCCGGTACCGGCTGCGTCAGCTGGAGGAGCTGTTCGGCGACCAGCTTCTCGACCGGGACCTGCGGTTCGACCTGGAGATCGTGCTGCGCGCCCGCGCGCTGCTGGCGGACAACGCCGGCGAACGCCTGATCCAGCCACCCAGCGAGGCCGTCGGCGGCTCCGGCGAGGTGGTCACCTTCCGCCGGACCTGACCGTCCCGGCCCGGCCGCCCGTCCCCGGCCCGGCCGGCCCGGCGCGGAGCCGCTCGGCGGTGGCGACGCGCTCGGCCAGCCGGGTCTGGGCGTCGCAGAGCAGCCACAGTTCGCCCTCGTCCGCCGCGACGATCTCCTCCAGGCAGCCGTTCAGCAGCTGGTAGTCCGAGAGGGGGTTGACCCGGGTGGCCCGCAGGCCGCTGTTCGAGCGTTCGCTGTGCCAGCCGGGCATGCACATGATCACCGACATCGCGCGGGCTCCTTCGGTGGGCCTATGGTAGGTCTACCATAGGACGGTCTAGCACCGGTCACAACGCGTTCGGCATAACCCCAAAAGACGTCCGTTCGGTGTGGCATCTGTACGGTGTGAGGTCAACACATCGACCCGGAGCAGGATCTGGTATGCCCCGACCCCCCACGAAGGCACAGGCGATCAGCAACGCGCTGGCCGCCCGGATCATCGAGGGTGAGCTCGATCCGGGCGTGTGGCTGCCGTCCGAGCGGGAGCTGGCGCGGGAGTACGAGGCCGACCGCTCGACCGTCCGGCGGGCCCTGCGGATGCTGTCCGACCAGGGGCTCGTGCAGCCGCGTCCCGGCGCCGGCACCCAGGTGCGGACGGCGCAGCGGGTGCGGCGCGCGGCCGCCGACATCACCCGGCAGGACGGGGCGTGGCGCGGATTCCACGTCTCGGCGCGCAAGGACGGCCGCACGCCGTTCACCCGGACGACCGTCACCGAGGTCGAGGCCGGCGAGCGGCTCGCGCCCCGGCTGGACGTGCCGCCCGGGACGCGTGTCCTGGAACGTGCCCGCGTCCAGGGAGTGGAAGGCGAACCGCCCGTCCAGACGGCGACGACCTGGGTGATCCCCGAGATCGTCGAGCAGATCCCGGTGCTGCGCCAGGTCGACACCGGTCCGGGCGGCATCTACTCGCGGCTGGAGGAGGTCGGCCACCGCATCACGTTCGAGGAGTCGGTGACGTGCCGGCTGCCGTGCGCGGACGAGCAGGAGGTGCTGGAGATCGGTCCCGACCAGCCCGTCCTCACGCTGTGGCGCCGCGCGTACGACAAGGATGGCCGCGTCGTCGAGGTAACCCACCGGGTGGTGGTCGGCGACCGGCACGAACTCGTCTACCGCTACGGGTCGGGAGCCTGAGCATGCATGACACCGGAAAGCCCGGCGAGCCCGCGGTCCGCCAGGTCGGCACGCGGGTCGTCTACGAGAACCCCTGGATGGTCGTCCGGGAGGACGAGGTCGAACGGCTGGACGGCTCGCGCGGCATCTACGGAGTCGTCGACAAACCCGACTTCGTACTCGTCATCCCCGTCGAAGGGGACGGGTTCCACCTCGTGGAGGAGTTCCGGTACCCGATCGGGAAACGCACCTGGAACTTCCCGCAGGGCTCCCTCCCCGGCCGGCAGGACGCCGACCCCGAGGAACTGGCCCGCCTGGAACTCGCGCAGGAGACCGGGCTGCGCGCGGGGACGCTGAAGCACCTCGGCCACCTGCACTGCTCGCACGGGACGAGCGGCCAGGGCTTCAACGTCTTCGTCGCGTCCGACCTGCGCGCCGGGGAGACCGACCGGGAGCCCGAGGAGCAGGACATGCGGCAGCGGTGGTTCTCCAGGGACGAGTTCACGGCGCTGGTGCGGGAGGGCCGCATCACCGACGACTCGACCCTCGCCGCATTCGCCCTGCTCACCATGGACGACCAGGCGACCGCGGACGACAGCGTCAACCGGAACGGTACGAGTCGGTAGCGCAGCTCGCCGAGTCGTCCACGGGGCGGCGCTTCAGGATCTCGCGGGCCCTGCTCCGCGCGTAGTTCGCGCCCATCGCCGGCTCGTCGTCGTTCAGGTCGAGGGCGATGGAGCGCAGGGCGCAGGACCGCTGCGGCTCGGGCAGCCGGTCCAGCGCCGGGACGGCGTCGGCGGACAGCCCCCGCAGGTACTCGACGTCGACCTTGCCGGTGTCCTCGTAGCGGTCGACGTTGTGCTCGGCGATGAACCCGTCCGGGCTGATCGACACCAGCGCGATCATCGCGACGGCGCCACCGGCCGCGACCGCCCGCGGCAGCCACGCGACACGTCCCTTCACGACGCCCGCGACCGCGACCAGCACCACCACGCCGCCGAGCCAGAACTCGAACGCGTGCACCCACAGCCGCAGCCGCGTCCAGCCGAAGGTCTCCTCGTACAGGTAGAGGCGCCGCAGCGCGACCGCGACGACGACGAGGGTCAGCGCGCACAGCAGCCCGAGCAGGCCCCGGACGGTGACGCGGTCGCCGCGCCCGCCGGACGGCGCGTACCGCATGGCGACCGCGACGACCGCGAGGACGAGGACCGTCACGACGACGAGCTGGAAGAAGCCCTGCCGCGCGTACTCGGCGTAGGTGAGGCCGGTCGACGCGAGCAGCTTGTCCTTGTCGCCGGCGAGGAACACACCGGCCTGGATCGCGCAGAACACCAGGAACAGCAGGTCGAGCGCGGCGATCGGCACGGCCCACGACCAGCGTCCGGCCGGTTTGGCGGGGTCGGGGTTCAGCATCCGCAGCGGCGGCGGCGCCTGCCCGAGGTACGCGGCGGCGGACGCCACCGCCAGCGTCGCGGCACCCGCGAACGCGTACACGAAGACGGAGAGCGGCGAGATCTCGGGGACGAGACCGGAGGCGAGGCTGCCGAACGCCGCGTCCGCCCCCATGAACAGGCCGCCGAACACCGCGAGCAGCCCGGTCACGATCAGGCCCGTCCGGATGACCGGCCAGGCGTTGCCCCGGCTCGGCGACGCCGCCTGATACGCGCCGCGTCCCGCCCACGGGATCATGTAGCCGACGGCCGGCACGACCGCGAGCCCCCCGCCGAGGACCTCCACCCAGGAGCGTCCGCCGCACGCCGCGTACGAGCCGGCGGCGACGGCGAGCAGCAACGCCGGCAGGACGATCCAGTCCGCGTCCCGGACCGCCGCGCTCGCCGACAGCAGCACCGCGAGCAGCAGGAACACGACCCCGGTCCGGTTGAACCACGAACCCCCCTTCCCGGGCCCGCTCCGGACGAGACGCCCCGCCGACCAGGCCGACGCCCCGGTCACGTACGCGACGGCGGTGGCGGTGATGAGGACCCCCACGCCGAGATGCCCGCCGAGCAGCGACGGCCCGACCGTGACGGCGCCGATCAGCCCGGCGATGGCCGCGCCCGCCGCCAGCGCGGGCGACATCGGAAGCGCGGGACGCTTCCAGGCCGTGACGGCCCGGTCCAGCTTCGTCGGCGTGTAGACCATCGGAGGAGGCGGCGGATACCCGCGGACACCGTGAGGCGCCGAGTAGGGCGGGCGCCCCTGACCGGCCGGATAGTGGCCGGCCCCGTGACCCGCCGGATACTGCGCGGCCCCATAAGGCGCCTGCGGCGGCGCACCCCCCGCCGGCCCGGCGCCCATCTCCCCCGACCCCCGGGGAGGAGCAGCCTTCCTTCCGGGACCCGTCGGCGCCGCCCATCCGGCCCCCGCCTTGGCGGAGGCCGCGGTCGCCTCTCCGGGGCCGGTGTCCGCCTCCTCCGGGCCGGAGTCCGCCTCATCTGCGGGGCCGGTGTCCGCCTCGCCGGGGGCGGCGGCCGGCTCCTTGTCCGGCGGAGAGGGCTCTTCGGGCCGGCCGGACGGGTCCTGCGGAGGTTTCGTCATGCGGTTTCTCCGATGTTCGGGGGGATCACCACGCGGATGCGGCAGCCGCTCGGTGTGTCCAGGACGGTGATGTCGCCGCCGTGCAGGTCGGTCGCCCAGCTCGCGATGGCGAGGCCGAGGCCGGTGCCGCCGCCCGGCGTCCCGGCGCGGGGGCCGGACGCGGAACCGCGGGTGAAGCGTTCGAAGACACGGGCGCGTTCCTCCGGGGGAATGCCGGGTCCCTCATCGGCTACTTCGATGGCGAGACCGCCCGGCAGGTTTGCCGGACGCGCCGTCACGGTGACGGGACTGCCGTCCGGGCCGTGCCGGGCCGCGTTGTCGAGCAGGTTCGCGATGATCTGGTGGAGCCGGTCGCGGTCGGCGACGGCGTGCAGGCCGGGCGCGACATCGGCCTCGAACAGGGCGTCCGGATGCCCGGCGGTGGCTTCCGCCAGGACGTCTGCGACGAACGCCGCCACGTCGATGTCGGCCACGTCCAGCGCCGCCGCGCCCGCCTCGACCCGCGACAGGTCCAGGAGTTGCGTGACGAGGCGTCCGAGCCTCTCGGTCTGGTCCAGGGCCGATTCGAGGACGTCGGGTGTCGCGGGCGTGACACCGTCCGCGACGTTCTCCAGGACGGCCCGCAGCGCGCTGATCGGGGTGCGCAGCTCGTGTGACACGTTCGCGACGAACTCGCGCCGCTGCCGGTCGACCTCGGCGAGGTCGGCGGCCATCCGGTTGAAGGCCTGCGCCAGTTCGCCGACCTCGTCCCGCGACGTGGCCCGCACCCGGCGGCTGTAGTCGCCGCGCGCCATCGCCCGCGCCGCCGTCGTCATCTCCCGCAGCGGCGCGGTCATGCCGTGCGCGACGAGCTGTATCACCACGACCGAGATGAGCAGGCCGACCGGCATCGTCTCCCGCGCCCGGAACCCCAGCGGGTACCCCCACAGAACGATCAGCACGGCGACGCAGGCGGTGACGACCACCACGACGCCGAACTTCACCTTGATCGACCGGAGTGGGTCCAGGGGGCGGGGAAGCCTTGTCCACAGCCTGTGGACGACCCCTCGTTCGACGGCCGTCACGACGTTCCCTCCAGGCTGTAGCCGACACCGTGGACGGTCCGGATCAGGCCTTGCCCGAGTTTCCGCCGCAGCGCCTTGACGTGGCTGTCGACGACCCGCGTCCCGGACGCGTCGGCCCAATCCCACACCTGTTCGAGCAGGACGGCGCGCGTCAGCACCGTCCCGCGGTTCCGCAAGAGGCAGGCGAGCAGGTCGAACTCGGTGGGCGTGAGATGCACTTCGCGGCCGTCCCGGCGAACCCGGCGGGCCCGCGGATCGACCTCCAGCGCGCCCATCCGCACGGGCTCGTCCGCCACGGCGTCCGCCGCCGGCCGGTCGACGCGCCGCAGCACCGCGCGGATGCGGGCCACGAGCTCCCGCATGCTGAACGGCTTGGTCACGTAGTCGTCGGCGCCGACGCCGAGCCCGACGATGAGGTCCGTCTCGTCGTCGCGGGCGGTCAGCATCAGCACCGGCACGGGCCGTGCCGCCTGCACCCGCCGGCAGACCTCCAGCCCGTCGAACCCGGGCAGCATCACGTCCAGCACGATCAGGTGCGGCTCGTACGCGCGGGCGCGTTCGACCGCCGACGGCCCGTCCCCGGCGACCTCGACGCCGAACCCCTCCGCCACCAGCCGGTCGGCCACCGCCCGCGCGATCGTCGGCTCGTCCTCGACGACGAGGATCCGCGTCTCGTTCCCAGTCACGAAACAGACTCTAGAAGCCTGTTATGTGCGCATCGAGCGTGAAATGTGCAGGACTTGTGAAGAACTACGGCCCGAGGGGCCAGGTGTGGACGGGGTCGTTGTGGCCCATGTGGTCCACGTAGGAGCGGGTCATCATGCGCAGGGCCTCGTGTCTCGGGGTGCCGAAGGAGTCCTCGATCGCCTGGACGGTGTTGATCTGCCAGGCGGCGCCGGTCTGGCCGGTGACGCAGCGACGCTCGACGATCCCGAGGAGGCGGTCGCGGCGGGCCGGGTCGACGCCCCAGCGTTGGAGGCCTTCGTGGGCCAGGGGGAGGAGTTTGCGGAGGATGAGTTCGGCGGCGGGGACCTCGCCCAGGCCGGGCCAGTAAAGGTCGGCGTCGAGGCCGTCGCGGGCGGCGCGGTGGAGGTTCTCTTCCGCCGTGGCGAAGGACATGCGCGTCCAGACCGGACGTTCGTCTTCGGCGAGCATGCGGACGACGCCGTAGTAGAAGGCGCCGTTGGCGATGACGTCGGCGACGGAGGGGCCGGCGGGGAGGACGCGGTTCTCCACGCGTAGATGGGGGCGGCCCTTGACGACCGCGTAGATGGGACGGTTCCAGCGGTAGATCGTGCCGTTGTGGAGGGTGAGTTCGTCCAGCTCGGGGATTCCGCCGTCGTCGAGGACGGCGCGCGGGTCTTCGTCCTCGCAGAGGGGCAGCAGGGCGGGGAAGTAGCGGGCGTTCTCCTCGAACAGGTCGAAGACGGAGGTGATCCAGCGTTCGCCGAACCAGACCCGGGGCCTGACGCCCTGGGCCTTGAGTTCGTCCGGGCGGGTGTCGGTGGCCTGTTCGAACAGGCTGATCCGGGTCTCGTGGAAGAGCCGGTGGCCGAACAGGTAGGGGGAGTTGGCGCCCATGGCGACCTGCGGGCCCGCGATGGCCTGGGCGGCGTTCCAGTACGCGCCGAACTGGTCGGGGCTCACCTGCAGGTGGAACTGGACGCTGGTGCAGGCGGCCTCGGGGAGGATCGTGTCGGCGTGCATGTGCAGCGGTTCGGGGCCGTCGATGGCGATGCGCATCTCTTCGCCGCGGGCCGCGAAGATCTGGTCGTTCAGCATCTTGTAGCGGCTGTTGGCGGAGAGGGTCTCCTCGCCGATGTCGGTGCGCCGCAGGGTGGGCAGGATGCCGATCATGGCGAGCCGGCCGCCGACCTCCCGGGCCCGGTCGTCGGCGTGCTGGAGGTGGCCGCGGACCTCCGTCTCCAGCTCGCCGGTGCTTTCGCCGCCGAGTTCCCGGGGCGGAATGTTGATCTCCAGGTTGAACTGGCCGAGCTCGGTGGCCCAGGCCGGGTCGGCGATCGCCTTGAGCACGTCCGCGTTGCGCATCAGCGGGTCGCCGATCGTGTCGATCAGGTTCAGCTCGATCTCCAGGCCGATGTGGGGGTGCTCGAAGTCGAACTGGGATTCACCCAGCATGCGGGCCAGCACGTCCAGGCACCTGCGTACCTTGTCGCGGTACCGTCGCCGGTCCTCGCCGCTGATGGTGACCGAAGCCACGTCCCTGCCCATGTGTCCGTCCCTGTGCTCCGGAAGAACCGTCATAAAACGGGATGTCCCGGTGAGGGGAGGTGAAAACCCGGCACCAGATTTCGGGCTTCCCGATTGATGACCGGCGGGTAGCGTTGTGCCTCGTCCGGAAACCGGCATTTCCCTCGGGGAGGGGCCATGAGCCTGCGCCCCCGGTCCATCCGGGGCAGGGACACGCTCGTCGCCTCCGTGATCGCCGCCCTCGTGTTCGGCATCACCGCGATCGGCGTCGACGTCGCCGTGCGCAGCGCGGTCAACGCCGACGTCCTCCGCCAGACACAGGTCGAGGGCCGGCGGGTCAGCGGCGGTGTCCGCGACGGCACGCTGGAAGGGCCCATCGCGGACGACACCCGCGGCGGCGTCCTGATCCAGGTCGTCGCGCCCGGCGGGCGTGTGACGAACGCGACACCCGAGGTAGCGGGCAGACCGCCGGTGAGCAGACTCTGGCCGTCGAGCAACCTGCGGGTCCGCGACTACACCGAGTGCCACGGCGGCTGGCCGGACCGCCGGTGCTACGTCCTGGAGGCCATCCGCGCCACGACGGCGTCCGACTCCGTGGTCGTGTACGCGGCGTCGCCGCTGCCGTCCTATCTGGTGAACGGGCTGCTGGAGGCGCTGCTCGCCGGGAGCGTCCTGCTGCTCGCCGGGGCCGTCGCGTGGATCACCTGGCGGGTCGTCGGCCGTACCCTCGGCCCGGTCGAGGCGATCCGCGCCCAGCTCGCCGAGATCAGCGCCACCGACCTGAGCCGCCGCGTCCCGCAGCCGCCCGGGCACGACGAGATCGCCCAGCTCGCCCGGACCGCCAACGCGACACTCGACCGGCTGGAACGCGCGGTCGGACGGCAGCGGCAGTTCGCGTCCGACGCGTCCCATGAGCTGCGGACCCCGATCGCGGGACTGCGGGCCAACCTGGAGGACGCGTCGATGCACCCCGACGACAACGACCTGCGGGCCGTCATCGAGTCGGCGCTGCACGACACCGACCGGCTGGAGTCGATCGTCGCCGACCTTCTCCTGCTCGCCCGCATCGGCACCGGCGGGACCGCCGCGCAGGAGCCGATCGACCTGTCCGCGCTGGCGGACGCCGAGGTCGGCCGCCGCACCTTCGCCCTGAAGATCGCCACGGAGGTCACCCGGGACGTGGCGGTGCGCGGCGTCCGCATGCAGCTGGTCCGGCTGCTGGGCAACCTGCTGGACAACGCCGAACGCTACGCCGACTCGTCCATCACGGTCGAGGTGGCGCGGCGGGACGGCCGGGCACTGCTCACCGTCACCGACGACGGGCCGGGCATCGCGCCCGCCGACCGCGAGCGGATCTTCGAACGCTTCACCCGCCTCGACACCGCCCGCAGCCGCGGCGCCGGCGGCACCGGCCTCGGCCTCGCGATCGCGCGGGAGATCGCCCAGGCGCACGGCGGTACCCTCCGCGTCGAGGACCGTCCCGCCGGGGCCCGTTTCGCCCTCTGCCTCCCGCTCGCCGCGGCGTCCCCCGACCGGCGTCCGAACCGCGCCTGAGCCTTGGCCCGCCAAAGGGCCGCGGCAGGCCAAAGGGCCGCCCACAGCCTGTGGACGGCCCTTCTCGGTTCGGGTCAGGCGAGGACGGCCTGGACCTCAAGCTGAAGGTCGACCTTGTCGCTGAGCAGGGCCTTCTCGCCACCCTTGATCGGGATGTTGAACTCGATGCCCCAGTCCTTGCGGTTGATCGTGGCCTCGGCGGAGAACCCGGCGCGCGTCCCGCCCCAGGGGTCCTCGCCGACGCCGTTGAACTCGACGCGGAGGCTCAGCGGACGGGTGACGTCCTTGATGGTCAGGTCGCCGTCCAGGTAGTACTCGCCGCCCTCGGTGCGCACGCCCGTGGTGGTGAAGGCCATGGTCGGGTACTTCTCGACGTCCAGGACGTCGGACGTCCGCACGTGCGCGTCCCGGTCGGGGTTGCGGGTGTCGAGCGAAGCCATCTTGATCTCGGCCGTGGCCGTCGACTCGCTGAGCTCCTCGGCGATCTGCACGGCGCCGGTGAACTCGGTGAACGTCCCCCGCACCTTGGTCATCAGGTGGCGGATGACAAAGGTGACCTCGGAGTGCCCGGGGTCGATGTTCCAGGTTCCGGCGGTCAGTCCGGGGGCGACGGTGGCGATGCTCATGGGAACTCCTGCGCTAGATGTGCTTGAAAGTTCAACGACTCTGCAGAGTTTAGTTGAGGGTTCAAACACTTGTCAAACCCCGTTTGTTCCGGGCGCCCGTCAATGCCCGGCAATGGTCCGCCACCGGCCCCGGAACACGGTCCGCAACTTGTTCCACACACCGTGCAACCCCATGGCGGCCTCGTGCGTAATCAGCGGGCACAGAGGCGAACCGGAAGGACGGGAAGGGACGCGGAGACCCCGTCCACCCGGCATCCATGACATCGGGAGTCTTCTTGAGCGACGAAACCGTGAGGGACGAAACACCGCACGGCACGGTTCTCCGGGCCCGCCGGCCCGCGGCCGGCACGGCCGCACTGGCGGTCATCGCGATCCTCGTGAGCGGCTGCGGGGGAGGACAGGAGCCGGCCGGCGCCAAGGCGTCGCCGGCGGGCGGCGCGGGCGAACTGCCCCAGGCCACCACCTACACCACCCTGGACGACCTGCCGCGCGACTCGGCGCCGTCCGCCAAGGTGGACGGGACGGTGGTGCACCCGAACGAGGCGGCGCCCGTGTCGGCCAAACCCGGCGCGCCCGCCGTCGCCGAACTGCCGGCCACCCAGCTCAAGGGCCCGACCTGGGTTCCCGTGCTGGAGAGCCGTCCCGGCTGGCGGCGCGTGCTGCTCCCGAGCCGCCCCAACGGCGTCACCGGCTGGATCCCCGACGCCGGGCTGAAGACCGCGCGCAGCACCCACGTCATCAAGGTGGACCTCAGCGAACGCAAGCTGACCCTCCTCGACTCCGGACGCCCGAAGGGAACCTGGCAGGTGGCGGTCGGCACGCGCAAGACGCCCACCCCGACCGGCCGGACGTTCCTGCTCGCCTCCCTCGCCCCGGCCAAGCCGACCTACAGCCCGCTGATCCTGCCGGTCGGCGCGCACTCCGCGACGCTCGACACCTACGGGGGCGGCCCCGGGACGGTGGCGTTCCACGGCTGGCCGTCCACGTCCGTCTTCGGCAAGGCCGTCACGCACGGCTGCGTTCGCGTCCCCGCGGACGCCCTCAAGCGCCTCGCCAAGATCCCGCTCGGTACGCCCGTCCACATCACGGACTGACGTTCCCCGATTCTCCGGCCGTGAGGCCGGTTTCCCCGCTCACACCCCAACCAGTTCAGAATCAAGGAGAACCATCGTGCGTTTGCAGGCACTCACCAAGTGCGTGGCCACCGTCGGCGCGCTCGCCCTGCCCTTCGCTGTCGCCGTCCCCGCCGCGTCCGCGACCAGCGGCGGCGCCGGCTCCGCGTTCGCCGTCTCCGCCAGCGGGCCCATCGCGATCCCGGCGACCCCGTCGGTGACCTCCACCGCCCAGAAGCCGGAGCGCAAGAGCGTCGCCGAACTGCCGGCCAACCCCCTCGTCCAGGCTGGCGTGCTCAACGCCGCCGCCTGGTCCGGGCACGCCCGCGCCTCGGTCGCCGACCTCAAGATCGCCAAGCTCGGACTCAGCGCGAGCGCGGTCACCGCCAAGTGCGAGAACGGCAACGGCGTCTCCCACCTGGTCAAGGCGTCGCTGAACGGCAAGAAGCTCAAGGCCGCCGCGACGCCCAACAGCTCGGTCAAGGTCGACCTGCCGAGCCTCGGCAACGCCACGGTCACGCTCAACAGGCACGTCCGCGACAAGGACGGCAGCCTCACCATCACGGCCATCGAGGTGAGCCTGGTCGTCGCCGGCAAGACCCAGACGATCAGCATCGCGTCCGTCACCTGCGGCAAGGACGGCGGCAAGCCCGGCGAGCCGTCCGACCCGGGCAAGCCGGGCGGCGACCCGTCCGCGTCCCCGGCGCCCGCCCCGTCGGGCCCGCCGAGCGCCGCCCCGGTGCCCACCCCCGTGACCGGCGACCTCCCCGTGACCGGCTGACCCCGTGACCGGCTGACACGTCCACGCCCGGAAGGACCCGCACCCCACGGCGCGGGTCCTTCTCGTCGCCACCCGGTTGGTCGCCGGATCAGGTCAGGACCCGGTGGCCTGTCAGCGCAGCCGGTCGTAGACCATGGCCATCTCGCCCAGCTCGCCGGTCTCCTGGTGGGCGAGCGTCCACCTGGAAGCCGGCAGGCCGTCGTCGAACAGCCGCTGCCCGCCCCCGGTGATCTCGGGGGAGATCATGAGGTACAGCCGGTCGAGCAGGTCCGCCGAGAGAAGCGCCTTGATGAGGCTCGCGCTGCTGTTGACGAGGATGTCGCCTCCGCCGGTGGCCTTGAGTTCGGCGACGACGTCCGCGGCGGGGGCGTTCACCACTCGGGTGCGTTCCCACGGCGCTTCGTCCAAGGTGGTCGAGAAGACCACCTTTTCTACGCCGACCAGCCACGTCGCGTATCCGCGATCACGCGGGTCGGCGTTCTCGTCCGAGGCGACCGATGGCCAGTACCCCAGGAACCCTTCGGCGTTGACCCGGCCGAGCAGCGCCGTCGTCGCGCCCTCCCAGATGCGGCTGAGGTGGCCCCGCGCGACCTCGGTGGTCGCATACGGGACGATCGCGCCCAGGTCGGCGGCCCCGCCAGGGCCGTTGTAACGCCCGTCGAGGGTGAGGTTGATGTTCGCGGTCACCCTGCGTCCGGGGATCTGCTCCGTCATCTGGTGCTCCTTGTATCGATGTCGTGGTCGGTGCCGTGCGTGTCCGCCGCGAGGGCGGCCGCGAGCTTGTCGAGGCTCTGGCCGAAGCCGATCTCGATGCCCGCGATGAAGTCCGCCGACTCGACGGTGCTGTCGGTGATCCGCAAGTGGACGTCGAGGTCGGTGCCGCCGCCGGTGGGCCGGAGGTCGAGGTCGACGTGGGCGGTGAAGGCGACGCCGCCGCCGGGAAGCAGAGGGGAGAGCCGGTAGGCGAGGCGCTCACCGGGGCGTACCTCGTCGACGACTCCCTCCGCGCGTCCGGCGACCATGTCGGAGCCGTCGGCGTCCTCGGCATCGCGGTACTCGTGGACGATCCGTCCAGCCGGTCGCGCCTCGAAGACGAGTTCGGAGACGCGGAGGTCGTCGGGCGTCCACCACCGGGAGAGCAGGGAAACCTCGGTCAGGTGGCGCCAGACCACATCGGGGCGCCCCGGCAGCGACCGGGGGAACCTGAACGAGCGGCCGTCGGCCCATCCCGGCGCCTTCGCGGCGAGTCGCTCCGCCTGGAGGCTGCGCCCATGGCGGTCGTAGGTCTCACGCATGCCGCCCGCCTGGTCCGCGGCGTCGGCGAGCCGGCCGAGCGCGGCCGCCAGTTCCCGCAGGGGGCCGGGCTGGAGTGCGTAGATGCGGCGCTGGCCGTTGCGCCGGGAGGTGACGACACCGGCCCGCTCAAGGGCTTGCAGGTGCTTGGTCGTCTGCGGCTGGCGCGCCCCGGCGAGCTGCGCCAGCACGCCGACCGAGCGGGGCCGCTCGGCCAGCAGGCCCACGAGCCGCCAGCGTGCCGTGTCGGCCAACGCGCTGAGAAGTGCCTCCATGAGAAGAAGTATTCTCCACGACGAATATTCGTGTCAAGGAATATTCTTACCCATGCCACCGGCCTCGTGTGACGCGGAGTCGTGCCTCCATCTGGGCGAATGGTCCGAACGCGGCGTTCGGACCGTGGGACGAATCCGGCGGCAGCCGTCACCCTGAGAACCCGGACCCTGAGAACCCGGACCCCTGAGATGAATGAACCCGAAGTAGACAGCCTTCTGCGCCGTCGGCCACAAGCCCTAATGGGCGGCCGCCTATGCAAGGAATGCGACGAGTACAACCGACGAGGACCAGGCCCCCGTGCCGGTGCCGACGAGCGCGGCGTGGACCATTCCAAGCGCGTACCGGTCCGGTGCCCCTGGCCGTAGGGTTGAGGTGGAGGTGAAGATCATGCGCACCGAGCAGGGCTACCAGCCGATGACCATGGTCGGCCTGGCCCATCACCTGGTCGGCACACGAGACGACGAGACCCGGTGGCGGCTGATCGCCGAGTTTCTCGAAGAGTACCGGCACGAGCCCCGGACCGAACGCCTGGTGCTCCTCACTGACGAACCCACATCCACGGGCGATGAGCATTGGGACGTGTTCCTGGCGGCGCTCGCCGAGCACCTGGCAGCCCGGGACGGGCTCGGTGCCCCCTCCTGGGCCGAGTCTCGCCGTCTGTACCGTTTCTGGTTCCCGTTCAACACTCCTGCCGCCAGGGCCGACGCCATCGTTCACGCGCCGGCCGCCTTCCGCCGACGTGGCGTGTTCGTCGCACCGCAGGAACTGGAGGTCGCGTGAGTGACGTGGAACCGCTCCTGGACCGCGGTGGCTGGCGCGACTGATCTTGGAGGACCTCTTCGAGGCCGGCCGAGGATCCGTCTGAGCCAGGGTGAAGCTCGCGTCCAAGGTCGCGATGATCCCCTGCTATGGGCCCAGCCCGCTTCAAGGGCCCGGCAGGGCGCTTGAGCGGCCGAGCGCGTCCGGCCGCCCCCGCGCCGGGTAGGCCCGGGTGACCTCTGGGGCATCTCGCGGGGCGCATCTGACGGACGTCGCCCAGGCAGGGCTCGATGCCGATGGCAGACCCGCCGTCTCCGATACCGGACGCTGTCGCCCATCGGCACGGCGAGGCGACCGGTTCCCGGCGGGCGGTCGCTGGTTGGTCGGGCCGGGTACGACCTGGTCGAGGCGGTCGACGGCCCCCGGACGGAGGCGCCTCCCGTTCCGTTCGTCGCAGGCCCTAACAGGGAGCACGTATGGCTGATCCACGTCAGGGGCACGGTCCCGGCGACGGCGTGCACAACGTGATCACCTGGAGGGAGCGGCGCCGCTACAGCCCGGTCCAGGACAGGGCCGGGATCCGGCGCCCCCGGGACATCGAGTTCCCTCCCGCCACCGAACGCGTCACCCAGACTCCCGCGCCGTCCGGTCACACCTGGGCCGACGAGGGGGAGATCATGCGGGCCACCTACCAGGGCGACGACCGCTGCCAGCTGGCCTGTCCGGGCTGCTACACCCGCGACCTGCTGCAGATCAGCCCGGCGCAGGCGGCCCGGGACGGGCGCCGCAAGACCGCGCCGCTGCCGGAGTTCATCGCGCACGTCGACGCCCTCGGCCCCGGCATGCAGGACCTGTACGTGCTGGGCGCCGAGCCGACGATGGACCCGGCCGGGACCGCCGCCAAGCTCGATCACGCACGCAGGCGCGGCTGGCCGCAGCAGATCATCACCCACGGGGCGGTCACCGTTCAGCGGTTCGAGGAGACCTTCGGCGCCGCCCTGGACTCCGGTCAGGTGTACATGCTGGTCATCAGCCTCGACTCCATGGACGCCGCCGTGAACGACCGGCTGCGCGGCCGCCCGTACGCGCACCGGCGGACCCTGCGCATCATCCGGCACTGCCTGGCGCGGGGCGCCCCCTTCAAGGTGCAGATGACGGTGTGGCCCATCAACTATCCGACGATCGTGGACAGCGTCGAGGAACTGTTCGGCCTGGGGGTGCGGGCGTTCTCGTTCCACAGCGGCACCCTGGAGGGCGTCACCGACGCCGAGGCCGACGCCGCCGGGCTGATGCCGGTCGACCCGCTGGCCTGGCGGGCTCTGGCCGACCGCCTGCTGGCCTTCCGGGACGTCCACCGGGACCTGTGGCATTTCAACGTCCCGTTCCTGTACTTCACCGAGGGCGAGCTGCGCGAGCAGGTGATCGGGGACGCCGGGCAGACCGACGCCTATCTGGAGCATGTGGACGCGGTGGAGGCGGGCCGCCCTTCGACCAAGCCGGTGCACGCCTGCCCGGCGCTGGACGTCCCCCAGGTGTACGTGTGGGCGAACCAGGGGCCGCAGGGGCGCGGGACCCTGTCGTTGTGCAACATCGACCGGGACCCGGTCGCCGACGCCTACGCCGACTTCGACCCCCAGGCGCGGCGCTGGCGGGTCCGTACCGAACCCGAACGCAACCAGCTACGGCACATGGCCGACTCGCCGCACCTGTGTCCCGCCACCCCGTTCGCGCTCCGTACCCGGACCGACCGCGCGGTCACCGAGATCGGGCCCCTGTTCCACGCCTGCCGCTATATCGCGTCCAACCAGATGGCCGACCCCGCACGCATCGGCCCGCGGATCTACCGCGACGCCGCAGAGTTCTACCGGGTGGTCGGTCGCGCACTGCACGCCTACCCCCGCGGTGGCGGCAGGTCGCCGTTGGCGCGGATCACGCGGGTGACCGGTGGCATCGTCGCGCTGGCCGACCGCACCCGCGCCCTGCGCGCGGACCTGAACGCGGCCGCGGGCGGCGATGAGGAAACCGCGGACCAGGGCGAGGTGAGCCCTCAGGCACCCGGTTTCTGACCGGGGTCCTGGTCCGTGTCGCCTTCCTGCCGGCCGGGGGCGTCGGCCAGGAGCCGGGCGGTGAGGTCGCCGACGGTGACGGTGTTGGCGGCCACCGCCGAATACAGCGATTCCAGATCGTGATACCCCAGGTGCCGCGCCGCCGTCAGCGCGGCCCCGCCGGTCTCCAGGTCCAGAAGCTCCACGTCGCTGGCGGCCAGGGCGTCGGCGACCAGCCGGCGCCCGGCCTGCCCGGCCGCCTCGCTGCGCCGCCCGGCCAACCACTGCTGGATCTCCACGCGGGCACGGCCCGTACGGGCGGCGTCCAGCCACTCGTCCGACGGGCCGGAGCCGGGTCCGGTGAGGATCTCCACGACCTGCCCGTCCTCCAGCGCCGCGGTCATCTGCACCAGCCGTCCGTTGGCGACTGCGCCGATCGCCGTGTGGCCCAGGTCGGTGTCGATCGCGTACGCGAAGTCGACGGCGGTGGCACCCTGCGGAAGGGGGACGACCTCGCCGGACGGGGTGAACGACACGATGCCGCCGCCGTGCAGATCGACCCGCAGGCTGTCGAGGAAATCGGCCGCCGGGGCGTGCGCCTGCCATGCCAGCAGGTTCCGCAGCCACTCCAGATCCGGGCGGCGCGCGGCCTGCCGCGCCCCCCGCCGGGACCCGGCGGCGGCGTCCTGGATCTGGCTGACGATTCCGTAGTCGGCGATACGGTGCATCGCCGGGGTGCGGATCGCCAGTTCCAGCGTCCCGGCTTCGGTGACCACCGTCGTGTGCAGCGATCGGTACATGTTGTACTTCGGCAGCGCGATGAAATCCTTCATCTGGCCCGGGAGCGGCCGCCACACCCCGTGCACGACTCCCAGCGCCACGTAACATTCTTCGGGCGTCCCGTCCACCAGGACCGTGATCCGGGATACCTCACCGGGCTGAAGAGCGTCCGTCGGCTGCACCGGGTTTCTGCGGTGGTCCTGGTAGATCGAATACCGGTGCCGGTCCCGGACCGCGACCTCCGCCTTGAGATTCGCGTCCGCCAGCGCCTTCTCCAGCCGTGCGACCAGGGGCCGCAGCGCGGCGGCGCGGTCCTCGGCGCTGGCCTCCATCGCCGCGGCGATGGCCTGCTCGGCCTCGGGGCGCAGCGTCGCGAACGCCACGTCCTCCATCTCGCGTTTGAAGACGTAGATGCCGAGCCTCTCGGCGAACGGGACCAGAAGCTCCATCGACTGCCGCGCGATCCGCTCCCGCTTGGCCTGCTTGGAGTGGAAGCCCAGGGTCCGCAGGTTGTGCACACGGTCGGCGAGCTTGATGACCAGTACCCGCAGGTCGCCGGCCGCCGTCAGGATCATCTTGCGGAACGTCTCGGCTTCTGCCCCCTCGCCCCACTTGGACCCGTCGAGCTTGGTCACCCCGTCCACCAGGACGGCGACCTCCTCGCCGAAATCGGCGTGGACCTGCCCCAGCGTCAGATCGGTGTCCTCGACGGTGTCGTGCAGCAGCGCCGCCGCCAGCGTCGCGGTGTCCACACCCATCTGCGCCAGCAGGATCGCCACCGCCAGCGGATGCGTCACATAAGGGGCCCCCGACTTGCGGGTCTGCCCCCGGTGGTACCACTCCGCCACCACGAACGCGCGGCGCAGCACATCCACGTCCGCACGCGGGTAGAACTGGCGGTGCTCGTGTATCAGCGGCTCCACTGCGGTGTCGATCTGCGAAGGCGAAGACGGCAGGCTCGACCGCATCAGATCCGTGAACCGCGTCATGCGCTTGCCCGTCCGCCGTCCCGCCGGGTCGGTCGGCTCCATCGGCTCACTCACCCCTCCCGGTCACGTCGCCTTTGCATTGATGTAACCACCATCGGTTCGGCCATCATCCCGCACCACGTCGAACCCGCCGAGGCGTTCGGGTGATCCGGGTTCGGCCACGGCGAACCGGCCCGCCCACCGGATCGAAGGGCGGGCGAGGCGCCGGGTTGCGGGCCGCTGAGGCTCAGGAGGCGGCGGATCGGGGGTGGCTGCCCTGGAGGGGGTGGGCGCTGCCCTCCAAGAGGACCCCGGCGACCTGGGGCGGGTCGTCGGACATGGGGACGTGGCCGCAGCCCTCCAGCCAGACGAAGCGGGCGTGGGGGAGGCGGCGCTGGGCGCGGATGGCCTGGCTGCGCAGGAGGAGGCGGTCCTTGGTGCCCCAGGCGATCGTGACGGGGACGTCCGCGCAGGAGCCGAGGAAGCGGGTGGTTCGGCCGGCGCGGAGGGTGGGTTCGAAGCCGAGGGCGTCGCGCATCGCGCGGGCGTCGCCGGTGAGGGCCTCGATGTCCATCAGGTCGGGTCGGCCGTAGACCATGCCGAACATCGCGGTGCGGCGGCGTGGGGAGCGGGCCAGGCGGGTGAGGAGCGTGTCGGGGACGCGGGCGCCCAGGCGGGACGCGCGCAGGACGGACGCCGCGTAGCGGAGTTCGAGGGCGTTGAAGAAGCCCGCCGGGGACAGGGCCGTGGCGGAGCTGACGAGGCCGCGGTCGGCGGCTTCGAGGGCGAACAGGCCGCCCAGGGAGTTGCCCGCGACGTGCGGTTTCTCCAGGCCGAGGTCGTCGAGCGTCCTGGAGAGGATGGTCAGGACGGTGTCCATGGTGTACGGGGTGCCGGGCGGGAGGGGCGGGGAGTCGCCGAAACCGGGCAGGTCGACCGCGATGACGTCGCGTTCGGCGGCGAGCAGGTCCATGACGGGGGACCAGCCCTGCCGGCGGTGGCCGATTCCGTGCAGGAGGACGAGGGGCGGCCCGTCGCCGCGGCGTTCGAAAACGATGTCCACGGGCCGAGAGTAATCAGAAGTTACTCACCGGTCACTAGTGACGCTCGTCACTCTCGCATCAGCTCTGGGTGACCTCGGCCGGGCGGCGGTGCTCCAGGGCGTCGCGGAGCTGGGCCCGGCCCCGGTGGATGCGGGAGCGGACGGTGCCGAGCTTGACGTTCAACGTCGCGGCGATCTCCTCGTAGGACAGGCCCTCGATGTCGCACAGGACGACGGCGGCCCGGTACTCGGGAACCAGGCCGTCGAGTGCCTTCTGGATGTCGGCGTCCAGGTGCCGGTCGTCATAGGCCTGCTGCGGGGTCGGTTCGCGGCCCTGCAGGCGTTCGGCGGCCTCGTCCCCGAGGGAGTCGAACCGGATGCGCTGCTTGCGGCGCGCGCGGTCGAGGAACAGGTTCGTCGTGATCCGGTGGAGCCAGCCTTCGAACGTGCCCGGACTGTAGGAGGACAGCGAGCGGAAGACCCGGATGAAGACGTCCTGGGTCAGGTCTTCGGCATCGTGCCGGTTGCCGGTCAGCCGGTACGCCAGCCGGAACACCCTGGTCGAGTGCTCGCTGACGATCTCCTCCCACGTCGGCGGGGTCCACGCCATCGCACCTGCGCTCACCACTACCCCCGTCTGATGCTGAATCGTTACGGCCAAGCATGCCGGTACCCGGATAAGAGCCGTGTAAGGACCGACGGCGTGGCCGGATCAGGCGCCCCGGCCGGGGATGCCGATGTGACCCATCTCATTGGACTGGATTACAACAAGGATTGAGTTCGCCGTCCCGCGGCAGGGAGGATCGGGTTCAGGTCCCCACCCCGACATGCGAGGACGTGCATGGTGCGAAGCTACAACCTGGCCGACCTCCTGGAGATCCTGGCCGCGGCCGGGCCCGGACGTTCCGCGCTGGTGGCGGGGGACGAGCGGCGCACATACGCCCAGCTCAACGAGCGTGCGAGCCGGGTGGGCCACCATCTCGCGGGGGCCGGTGTGCGGCCGGGCGAGCATGTCGCGATCCTCGCCCACAACCGCGCCGAATGGATCGAGGCGATGCTCGGCGCGTTCAAGATCCGGGCCGTGCCGGTGCCGGTGAACTTCCGGTACGTCGCCGCGGAGCTGCGGCACGTCCTGTCCGACTCCGACTCTGTCGCGCTCATCGGGGAGCGTTCGCTCTTGGCGAAGGCGGAGGAGATCCGCGCGGATCTGCCGAAGCTCCGGCATGTCGTGGTGCTGGAGGACGGGGCGGCGGACGAGATCCCCGGCGCGGCCGAGTACGAGAAGGCGCTCGCGGACGCCGATCCGGGCGACGGCTTCCCCGAACGCTCCAACGACGACCGCTACATCATGTACACGGGCGGTACGACGGGTTACCCGAAGGGCGTCGAATGGCGCTGCGAGGACATCTTCTTCGGCGCGCTCGGCGGCGGAAACGTCCTCGGCGACCCGATCGGAAGCCCGGAAGAACTCGCCGCCAACGCCGAACAGCCGCCGATGGCCGTCCTCGACTGCGCACCCGTCATGCACGGCGCCGGTCAGTGGGTCGCGTTCATGGGTTTGTTCAGCGGCGCCAAAGTCGTCCTTTACACCGACCACGCATTCGACGCGGACAAGGCGCTCCGGCTGCTCGCCGAAGAACAGGCGAATGTGCTGATGCTCGTCGGTGACGTAATGGCGCGGCCTGTCGCGAAGGCGCTGGCGGCCGGCGATTACGACACGTCCTCGCTGATGGCGGTCGCGTCCGGTGGCGCCCCGCTGACCGAGGGTGCGAAGCAGGCACTGCAGGCGCAGTTGCCGAACATCATGTTCCTCGACAACTACGGCGCGTCGGAGACGGGTGCGTGCGGCCCTTCCGTCGGCGGCAAGGAGGGGACGGCCCGGTTCATGATGAAGCCGGGCATCACCGTCCTGGACGACGATCTGAAGCCCGTCGCGCCCGGCCAGATCGGCAGGCTCGCCCGCAGCGGCCACATCCCGATCGGCTACTACAACGACCCGGAGAAGACGGCGTCGACGTTCTTCACCGACGCGGACGGCACCCGCTGGTCGATCCCCGGCGACTTCGCCTCCCTGGAGGAGGACGGGACGATCGTGCTCCTCGGCCGGGGCTCACTCATGATCAACACGGGTGGGGAGAAGGTGTATCCGGAGGAGGTCGAGGTCGCGCTCAAGGACCACCCGGACGTGTACGACGCGGTCGTCGTCGGGCTGCCGGACGAGCGTTTCGGCGAGCGCGTCGCCGCCGTGATCGCGCCCCGGCCGGGCGCGGAGGTCACGCTCGAGCAACTGACCGGGTACTGCCGCGGCCGCCTCGCCGGCTACAAACTGCCGCGCCAGATCAAGGTCGTGGACGAGGTGCAGCGCACGGCCGTCGGCAAATCCGACTACAAATGGGCCCGGAGCGTCCTCGGCTAAACACTTGGGGTTATACCACGTCCGGGCACTTTTTCCCCGGCGGGCACCGGTCAAGAAATGATTGATGCCGAGGGAGCGTGCCTTGAGCGCGTCCGGGCGATTAACTCCGGCATGAATGGGGATCGGCTGATACCGCTCGCGCGCCGGTATCGTCTGCTCTCTGTGGTCGGCAGGGGCGGCATGGGCACCGTCTGGCGGGCTTACGACGAGATGCTGGACCGGGACGTCGCGGTCAAGGAGGTCCGCCTCCCCGGCCGCGTCACGGAGGGCGAACGCCGGGTGATGTGCCGGCGCCTGCTCACCGAGGCGCGGGCCACCGCCGCGCTGAGACATCCGGGCGTGGTCGCCGTCCACGACCTCATCATCGAGGACGGCCGTCCCTGGATCGTCATGGAGTTCCTTGAGTCGTGCTCCCTGAACCGCCTCGTCGCCGAGGACGGCCCACTCGGCGTGCGCCGGACGGCGGAGATCGGCGCGGCGGTCCTGTCGGTGCTCCGCGCATCGCACGCCGCGGGAATCCTGCACCGCGACGTCAAACCCAGCAACGTCCTGGCCTGCGACGACGGAAGGGTCCTGCTCACCGATTTCGGCCTGGCCGTCCACATGGTCGGCGACCACCGGACCGCCGACACGATGCCGGCGGGGATCGAGGGCTCTCCCGCCTACCTCCCGCCGGAGCGCGTCAACGGACTGCCGGGCGTGGAGGCGTCCGACCTGTGGTCGTTGGGCGCGACGCTTTACACGGCGGTCGAGGGTTTCTCGCCGTTCCTGCGTTGCCACGCGCTGGCGTCCATGATGGCGGTCCTGCTGGGCGACTATGCGCGTCCTGTACGGGCCGGGCCGCTCACCCCCGTCATCGAAGGGTTGCTGCGTCAGCGTCCGGAAGACCGCCTGACGGCCGAAGCGACCGCCGAGTTGCTGCAGGACGTGATCGGGACCGTCCCCGAACCGGGCGCCACGCCGGCGACGCTGCGTCGCGTCCCGCACGACCTGCGCGGCTTCTCCGCGCGGCGGTTCGTGCTCCGCCGTCGTGCGCCGTGGGCCGCGGCGGGCGCCGCGTGGGTGTCGCGGGACGCGGAACGCTCTCGTGTGCGCGTGTTCCGGGGGCCGCGCGTCCCGTGGGCGCTGCGCGGTGCGAAACCGCCCGGCGACCCGCAGGGCGGCACGCCTCCGTGCGGTTCACGGCGAGTCCGCGGCTGGTGGCGGCATCGCGACGCGTGGACCCCGCGTCATTCGGCGCAGCGGGCCGTGCCGGAGCGGCGTGTCCGGTGGAGGCCGCGCGTCCCGGCACTGGCGGCGGGGCGCAGGGTCCGGCCGGGCGCCGTCGCCGGTGTGGCGGTGCTCGCCGTCCTCGCGGCCGGTACCGGCACGTGGGCGGCCCGGTGGACGGCGATCGGCAAGGGCGACTCGGTCGCGCTGCGTCCGGCGGCGGGTGTGACGGCCAAGACGACGAAGTACAGGGAGGCGGGCGGCTACTCGGTGCGCGTCCCGGCGGGCTGGCAGGCCGAGCGGTACGGGCCGGTGATGCGCTGGAAGGACGTCCGCACGGGGCGGGGGCTGCGCATCTCCCCGGCGCCGGGCGACCCTCTGGCCGGGCTGCGCGCCGTGGAACGGGAGGCCGCGGCGGAGCACCGCTACCCCGGATACCGGCGGCTGCGGCTCCAGGCCGCCCCCGAGGTCATCGCCGGCGCGGCGGAATGGGAGTTCACCTGGAGGGGTGAGGTCACCCGCACGTACGAGAACGGCGTCAGGCATGTGCTGTGCAGCCGGGCGGAGGGGTACGAGTTCTGCTTCTACGCGCCCGACCGGGGGTGGACGCCGGGCCAGCGCCTCTACGACAAGATCCTGGATTCGTTCCGTCCGGAGCGGGGCTGAGACGCGTCGCCTGGACGTCCCGTCAGGTCGACTGCTGGAGGCGCAGGAGGAACTCGGCGTTGGACGAGGTGCCCTTCATCTTCTCCAGGAGCTGCTCGACGGCCTGCTGCCTGTCCAGGCCCTGGAGGGCGCGGCGCAGCCGCCAGGAGAGCGCGAGTTCCTCGGGGGACATGAGCAGCTCGTCGCGGCGCGTGCCGGACGCCTCGATGTCGACGGCGGGGAAGATGCGGCGGTCGGCGAGGCTCCGGTCGAGCTTCAGCTCCATGTTGCCGGTGCCCTTGTACTCCTCGAAGAACACGTCGTCCATGCGGGACCCGGTCTCCACCAGCGCGGTGGCGAGGATGGTCAGCGAGCCGCCGTTCTCGATGTTGCGGGCGGCGCCGAAGAACTTCTTCGGCGGGTAGATCGCGGTCGTCGCGACACCGCCGGCCAGGATGCGGCTGCTGGACGGCGCCGCCAGGTTGTAGGCGCGGCCGAGCCGGGTGATCGAGTCGAGCAGCATGACCACGTCGTGGCCCTGCTCGACGAGGCGCTTGGCCCGCTCGATGGCCAGTTCGGCGAGCGCCGTGTGGTCCTTCGCCGGACGGTCGAACGTCGAGTGGATCACCTCGCCGCGCACCGACCGCTCCAGGTCGGTCACCTCCTCGGGACGCTCGTCGACGAGCACGACCATGAGGTGGACCTCGGGGTTGTTCTCCGCGATCGCGTTGGCGAGGGCCTGCATGACCATCGTCTTGCCGACCTTGGGCGGCGACACGATGAGCCCCCGCTGCCCCTTGCCGATCGGTGCGATCAGGTCGATGACGCGGGTGGCGAGCGGGCCGGTGTCCAGGCGCAGCCGCTCGTCGGGGAACAGCGGCGTGAGCATGCCGAACTCGGGGCGGTTCGCCGCCTCGGCGGGCGTCACCCCGTTCACGGTCTCGACGGCGGCGAGGGTGGGGAACTTGTCGCGGCCCGACTTCGGCGGCCTCGCGGTGCCGGTGACGGCGTCGCCGGGACGCAGGTTGCTGGAGTTGACCTGGGCGAGCGAGACGTGGACGTCCTCCTGCCCGGGGTGGTAGCCGGAGGTGCGGACGAACGCGTGCTTGTCCTGGACGGCGAGGATGCCGTGGAACGGGACGACCGGCCCTTCATCGGCGGGGCGCCGTCCCTGGCGCCCGCTCTTCCGGGCGCCCTGTGCGGGCACACCGTGCGCCTGCGACTTGTGATCGGCGCGGCGCTCGGCGGCGGGCCGTTCTGTGGTGAGGGTGGAAGTGGACATGTGGGTCCCTTCTCAGGCCGGTGCGGAACACTCCGCGCGGCCCGGGGTCGAATCCCGTGTACGGCGGCGGAACCCGCGGCGCGTACGCGAGAGAAATGTGAGAGATGCAGCTCCGTTCACCGGGCTGACGTCGACTCCCTTGTGCGGCGGTTCGAAACGCCGGTCTGCGCGCGTACCGAACCGGGGATCACCGAGCTCTCAGATGGCCCGGGCGGGGAAGAAGCGACCTCGCCGCCAATCGTGGCAACTTGAAGACGCTGTCTCGACAATACAGCACTCCGGGACGGTTTCGCATTCCCGGAGTTCCGTGATGACTTTCATGCGGCCCCCCTGTGGCGCAGACGTGCGTCTCCAAGGAGACCACGTGAGAAGCGTCGAAGACCACCCCGGGGATCATCCTGGTGAACAGACCTTCGTACGATGAGCCGCGTCGAAGCATAGGGGGGACGATGGCCGCCGGGCTCAACGCAGAGGTCGCCGAAGGGGTCGGGACGATCACGATCGACCGGCCGGCCAAGCGCAACGCCATGTCGGCGGACATGTGGCGGGCACTCCCCGGCATCCTGGACGGCCTCGCCGCGGACCCGGGCGTGCGGGTCGTGGTGCTGACCGGGGCCGGCGGCGATTTCTGCGCGGGCGCCGACATCTCCGAGCTGGCCGACATCCACCGCGACGACGAATCGCACCTGTCGACGGTCGCCGAGCAGGCCCTCGCCGCGTTCCCGAAGCCGACGCTCGCGGCGATCGAGGGGTACTGCGTCGGCGGTGGCTGCCAGCTCGCGGCGGCCTGCGACCTGCGGTTCGCGGCGGACGGCGCCCGCTTCGGGGTCACCCCGGCGAAGCTCGGCCTCGTCTACCCGGCCACCGCGACGACGCGTCTCGTCCGCCTCGTCGGCCCGTCCGCCGCGAAGTACCTGCTGTACTCCGCGGACCTGATCGACGCCGGGCACGCGCTGCGGATCGGGCTGCTGGACGAGGTCGTCCCCGCGGACGGCCTGCGCAAGAGGGTCGACCAGTTCACCGGGACCCTCGCGTCCCGCTCCCTGCTCACCCAGCAGGCGACGAAGGACATCGTCGACGCCATCGCCGCCGCCGGCCCCGTCGCGGAGAGGACGCGGTGGTGGCTGGAGGAGATGGTCGCCGTCGGCGAGTTCGAGGAGGGCACCGCCGCGTTCCTGGAACGCCGCCCGCCCGCCTTCACCTGGACGGCCCCCACCCGCTGAGCGGCCGGTCGCGTCACCCGGACGGGTCCCGGGCGGCGAGTGCGGTCACGTCGCAGAAGCGGCCTTCGGGGAGCCGGTGGAGGCGGCGTGCGGCGGTGGCCGGGTCGTCCAGCAGCCCGGCGCTTCCGGGGCGGAGCAGTTCGGCGAGGGGGAGTACCCCGCAGACCAGCGACTCCGGTGTCCGGACGATGACGAGGGGCCCGATCTGGACACCGCCCCGGTCCGTGTCGCGGAGGGCGTCCAGCAGCGGCCGGGCCTCCTCGACGGAGGTCGCACAGTTGGTGCGCAGCCCCTGCACCAGGTCGGTGAACTCGCGTTCCAGGACACGGGGACTGTGGCCCGACAGGTAGTAGCGGTCCCGGTCGGTCAGCTCGACGCGCAGCCCGTGCCGTTCGGCGAACCGCTCGTACGGGCCGGTCAGCGAGGGCCGCACCGCGGACGGCCGGACGGTGACGGCCCCGGCCACCATGTCGGCGGGGGCGGCGCCGAGGGACGCGGCGACGGCCTGGTCGAGCCGTCCGACCAGGTGCGCACGGAACCCGGCGATATCGGCGGCCAGCCGCTCCATAGCGGCGCGCTGCAGGTCGGCGGTCTCCCGCTGCAGGTTCAGCCGGTCGTTGACGTCCGGGACCATCCGGTCGTTGATCTGCGCGATCAGGGACCGGATCCGGGCGTCGGCCTCGCCGAGCGCCTCGCGGTCGCGGTCCTGCTCCCGCGTCAGCCGGTCCAGCCGTTCCCGCTGGGACGCGCGGAAGCCCTCCAGCTCGTCCCGCGTGCCCTTCAGCGCGCGGAGCTGGGTGCGGATGTCGGCGATCTCGGGCGCGCCCGGCGAGCGTTTGCGTTCGAACGCCGAATACAGTTCGCGCCCGGCGATCGCCAAGCAGAGCAGGACCAGAATCACCGTCATCGCGCCCTCCCGGGGCCATCTCGCCGAGCAACCTATTTCACCCGGCGCGGGCCCGGATAGACCGATATGGCGGAGAGGGAAGCCGAGGGTGGCCCGCTCAGCGGTTGAGGTAGGCGAGAACGGCCAGGACGCGCCGGTTGTCGTCGCCGGTGACGGCCAGGTCGAGTTTGGAGAAGATGTTCGCGGTGTGCTTGGTCACCGCCCGTTCCGTGACGACGAGCCGTTCCGCGATCGCGGCGTTGGAGCGTCCCTCCGCCATCAGCTCCAGGACCTCCGTCTCGCGCGGGGTGAGGCGCCCCAGCGGCGTGTCGCGGGTGCTGGTGGCGACGAGCCGGGAGATGACCTCGGGGTCCATCGCCGTGCCGCCCGCCGCGACCCGGCGGACCGCGTCGACGAACTGCGCCGCGTCGAACACCCGGTCCTTCAGCAGGTAGCCGATGGCGCCGCTGCCGTCGGCGAGCAGCTCCCGCGCGTAGAGCTGCTCGACGTACTGCGACAGCACCAGGACGGGCATGCCCGGGACCTGGCGGCGCGCCTCCAGCGCCGCCTGCAGGCCCTCGTCGGTGAACGACGGCGGCAGACGCACATCGACCACCGCCACGTCCGGGCGGTGGTCGAGAAGTGCTTTCAGCAGCGAGGGGCCGTTGTCGACGGCGGCCGCGACCTCGAAGTCGTGCGTCTCGAGAAGACTGACCAGCCCCTCCCTCAGGAGGGCGAGGTCTTCGGCGATGACAACTCGCACGGCAGCTCCATGGTCACGATCGTCGGGCCGCCCACCGGTGAACTGAGGGCGAGGACGCCGTCGAATGTACCGATCCTGCGCTCGATCCCGCGCAGGCCCGTGCCGCCGTCCAGCGTGGCGCCGCCGCGGCCGTCGTCGGTGACGGTGATCCGCAGCATCCCGTTCTCGTGCCGCATGTCGACCCAGACGCGGGACGCGCCGGAGTGCTTGGCGGCGTTGGTGAGGATCTCCGACACCGCGAAGTAGGCGGCGGACTCGACCGGCGGCTCGGGACGCGCGGGCAGGTCGGCGACCACCTCGGTCTTCAGCGGGTGGTCGAGTGCGAGGGCCTTGACCGCGTCACCGATGCCGCGGTCGGCGAGCACCGGGGGGTGGATGCCGCGGACGAGGTCGCGCAGCTCGTGCAGCGCCTTCGCCGACGACGCGCGGGTCTCGGCGAGCAGGAACCGGGCCTTCTCGGGGTCCTTGTCGAGCAGGTGCTCGATCGCGCCGAGGGTCATCCCCATCGCGACGAGCCGGGCCTGCGCACCGTCGTGCAGGTCGCGCTCGATGCGGCGCAGCTCGGCGGCGGACGCGTCCACGGCCTCCGACCGGGTCTCGGTGAGGTGCCGGACGCGCAGCGCCAGCTCCGACTTCCTGGTCGGGCCGAGGATCAGCTTCCCCCAGCGCCCGTACACGGTCATCATCTTCGGCGCGATCGCGAACCCGGCGGCGATGCAGACGGTGGCGACGACGACGGTGGACGCGATCCGCTCGGGGTCGCCGTCGTAGCCGGAATGGACGGGGATCCAAGTGTACCAGTCGTAGCCGCCGGCGCGGCCGATCATCCCGCCGGCGAACGCCGCCAGCGCGTACCCCCACAGCCCGTACAGGATCAGCAGGCCGGGCAGCGCGGCGGTGAAGCAGACGACCACCGGGTCGGCGACCACCCACAGGTAGTCGCGCCAGGTCGCCGGGTCGGTGAGCAGCCGCACGAACCGCTTGATGATGCCGTTGAGACCGGGCTCCTCGGCGGGCTCGGGCAGGTAGGGCCGCTCGATCCTGACGTTCGTCCACTTGTTGATCCGGGCGCGGTACGCGTCGAGCTGGGTGCGCATGAGCATCGTCGCGGACGGGAACAGCAGCACCCCGATGAAGCTCGTGATCATCGAGATGACCGTGAGGAACCACAGGCCCACGAGCGTGGCCGGGATGCCGAGCAGCAAGAGTGCCAGCCCCCGCCACGGGGTCCTCATGTGCCGTTGCAGCCGCGTCTCTTTCACCAATTCGCCGTTCACCGGTTCCTCCGCAGGTCGCTTGCCGTCGGACTCCAGTCTTCCGGCGGGCGTCCTCGACCACAGTGTGCCCGCAACCCGAAGGCGGGGTGTACCTGAGTGCACCTCGGGACGCCGTTCGGAGCCATGTCGCGGCGGAGGCACCCGATGGTCGCGATGTGGGACCGGGGCACCGCGAACCCGTCCGGGCAAGAGCCGACGGTTCCGGGGATCTCGGACAGCGCGGCCGGGATGGCGAGCATGCGCCCGGCGGTCAGAGGGCGACGAAGGTGAGGCCGCGTTCTTTCAGCTTCGGGATGGCGTCTTCCAGGGCCTCAAGGGTCTGGGAGCGGTCGCCGCCGCCGTCGTGGCACAGCAGGATGTTGCCGTCCTTGCCCTTGAGCAGCGCCTTGCGGATGCGCCGGACGCCCGGACGCGCCCAGTCGCGCGGGTCGACGGCCCAGTCGATCGGCAGCATGCCGCTCTCGGCCGTCACTTCGAGGACGGTCTTGGACCAGGCGCCGCCCGGCGACCGGAAGAACTGCGGGACGACGCCGGTGGCGTCGGCGATCCGGTCGTGCGCGTCGACGATCTCCTTGCGGACCTTCTTCTCCGACATCCTCGCGATGGACATCGGGTGCGTCTCGGTGTGGTTGCAGATCTGGTGCCCGGCGTCGGCGATGCGGCGGGTGAGCTTCGGGTACTCCTTCACCTGCTCGCCGACGATGAAGAACGTGGCGTGGACCCGCTGCTCGGCCAGCAGGTCGAGGATCCGCGGCGTCCACTCGGGGTGCGGGCCGTCGTCGAGGGTCAGCGCGATCGAGTTCGGCGGCGGCGCCGGGGACAGCTGCGACAGTTCCCGGACGGGCTTCTCCAGCGCGGTCAGCTTCGCCGGCGACCACGCTGCGGGACGGGGAGTCGGAGTCGGGGTCGGAGTCGGGGTCGGAGTCGGGGTCGGATGGATGACCGGCCGTGCACGGGGAGTGGTCTCCGCCGACGCCGCACCGGAGCCGTCCTGTGGACGGGCGGTGTCCGCGCCGAGGGCGGTGAGGCCGGTGAACGCACCCAAGAACCAGAGAGCTTTGCGGCGGGATATCCCACCTGCCACATCAACCTCCACAACCCCCACGCTATCGGTGTTTTGAGGGGGTAGGAGAGCGCTATGGGATCACAATCGGCACAATCGGCGGACGGATGAGCGCGGCCCCGGGATCGGGCCGGTGTCGGTGCTGGTCCTCGTCGCGCTCGCGGTCTCGGCCGCGCTGCTGGTCCACTCGGGTGATCTCGGTCTCGCCCGCGGCATGCCCGTCGGTGCGGGCCGCCGTGCGCTGCCGGTCATCGGGTCGATCGCGGTCCTCGTCACACTGGAACCGGTGGCGACGGGGCGCCTGCACGGCGCGGTCTCGAACGGGAGGTCGTAAGTGGGAATCGACGGCAAGGCCGTGGACGCGCTCGGCGACGAGCGGCTCGACTGGCGGTTCAAGGCGATCCCGGCGTCCGCGCACGGGCTGACGGTCGGCGAGGCCCGCCGGGCTCGGCTGCCGCTGGACGACTTCGGGACGCCGCTGCTGACCCTGGAAGCCGGCGCCCTCGACCACAACGTCCGGGTGATGGCGGAGTGGGCGGACGCGGCCGGACTGCACCTCGCCCCCCACGGCAAGACGACGATGGCCCCGGCCTTGTGGCGGATGCAGCTGGACGCCGGCGCGTGGGGCATCACGCTCGCGAACCTGCCGCAGCTCCGCGTCGCCCGCGCGTTCGGCGTACGCCGCGTCCTGCTCGCCAACACCGTCCTCGACCCCGCCGGTCTCGCGTGGCTGGCGGCCGAGCTGGACGGGAACCCCGAGTTCGAGTTCCAGTGCTGGGTCGACTCGGTCCGCGCGGTCGAGCTGATGGACGAGGCGCTGCGCCTCGCCCGCGCCCAGCGCCAGGTGGACGTGTGCGTCGAACTCGGCGGGCCGGGCGGGCGCATGGGCGTCCGGGACGATGGCGACGCCCGGACGGTCGCGGACGCCGTCCGCAAGGCCCGTACCCTCCGGCTCGCCGGGATCGCCGGCTACGAGGGCGCCCTCGCCCACGACGCGTCCGAGGAGGGGCGCGGCACGGTCGACGCCTACCTGCGCCGGCTCGCGAACCTGCACGAGGGCCTGGAGTACGAGACCGGCGAGCCGGTCGTGTCGGCGGGCGGCAGCGCGTTCTTCGACCAGGTCGCGGAGGTCCTCGGCGGCCTGGAGGGGCGGGTCGTGCTGCGGTCGGGCGCGTACATCGTCCACGACGACGGCTTCTACCGGGGCATCTCGCCGTTCGCGCGGGGCGCGGGCGGCGCGGGTGCGCGGCTGCGTTCGGCGATGCACGGCTGGGCGCGCGTCCTGTCCCGCCCCGAACCCGCCCTCGCGATCCTGGACGCGGGCCGGCGCGACCTGCCGTTCGACGCGGGGCTGCCCGAGCCGCAGCTCGTCCGCGGAAAGGGCGCGGAGCCCGTGGACGGCGCGCGGATCACCGCGCTCAACGACCAGCACGCCTATCTCGCGGACGGCTCCGCCGAGGTCGGCGACGTCGTCAGGCTCGGACCGTCCCACCCCTGCACGGCGATCGACAAGTGGACGATGATCCCGGTCGTCGACGACGCCGACGCCGAGCACCCCACCGTCGTCGACTACGTCCGGACGTGGTTCTGACGCGCGGCCGGGCGGCGGCCTACTGGTCGAGGAGCGACGTGAAGTGCGCCAGGATCGGCGCGCACAGCTTGGGGAGCGCGGCGTGCTGGCCCATCGCGACCTTCCCGGTGACCAGCGACGCCACCCCGCCGACGAGCATCCGGCACGCGAACTGCGGGTCGGGCAGCGAGCGGAACCGCTCGTCCTCCGCCAGCAGCCCGTCGATGATCTCGATGAAGCCGCTCTGCACCGTGCAGCGCATGGTCGTCGCGGCCGGCCCCACCGCGTAGATCTCCAGCAGGAACGTGCGGGCCGCGCCCGCGTCGCCGGCGAGTTCCCGCAGGTAGGCGCGCAGCGCCCGTTCCAGCCTCAGCATCAGCGGCTGGTCGCGGGCCGCGAGCGCGTCGTTGACGACGCCCATGATGCGTTCCGCCGCCGCCTCGTAGGCCGCGAGGAAACACGCCTGCTTGTCGGTGAAATGCTCGTAGAACGTCTCGCGGGACACGTGCGCCCGCTTGAGAACGTCGGCGACGGAGGTGCGGGCGTATCCCTTCTCCCCGACCGTCTGCGTCATGCCCTGGAGCAGACGGTCCCGCTGGGAGGCCGCGACCTGTTCGCGGGTGAGGTGATGGCGCCCGCGCGGCAGCGAGGTGAAGCCGTCGGAGTCCACCCCCACAAGCTATCAACGGGCCTGTGGCGCATGACGAAATCGATTAACCATGAACAACTCTGTTCGCCGAGGTGTTACGGTTTCGAGTGCAATTCGGGGGTCGGACGTCCCTGCCCGGGAACGAGGCGGGACGGCCGTGCGATCACGGCCCGGCGCAGCCGGCGAGTGGTGACCGTTCCGTCCAGGCAGTGCGCCACGGGGGCCGATCTGTCATGGACGACGTCCGCCATCCGCGATGCTGACCCCGTCGCCGGGCTGGATCCGCCGGAAGAATCGCGCGGCCCCGCGGTTTTTCTTGCAGTTCCCCGCCTTCGGACGCGATCGCGGCGGCTTCGGTCGTCGCGGGGTTGGGGCTTGGGCTGGTGTCTAGGTGTGGTGTCTCGGGACATTGGTTACACGAAGTCCTCGAACGTGAGTTGCTGCGGGATGTCGAGGAGCGGTTCGGGTGGCTGGTCGAATACGAGGCGGTAGTCGCTCCCGGCGGTCCGGCTGATGGGCGGTCGGCCCCCGAGGGCGGCGTGGGGCCGGTCGTGGTTGTAGTAGTTCACGAACTCGGCGAGCGCGACGCGGCGTTCGTGTTCGGAGGTGTAGCCGCGTACGTACGCCCACTCGCGGGCGAGCGTCCCGTTATAGCGCTCCACCTTCCCATTCGTGCGCGGCGTGTAGGGCCGTGTCCGCTTGTGCTTTGTGCCGGTCGCGGCGAGGGCGTTGGCCCAGGTCGTGGACCGGTAGCACGAGCCGTTGTCGGTGAGGCAGCGGCGGATCGGGGTGATGTCGTGGGCGGCGAAGAAGGCGACGGCGCGGTGCCAGAAGGCGACCGCGGTGACGGCCTTCTCGTCGTTCAGGGCCTCGGTGTACGCCAGCCGGGAGTGGTCGTCGAGCGCCGAGTGCAGGTAGGTGTATCCGACCTTGCCGGTGCCCTGACCGGTGCGTTTGGAGGCGCGGGCCGCGTCGGTGCCGACGCCGTGCATGCACCAGCCGCCGCCGGTCGGGATGCGTCCGAGCTTCTTCACGTCGACGTGGATCAGGTCGCCGACGCGCTCGTGTTCGTAGCGGATGACCTCGCGCAGTTCCTCGCCGGTCGGAGGGTCGAGGTCGCGGAGCCGGTTGAGGCCGCGACGGACGAGTATGCGGTGCACGGTGGCCGGCGCGATAGTGACGCCGTACAGCCGCTCAAGGTCAGCGGCGAGGCGGGCAGGGCCGTGCTTGGTCTGCCGCCGCAGCGCCTCTACCAGATCGGCGAGCGTCTCGCTGGTGCGGGCCGGGCTCGCGTGTGGACGCGAGGAGTGATCCAGCAGCCCGTTCTCGCCGTGCGCGCGCCAGCGGGCGTACCACTTGGCCAGGCAGCGGCGGGAGATCCCGGCTTCGGCCGCGACGTGCGAGATCGGACGCCCGGCGTCCACGCGCTCACAGAGTCGGCGACGCCCTTCCGGCGTCAGCGGGGCGTTGGGATGCCTCGCCATATCGGCCCATCGGATTGGCGGCTCTGAGTGAGCATTTTGATTCGTTGACCTGTGGCCTTCGTGGCTCTGGCCCCGTCGCCGACGGGGCCAGAGTGTTTCGGTGACGGTGCAGCGACGGCGATGCCGCGGTGACGGGGCGCCCCGTGGAGGCGCCTTGGAATGGCCGCGTCTGTCAGTGGTGGGCAGGACCGTTGGGGCCGGAGATGGCGCCGAGCTGGGACAGACCGTCGAGGATGTCGGTGCAGGTCCAGTACTCGACGAACCGGCCGTCGCGGACGCGCAGGATGTCGTTGCCGCTGAAGGAGATCTTCGTGCCGATGGGGGCGGTGGCCTGGGGGATGCCACCACTGTAGGTGGCTCGCATGGTCCATCGGGCGGAGATCAGGTCGCCGTCGACGATCGGGCCGAGGTCGACGCTGATGGCGATGTCGCCAAAGGCGGCCATGGTCTGCTCGATCTCGGGCAGCAGGCGCGCAGGGCCGGTGAGGGCCTCGGAGTCGCTGCCGTCGGGGCGGGCCTGGTGGACGACGAAGCCGGGGTCGAGGATCTCTTCGGCGTGGCTGAAGTCGCCGCGCCACAGCTCGCTCCAGCGGTCGTATAGGGCGCGAAGCTGTTCTGGGGTGTGGGTGGTCATGGGTTCTCCCGGGGTTGTGCTACAAAAGAATCTGCACCGCACATTATCTGCGCGACGCAGATATAAGTAGGACACGAGGGCGCTTTCATGTCAAACCGAACCCGTAACGAGCTGGTCAGGGCGGTAACCACGACGGCCCGGCGCCACCATGCCGCCTACACGCTGTTCAACCAGGCCCTGGCCGAACACCTCGGCCTGCACCCCACCGACCTGCAGTGCGTAAGCCTGCTCGCCCTGGAACCCGGACCCCGCACCACCGGCGAGATCGCGGAGCTGACCGGTCTGACCTCTGGATCGGCCACACGCCTGGTCGACCGCCTCACAAAGGCCGGCCTGGCCGAGCGCCACACCGACACCCATGACCGGCGCAAGATGCTCGTCACCCTCACCCGCGGCCGCACCCCTGAGATCGAAGCGGCCTGGGACACCCCCGGCAAAGCCTTCGACCAGGCACTGGAGGGCTTTACCGACGACGAGCTCACCGTGATCGAGCGCTACCTGCGGCGCACCACCGACGTCGGCATCGAACAGACCGCACGCCTGCGCACCGGCTGACCGCTCCCGCCCGCGCCTCTGTGCCGTCGGCGTCAGGTCGACGGTGGGGCTTTCCTGTGCCAGCGGTCGGTGCAGTGCTTGCCGCCGCGGGTGATCCGCTGGGTCATCAAGGTGATGCGACTCAGAAGCTGGGTGACTCCACGTTGCCCCACGTCACTTCGAAGGTGCTCGGCTCCACCTTCGGGTACGACCTGGTCTTCCAGTGTGCCGCCGAGTTGAACCACCTTCCTTCCTCCCCGACCTCCACCAAGAGTTCAACGACACGCTCTGAGCCCCACAGACGGCACCAATCTCCCGAGATAGCACATCTAGGGGAGAAGACCGGCGCGGCGTGCGGTGGTGACGGCCTCCAGCCGGGTGTGGCTGTCGAGCTTGCGCATCGCCGAACGCAGATAGCTCTTCACCGTCTCGGGCAGCAGGCCGAGACGTTCGGCGGCCTCCGCGTTGGTGCAGCCGATCGCGACATACGACAGGACGTCCAGCTCGCGCGGCGACAGCACGGGCCGCGGCGGATCGTCCGGCTCGTCCAGCCCGGCGGCGGCCAGGCGCAGCGACGCGGCGCGGAGCCGGTCGCGGGTCGGCAGGTCGAGAACCTCTTCCGCCAGGGCGCGCAGCTCGGCGTGCACGGCCCTGACCTCTTCCCACCGGGCGGTCGACGTGCCCGGCGGCGTGCGGGCGAGCGCCTCGTCCGCCCTGTCCTGGACGGCGAGGTCCTGTTCGAGGTCGCGGGCCGCCTGGACGGCGGAGCCCACCACACGGTCGGCGAGCGACAGCGGTTCCCGCAGCGCCCCGTACAGCACGCCGCGGACGCGCCGCCGGACGACGATCGGGACCGCGACGATCGACAGCAGCCCCTCGCGGCCGACGGGCTTGTCGTAGTCGTGGCTGATCGACGCCGAGCACGGGTAGTTGCTCACCCACAGCGGGCGTCCCGTGGCCATCGCCTTGCCGCCGAGCCCGTTGCCGTGGTGGACGACCAGGCCGTTCAGCGAGTCGGTGGTGTTGCCGACGAGTTCGGTGATGCGCAGGCGGTCCTGCCCGCCGCCGGACACGGCACCGCCGAAGACGACGGGCAGACCGGTCGTTCGCTGCAGCGTCAGCACGGCCGACCGGACGGCACCCGCGTCATCACGCGACATTCTGGGAGGACGACCTTTCAGGCCACCCGGAGTAGGCGCACCCATCCTCAGAGCATGCCCCGCCCGGGACCTGCCACGAAAGGGTCCGCCAACCCAAAACTCATGTGTGTTCAATGTGGGGGGAGGCCCCCCGGCTCGCTTCGGGGCCGGCTGGTCATCGTGCGCCCGGCGACCGGGCCGCTCAGTCGTGTTCGGTGTCGTCCAGGCCGAGGATGTCGACGGCCTCGGTCCGCATCTGCACCTTGCGGACCTTCCCGGTGACCGTCATCGGGAACTCGTCCACGACATGCACATAGCGCGGGATCTTGAAGTGGGCCAGCTTGCCCTCGCAGAACGCGCGCAGCTCCCCGGCGGTCAGGTCCGGCACGCCCTCGCGCAGCCGCACCCACGCCATCAGCTCCTCGCCGTACCTCTCGTCCGGGACGCCGATGACCTGCGCGTCCACGATGTCGGGGTGGGTGTAGAGGAACTCCTCGATCTCGCGCGGGTAGATGTTCTCGCCGCCCCGGATGACCATGTCCTTGATCCGGCCGGTGATGTTGACGTAGCCGTCGTCGTCCATGACCGCGAGGTCGCCGGTGTGCATCCAGCGGGCCGCGTCGACGGCCTCGGCCGTCTTGTCCGGCTGGTCCCAGTAGCCGAGCATCACCGAGTAGCCGCGCGTGCAGAACTCGCCGGGCTGGCCGCGCGGGGCGGTGACGCCGGTGTCGGGGTCGACGACCTTGATCTCCAGGTGGGGGAGGACGGTCCCGACCGTCGACACGCGCCGGTCGAGGGAGTCGCCCGCGCGGGTCTGCGTCGACACCGGCGACGTCTCCGTCATGCCGTAGCAGATCGCGACCTCGCTCATCCCGAGCCGCTCGATGACCTGCTTCATCACCTCGACGGGGCACGGCGACCCGGCCATGATCCCGGTGCGGAGGGCGGACAGGTCGAGCTCGTCCAGCGACGGCTCGGCCAGCGCGGCGATGAACATGGTCGGCACCCCGTACAGCGACGTGCAGCGTTCGGCCGCGGCGGCCTCCAGCGTCGCCTTCGGGTCGAACGCCGGCGCCGGGATCACGACGCACGCGCCGTGGCTGGTCGACGCGAGGTTGCCCATCACCATGCCGAAGCAGTGGTAGAACGGCACCGGAACGCAGATGCGGTCCTCTTCGTCGTAGCCGCACAGTTCGCCGACGAAGTAGCCGTTGTTCAGGATGTTGTGGTGCGACAGTGTCGCGCCCTTGGGGAAGCCCGTCGTCCCGGACGTGTACTGGATGTTGATCGGGTCGTCGGTGCTGAGCGTCCGGCCGATCCCGGTGAGGACGGACGCGTCACCCGCCCGGCCCGACTCGACGAGCGAGTCCCACTCCGGGGTGCCGATGAGCACCACGTCGCGCAGCGCGGCGCACTTCGGCGCGACCTCCTCGATCATCGCCGCGTAGTCGGACGTCTTGAACGACGACGCCGCCACCAGCGTCCGGATGCCCGCCTGGTTGAGGACGAACTCCAGTTCGTGGACCCGGTACGCGGGGTTGATGTTGACGAGGATCGCGCCGAGCTTGGCCGTGGCGTACTGGACGAGCATCCACTCGGCGCAGTTCGGCGCCCAGATCCCGACCCGGTCGCCCTTGACGACGCCGAGGCCGCGCAGCCCGAGCGCGACGGCGTCGACATCGTCGTTGAACTGCTCGTACGTCCAGCGGCGCCCGGACGCCCTGTCGACGAGCGCCTCCCGTTCGGAGAACGCGGCGACCGTCTTGTCGAGGTTCGCGCCGATGGTGTCGCCGAGGAGCGGGGTGGCCGAGACTCCGGAGGCGTAGGAGAGCGTCACCGCAGGTCCTCCTCGCGGTACTCGCCGGCGGGGCGGTCCTCCACGCCGTTCCGGGGGGCGTGGGGGGTCGTCCCCCCACCGGGAGCCGCGCCGGGGTGCTTGTCGATCTCGCTGGTCCGCAGCTCGACGCGGCGGATCTTGCCGGAGATCGTCTTGGGCAGCTCGCCGAACTCCAGCAGCCGGATCCGCTTGAACGGCGACAGCTGCGCCCGGCTGTGCTCGAAGATCGACTTCGCGGTGTCCGCGTTCGGCTCCCAGCCGTTCGCGAGCGTCACGTACGCCTTCGGGACGGCGGCCCTGACCGGGTCGGGCGACGGAACCACGGCGGCCTCCGCCACCGCCTCGTGCTCGATCAGCACGCTCTCCAGCTCGAACGGCGAGATCTTGTAGTCGGACGCCTTGAACACGTCATCGGCCCGCCCGACATAGGTGATGTATCCGTCCTCGTCCCGGGAGCCGATGTCGCCGGTGTGGTAGTAGCCGCCGGCCATCGCCTCCTCGGTGCGGGCGTCGTCGCCGTGGTAGCCCTTCATCAGCCCGAGCGGAGGGTCCTCCAGCTCAAGGCAGATCTCACCCTCGTCGCCCGGCTGCCCGGTGAGCGGGTCGATCAGCGCGATCTTGTAGCCGGGCGCGGCGCGTCCCATGGAACCCGGCTTGACGGGCTGGCCCGGCGTGTTGGCGATCTGCACGGTCGTCTCGGTCTGCCCGAACCCGTCGCGGATCGTCCGGCCCCACGCGTCCCGGACCCGCTCGATCACCTCGGGGTTGAGCGGCTCGCCCGCCGCGACGACCTCCCGCGGCGGCGTCGCCAGCCGTCCCAGATCGGACTGGATCAGCATCCGCCACACCGTCGGCGGCGCGCAGAAACTCGTGATGCCGCACCGTTCGATCGTGTCGAGCAGCCGGTCCGCGTCGAACCGCGTGTAGTTGAAGATGAACACGCACGCCTCGGCGTCCCACGGCGCGAAGACGTTGCTCCACGCGTGCTTCGCCCACCCCGGCGACGAGATGTTCAGATGGACGTCCCCGGGTCGCAGCCCGATCCAGTACATCGTCGACAGGTGGCCCGCGGGGTAGGTCGCGTGCGTGTGCTCGACGAGCTTGGGCTTCGCCGTCGTTCCGGACGTGAAGTACAGCAGCAGCGTGTCCTGCGACATCGTCAGGCCGTAGGGCGTGAACGACTCCGCCTCCTCGTAGGCGTCGGCGTAGCGCACCCACCCGTCCACGGCGCCGCCCACGGCGATCTTCGTGTACTCGCCCTCGACGCCGTCGAACTTGCCGGTGTCGCCCGAGCCGACCACGACATGACGCGCCTTGCCGCGCGTCAGCCGGTCCTGGAGGTCCGCCGTGCCCAGCAGCGGCGTGCTCGGGATCAGGATCGCGCCGAGCTTCATCGCGGCCAGTACCGTCTCCCACAGCTCGACCTGGTTGCCGAGCATCAGGATGATCCGGTCGCCGCGCCGCACCCCCGACCGCCGCAGCAGGTTCGCCACCTGGTTCGACCGCCGCGACAGCTGCGAGAAGGAGTACCTGGCCTCCGAGCCGTCCTCCTCCACGATCCACAGCGCGGGCGAGTCGTTGCTCTCGGCGATCTTGTCGAACCAGTCCAGCGCCCAGTTGAAGCCGGTCAGGACCGGCCAGCGGAACTTCTCGTACGCGGTCGCGTAGTCATCGCGATGCGCGAGCAGGAAGTCGCGCGCCGCACGGAACTCGACTGCGGGCATGGTCTCTCCTCGAAGCCGCACGGACACCCGGTACAACGAATCGTCGCCACACCGAGTGACCCACGCCACCCCCGAACGGGGGTACCGGCGCGATCCTTTGCCCGCCCCCTACCCGCTGGCGACGAAGGCGCACCGGAGGCGACTATTCGCCGGTGGTGCCGTCGATGGCTTCGCGCAGCAGGTCGGCGTGGCCGTTGTGGCGTGCGTACTCCTCCAGCGGTACCTCGTCCGCGAAGATCGTCTTCAGTCGGTCTCGTCGCGGACGGCGAGCATCGGCGCGAGGGCCGTGCCGAGCCGTTGAAGCCATTGCCGGGCGGTTCCGTGGACGCGGGGATGCTCGGCCGTGAATGCCGCCCAGTCCGTGTCCTCGAGCCTGATGGCTTCCAGTTCGAAGTCGTCGGTGGCCCGCCGCCGGAAAACCGTGCGCAGGAGGTGCGGGGCGAGCCGGGTGCGATCGTCTTCGGCCAGCAAGACGGCGTCGTACAGGTCCTTGGACCGCGATCTCGTGCCGGTCGCGGCATCGGTTTGCAGCCAGAGCAGCTTCCAGGCCAGCGACAGTTCCCGGCTCGCCGTCCTGAGGACCGCCGGTGCGCGGCCGTCCGCACGGGGCACCAGGCTCCACACAGGGGGTTCGGGCAGCCGCTCGTCCGCGGCGAAGTCGAGTTGCACCTGCCCCGGGGGCAGTCCCTCCGCCCGCCACGGGATGATCACGCGGCTCCCGGCGGTTTCATCCCCGCCGGCGTCGTTGTAGGCATATCCCCAGTCGCCGTCCACCTGAGCGTGGTCCGCCTGGATCATCACGTCCGGGGCCGCTCTCGGCCGCTGCCGCAGCAGGTCGAGCAGGTCACCATACGGCGGGGCCGCCGGCGTGGCGTCGATCTCCCAGTGCAGACCGTCCGGGGAGACACGAGGATGCAGCCCGCGCGTTTCGAACTCTTCCTCCCCGTCCATCCAGATGTCGTACTCAGTCGCGCCCCAGGCGGCTTCAGGCCACTGCTGGACGACGTCGAACCGGTCCACATAGGGATAGGGATCCAGTTCATCAGGACGCCAGGTCGATTCCGGAAGCACCACGAAATCCAGGTCGGCCGGCTCGCGCGCCAGGTTCCCCGCCCACGCGCACATGCTCATGCTGCCGCGCAGGACCAGGCTCGCGCACCATTCGGCACCCGCGACGAGGCCCAGCACATGATCCAGCGCCGCGCGGTGTGCCGCGCGGCGCCGCGCCGAGCTCTCCCGGTCGCCGTTCATGTACCGGTCTCCGGGCCGCCGGCCCACCCGGCGTCGATGCCCGGGTTGTCGTCGTGCACCACGAACTCCTCCTCGACCTCCACGGGCGTGTGCCCGGCTCGGGCGAGATCGTCCAGCAGGGCCGTCAGTCTCCGGCGCGCTTCCGGACGGCCGACCCGCCGGCACCGCTGGGTGACGAAGCGTTCATGGCGGCCCCCGCCCACCATCCGGCGTGCGTTCCACGACAGGTGCGCCGCGTGGCTCCGGCCCAGCTCCCGCACCTCGGTCAGCTCGTCCGCACCGGCCAGAACCAGCTTCACGTGGTGTTCGAAGTAGCACTCCGGCGGCAGCGCCGCGCACTCCTGCGCGGTCTGCGGGACGTCCGCGTTCCAGGGCGCCGCCTCGATTTTCACCCGGGTGACGCCGACCCCCTCCACGCGCAGCCGCTGCACCCACTCCCGCGCCTGCGCCTGCTGCATGGTGAGTACCCCCGGCCCGCGGTAACTGAGCATCGGCTGGTCGGGGGTTCTGCCTTGCTCCAGGAGAATCCTGGTGTACTTCATCTCGTGGCGCGCCGCCCACCGGCGGATCACCTCATCGCCGTCCTCCGACGGGCGCGGGGGCAGCACCGTCAGATGGGTCTCGAACACGCCCGCGAAGTCCTTCACCGCACCCTTGCAATCGCTCCGCCCCTGTACTGACTCGCCGCCGCTCATTCTGCCGAACGCCACTGACATCGCGCAGGACGGCGCGGACGACGTCACCCGTCAGCGCCAGGTCTTATTCGCCGGTGGTGCCGTCGATGGCTTCGCGAAGCAGATCGGCATGACCGTTGTGGCGTGCGTACTCCTCGAACATGTGCAGGTACACCCAGCGCAGAGTCAGAGTGCCGCCCCTTCCGGGGAATTCCTCGTCCAGCGACCGAGCAGCCACCGTCCGGCGTGCCAGATCGACCTCGCGGGCATATGTCGCGAAGTCGGCCTCGGCATCGGCCGCGTCCGCGAAATCGAAGTCACCGTCGGGGTGTTCGTCGCTGCAGTACAGGTCGGTGACGGTCTCGTCCCGGTCGAATCTGCGGCGGAACCACCAGCGCTCGTTCTCGGCGAGATGCCGCACAAGTCCCAGAAGGCTCAGGCTCGTGCTCGGCACCGGCTTCGACGCCAGTTGCTCACCGGTCAGCCCGCTGCACTTGGACAGCAGCGTGCTGCGATGGAAATCCAGAAACGCCGCCAGTGATGTCCGCTCGTCGTCGCCGCTCGGGAAGTCGCCGCGATCGACCGCAGGTGCCGTCCATGTCATGGAAGGCGATCCTCGCCGCGGAACATCGGCCGGTCAACGAAATTAGCGCTCCCGGAGGCCTGGCTCACCCGGCGCGGTCGCCAGACGTGTCGTCCACCGCCTCTGTCCAGGGGATCGGGGACATCGTCATGGGTGATCGCCATAATCCCCGGCATGGGAAATTCCGCACTGGACACGCTCCTGAGCCTGGTCCCACCACCCGAGTCCCCCTACATCGGTGAACGCGGCTGGGAAGCGGTCTTCGCGGACGTGGGCACCCGGCTGCCGAACGAGTACGTGGAGCTGATCAACCACTACGGCGCCGGGGTGTGGGCGGGCTGGCTGAAGTTCTTCCCGCCGGGCCGATCGGGAAGATACGGAATGCCGGAGAAAGTCCGCGCGGGCCCGCGACGGGTACCGCACGCTGCGCGCCGATTTCCCGGAAGAGTTCCGCCTCCCGGTGTGGCCGGAGCCGGGCGGCTTCCTGCCGGTCGCCGAGTCCGCGAACGGAGATTATCTGGGCTGGCTGACCGAGGGCGAAGACCCCGAATCCTGGCCGCTGATCTTCTGGCCCCGGCACAACGACCAGGGCCCGCCACTGACCTGCGGCGTCGCCGATGTGGTCTACGCACTGCTCATCGGCGACCACGAGAAGTTCGGCTTCCCGAATGGCGAAGACGAGGACGAGGACGAGGACGACCTGGAGTCCAGGCACCCCGACTTCGAGGCGCTCACCGCCGCCGGATTCGACCGGCACGGATAGCCACCGCCACTCTGCTCGATCCCCGACGGAACAATCATCGGCTCCGGCGACGGGATGTGGACTCCGGTGGCGGGCTCGCCGGCGTGGACGCCACGCTCGCTATCGGACCTGAACCGGCGGCCGAGCAAGAGGTGCACGCCCTGGTGGACGCCGCTGCGACGACCTGCCGATCCTCGCCGTGAGTGTGCCTATTGGAGAATTCGGCCCGCCAGGACACAAGATCGTGCTTCGATGTTGCCTGTCCTGAAAGTGCGCATGGAAAGGCTTGTCATGGCCGATCTCGACCCGACCGCCACGTTCAAAGAGTTCGACCGTGACGGCGACGGTTACATCACCCGTGAAGAGTTCACCGCCGCCATGAAGGGGCGCGGAGAGGACGTCACCTCGGACGAGCTCGACTCGATCTTCCAGGCGGCGGACCAGCGCGACGGGGACGCCGACGGGCGCATCTCGCTGGCGGAGTTCCTCGTCGCCTGGGACCGTTGACGAGCGCCCGCGTCCGGGTGTTCGCCCCCGCCCCCGTCCCTGTCGCAACGCCTGGTGAGACCGCACTGCAGGTCAGCCCGGCGCCTTGCGGCTGAGATGCTCCCAGGCGCGGTACTGCGCCGTGCGGGCCTCGTCCATCTGCTGAACCATGTCGTAGGAGGCGCTGCCGACGATGAGGCGCAGCGGCGGCTCCGCCAGATTGGCCAACTCCATGATCACCGGAGCGGCGGTGCTCGGATCGGGACCGGCGTCCTCGCCCCACATCTCGGCCAGCTGGACGCGTAGCGGCTCGTATTCGGTGCGCGGCTCGGTCATCGTGGTGCCGCGCTTGAACAGGTCCGTGCCGTATCCGCCCGGCTGCACGATCGTCACCTTGACCCCGAACGGCGCCACCTCCATCGCCAGCGCCTGGCTCAGCGAGTCGAGCGCCGACTTGCTCGCCGCGTAGAACCCGGCGGACGCGACCCCGCCACCGGTCCCCATCGAGGTGACCTGCAGGATGTGGCCGGAGCCCTGTGCCCGCAGGTGCGGGACCACGGCCTGCGCCACCCAGACCGCGCCGAAGAAGTTGACGTCGAACTGCGCGCGGATCTGCTCCTCGTCCGCCTCCTCGACCATGCCGAGCAGCATCGCGCCCGCGTTGTTGACCACGACGTCGAGCCGGCCGAACGCCGCCGCGGCCTCGTCCACCGTCTTTTGGACGGCCGCCCGATCGGTGACGTCCAGCGTCAACCGAACGAGCTGGTCCGGGTGGGCATCGGCTAGATCAGCGAGCGGGCCGAGATCACGCGCGGCGGCCACGACACGGTCTCCCGCGGCGAGCGCCGCCTCGGCGAACGCCCGGCCCAGACCCCTCGACGCGCCGGTGATGAACCAAACTCTCGCAGTCGTCATGCAATCTCCCCCTCACGTGAGACGAGACGGTTCGTCTCGTTTCGCTTCGTAGGAGTATGCGTCACGTCCCTGGTGAAGTCAAGACGGAACGTCTCGTCTCGCTAGGTGTTACGATTCCGACCGTGTCGCACCCTGGAAAGCCGAACCCGGCCCGGCGCAGTGAGCGGTCCCGGCGGGCCGTCCTCGGCGCCGCACGCGATCTGGTCTCCGAACTCGGGTACGCCAAGGTGTCGATCGAGGCCATCGCGGCGCGGGCGGGAGTGGGCAAGCAGACGATCTACCGCTGGTGGCCGTCCAAAGGCGCGGTGATCTTCGACTCGTTCCTGGAGCTCAGCGAAACCGACGAGGGCATGCGGCTCCCCGACACCGGTGACCTGGAGGCCGACCTCAAGACCGTCATGCGGGCGACCGTCGCCGAATTCGCCGACCCGGCCTTCGAGGCGCCCATCAGGGCGCTCAACATGGAGATCATCGGCGACCCCGCTCTCGCGGCCCAGTACCGCGAGAAGCTGGCCGGCCCCGTGGACGAGGCCAAGAAGGAGCGGCTGCGCAGTGCCCAGCAGGCGGGCCAACTGGCCGCGGACGCCGACCTCGACCTGGTCCTAGAGGTGCTGTACGCCCCGCTCTACCAGCGCTGGCTCCACCGATCGGGACCACTCACCCCTGAGTACGCGGACGCGTTGGTGGAGATCACCCTCCGCGCATTCGCCTCCTGAGCCGTACGGAACGGACGGCGCTGATCAAGCGACGCGGGTTCGAGCGTGGCCAGGGCGTCGTTCGGCTGGCGGACCTGCACCCCCACATGCGGGGTCGCCGAGGAGAAGCCGCTGGCGCCGAGCCGTGACCCGGCTCTCACGACGACCACGTCCCTGCGGCCAAGGAGATGAGTGGTTCGTGACACCGCTGGGCCGACCCGACCGAACCATTGCTGCAAGTGGCGAGCACAGACCGCGCAACGTCGCCGCCCTTCACCGGTGGGGGCCGTGGACGAACCTGATGGCGCCTCGCTCCGTCGTATACACCGGTGGCGAGAAGGGGCGGTGGACGTGATGCGCGGGCAGCGGCTGTCGGTTGGGGCGACGTCGAAGAGCTGGACCATCTTCTGGTCGCTGGTGGCACCCGTACCCCTTGTGCCGCCGGTCGTCTCCATCGTCCTGGCGCTGATCGGGCAGGGCGCCACGGCGGCCGTGCTGCTGGTGATTCCCGTCGTCGTCGGTCCGGCCGTGCTGTGGCGGGGCCTTCAGGAGTATCGGAAGGCGTTCTGGTTGGACGGGCCCGTGCTGGTCCAGCGACAGGTACGCGGGTACCGGAAGTACGACCTGCGCACCGTTCGATTCGCGTTGCACCGCTCGGCGATAACCATGAGCGGCCGGCCGGAGCCCCGCATGCTGATCGTCTTCCCGCCCGGCAAGGCCGCGGTCCACCTGCCGCTCGGAACCTCGGACGATCCCCTCCGCCCTCCTCCCCAGCACGAACTCGACGCCCTGATACGCGCCATCGCTGAGAATCGGACCGACCCCAACGCCCCGGGAATCGCCCACCATCTGAGGCAGTTGTCCGGGACCTGGTAGCGCGGCTTCAACCGGTTCGCCTGAATGTGTCCTCTCGGCTCCGGCGGGGGCGGGCCTGGCGTCAGTGCCCGGACAACTCGAGAAGGCGCCGTCGGAGAACCGGGCCGTCCGACGCCCTGATGAACACGTCGTTGCCCCGGACCGCGATCCAGATCGGACGTTCCGGGTCGGCGATGATGCCGAACCCCGGAAACTCGCGCCTCAACGCGGCGAGGTAGGACGCCGGGTCCAGCCGCCATGCCCCATCGTCGGCGGGCTTCAATCCGGGGCTCCCAGATAGCCCTTGATCACGACCAGGGCGTCGGTGATGCGCTCGCACTCCGCGATGGGCTGCCGCCAGGACGTGAAGAACCAATAGCGGCCTCCGTCCCCGTCGTGTGGAAGGCACGCGACGGTGTCGCCGGACACGCCCCCACCCCCGCAGAGGCCCCGCGCGGTAGAGGTCACGTTGCGGACGACCAGGCCACCGGCCACGTGATGGATCGTGAACCCATGCGCCTTGAGGTGCATCCCGAGGACTTGCAGCCGGACGTAGGACTCCACCGCCGGGGATTCGTGCTCGGGGACGCTCACGGCCGCCTCCTCGTGGACTCGGCGACGGCGACCCGCTCGGACAGCCGGGTCTGCGCATCGCACAGCAACCACAATTCGCCCTCGTCCTTGGCCTGGACTTCGGCCAGGCAGCCGTTCGACATCTGGTATTCGCTCAGCTCGGCGATCCGGTGCGCGACGAACCCGTCGTCCGACGGTTCCCCATACCAATCGGACATGAGGGGCATTCCCCTCACTTTCTCGGAATTAGTTGATACCGGCTTCTTTGCCATGTCGAAGACCTCGTTGTCCGTCGCAGCGTCGAAAAGACTTGCGATCAGACTCACAGGCTAGGTAAAAGGGAGCTAGTGACCGTTTCACACTGCCGGTCAAGCCGAGCCAAGATCACCTCAACCAGCGCCCGCTGGTTAATCCCCCGGAGGCTCCCATGAGCGAGAATCGAGCGCGCATCTTCTTCGGCACCGAACTCCGCCGCAAGCGCGAGGAGGCCGGTCTCACCGGCAAGGAGCTGGCGGACGCACTCGGCTGCACCCCGCAGTGGATAAGCACCATGGAAAGCGGCCGCAAGGTCTCCAAGCAGAGCGCCGAGGACCTCGACACCTACTTCAAGACGGGAGACTACTTCCGCCGCCACTGGAAACTCATCAACGAGGTAGAACTCCAGACTTCGCTGCCCCCGGGTTTTGCTGAGTACGCCGAGCGTGAGAAGAAAGCGTCCTCGGTCCGTGTCTTCTCGGCCCTCCTCGTGAATGGCCTGTTCCAAAACGATCAATACGCTCGGTCTATACTTAGCGACGATATAGCCGCCGATGTCGAGGAACTGGTGGCGCAACGTATGGAACGGCAGGCTCTACTCTTGCGCGACCCTCCTCCCTTCGTGTGCTTCACACTGGACGAGACCGTGCTGCGCCGCATGGTTGGCGGCCCCGAAGTCACGAAGGGGCAGCTGGAGTTCCTGCTTGAACTTGGTGAGCGTCCCAACATCATGGTCAACGTCGTGCCACAGGACGTCGGCTACCACGCCGGACTTGGTGGGAGCTTCACAATCCTCAGTTTCGACGGCTCTGACGTCGCCTATTCGGAGTCGGCGGGAGTTGGAACGCTGATCCAGCAGCACGACAAAGTCGCGGGCTTCGCTCTACGCTGGGAGATGCTCCGAGGTCATGCGCTCCCCGTAGTGGAGTCGCGGGCCATGATCAGGACCGTGTTGGAGAACCTATGAACAACGGGCAGAACGTCAGGTGGCGTAAGAGCAGCCACAGCGACCATCAGGGTGGCGACTGCGTTGAGGTGGCAGACCTGGCCACCACGGTCGGAGTGCGTGATTCTAAGGACCCAGAGGGGTCGAAGTTCACGTTCTCTCCATCCGCCTGGAGCAACTTCACCAGCGAGATCAAGTCCGGCGTGCACGACAAGATGTGATCATGCGAAACGTCCACTGGCGCAAGAGTAGCCGTAGTGCTCATGAGGGCGGTGAGTGCGTCGAAGTGGCGAGCCTCCCGTCCATGGTCGGGGTGCGTGACTCCAAGGATCCGGAGGGGCCGAAGCTGGCGTTCTCTCCGGCCGCCTGGGACGCGTTCACCGGCGGCATCAAGTCCGGTGCGCACGACCTGACCTGACGTCCCCCTGCGAGCCCTGGCCGGATGGTGGCTGGGGCTCAACTTTCCTCTGGGGAAAGTAGCTCGGGAGGTGTCATGAACCCTGATGAGGCTCGCGCTTCGCTCGACGAGATCCGTCGTCTTCAGGACAGAACCCGGAACGAGTACATCCGCCAGGGCACCTCGCGCCCGAGCGTGCTGCTTGTCGCGCTCGGGCTGTTCATCGTGCTTCGCGTCGTTCGATCTACCGGATCCCTGGGACCTTGTCGCCGTGCTGCTCGGGGACGGCCTGATCCTCGGGGTGCTCGCCGTCGGGTACGCCCGCGCGTCCGTCCGTCGAAAGCCCGCCGGCGCCTTACACGATGGCGGGTGCCGCGACGGCCCTCGGGTGCATCGCGTCGACCCGCCCGGTGCGCCGGGCTTACGAGCAGGTCGTCCGGTAGCGATGGACGCGGGCTTCGACGAATTCCTGCATGTTCCGGCGCGGCTGTCGATCGTCGCGCTGCTGGCCCCGGCGGACTGGGCCGAGTTCGCCTTCATCCGCGACAGCGTCGGGACCGGCGACTCTGCGCTCTCCAAGCAGATCACGGCGCTCGCGAACGCCGGCTACGTCACCGTCAGGAAGGGCGGGACGGGGCCGTGCGGCGCACCCATGTCCGGCTCACCCGCAGGGGCGCGAGGCGTTCCGGCGCCACGCGGCGGCCTTGGAACGGATCGTCGCCGCCGCTCGGGTCGTCCCCCAGCCACCGCCCACCGCCTGACGGCCCATCAGGCGATGGGGTCGAGCGCAAGGATGCCGCCCCTTCCGGGAATTCCTCGTTCCGTGACCGGCCCCGCCGCCGCCTGGCGTGCCAGATCAACCTCGCGGGCATATGTCGCGAAGTCGGCCTGGGCATCGGCCGCGTCGGCGAAATCGAAGTCACCGTCGGGTGTTCGTCGCTGCCGTACAGGTCGGTGACGGTCTCGTCCCGGTCGAATCTGCGGCTGCCGGTGGTCATCTAGCTCACTGGGTGTGACGGTGCGGAGGTGAGCGTGTCCCAGGCGGCCATCGCGCAGGTGATGACCTCTTCCAGCTCGGCGCGGTTCGCGCCGTCGCGGGCTTGTACGGATAGGCCTTGCACGACGGTGGTGTAGTAGCGGGCGATGGCGTCGAGGCCGACGGCCGGCGGGGTGAGGTCACCGTCGGTGACGCCGCGGGCGAGCCGGTCTTTGATGGTGCTGAGCATGTCGAACCGAAGGTCGGCTAGGAACTCCCGGATCGCGTGGTTCTCTACGGCGCCGGTGGGCGCGGCCAGGATGAGCATGCAGCCGTGCGGCGTGTCCGGGCGTGTTATCTCATCGGCGGTAGCGCGCAGCATGGCGTGGATCGCGGCGCGTGCGGTCGGCTGTTCGCGCAGCGCGCGCCTGGGCGGCTCGCCTGAGGTTCTGCCGTAGAGCGCCATGACCTTGCGGAACAGATCCTCCTTGCTCCCGAAGCAGGCGTAGATGCTGGCCGAGGCGATTCCCATGGCTTGGGCCAGGTCGTTGAGCGAGGTGCCCTCGTAGCCCCGTTCCCAGAACAGAGCCAGCGCCTTGCGCAGGGCGACGTCGGGGTCGAATGTGCGCGGCCTGCCGCGAGCAGCCATCCAGCGTCCCTCCGGACTTCTTTGTCGTTCGATCAAGTTTACGTTGACCCGCGTTGCAGTGTCATGCCACGCTTTGTTTGTCGTTCGATAAATAAAGAGGGAGCCGATCGTCGTGAGCGTCCCGTCCACCATGTGCGCCTTGCAGCAGACGTCGCTGAACGGCCCACAGGATCTACGCCTGATCACAGACGCGCCGGTACCGAGCCCTGGCCCGGGTGAGGTGCTGATCCGCGTCACCGCCGCCGGCGTCAACTTCGTCGACATCTCACAGGCCCTTGGCACGTTCGCAGACGGACCGCGGCCGCCGTATCTGGCGGGAATCGAGGGCGCCGGTGAGGTCACCGCCGTGGGCGAGGGGGTGACGGACCTGGAGCCCGGCGCCCACGTCATCGGCGTCGGCGTCAAAGGCGGCGCCTTCGCCGAGTACATGGTGCTGCCCGCGGACGCCGCGGTCCCGGTGCCGACGGGCTGGGCCGACGAGCAGGCCCTGGGCCTGGTCGTGAACTGGCCGACCGCACTGGCGGCGCTCAAGCCGCTGGGCGGCGTCACCGCTGGGCAGACCGTGCTGATCCACGCCGCGGCCGGCGGGACCGGCCAGGCCGCGGTGAAGATGGCCAAACACTACGGCGCAACGGTGATCGGCACGGCCTCGCCAGGAAAGCACGAGGTGGTGCGGGCGCTGGGCGCCGACCACGTCATCGACTCCCGCGGCGGCGATATCGCCGCCGAGGTCCTGCGGCTGACCGGCGGCGCGGGCGCCGACCTGGTACTGGAGTCGGTCGGCGGCGCCACCCTGGGCGCCAGCTTGGCCGCGACCAAGCGGGTCACCGGCCGGGTCGTCGTCTACGGCGTGGCCGGCGGCGAAGCCGCGATCACCAACTGGGAACTGGTCTACAAGCACCAGATCCACGTCATCGGCCTGAACATCGGCACCCTGATCCAGGCCGCACCGCAGATATTCGGCGAGGTCATGGGCCAGTTGTCCGGGCTCCTCGCAGCGGGGGTGCTCGGTCCTGGCCGGCCGGCCGTGCATGAGCTGGCCGAGGGGCCGAAAGTACTCGCGGAGCTGGAGGCGCGGGCGACCGTGGGCAAGCTGGCACTGCTGCCCTGAACAGACCGTGACGCCAGGTGTCGGTGCCCTCCTCGGCTTTCCGAGGAGGGCACCGACCACCGTCTGATGGCTCAGTGGTCGGGGTCGAGGGTGGCGAGGGCTTTGTCCAGGGACTGGGGGAGGTCTAGGGACGGGTCTTCGGACCAGCGGAGCATGATGTCGAGCATGATGCCGAAGGCCGCGCCGGTGAGGGTGCGGACGGTGACGTCGTCCGGGCCGCGGTCCGCGCGTTCGGCGAGGATGGCGGTCACGGCGCGCATGGTCTCGAGGTAGTTGCCGAAGGCGGCGCCGCGCAGCGCGGGGACCGACAGGATGAGGACGGTCCGCTCGCGCGCCGTGGCGATGTCCTCGGAGAAGGCGCCGAGTACGTCGCGGATGGCGGCGCGGAGTGCCTGGATCGGCGTCAGCTCCGGTGGCTGGGTGCGCAGCGCCTCATAGAACACCGGGTCGGCCTCGTCGGTGACGACCAGGTCTTCCTTGGTGGGGAAGTAGCGGAAGACGGTCGTGTGCGCGACCTCCGCCGCGTGGGCGACCTGCTCGACGGTCGTCGCGTCGTAGCCGCGCTCGGTGAACAGCCGCAGGGCTTCCCTTTGGATCGCGGCGCGGGTCCTGGCCTTCTTCAGCTCCCGCAGGCCCTGCTTCGACGCCATCGCCCAGCCTTTCGTCACCCCGTCCTGGACGAGGAGCCTACTGGCGCCGGTGGCGTCCGGTCGTGGAGGCGTTCGCCTTCGACGTCCACGTGCGGGAGGACGTCGTCCAGGCGGGAGGGCAGCCACCAGCCGGCGCGGCCGAGCAGCGCCATGACGGCGGGGACGATCGTCATGCGGACGAGGAACGCGTCGAAGAGGACGGCGGCGGCGAGCGCGAAACCGAACGACTGCACCATGGGCGTGTCCGACAGCATGAACCCCGCGAACACGCTGATCATGATGACGGCGGCGGCGGTGACGACACGGGCGCCGTGCCCGAGACCGGCGACGACGGCGTCGGTGGGGGACGCGCCCCGGACGTGTTCTTCGCGCATCCGGGTGACGAGGAAGACCTGGTAGTCCATCGCCAGCCCGAACACCATGCCGATCAGCATGACCGGGAGCAGGTGGACGATGACGCCGGACGAGTGGACGCCCAGAAGACCGTTCAGCCAGCCCCACTGGAACACGGCGACGACCGCGCCGAACGTCGCGGCGACGCTGAGCAGGAAGCCCGCCGTCGCCTTCAGCGGCACCAGAATCGAGCGGAACACGAGCGTCAGCAGGACGAAGGCGAGGCCGACGACGACGGCCAGGTAGGGGACCAGGGCGCCGGCGAGCTTCTCGGAGGTGTCGATGTCGATCGCGGTCTGCCCCGTGACCGCGACCGTGGCTCCGTCGCGGGCGGCGAACCGGTCCCGGATGGTGGTGATGAGGTCTTCGGTGGCCTCGCTGGTCGGCCCGCCGGTGGGAACGACGCCGATCAGGGCCGTGTCGCCGGCCGGGTTGAGCATGGGCGGTTCGACCGCCGCGACGCCGTCCAGGGACGTGACGTCCCGCGCGACGCGTTCGGCGGCGGCCTCGGTGTCTCGCGGGGCCTGCACGACGAGCATGAGGGGGCCGTTGATTCCGGGGCCGAAGCTCTCGGCGAGCAGGTCGTACGCCTGCCGCTGGGTCGTCTCGGGCGGAGCGGTGCCGTCGTCGGGGAGTCCCAGCCGCAGGTCCAGCGCGGGTGCCGCGGCGATGAGCAGCCCGCCGGCGGCGAGGGCGAGCACGGGGAGGGGACGGGACGTGACGAGCCGTCCCCAGCGGCGCCCGGCCGCCGCGGCGGGACGGCGGCGGGCGAGGGCACGGTGGCCCGCGAACCCGAGCAGCGCGGGAAGCAGCGTCAGGGCGACGAGCACCGCGACCGCCACGGTGAACGCGGCCGCCAGGCCGAGCTGGGTCAGGACGGGGATGTTCACGACCGCGAGCCCGGCCAGCGCGATGATGACCGTCAGCCCGGCGAACACGACGGCGGACCCGGCGGTGCCCGCCGCCTGACCGGCGGCGTCGATGGGCTGCCGTCCGTCCAGGACCTCCTGGCGGTAGCGGGAGATGATGAGCAGCGCGTAGTCGATCGCGACGGCGAGGCCGAGCATGAGCGCGAGAGCCAGGGTGTCGGAGCTCAGCTCGATGAACGCGGACGTCACGCTGATCAGCGACAGGGCGATGACGATTCCGGTGGCGGCGGTGAGCAGCGGCAGCCCGGCGGCGATGAGCGACCCCAGCGTGACGAGCAGGACGATCGCGGCGGCCGCGACGCCGAGCAGTTCGCCCGCACCCTCCCCGGGGGGCGCCACGGCGTCGCCGCTCATCTCCACGCGGACGCCGCGGATCGCGGCGGCCTCCCCGAGCGCGTTCCGGTCCGCATCGGTCAGCTCGTACTCGGGGACGCGGTAGCCGACCTCGGCCAGCGCGACCCGGCCGTCCTGGGAGACGACGGGTCCGCTGACGCCGGCGACCTTCGGCGCGTCCTTGATCCGGGCGGCGGCCTGCTCCACGGCGGTCCGGCTCGCGGGCTCGTTCAGCGAGGTCCCCGCGGGGGCGGCGAAGACGACCCGGGCGCGGGCCCCGTCGGTGGCGACCTGCGGAAACCGCTCCTTGAGCAGGTCGTTCGCACGCTGGGACTCGGTGCCGGGCACCGAGAACGTCTCCGGGGCCGGTTCGGACAGGAACGCCCCGCCCAACGCGGTGACCACGAGCAGCCCGGCCCACAGCAGGACGACGAGCCGGCGCCGCCGGAAGCACAACCGGCCCAGCCTGGACAGGTACACCGCCATGACAGTCACTCCCTTTTGCGATTGAATAGGAAGTATTAGTCAACTAGCGTTTCCTGTCAACGTCCTCCCGAGAACGCGAACGTGCCGCCCTCCCACGCTGGGAGGACGGCACGTAAGGGTTGTGGATCAGGGCTGGGACGGGATGTAGGGCGGGGCCACGCCCCAGTCCCAGTGCGGCATCGGGGCTTCCAGGGGCGGCTTCGCGTCCGGCTGGGAGTTGGCGAGGGCGATACGGGTGCCCCACTCGATGTAGGACGTGAACGCGGCGCGGAACTCGGGGTCGTCGGGGAGGCCGACCTCGTCCGCGGCGTCCATGAGAAGGGAGACCCAGCGGCGCCGCTGCGGCTCGGAGATGGCCCTGCGGAGGTGGTGCCGGATCATGTGGTGGTAGCCGCCGCGTTCCGCGCTGTAGCGCTCGGGGCCGCGGAAGACCTCGCCCAGCCAGATCGCGACCCACTTCGGGTGGTCCGGGGCCATGTGCTCGAACAGCGGCCTGAGCAGGTCGTCCTTCAGCACGTTGGTGTAGAACACCTCGGTGAGCCGTTCGAGCGCCTCGCCGCCGCCCGCCCACGCGTACATCGTCGGGACGGACGAGCCGGCGCCGCGCACGGACGTCCGCTCGTAGTGCCGCATCTCCTCGATGGCCTGGACGTACGGCTTGATCTCGGCGAAGAACGCGGGGAAGTGCTCGCCGCCCCGGAAGCCTTTCATGTGGTCGTCGGCGGACGTCCAGCCGATGCGCAGGATGTAGACGGACGGCTCCTCGACGCACCGGGAGAGTTCGTAGTCCACGCACTGGGGCGCGGCGGCGAGGGAGGCGGACGCCCGCGCGTAGGCGGCCTCGAAGTCTTCGATGGACGGCGGGTCGATGCGGTAGCGGATGTACTCGACGATCATTCGGGCCCCCAGGGGATGCAAACCGGTCGGGTAATCACAGTAATCCTGTAATCACCCGACCGGTAGCGAAATGATCAACTCTTGGGCGCCGCTGAACGTCGCAGCCACGCGACCGCGCCGGCGGCCCCCGCGATGACGAGCCCGATCAGCCCGATCCACAGCCAGCCCGACGAGGTGCCCGAATCCTCGGCGGACGTGGCGTTCGCCGGGGAGGACTCGGGGGACCCGGCCGGGGGCTGGGCGCCGGCACCGGGCGAGTCGCCGGCTGCGTCACCCAGCGCCTTGGCGGGCGAGCCCTCCACGGTGAACGTGTAGGCGTCCTGCACAGGATGGCCGTCCGCGGACACGACACGCCAGGCCACCGTGTACTCGCCGTTGGGCAGCGTGCCGCCGAGCCGCTGCGTGACCTTGTTGTCGACCGCGCGCGGCTCCCCGGACTGGACCTGCTTCTCGGACGCGTCCGTCACGATCACCCGCGGCAGCCGCACCGGTTCCGAATACGTCAGGACGATCTGGGACGGCGCCTTGACCGTCGAATCCTCCTCCGGGTCGGCGGACGTCAGCGCGGTGTGCGCGGACGCCGGGGCCGCGGACATCGCCAGTACCAGCCCCGCGGCCGCGGCGCCCGCCGCGGACCGCCTCACGGCGTTCATGACGGGGTGCGTGAAGGTGTGCATCTCGGCATTCCTTTCGAGGTGGGTCATGCCCGGCTCCGGGCGCGGGTCAGGCCGAGTCCGCCGACGCCTTCTCGGCGGTCTTCGGGTTGGCGGTGACGTGCGCGGACGCGGCCGTCGCCAGCCCGAGCACGGATATGGCGGACAGGGAAGCGACCGCGCCCACCCTGCGGGCATGCGGGACGAAGGACATGACGGAACTCCGTTCGAGTCGTACGAGAAGAAGCCGGAAACGCCGCTGAATCGGCGTCCGGTGACGTACGGCGCTCGCCTCAGATGCGGGCGAGCGCCCTCGAACGCGGCGGGGGACCCCGCCGGAGGACCTGGTGCCGCAGCACACGGCCGATGGCCATGACGGCGGCCGACGCCGGTACCACGGGGGTACGGCGCGGAGGCGCCGCGGGTTCAACGGCCGGCAGGGCGACCAGGAGCCGGATCGGGCGGTCCGCCATGGCGGCGACCCGCCGGGCCAGCGACCATGCGGCCCGCTCGCCGCGCCGCAGCCACCACGCCGCCACCAGCGCGGCCACGGTGTGCGCGAGCGTCATCGCCGTCCCGCCCGTGCCGTGCGCGACCGGCAGCATCACGTCCGGACCGGCCGGCGCCGCCCCGCCCATCGCCGCGTGCATCTCCGCCGAGTGCCGCTGGATCGGCTCGGACGCGGCCGTGAACAGGGCGTGCAGAGCGAACTGGCCGCCGAGGAGGCCGCCGAGGATCGTCGCCAGCGAGCGTTCGTGGCCGACCAGCATGAACGTCACGCCCAGCACGGCGCAGAATCCCGCGACCGCCGCCCAGGCCGCAACCGTCCCCGACGCGAGCACGTGCCCCGTGATCGCAAGCGTGACGCACACGGTGGCGAACACCACCGCGCGGGCGGTTCGCAGAGCGGAGTGCGGGGCATGCGGGGACATGGCGCGACCATCCTCCCACCCGGGTCGCCGTCCACGCATCCGCCCCTTGCCACCTTTCAGACCCGCCCAACATCTTGGGGTTGCGCAAAGATCGTCATCTAGATGTAGGGTTCAATCCCGTGCTGGTTCGCCCCCGCCGTTTCGCGGCGGGGGCGACGCGAGAGGGAACCCGGTGCGAGTCCGGGACTGCCCCGCAGCGGTGAGCGGGAACGACCGCCGTCATGAAGCACTGGGCCCACGCGGCCCGGGAAGCGACGGCCAGTAGGACGCCTCGGAAGAGGCGGCGCCCGCGAGTCCGAAGACCTGCCCGCACGGTGTCCGGGACGCGTCCCGGACCGACACGTCCAGGCTTCGCGGGTGGGCCGGGGACGGAGCGCGGCGTGCCCCGGTGGGGACGGCTCGCGTCCCGTTCGCATGCCTCCGCGAGGCGGCTTGCGAGGGGAGAAGCACGTGACACAGGACCTGGCCGCGCCGCCGGCACCGGCGCCGCCCGCCGAGATCACCGCCGAGGCGGAGATCGCCGCCGAGGTCGAGGCGGCCTGCGACGGGGTACCGGGCGCCGACGCGGGACGGGTGCTGGCCGCCGTCCGCGCCTCCGGCGGGATGGACGCGGCGGCGCTGCGGGACCTCGCGATCGGCGAGGCCGGCGCGCTGGTGCCCGCCGAACCCGGCTACTCCCGGGTCGCCGCGCGGCTGCTCGGCACCAGGATCCGGGACGAGGCGGCCGCCGCCGGTGTCCGGACGTTCGCCGAATCCGTCGCCGCCGCGCACCGGGAAGGCCTCCTGGCCGACGCCCCGGCCGCGTTCGCCGCCGCCCACGCGCCGGCGCTCAACGCCCTCATCGACGAGCCGGCCGACGACCGCTTCGAGTACTTCGGGCTCCGCACCCTCTACGACCGGTACCTGCTGCGGCATCCGCGGACACGGCTCGTCCTCGAACGCCCCCAGCACTTCCTCCTGCGCGTGGCGTGCGGCCTCGCCGACACCGTGGACGATGCCGCCGAGCTGTACGGCCTGCTCAGCACGCTGTCGTACCTGCCGAGCTCGCCGACGCTGTTCAACTCCGCCGCCCGGCGCCCCCAGCTGTCGTCCTGCTTCCTGCTCGACTCGCCGCGCGACGAGCTGGAGTCGATCTACGAGCGGTACGGGCAGGTCGCGCGGCTCAGCAAGTACGCGGGCGGCATCGGGATCTCGTGGACGAAGGTCCGGTCGCGGGGCTCGCTGATCCGCGGCACCAACGGGCACTCGAACGGGATCGTCCCGTGGCTGCGCACGCTCGACTCGTCCGTCGCCGCCGTCAACCAGGGCGGACGCCGCAAGGGCGCGGCGTGCGTGTACCTGGAGCCGTGGCACGCCGACGTCGAGGAGTTCCTGGAGCTGCGCGACAACACCGGCGAGGACGCGCGCCGCACCCACAACCTCAACCTCGCCAACTGGATCCCGGACGAGTTCATGCGCCGCGTCGAGGACGACGCGACATGGTCGCTGTTCGACCCGAAGGAGGTCCCCGAGCTGGCCGACCTGTGGGGCGACGCGTTCGACGCGGCGTACCGGACGGCCGAGAAGGAGGGCCGGTACGTCCGGCAGATCCCGGCCCGCAAGCTGTACGGGCGGATGATGCGGACCCTCGCCGAGACGGGCAACGGATGGATGACGTTCAAGGACGCCGCCAACCGCGCCTGCAACCAGACCGCCGAACCGGGGGAGACCGTCCACCTCTCCAACCTGTGCACGGAGATCCTGGAGGTGACGAGCGACGGTGAGGCGGCCGTGTGCAACCTCGGGTCGGTGAACCTGGCCGCGCACGTCGGCGCGTCCGGCATGGACTGGGCGCGGCTCCGCGCGACCGTCCGCACCGCCGTCCGGTTCCTGGACCGCACCATCGACCGCGGCTTCTACCCGACGCCCGAGGCGGAGGCGGCGAACGGCAAGTGGCGGCCGATCGGCCTGGGCGTGATGGGCCTGGCCGACGTCTTCTTCACGCTCCGCCTGCCGTTCGACTCGCCGGAGGCCCGCGAGCTGTCGACGCGCATCTCCGAGGCGATCGCGCTGGCGGCCTACGACGCGTCCGCCGACCTGGCCGCCGCGCACGGACCGCTGCCCGCCTACGACCGGACGCGCACGGCCCGCGGCCGGCTCCACCTCGACCATTTCCCGGACGCGGCGCCGACCCGTCCCGCCGAATGGGAGCGGCTGCGGGCGCGCGTCGCCGAGGTCGGGCTCCGCAACTCGCTGCTGATCGCGATCGCGCCGACCGCCACGATCGCGTCGATCGCGGGCTGCTACGAGTGCATTGAGCCGCAGGTGTCCAACCTGTTCAAGCGCGAGACGCTGTCCGGGGAGTTCCTGCAGATCAACGGCTACCTGGTGGACGACCTGAAGTCGCTCGGCCTCTGGACGCCGCCGGTCCGCGAGGCGATCAAGAGGGCGAACGGCTCCGTCCAGGGCATCGCCGGCCTTCCCGACGAGATGCGGACCCTCTACCGGACGGCCTGGGAACTGCCGCAGAAGGCTCTGATCGACCTCGCCGCCGCTCGCACCCCGTACATCGACCAGTCCCACTCGCTGAACCTGTTCATGGAGACGCCGACCATCGGCAAGCTCTCCTCGATGTACGCCTACGCGTGGCGGCGCGGCCTCAAGACGACCTACTACCTGCGCTCCCGCCCGGCCACCCGGATCGCGCAGACGACCGTCGCCCAGACCGCGGGCACGCAGACCACTGGCACGCAGACCACTGGCACGCAGACCGCTGGGGCCGCGTGCTCCCTGGAGAACCCCGAGACCTGCGAGGCGTGCCAGTGAGCGCGCGAACAGAAGGAAGCGGCATGCTGCTCGACCCCGGTATGGACCTGACCCTGCGGCCCATGCGCTACCCCGGCTTCTACGAGCGCTACCGCGCCGCGATCCGCAACACGTGGACGGTCGAGGAGGTCGACCTCGCGTCCGACCTCGTGGACCTCGCCCGCCTCACGCCCGCCGAGGTGCATCTCGTCAACCGCCTGGTCGCGTTCTTCGCCACCGGAGACTCGATCGTGGCGAACAACCTGGTGCTCAACCTCTACAAGCACGTGAACGCTCCGGAGGCCCGGCTCTACCTGTCCCGGCAGCTGTACGAGGAGGCCGTCCACGTTCAGTTCTACCTGACCCTCCTGGACACCTATCTGCCCGATCAGGACGAGCGCGCCAAGGCTTTCGCGGCGATCGAGCACATCCCGTCGATCCGCTCCAAGGCGGAGTTCTGTTTCCGCTGGATCGACACACTCGGCTCACTGGACGAGCTGCGTACCGCCGCCGACCGCCGGGCGTTCCTGCTCAACCTCATCTGCTTCGCCGCGTGCATCGAGGGCCTGTTCTTCTACGGCGCGTTCGCCTACGTGTACTGGCTCCGCTCCCGCGGCCTGCTGAACGGCCTCGCGTCCGGAACGAACTGGGTCTTCCGGGACGAGAGCATGCACATGGCGTTCGCGTTCTCCGTGGTGGACACCGTCCGCGCGGAGGAACCCGAACTGTTCGACGCCGACCTGACCGACCAGGTCACTCGCATGGTGGAAGAGGCCGTCCAGGCGGAACTCGACTTCGCCCGCGACCTGTGCGGCGACGGCCTGCTCGGCATGAGCGCGGACGACATGCGCGCCTACCTCGAATACGTCGCCGACCAGCGCCTGGTCCGCCTGGGCCTCCCCGTCCGCTATGGCACCGCGAACCCGTTCGCGTTCATGGAGCTCCAGGACGTCCAGGAGTTGTCCAACTTCTTCGAACGCCGCGTTTCGGCCTACCAGATCGGCGTCGAGGGCGACGTCGCCCTGGACGAGGCCTTCTGACCGAACCGCCCGTCCGCTGACCGCTCCGGCGGCACGTCCTACATCAGGGACGTGTCGCCGAGCGATTCCAGTAGCTCGCGCAGCGCACCCGCGAGGTGATCCCGCTCCTCCGTCCGGAGCGCTCCCAGAATGCGCTCCTCGTTCGCCACGTGCAGTAGGAGGATCTCCTCGATCAAGGTCCACCCCGGCTCGGTCAGCCGGACCCGCACCGACCGCCGGTCGCCGTCGTCCCGGATCCGTTCGACGAGGCCCCTGGCCGCCAGCCGGTCGATCCGGTTGGTGATCGCCCCGGAGGTCACCATGGCGGCCTTGTTCAGGGCCCCGGCCGTCAGCTCGTAGGGCGGGCCGGACCGGCGCAGCGTGGCCAGCACGTCGAACTCCCACCGTTCCAGCCCGTGCGCACCGAAGAACTCCTTCAGCTCGCGCTCCAGCAGCAGCGACAGCCGGGAGATCCGCCCGATGATCCCCATCGGCCAGACGGGGACGTCGGGCCGCTCCCGCCTCCACTGCTCCAGCACCTGGTCCACCGCATCGCTCATCGCCGATCCTCTCCCTCCGGATAAATCTTAACGTTCATCTACTTGACGTTGAATCTCATCTCGGGCATTATCTCAGCATTGAGATTATCGACGGGAAGGCAACGAGATGTCCAGTACCTCATCGCGCGCCTCCGGGACGGTCGCGCTCACCGCGCTCACCCCCATCGTCTGGGGATCGACCTACATCGTCACCACCGAGCTGCTGCCGCCCGACCGTCCCCTGCTGACCGCGCTGCTGCGGGCGCTGCCCGCCGGGCTGGCGCTGCTGGCCATCACCCGGGTCCTGCCCCGCGGTGTGTGGATATGGCGGTCCGCGATACTCGGTGCGCTGAACATCGGCGTGTTCCTCCCGATGCTCTTCCTCGCCGCCTACCGGCTTCCCGGCGGCGTCGCCGCCGTCCTCGGCGCGGTCGGGCCGCTGTTCGTGCTCGCCTTCGCCGCCACCCTGCTGTCCGAACGTCCCACCGGGCGGAAGATCCTCGCCGGGTTCACCGGGATGCTGGGGGTCGGCCTGGTGGTCGTGCGCTCCGACGTGACCCTCGACACCATCGGTATCGCCGCCGGGCTCGCCGGGGCCGCGTCCATGGCCGCGGGGACCGTCCTCACCAAACGCTGGGGCCGGCCGGACGGGGTGAGCCTGCTGACCTTCACCGGCTGGCAGCTCACGGTCGGCGGCGTGCTGCTCGCCCCGGTGGCCCTGCTCGTGGAGGGCGCCCCGCCCGCACTCGACGGCCGCGCCGTCACCGGCTACCTCTACCTCGGCGTCGTCGGCACCGCCCTCGCGTACTGGATCTGGTTCCGCGGCATCTCCCGCCTCCCCGCCACCTCGGTCGCGTTCCTTACCCTGCTGAGCCCGCTGTCCGCGGCCGTCATCGGCTGGGTCGCCCTCGGCCAGGCCCTCACCCCGCTCCAGTTGCTGGGCATGGCCATCGCCTTCGGCGGCACCCTGCTCGGCCAGACCCCCGCGAAGACCCCGCCCACCCCGGCCGTGCAGCCCCCACCGGCCCGGACGCCGACGGCCGAGCTGGCCGCCTGAGACCCGACTCGCCGAACCTGGAGCCGAGAACCATGAACCACATCGACGCACCCGCCACCACCGAACCCGTCTCCGAACACGTGTCCCTCAAGCGCTGGCTGGCCGTCGCGGCGGTCGCGGTCGGGACGTTCCTCGTCGTGACGGCCGAACAGCTGCCCGTGGGCCTGCTCACCTCCGTCGGCGGCGACCTCGGGATATCCACGGGCACCGCGGGCCTGATGGTCACCGTGCCCGGCCTGGTCGCCGCCGCGAGCGCACTGCTGGTCCCGGTGGCGATCGGACGCATCGACCGCCGGGTCGTCCTCCTCGGCCTGATCAGCCTGATGGTGGTGGCCAACGTGCTGTCGTTCCTGGCCCCCGGCTTCCCGATCCTGCTGGCGTCGCGTTTCCTGGTCGGGATCAGCATCGGCGGGTTCTGGGCAATCGCCGCCGGCATCGCCGTCCGGCTCGTCCCGGATGGTCAGGTCGCCCGCGCCACCTCGATCGCCTTCGGCGGCGCCACCGCCGCCAGCGTTCTCGGTGTCCCGGCCGGCACCCTGATCGGCGGCCTCACCGACTGGCGCATCGCGTTCCTCACCCTGGCCGGCCTCGGACTCCTGGCCCTCGCGGCACTGTTCGTGCTGCTGCCCGCCATCCCCGCCGCCGGCTCCATCCGGCTCGGCACCCTGCTCGGGCTGCTGCGCGACCCGATCGTGCGCGCCGCCACGCTGACCACCTTCCTGCTGGTCAGCGGCCACATGGCGGCCTACACCTTCATCAGCCCCATCCTCCAGGAGATCTCCGGCATCGACGAGGGCCTCATCGGCCCGGTGCTGCTCGTGTTCGGCGTCGCCGGCGTCGCGGGCACCTTCGTCGCCGGAGCCGCCGCCGGACGCGACGTCCGCGCCACCATCGTCGCCGGCGGCGTCCTGCTCACCGCCGTCCTGGCACTCTTCCCCCTCGCCGGCGCGACCCCCGTGACCGGCATCGCCTTCCTGATCCTGTGGGGGCTGGCCTTCGGCGGCGTCCCCGTCGGCGTCCAAATGTGGATCTTCAAGGCCGCACCCGACCACGCCGAACCCGCCACCGCTCTCAACACCGTCATGTTCAACCTCGCCATCGCCGTAGGCGCCCTGTTCGGCGGCTTCGTCGTCGACGGCGCGTCCACCACCGCGGTCTTGTGGTTCGGAGCGCTCCTCACCGCCATGACCTTCCTCGCCGTCCGCTCCGCCCGGAGGACGTGACCCTGCGGACGGCGCGGGCCGAACTTTCCGGATAGGGCACGCGTTAACTGGGTACCGCTAGGCCGAGGAGGAAGAAGATGGCTTCCATCGTCATCCGGATCAAGAGGTTTCTCCGGAGTCCGCAGGGCCAGAAGGCGCGGGCCAGGGCCCAGCGGATGGCCCGTGACCCGCGTACCCAGGCCAAGGCCCGCCGCCTGCTCGGCAAGTTCCGCGGCGGCGGCGGCGCCCGCCACTGACCCTCGGCCCCCAACCAATCGCCGAACTGGCCCGTCCCCACCCCGGGGCGGGCCTTCGCCGTGCCGAAGCCCCGTGTCATGCTCGCGGATCCCGGGAACCGCGGAGTGCCGATACCCGCCTAAGCGTGATCCATTGACGCGGACGGCGCAGCCCCGGAGACCTCCTCATGACCACCGAGATCGTCATTGTTTCGTTGCCGCTGACCCAGATCGTCGAGTTCGGCGGTCTGCCCGTGCTGGACGCGGTGCCCACGCAGAGCAGCTGGAACCTGCGGCGGGACGCGGCGAAGGCGTTGGACCGCCTTGGCGCGGCCGTCCCGCCCCATCTTGAGCCCGATGAGGATCGTGACGCCACGCGCCTGGCCGCGGCGCTCGGCGACCCGGGTTCGGTCGCGTGGTGGCTGCCCCTGGTGTCCTGGGAGGACGACGGTCACCGCTACGCCGATGACCACCTGGAATGGCTCCTACGGCAAGTGCCCGGCGAGGCGATCACCACGCTGGTGATCGGCGGCACCGTCGACCACCTCCAGGTCGAGGACGACGGAGAAGAGCCGGTCGCCCCGAACAGGGGGCGGACCTTCTCCGCGCCCGCGAAGGACCCGTCCAGCAACGAGGAGGCGCTGCCCGACGCCGTCCAGGCGCTGGCGCGGCGTGCTGCGGACCTTCCGAATCTGCGCGCTCTGTACGTCGGGGAGATCGACACCGGCCAGCAGCACCATTGCGAGGACGTCGACGTGGCGGCGCTGCTGGAGGCCTTCCCCCGGCTGGAAGAGCTCACCGCGTGCGCCTTCCTCTCGCTGCGAATCCGCGTGGCCGATCACGCCCGCCTGCGCCGCCTCGCGCTCCATGGCGCGTTGATGGACGACGAAGTCATCGGCCTCGCCGGCAGCGCGCTTCCCGCCCTCGAACATCTGGAGGTGTGGTCACAGGAGCAGATGGCCGATGAACCGGATCCGGGCGAGCGGGAGGCGTTCGGCCTGCTGTTCGGGAGCGAGACGATGCCGCGCTTGCGCCATCTGGGCCTGCGCGAGTTCACGTTCGCCGACGAGATGGTCGAAGAACTGGCGGCCTCGCCTCTGCTGCCCCGGCTCCACACCCTCGACCTGTCCCGCAGCGCCGTCACCGACGCGGGCGCGCGGACGCTGCTGACCGCCGACGCCTTCCGGAGCCTCACCCGCCTGGACCTTCGCCGCCACTACATGTCCGCCGAGATGGTCGAAACGGTCCGCCAGACCTTCACCACGGCAGGTGTGGACATCGACACCGGCGACGGCGGCCACCTCGGCTGACCTCACCTCTGCCGAAGGCCGACACCCGGCATGAGTACCTCGGCCGGAACGGATCACCGCGATCCGTGCTGTCAGGGGAGTTGGTTCAAGGCGATGGCGGCCCATTCGCGCACTCGGCGGTCCGGGTCGTTGCGGAGCCGTATGGCGTGCGGGACCGCGGCGGCGGACCTGGTGTAGCCGAGAGCGCTGAGCAGCGATATCCGCACCTGAGGGTCGCGGTCCTTCAGCGCGGCGGCCATCGCGTCCATGGCCTCCGGGAGCCGCCGGGCGAGCATACCGGCGGGACCCGCCGCCGCGGACCGCACGCGGAAATGCGGATCCTTGAGCGCGGCCGTCACCCGGGGAAGGTCCTCGTCGGAGACGATGAAGTCCAGGGCCCAGACGCCTGTGGCGCGCAGTTCGCCGTCATCGGCGTCGACCAGGTCGAGCACCGCCGGACGCGCCCGCGCGGGGTCCTGTTCGAGGAGGTCGCAGATGATCGCCAGGAAGGTGTCCTGGTCGTCCCCCAGGTCCCGGGCCGCGGCGCGCAGCAGGACCGGGAGCGCGTCCACGCCGGCGATGCCCGCCAGAACCTCCCCGATCACGTCGCGCCCGTAGAAGTCCTTCCGCTCCAGGAAGGTCTCCAGGTGTCCCTCCAGTTCGGGGACCAGCGTGAGATCGGCGCCGTCGATCAGCATGCCGGTCAACTCGGTGATCTTGTCGAACTCGTCATCGAGATCCCGGTCCTCTTCTGGATCCTCCCCGGGCAGCAGGTGGATCAACTGGGCCAGAAGCGACATGCCCGCCATCTTGCCGCGAACGCTCCGGGTCCGCCACGCGATCGGACCGCCGCGCCGCCTTGGGCCGGGTGCCCCTGCTCTGAACTTTCGGTGGTGAGTGGTCGTTGGGGTGTAGAGGGGTAGGGAGGATCACCATGGCGTTGATAGATCGGATCATGCGGTTCGCGCGGGGGCCTCAGGTGCAGAGGGCACGTGCCAAGGCGGAGCAGGCGGCGCGGAGCCCGCAGGCGCAGAAGGCGCGGGCCAAGGCCGAGCAGGCCGCGCGGAGCCCCCAGGCGCATAAGGCGCGTGCCAAGGCCGAGCAGGCCGCGCGGAGCCCCCAGGCGCAGAAGGCGCGTGCGAGGGCGGAGCGGTTCGTGAACGATCCGCGTAATCAGGAGAAGGCGCGCAGCCTGCTGGCGCGGCTGCGTGGTGGCCGCCGCCACTGAACGAGTGTCCGCGAAGGGCCTGCTCCTCTCTGGAGCGGGCCCTTCGTTCTGCCGACGTGCCGAAGCCGGGGGAGGTCGCCCGTCGGATGACGGATTCGGGGCGGCTCCTTCGCGCCTAGCGTCACGAGGCGGAGGACTACGCCGAAGGAGAATCCATGGCCGACAGGCCCGTTTCGCGGCTCCCGGACACGTCGAAGGTCACGGCCCTGCGCAGGGCGCTTGCTTCGCTGCCGGGTGCCGTGGTCGCCTACTCGGGCGGTGTGGACAGTTCACTGCTGGCCTACCTCGCGCATCGGGAGCTGGGAGAGCGGGCCGTCGCGGTGACCGCCGACTCGCCGTCGCTGGCCCGGACGGAGCTGGCGGACGCGCGTGCGCAGGCCGCGCGGCTCGGGATGCGGCACCGGGTGGTGACGACCGACGAGATGGACGACGAGCGGTATGCGGCCAACCGCGCCGACCGCTGCCGGTTCTGCAAGGAGGCCCTGGTCTCGGTGCTGAACGCGGTTGCGGCGGAGGCGGGGGACTGGCCCGTCCTGCTCGGCGTGAACACCGACGACCTCGGCGACCACCGGCCCGGTCAGAGCGCGGCCCGCCGGATGGGGGCGCGGTTCCCCATGGTGGACGCGGGGCTCAGCAAGGCCGACGTGCGGCTCGCCGCCCGCGGGCTGGGGCTGCCCACGTCCGACAAGCCGGCGTCCGCGTGCCTGTCGTCGCGTCTCGCCTATGGCGTGCCGGTCACGCGGGAGGCGCTGCGGCGGATCGAGGACGCCGAGGACGCGCTGCGGCGGGCCGGGTTCGGCGGGAGGTTCCGCGTCCGCGACCAGGGCGGCGACCTGGCGCGGATCGAGGTGGAGGCGGCCGATATCGCGCGTGCCGCCGAGCGGGCGTCCGAGATCGCCGCCCTGCTGAAGGACGCCGGGTTCCGGTACGTGACTCTGGATCTCGAACCGTACCGGCAGGGCAGCCACAACGCCGTGCTCGGCCTTCCCCGCGTGCGGGCGGCCGCCACATGACCGCCGAGGTCGACGAGCTGGGCTTCGCCCGGGTCGACATCGGGCGGGGGCGGCGCCGCGGCCACCCGGAGGCGGTCTTCTGCGAGGGCAAGACGACGGCGGAGGTCGTCGCGATCGCCGAAAGCCTGACCCGTGCGGGCGCGACGAACGTGCTCGCGACCCGCGCGCCGGCTCGGACCCTGCTGGCGCTGCGGACGGCGTTCCCCGGGACGGTGGTCCACGAGCGTGCCCGGCTGGCCGTTCTGTCACCGGTCGCGCGGGGTGGTGCCGGACGGGTCGAGGTCGTGTGCGGGCGGCCCGAGGACGAGCCCGCCGCCGAGGAGGCGGCGCTGGTCGCGGAGGCGATGGGGAGCCGGGTGATGCGGCGTTATGACGCACCCGTGCACGATCCCGCCGCCCTGCCCGGGTGGCTTCACGAGCAGGACGGACCCGAGGTGTTCATCGTCGCCGACGGGACGGGCGGGGCCCTGCCGACGCTCGTGTCCGGGCTGGTGGACCGCATGGTCATCGCGCTTCCGACGTCGGCGAGCGGCGACCTGCCGGGACGGGCCGCGCTGCTGTCGGCGCTGAACGCCTGTTCGCCGGGCGTCGTCGCGGTCAACATCGACAACGGGTACGGCGCCGGATACGCCGCCCACCTCCACAACACGCGCCCCGGCGGACCACGGGAGGATGTGTGAGCCACGCGATCGTCGCCGCCGCCGACGCCGGCGGCCTCGACCCGGACCAGGTGCGCGAGCGAGTCAAGGAACTGCTCGCCCGCGACGCCGAGGCCGCCTTCTTGCGGCGGGCGTCGCGGGACCAGTACGAGGCCGCGCGGGAGGCCGCGCCCGACGCCGTCCATCATCCGCGGTCCGGGCTCGTGGTGCTGACCCGTCCGCGGCCCCGCCCCTGTTCCCGGGTGCCGCTGCCGGTCGCCGTCGTCTCGGCGGGGACGGCCGACCTGCCGGTGGCGGAGGAGGCGATGGTCGCGGCGCACACGTTCGGCCTGCCCGCCACGCTGACGGCCGACGTCGGCGTGGCGGGGCTGCACCGCCTGCTCGCCGTGCGGGACGACCTCGACCTGGCGCGGCTCCTCATCGTCGTGGCGGGCATGGACGGCGCGCTGCCGTCGGTCGTGGCGCGGTTGTCGTCCCGCCCGGTGGTGGCGGTCCCGACCAGCGTCGGCTACGGCAGTTCCGAAGGCGGACTCGCGGCCCTGGCGGCGCTGCTGACCTCGGGGGCGCCGGGCCTGGCCGTCACCGGAATCGACGACGGCCTCGGGGCCGCAGTGCTGGCGCGGAGGTTGATGACGTGAAGACGGTCGCCTACTTCAACTGCTTCGCCGGGGTCGCCGGCGACATGGCCCTCGGTTCGCTGCTCGACGCGGGCGCCGAGCTGGACGAGGTGCGCGCCATGCTCAAGGGCCTGGACGTCCCCGGCTGGTCCCTGGACGCCGAGCAGGTGTCGCGGCGCGGCATCGCGGCCACCCGCGCCATCGTCGGCGTCGAGGACGACGCCGTGTCCCGGACGCACGCCGTCATCGAAGACCTCGTAGGGTCCGCGCCCCTGCCGGGGCGCGTGCGGGACCGCGCGCTCGCGGTGTTCCGGACACTCGCCGAAGCGGAGGGACGGGTGCACGGGCTCCCCCCGGAGGACGTGCATTTCCACGAGGTCGGCGGGCACGACGCGATCGTCGACATCGTCGGGACGTGCGCCGCGCTGGAGACCCTCGGCGTGGACGAGGTTCGGGCCGCGCCGGTCCCGGTCGGACGCGGCTTCATCCGGTGCCGGCATGGCCTGATCCCCAACCCGGGCCCCGCGGTCGTCGAACTGCTGGCCCGCGCACGCGCGCCCATCCACGGGCACGACATCGACGCCGAGATGGCCACCCCGACCGGTACGGCGCTCCTGGTCACCCTCGCGGCCGAGTTCGGCCCGATGCCCGCGATGACCGTCACCGCCAACGGCTTCGGCGCCGGAACGAAGATCTTCGGCGACTTCCCCAACGTCACCCAGGCCGTCCTCGGCGAGGTCCCCCCGGGACCATAACGCGGAGAGCCGGTGCGGTGAGATCAGGGTTTGAGGCGGGCCCAGACCCACTTGCCGCCGGTTGGGTCGGGGGTGTGGCCGCACTTGGTGGCGAGGGCCGCGATGATCGGGAGGCCCCGGCCGCCGTTGTCGTCCCAGTGGTCTTCGGAGACATCGAGCGTGTTGAGCGTCATGTCGATCTGGGGGCGCACTCGGGGGCGAGTCGGGCTCCCGTCCCACACGGCGATGAGGACGCCGTGTTCGTCTCGGCTGCACTGGTAGCGGATCTCCTTGCCGGGCGTGGCCACCACGGCGTTAGTGATCAATTCCGAGGCGATCAGGAATGCATCGTCTGAAATATGCACATAACCCCATTTATTAAGTCGCGATCGCGTCAGAGTGCGAGCAAGGCCGGGGGCAGCCTTTGACGCCAGCATGGGGATCAGCAGGCAGTCGGGGGTTGCGATCATGGTCGAGCCTCTCGGGTGCTGTTTCCTTGTTTCTCCTCCAAGGATTGGGCAACTGGAGCTATCTTCTTGTGTATCTCCGAAAACCGGAAACACGGGAGGTTGCGTGGCCCGCGTCAGAGATCCCCTCGACCCCAAGATCTCGCTCTGGCACTTTCTGGCATATGCCCTGCGCTTTGAGCGCGAGAAACACGGTCTCTCGCTGGCCCAGTGTGGCGAGATCATTAACGCTGCTCGTTCGACTGTTTCCAACATCGAGGCGGGCAGGCTCAAGCTCGGCGATGACCAGGCCAGGAAGCTCGATGCGCGGTACAACACCCCGCATATGTTCGAGTTGCTGATCTTCTTCGCGAACACATCCCATGATCCGGATTGGTTCCGGCAGTACACCGAGTACGAATCGAAGGCCGAAATCATCCGGATCTACCAGGGGCAGGTCATACCCGTCCCATTGCAGACAGATGACTACGCCCGAGCGTTCCTTACCGTGGCGGGCGTCAAAGACGTCGACCGTGCGCTGGCGGCGCGCGTCGCTCGGCAGGACGCGATCTTCGAGCGCCCGAAGCCGCCCGTCCTCCTTGTCCTGCTGGATGAGGACGCGATAGATCGTCCAGTGGGTGGCTTCGATGTGATGAAAGCGCAGCTCCAGCATCTTCTTGATCTGGGGGAGCGATCAGATGTGATCACCCGCATCGTCCCCCGCGAGGTTGGCGCGCATATCGGCCTCAACGGGCCGTTCCAGGTCATGAGCCGCGAGTCTGACGTCGCCTACATCGGCGCGTTCCATGGTGGGCGATTGGTCCAAGATCCTGTTGAAGTGCGGGAGCTCGCCGTAGATTTCGAGATGATCGGGGCGAAGGCGTTGAGCGAGGACGCTTCCAGCGCCCTGGTCGTTGAGATCATGGAAGGTTTCTCATGACGATCCACTGGCGCAAGAGCACCCGCAGCGGAAGCGCGACCGATGAGGCATGTGTCGAGGTGGCTGTGTTGCCCGAGGGAGTCGGAGTCAGAGACTCCAAGAGTCCGGACTGCGGGCGGCTTGTCGTGAACCGGGTCCAGTTCGGGAGCCTGTTGCAGGCGATCAAGGAAGGGGCGTTCGACAGGGCCTGATGAACACGGCCGGACTTGTGGCGTGGTCCTCAGTTGCCGATCAGAACGCGGCACGCCCCGGGCGCCACATGAGGAAGGCGCCGGGGCGCTTGTGCACGAGCTAGGGAACGGGGGGCAGGGCGTCCCGTCTCGCCGACCTCCATATCAAGACCGTGAAGTCGGCCGCTCCTCGCACCAGTGACAGCAGCATGCCAACTTTCGGAGTGTGCTCCGCCGTAAAGCCGGTGGGAAGGGATTCGGGCACCGCCGGACGTCGTTGGCCGGCGGTACCCGTGCTCGGTGGGGCGCGGGTCAGCGGCGCCAGA
>NZ_JBICUT010000012.1:0-232213 GCF_043198445.1 Spirillospora sp. NPDC048823 | reverse complement strand
ACAAGCGGCCACGCGTGGTGCACCTGGTCGGCTCCCTGCCCCGCAACGCCATGGGCAAGGTCGTCAAGACCCGCCTGACCGACCTCGCGCCTTAGGGGAGAAGTCCGGGCGCGTGGTCGGCGTCGCCCGCTGAGAGCCGCCCGCATGACACCTGTCATGCCGATGGGGTGACAGGCGCCGGTGGAACCGGTGACACGCGCGTCTACCGGCGGGCGCGCGGAACCGCGACGCTGGGGGGCGGAGCCCGCCCGCTCGATGCCCGCGCACGATTACAGTGCAGGCGAGGAGGAACCCGACATGGCGGTCGCCACCACGGCGGATCTGGAAGAGCAGGACAACCGCAGGCTGGAACGGTATCGGCGGGGGACGTACCGCTCGTTCCTGCTCGCGGCCGTGGGGTTCATCGCGCCGAGCCTGGCCGGGCTGGTGGCCGCCTACGACGACGGTCACGTCGGCGTCCCGGTCGTCCTCGCGGTGATCGCGGGCCTCGCCCTGCTCACCTGGTACTACGCGCGGCTCGTCCGGACGGGCCTGGACGGCGGGGCGTCCCGGCGCGACATCGCGGCCGGCGGCGCCGTGGCCGCCGTGCTGAGCCTGATGCTCCTCACCAACCCGCTGTTCAACCTGATCGCGGTCATCTGGGTGTCCGCGGTGGTGCTGTCGCCGATGAGCCGCCGGCAGATCGCCGCCCTCTGCCTCGGCACGGCCGCGTACTGCTCGGCGCTCACCACGATCTCCGCGCGGTACCTCTACCCGGACGGCGGCATGCCCTGGTACGGCCTCCTGCCCATGATGTTCGCGGTCTACGTCGCCGCCTGCGGGTTCGTCGTGTTCTGCAACCGGTACCAGCGCCGCATGTGGGAGATGCACCAGGAGACCTACGCGGCCCGGGGGGCCCTCGCCCGGCTCGCGGTGACCGAGGAGCGGCTCCGTTTCTCCCGCGACCTGCACGACCTTCTCGGCCACAGCCTCTCCCTGATCGCGGTGAAGAGCGAGCTGGCGATGCGGACGGTGGGCGCCGACCCGGACCGGGCCGTCGCCGAGATGGCCGACGTCCGGCGCACCGCCCGGGAGGCGCTGCGGGAGGTGAGGGCCGCCGTCAACGGTTACCGCGCCGTCGAGCTGGACGCCGAGCTTGCCGGGGCGCGTGCCGTGCTGGAGGCCGCCGGGATCCGCTGCGAGATCGGAGACCTGCCGGGCGCGCTGCCGCCGGAGGTCCGCGCGGTACTGGCCTGGGTGATCCGCGAGGGCACCACCAACGTGATCAAGCACAGCGAGGCCCGGCACTGCACCGTCACGCTGACCTCCCACGGCGACTCCGTGGCCCTTGAGATGCGCAACGACGGCGCCCGCGGCGGCGACGACGCCGACGGCGCGGGCCTCACCGGCCTCGCCGAGCGCGTCGCCGTGCTCGGCGGCGAGATCACCTCCGGCCGGCACGGGCGCGCCGACTTCGTCCTGCGCGCCGTCGTCCCCCTCCCCGCCCCCGCGCCGGCCGAGGCCGTGCCCGGCGACACCGCGTCCGCCAAGGCCGTGTCCGCGGACGCCGTGCCCGCGGACGCCGTGCCCGCCGACACCGGGGGGAGCCGCGCGTGATCCGGATCCTGCTGGCCGACGACGAGCACCTCATCCGCGGCGCCGTCGCCGCGCTGCTCGGCCTCGAACCCGACCTGGAGGTCGTCGCCGAGGCCGGCCGGGGCGACGAGGTCGCCGCCGCCGTCGCCGAGCACGACCCGGACGTCGCCGTCCTGGACATCGAGATGCCCGGCGCGGACGGCCTCACCGTCGCCGAGCAGCTCAACGCCTCCGGCGCCCGCTGCTCGGTCTGCATCCTGACGAGCTTCGGCCGCCCCGGCTACCTGCGCCGCGCCATGGCCGCCGGGGTCCGCGGGTTCGTCGCCAAGGACGCCCCCACGCAGGAACTCGCCGCCGCCATCCGCAAGGTGCACGGCGGTGGCCGCTACCTGGACGCCGAACTCGCCGCCGGCGCCATGGCCGCCGGCGACAACCCGCTCTCCGAGCGCGAGCGCGAGGTCCTGCGCCTCACCGGCACCGGCACCGAGACCGCCCGCATCGCCGCCCACCTCCACCTGTCCGAGGGCACCGTCCGCAACTACCTCTCCACCGCCATGACCAAGCTCGGCGAGTCCAACCGCCTCGCCGCCGTCCGCGCCGCGAGGGAGATGGGCTGGATCTGACGCCGCTACCCTGGTCGGCGTGGGTGACCCTCTCGTAGCGCGCATGCAGGGATTCGGCGAGACGATCTTCGCCGAGATGTCGGCCCTCGCCGTCCGGACCGGCTCGATCAACCTCGGCCAGGGCTTTCCGGATTCCGACGGCCCGCAGGCCGTGCTGGACGCCGCGGTAGAGGCGATCCGGTCGGGAGCGAACCAGTACCCGCCGGGGCCGGGGCTGCCGGAGCTCCGGGAGGCCGTCGCGGCGCAGCGGCTTCAGCGGTACGGGCTGTCGTACGACCCGGCGGCCGAGGTGTTCGTGACCGTTGGCGCCACGGAGGGCATCGCCGCGTCGGTGCTCGCGCTCGCCGGGCCGGGCGACGAGGTCATCGTGTTCGAGCCGTACTACGACTCCTACGCGGCCGTGATCGCGCTCTCCGGCGCCGTCCGCAGGCCCGTCATGCTCCGCCCGGTCGAGGGCCGCTTCACCTTCGACCCGGACGAGCTGCGCGCCGCGGCCGGCCCCCGCACCCGGGCGATCCTGGTGAACTCGCCGCACAACCCGGCGGGCACCGTGTTCACACGCGCCGAGCTGGAGGCCATCGCGGGCGTCTGCCGCGAACACGACCTGGTCGCGATCACGGACGAGGTCTACGAGTACCTGACGTTCGACGACGCCGAGCACATCCCCCTGGCGACGCTCGACGGCATGCGCGAGCGGACGGTGTCGGTGTCGTCGGCGGGCAAGTCGTTCTCCGTCACCGGATGGAAGACCGGCTGGGTGACCGCGCCCGCGCCCCATGTCCGCGCCGTCCAGACGGTGAAGCAGTTCCTCACCTACGCGGTCAGCGCCCCCTACCAGCGGGCCGCCGCGTACGCGCTGGGCAACGAGATCCCCTGGGTGGAGGAACTGCGCACGTCCCTGCAGGCCAAGCGGGACCGTCTCATCACCGGCCTGGAGGCCGCAGGGTTCAGCACGTACCGGCCGCAGGGCACCTACTTCGTGCAGGCCGACATCCGTCCGCTGGGGTTCACCGACGGCATGGAACTGGCCCGCGCCCTGCCGGAGAAGGCGGGCGTTGTAGCGATCCCGGCACAGGTCTTCTACGACCACGCCGAAGCCGGCGCGCATTTCGTCCGCTTCGCGTTCTGCAAGAAGGACGAGGTCATCGACGAGGCCGTCGAACGCCTCACCCGCCTGCACTGAAATATCCGGGCCGCACCTGTAAACGGCGCCGCCCGCACGGGATTACGACACGATGACCGACTTCGAGATGAGGTTTTCGTGGATGATCCCGAATCACGGTTCACCCGCCTGTACGACGAGAACCACCGCCGCGTGCTGGCGTACGCGCTCACCCGTGCCGAACCCCACACGGCGGAGGACATCGCGGGCGAGACGTTCCTGATCGCCTGGCGGCGGCTGGACGCCATCGGTGATCCGGCGCTGCCCTGGCTGCTCGGCGTCGCCCGCAACCTGCTGCACAAGCAGCGCGACCGGGGCAGGCGCGGGCGGGTCCTCGCCGAGCGCATCCGGGCGCTGACGACGCCCGCCGACCTCGCGGCCTGGGACGTCGCCGTGCACGTCGTGGAACGCGAGACCGCACTGGCGGCGATCGCCGCGCTGCCCGAGCGCGACCTGGAGATCCTCGCGCTCGTCAACTGGCACGGCCTCGACCCCCGGCAGGCGGCGAAGGTCATGGGCTGCTCGGTGCCCACCTTCGCCGTCCGGCTGCACCGGGCGCGGCGGCGGCTCGCCCGCGCCCTGGACGCCCCCGGCCCCGCCCCGGGCCGTGCCGCCCCCGCCGCCCCCGTCGCCGAGAAGGCGGCCCGATGACCATTGGAGAGAAGATGGACACCGACACGACCTTCCGCGCGCTCCGGCCCGCCGCCCTGGACGAGCTGGCGGACGAGGGCCACGCCCGCCGCCGCGACACCGACCTGGCGCGGGCCATGAACTCCGCCGCCGAGGCCCGGCCCCGAGTGCGCAGGCGCCGCCCGGCACTGCTGGCCGCCGGTGTCGCGGCCGCGGCCTGCGCCGCCGGCGGCGCGATCGTCGCCACAGGCGGGAACGGGCACACGCCATCACCGCCCGCGACGGCCGAAAGGTCCGTCGACGCGCGCACGATCCTGCTCGCCGGTGCCGAGACGGCCGAGCGTGCCCCGGGCAGAATGGGGCGCTACTGGTACGTGCGCAGCCAGACCAGGACGACGCACACGCACGAGGCGGACCTGCCGGGTGCTCGGCCGCGGCGTCCGGGTGCCGGCCGGCCCGCCCGGGACCCGAAGAAGCTCCCCTACACCTTCGTGACCACGGGGGGAGAGGAGAGCTGGACGGCGCGGTCCCCGCGCGACCGCACGAGGACGGTCACCGGGATCGACGTGCGGACGAGCTTCCCCACGCCGCGTGACGAGGCGGAATGGCGCCGGGCGGGCTCCCCCGAGCTGCTGTCGAAGGAGGACCGGGCCCCGTCGGTGAACGACTACGACATGCCGATCACCTACCAGGTCGGGAACGCCGACCTGACCATGGACGAACTGCGCGAGCTTCCCGTGGACGCGGCGGCCCTGGGCAAGGAGCTGCGGCGCCGCTACGAGGCGGACCTGCGGAAGGCGGGCGGGCCGCAGAACGTCGACCCGTACCCGTACTTCGTCTGGGTGACGGCGCAGGACCTGCTGGCGGGCCCGACCACGCCGGGCACGAAGGCCGCGCTGTACCGGGTTCTCGCCGGGCAGCCGGGCGTGCGGTCGGACGGAGCGGTCACCGATGACCGCGGCCGCCGGGGCGCGGCCGTATCGATGGGGGGCCCGGCCGGGCGCATCCGGCTGGTCATCGACCAGAAGACGGCGGAGCTGCTCGCGTACCAGTCCTCCGTCGGGAAGGACGGCGACGCCGGCCTGTCGCAGACGTACCTTCAGGCGGGCTGGGTCGATTCCCTGGGCGAGCGGCCCTGACCGCTTGGGCGGAGATTGCCGAACGGGCGGCGTTCCTTGGGCTGGTTTAGCCCATGAGCGCCGCCCGTCGCCGGGCTAGCGTTCGGGCCGTGAGCTGGAACGGCGGGGAGGACGGGGGACCGCTCGGCGGGGAGCGGATCCTGATCGCGCTCGGCGGCAACGCCATGACCGCGCCGGACGGCAGCGCCACGCCGGACGCCCAGGCGGCGGCGATCGAGCGCGCGATGGGCCCGGTGGCCGGCCTCGTCGCGGCGGGCGCGCGGGTCGCGCTCACCCACGGCAACGGGCCCCAGGTCGGCAACCTGCTGATCAAGAACCAGCTCGCGGCGGGTGTGGTGCCGCCCGTCCCGCTGGACTGGTGCGGCGCGCAGACCCAGGCCACCGTCGGTGTGATGATCATGAACGCGCTGGAGCGGGCCCTGGCCGCGAGGGGCACGGCCCGCCCGGTGTCCACGGTCGTGACGCGCACGCTCGTGGACACGTCCGACCCCGGGTTCACCGACCCCGCCAAGCCGGTCGGCCGCTACTTCCCCGAAGCGGAGGCACGGCGCGCCACGGCGCTCGGCCAGGTGTGGCGGCCCTTCGGGGAGCGGGGCTGGCGGCGCGTCGTCGCCTCCCCGGAGCCCCTGGACATTCTGGACGCCGGCGCGGCGGCGGCGCTGCTGGACGCCGGGCACGTCGTGGTCGCTGCGGGCGGCGGAGGCGTGCCCGTGGCCCGCGTGGACGGGACGCTGCGCGGCGTCGAGGCCGTCGTCGACAAGGACCTGGCGGCGCAGCTGCTGGCCCGGCGGCTGGGCGCGGCCACCCTGGTGATCGCGACCGATGTGGAGAACGCGATGACCGGGTTCGGCACCCCGCACGCGCGTCCGCTGCACCGCACGACGGTCGCGGAACTGCGCGAGCTGGCCGCCGCCGGGCATTTCGCCGGCGGCAGCATGGGCCCGAAGGTGGAGGCGGTGCGGCGGTTCGTCGCCGCCGGCGGGCGGCGCGCCGCGATCGCGTCGCTGGCCCGGCTGGGCGACGCGGCGCACGGCAAGGCCGGGACGGTCGTGGAGGCGTGACCCGGGGTACAGGACGATCACCAGAGCAGCCGAGGAGCGATGACGTGCCCGATCCGATCGAAGTCCGCAAGATCCCCATCGAGAGCGTGACCGACGCGTCCGGGCTGGCCCGGCTGATCGACGACGGCGTCCTGGACGCCGACCGGGTGCTCGCCGTCGTCGGCAAGACCGAGGGCAACGGCGGCGTGAACGACTACACGCGGCTGCTGGCCGACCGCGCGTTCCGCGAGGTGCTGCTCGGCAAGGGGACCCGTACCGCGGACGAGGTGCGGCGCGTCCCGCTGGTGTGGTCGGGCGGCACCGACGGCGTCCTGTCCCCGCACGCCACCGTCTTCGCCACCGTCGACCCGGCGAAGGCGCCGAGGTCGGACGAGCCGCGCCTGTCGGTCGGCGTCGCGATGAGCGAGATCATCCTGCCCGAGGACATCGGCCGGCCCGCGATGGTCGAGACCGTCGCCGCGGGCGTCCGCGAGGCGATGAAGACCGCCGGGATCGACGACCCCGGCGACGTCCACTACGTCCAGACCAAGACGCCGCTGCTCACCCTCGACACCATCAACGACGCCAAGTCGCGCGGCCGCGACGTCGTCACCGAGGACACCCTCAAGTCGATGGACATCTCCAACTCCACGACCGCGCTCGGCATCGCCGTCGCGCTCGGCGAGATCGAGACGCCTTCCGCGGAGCAGATCCACAAGGACCTGTCGCTGTTCTCGTCGGTGGCGTCCTGCTCGTCCGGCGTGGAACTCGACCGGGCGCAGATCGTCGTCGTCGGGAACGTGCGCGGCATCGGCGGCCGGTACCGCGCCGGGCACGGTGTGATGAACGACGCACTGGACGCCGACGGCATCTGGGACGCGATCAGGTCGGCGGGCCTCGACCTGCCGGAACGCCCTCGGACGCCCGACCTCGGCGACCGCCTCGTCAACGTGTTCATCAAGTGCGAGGCCGACCCGGGCGGCTCGGTCCGGGGACGCCGCAACATCATGCTGGACGACTCCGACGTGCACTGGCACCGGCAGATCAAGGCGTGCGTCGGGGGCGTCGCGGCGTCCGTCACGGGCGACCCGGCGGTGTTCGTGTCGGTGGCCGCCGTCCACCAGGGGCCGTCCGGCGGCGGCACCGTCGCGGCCATCGCCGACCTCGGCTGACCGCGCCGGTGGCGGAAAGCATCCGAATAGTCGCCCACGGTGCCCGGTGGAGGTTATAGCCTTCCTGGCGTGTCCGGACTGACCATTCCCGAACCCCAGTTCCCCGGGGACGACGGCAGCGCCGACCCGCGGCTGTGCGAGGCCCTCGCCGGCTACGCGGCGGGGCGCGTGGGCGTGCACGTGGTGCTGCGGCGGCTCCAGGGTGCGCGGCTCCTGGTGCCCATCGTCGCCGTCCTCACCGAAGAAGAGGACCTGCCGCCCGGCGAGCCGCGCCGGGAGAAGACGAGCGACATGGCGCTGCCCACGCTCATCGGCGACGACGGGCGGCGCGGTGTCCTCGGCTTCACCTGCACCGAGACGATGAAGGCGTGGCGCGCCGACGCCCGCCCCGTCGCGGTCCGCGCCGGGGAGGCGTGCCGCGCCACCCTCGACGAGGGCGCGGACGCCCTGGTCGTGGACGTGGCGGGCCCGGTCCCGTTCGCCGTGGACGGCCTGCGCCTGCACCTGCTCGCCGAGGGCCGCCCCGTCCCGCCCCCGCACGAGGACCCCGACGTCCTCGCCGCCGTCGAGGCCGCGTTCGGCTCCGACGAGTCCGTCAGCGGGGTCCGCGTCACCGAGGGCACGTCCGCCGAGGTCGCCGTCCGGTTCGCCGTCGTCGCGGGCCACGACGAGCGCCGCACCGTGCAGCGGGTGTCCGACCGGCTCGCCGAGGTGCTGCGCGGCCGCATCGTCGGCGGCGTCGAACTGAACGTCGTCCGCCGGTAAATCATTGGCGTCCCGCGCCGCCTCACAGGCAGGCTGGGCGGCATGACCGACGTCGACTCATTCGTCGCGGACGGGTTCGTCCGGGTGGCGGGCGCCTTCTCCCGCCGGCTGGCCGCCGAATGCCGGGAGATCCTCTGGCGGGACACCGGCTGCGACCCCGGCGACCGCTCGACGTGGACGCGGCCCGTCGTCCGGCTCGGCGACTACGCACAGGAGCCGTTCCGGGCCGCTGCCAACACGCCGGAGCTGCACGCCGCGTTCGACGCGATCGTCGGCGCGGGGGCCTGGCGGCCGCGCGGGAGCCTCGGGACGTTCCCGGTGCGGTTCCCCGGCGCCGAAGCGCCCGGTGACGACGGCTGGCACATCGACGCGAGCTTCCCCGGCGACGACCCGTCCGACTTCATGTCCTACCGGGTGAACGTGGCGTCCAAGGGGCGCGCGCTGCTGATGCTGTTCCTGTTCTCGGACGTGGGCGAGGACGACGCGCCCACCCGCGTCCGGGCCGGCTCGCACCTTGACGTCCCGCCGATCCTCGAACCGGCGGGCGACGATGGCCTCGCGTTCATGGACATCGCGGGCAAGGCCGTCCAGGCATCCGAGGAGCGTCCCGTCGTCCTGGCGACCGGGCAGGCCGGCGACGTCTACCTGTGCCACCCGTTCCTCGTGCACGCCGCGCAGCCGCACCACGGCACGGAGCCGCGGTTCATGGCGCAGCCGCCGCTGGCCCCGGCGGGGCCGCTCCCCGAATCGTCCCCGGTGCGGATCGCGATCGACCGAGGTCTCGGGCGCTGAGCTTCTAGGCTTGGTCGTCCCGTCACCCTTGGAGATTTCCGTGCTGACCATGCAGGACGCCCTGATCCGGCTCACCGGCTACTGGGCGGGGCGCGGCTGCCTCGTCGCGCAGCCGATGAACACCGAGGTCGGGGCGGGCACGCTGAACCCGGCCACCGCGCTGCGCGCCGAGTACGAGATGAGCCGCTACTACCTCGACGACGCCGACATCGGGGCGAACCGCGAGCTGTTCGAGGCGTACGCGGCGGAGGCGCGGCGGATGCTGGACGCCCGGCTGCCCGTCCCCGCCCACTCCTACGTCCTGAAGTGCTCGCACGCGTTCAACGTCCTGGACGCGCGCGGCGCGATCGGCACGACCGAGCGCGCCCGCGCGTTCGCCCGGATGCGGGGACTCGCCCACGACGCCGCCGCGCTGTGGGTGGAGCGCCGCGCCGAACTGGGCTACCCCCTCGGCGACGCCGCGACGCGTCCCGCCGCCGTCACCGCGCCGGACGCGCCGGCCTCCCTCGCCTCGACTGCCGCGTTCACCCTGGAGATCGGCGTCGAGGAGCTCCCGCCGCACGAGGTCGCCCGCACGGCGGACGATGTGGCGGAACGGCTGCTGCGCGGGCTTGAGGAGGCAGGCCTGTTCACGGACGCCTCATCGCTCGACGGCTACGCGACGCCACGCCGCATCATCGTGCTCGTCCGCGACCTGGAGCCCCGGGAACCGGACACCGAGCAGGTCGTGAAGGGGCCGCGCCTCGCCGCCGCCTACGACGCGGCCGGTGAGCCGACGCGGGCGTTGCGGGGGTTCGCGCGGGGCCACGGGGTCGATGTCTCGGACGTCCGGCAGGTCACGGTGGGCGGCGGAGAATACGCCGGGTTCGTCCGCGAGGTGGTGGGCCGCCCCGCCGCCGAGGTCCTGGCGGGCCTGCTCCCGGAGATCGTCACCGGGCTGCGCGCCGGGAGGAACATGCGGTGGAACGCGCACGGCCTGGCGTTCGCCCGCCCGATCCGCTGGCTGCTCGCCCTCCTGGACGGGCACGAGATCCCGTTCACCGTGTCCCGCATGACGGCGGGCCGTTCCACCCGCGTCCACCGCACGGCGGGCGAGCCGCGGGTCGAGGTCCCGGACGCGTCGTCGCTGATCTCGGCGCTTCGCGAGCACGGGATCGAACCCGACCCGGCCCGCCGCCGTTCCCGCGTCATCGAGGACGCCGGGGTGCTCGCCCGCGGCCGCGGGGGCGTCATCGACTTCGCCGGTGAGCGGGACCTCGTCGAAGAGATCGTCAACCTCGTCGAGGAACCCGTCGCCATCCTGGGCTCCTTCGACGAGAAGTACCTGGAGCTGCCCGAGGAGATCCTCACCACGGTCATGCGCAAGCACCAGCGCTACCTGCCGGTGCGGACGTCCACGGACGACCTTCTCCCGTACTTCGTCACCGTCGCCAACGGCGAATGCGACCACGACGCCGTCCGGACCGGGAACGAGGCGGTCCTGCGCGCGCGCTACGAAGACGCTTCCTTCTTCTACCAGCAGGACCTCCGCCACACGCCCGAACAGATCAAGGACGGCCTCGCCAGGCTCACGTTCACCGAACGGCTCGGCTCGATGGCCGACCGCTCGTCCCGCATCGCCGCGATCGCCGCCGAACTGGCGGATCGCCTCGACCCCGCTCCGGACGAGCGGGAGACGATCCGCCGCGCCGCCGGGCTGGCCAAGTTCGACCTCGCCTCGTCCATGGTCATCGAGCTGCCGAGCCTCGCCGGGACGATGGCCCGCGAGTACGCCCGCCGCGCGGGCGAGGACGAGGCCGTCGCGCAGGCCCTCCACGAGATGGAGCTTCCCCGCTCCGCCGGGGACGCCCTGCCCGTCACGGCCGCCGGGGCGCTGCTGTCCGTCGCCGACCGGCTCGACCTCCTCGCCGGGCTGTTCGCCGTCGGCTCCGCCCCCACCGGCGGTTCCGACCCGTTCGGCCTGCGCCGCGCCGCCCTCGCGCTGACCGCGATCCTGCGGGCCGTCCCGCGCCTCGCGCCCGTCACGGTGGGGGACGGCCTCGCCGTCGCCGCGCACCACCAGCCCGTCGACGTCACCCCCGAGGCCCTCGCCGAGGCGGAACGGTTCGTCGCGCGCCGCCTGGAGCAGAACCTCCTGGACGAGGGCCGCGCCGTCCACATCGTCCGGGCGGTCCTCCCGCACGCGGGCGCTCCCGCCCGCGCCGCCCAGGCCGCGGCCGACCTGGAGGATCTGCTCCGCTCGTCGCGGTTCGCGCGGCTCACGGCGGCGCTGCAGCGCGTCCTGCGCATCGTCCCGGACGGCACCGCCGCCGGCTACGACCCGGCGCTCTTCACCGAACCCGCGGAAAGGGACCTGCACGCCGCGTTCACCGCCGTCCAGGACGAACTCACCGCCCACCCAACACTGCCGGAGTTCTACGCGGCCGCGACCGCCCTCATCGACCCGATCGGCACCTACTTCGACGACGTCATGGTCATGGACGAGGACCCGGCCCGGCGCGCCAACCGCCTCGGCTTCCTCGCCGCGGTCAGGGACTGGACGGCCCCGTCCTCGACTGGCGCGAGATCGCCTAAGCCCAGGTGACGGGCAGGCCGTGCGACGGTCCCTCGCCGAGGATCCTCCGCTCGCCGCCCGGCCACAGCCGCAGCGCCACGACCTGAACGGCGTCGAGGCGGGACGCGTCGCGTCCCTCGAACGACAGGTGGGCGACCGGAGCCTCCTCGCTCGCCGCCGCGCCCGCCTCCTCCAGATGGCGGTGCATCCGCGCGGCCTCGTCCTCGGACAGGTACGCCCGCATCGTCGAATGCCACACGACCGTCGCCACGCCTGGCTCCGGGGCCAGGCCGCTGAGGAAGTCCGCCGCGCCCGCCCGCACGACCGTCGCGGGAACCCGCGCGGCCACCTCGAACGCCGCCCGCAGCCGCTCGACCCGCGCCGCCTGATCGGGCCACACGTACGACAGCAGCCGCCGCTGAGCCTGCGGCGAGGTCGCGTCCAGCGGACTCAGGTCGCATCCCCGCCGCTCGGCGAGTGTGAGCGGCGCGTCCACCGGGGGAAGGCCCCGCCAGGCGTCCGGGAGCACGACCGGCGACTCCGGCCCGTACGCACCGTGCTCGTGCAGGATCCGGAAATGGTCGGCGCGCAGGTTCAGGCCGGCGCTGGCGCCGATCTCCAGCAGCCGGATCGGCAGGGCCGTCGCCTCGGCCACCGCGAGGAGCCCGCCGACCAGCGGGGCAGCTCGTCCGACCTCGTTCGTCTGCGGCGGGTCCGCGAGCCCCGCGCGTATCTCCGCCGCGTGCTCGACCAGCACGTCCCGGAACGCGGGCCAGGCGGCCAGGGGATCCTTCGTCCCGCCCGCGGTCGGGTAGTGCCCGGCGAGCTCCGGCGCCCGCCCTTCCAGGACGAGCCGGTGCACGGTCCCCAGCATGCTCAGGATGAATCGCGGCTCCGCACGGTCCCCGAGCACCTCCGCCACGGCCCCGCCGGGGTCGTCCGCCGCCCGCGTGAGAAGCTCCGCGTACATCGGCGACCCCAGCTCCGCGCACCCCCGCGCCTGGGCCAGCAACGCCTCCCTCATCGTCCCACCTCTGCCGACTAGCCTCTCAGATGGTGGACGGCGTCACGGGCGGGCGCGCGGAGTCAATAGGATCGGGGCATGCTGCGCTGGTTGACCGCGGGGGAGTCCCATGGCCCGGCCCTCACCGCGATCGTGGAGGGGCTGCCGGCCGGTGTGCGCGTGACCTCGGGGGAGATCGCCGAGGAACTGCGCCGCCGCCGGCTCGGCCATGGGCGGGGCGCCCGGATGAAGTTCGAGCAGGACCAGGTGACGATCCTCGGCGGCGTCCGGCACGGGGTGACGCTCGGCGGCCCGGTCGCGATCGAGGTCGGAAACACCGAATGGCCCAAATGGGAGACGGTGATGTCGGCCGACCCCGTGGACGCCGACCTCCTCGCGGCGCAGGCGCGCAACGCCCCGCTGTCGCAGCCGCGGCCCGGCCACGCCGACCTCGTCGGCATGCAGAAGTACGGCTTCGACGACGCCCGGCCCGTCCTGGAGCGGGCGAGCGCGCGGGAGACCGCGGCGCGGGTCGCGCTCGGGACCGTCGCCAAGGCGTTCCTCAAGCAGGCCCTCGGTGTGGACGTGCTGAGCCACGTGATCGCGCTCGGCGAGGTCGAGGCGCCCGACGGCGTCCTGCCGGGGCCGGGCGACCTCGCGCGGGTGGACGAGAGCCCGGTGCGCTGCTTCGACGACGAGGCGTCCGCCGCGATGGTCGCGCACATCGACGAGACCAAGAAGGCCGGCGACACCCTCGGCGGCGTCGTGGAGGTCCTCGCCTACGGGCTGCCGCCCGGCCTCGGCAGCCACGTCCACTGGGACCGGCGCCTCGACTCGCGGCTCGCCGGGGTCCTGATGGGCATCCAGGCGATCAAGGGCGTGGAACTCGGCGACGGGTTCACCACCGCGCGGCGCCCCGGCTCCCGGGCCCACGACGAGATCGACGGCACCCCCGAGGGGATCCGGCGGCGGACGAACCGGGCCGGCGGCGTCGAGGGCGGCATGACGACCGGCGAGGTGCTGCGGGTGCGGGCCGCGATGAAGCCGATCTCGACCGTCCCGCGCCGCCTCGACACCATCGACGTGAAGACCGGCGAGCCCGCCAAGGCCATCAACCAGCGCAGCGACGTCACCGCCGTCCCCGCGGCCGGGGTCGTCGCCGAGGCGATGGTGGCGCTGATCCTCGCGGACGCGGCGCTGGAGAAGTTCGGCGGCGACTCCGCCGAGGAGACCGCCCGTAACCTGCGGGGATACGTGTCCTCGCTGACCGTCAAGTGAACTGGACCCGCTGACATGCGACCGAAGGCAGTCATCATCGGGCCGCCCGGCTCCGGCAAGACCACGATCGGCGGCGCGCTCGCCGGAAGGCTCGGCGTCGCGCTGCGCGACACCGACGCCGATGTGGAGAAGACGGCCGGCAAGCCGGTCGGCGAGATCTTCGTCGACGACGGCGAGGAGCGTTTCCGCGAGCTGGAACGCGCGGCCGTCGCGGCGGCGCTGGCCGGGCACGACGGCGTCGTCGCGCTCGGCGGCGGCGCCGTCCTGGCGCGGGAGACGCAGGAACTGCTCGCCGGGCACACCGTCGTCTACCTGCGGGTCGGGCTGTCGGAGGCGATCAAGCGGGTGGGGCTGGCGTCGGCGCGGCCGCTGCTGGTCCTCAACCCGCGCAGCCAGATGCGCAAGCTCCTGGAGGAGCGCCTGCCGATCTACGAGCGGCTCGGCACGGTTCAGGTCGACACGGACGGCCGCGAGCCGGACGACGTCGTCGAGGAAGTCGTCAAGGCCCTTGAGGACGAGTCGTGACGCAGGCGCGGGTGCACGTCGGCGGCGCCGACCCGTACGACGTCGTCATCGGGACCGGTGTCCTCGGCGAACTGCCGGGCCTGGTCGGGGAACGCGCCCGGACGGTCGCAGTCGTGCACGCCGAGGGGCTGCCGGAGATCGCCCGCCCCGTGTGCGGTGCCCTTGAACAGGCCGGATACACCGTCCACCCGCTGCCCGTCCCGGACGGCGAGGCCGCGAAGGAGGTCGGTGTCCTCGCCGGGCTGTGGTCGGCGTTCGCCCGGTCCGGCATGACCCGGACGGACGTCGTCGTCGGCGTCGGCGGCGGCGCGACCACCGACCTCGCCGGGTTCGCGGCGGCGTCGTGGCTGCGCGGAGTGCGGGCGGTGCTCGTCCCGACGACGCTGCTCGGCATGGTGGACGCGGCCGTCGGCGGCAAGACCGGCATCAACGTCCCGGAGGGCAAGAACCTCGTCGGCGCGTTCCATCCGCCCGCCGGCGTGCTGTGCGACCTGGCCACGCTGCCGACGATGCCCCGCGAGGACTACGTCAGCGGCCTCGCCGAGATCATCAAGGCGGGGTTCATCGCCGACCCGAAGATCCTGGAACTGGTCGAGGACGACCCGGAGGGCGCGGCGTCCCCGGACGGCCCGCACACCCGTGAGCTGGTCGAACGCGCCGTCCAGGTCAAGGCGGACGTGGTGTCCGCCGACCTCAGGGAGAGCGGCCTGAGGGAGATCCTCAACTACGGCCACACCCTGGCGCACGCGATCGAGAAGGCCGAGGACTACCGGTTCCGGCACGGCCACGCCGTCGCGATCGGCATGGTCTACGCCGCCGAGCTGGCCCGCCTCGCCGGGCGCCTCCCGGACGGCGTCGTCCAGCGGCACCGTGACGTGCTCGCCTCCGTCGGCCTGCCCGTCTCCTACGGCGCCGACTGGCCCGCCCTGCGCGCCACCATGACGATCGACAAGAAGTCGCGGGGCGCCACCTTGCGGTTCGTCGTCCTCGACGGCATCGCCGAGCCCGGCCGCCTCGAAGGCCCGGACGAGGAACTGCTCGCCGCCGCGTACCGGGAGATCGGCCGGCGGGGGTCCGAGGGGCGTCCTCCGGAGGGGAGCGGCCGATGACGCGAGTGCTCGTCCTGAACGGACCGAACCTGCGCCGGCTCGGCGTCCGCGAGCCCGACAAGTACGGGTCGACCAGCTTCGACGATCTCGCCGCGCTGTGCCGCGACGCCGGCCGCGGCCTCGGCCTGGACGTCGAGGTCCGGCAGACCGACGACGAGGCCGAGATGATGCGCTGGGTGCACGAGGCCGCCGACGGGCGCATCCCCATCGTGCTGAACCCGGCCGCGTTCACCCACTACTCGTACGCGCTGCGGGACGCGCTCGCCCAGCGCACGGCGCCGCTCATCGAGGTGCACATCACCAACCCGGCGACCCGCGAGGAGTTCCGCCACACCTCCGTCGTCGCCGGCGTAGCCACCGGCACCATCGCCGGCTTCGGCACGATGTCCTACGTCCTGGCCCTCCAGGCCATCGCCGAGCTGACCGCCGAGAACACCTGACAGCCGAGACCCATCGACCGCAGGAGCCGCCGACCGCCGAGAACTACTCGGCCTCCTGCACGGCCCTGCGGGTCATGTCCTTGAGCTCGGCGACGACGTCGTCGAGGGGCGCGACGTCGCGGTGGGCGCGGCACAGGATGGTGGCGCCCTCGACCGCGGCGACGGTCAGGCGGGCCAGGCGGGCGGCGCGGTCGTCGGCGACGCCCGCGTTGCCGAGGCCGGTGGCGAGGGTGTCCTGCCAGAGGCCGAACGCCGCCGCGGCGGCCGCGGCGAGCTGCGGCGCGTCGTCGTGGCATTCCACGGTGACGGCCACGATCGGGCAGCCCGCGCGGAACTCGCTCTTCATGAGGACCTGCCGCCACCAGCCGACGAAGGCGTCCACGGCGGACGCGGGATCGCCGCCCTCGGTGGCGGCGAGGATGCCGGCGTTGAGGAAGTCGCCGGCGTAGCGGACCGCCTCCTCGGCGAGCTGCGCCTTGCCGTCCGGGAAGTGGTGGTAGATCGACCCGCGCGGCGCGCCGCTGTGCGCGATGACGTCGCGGAACCCGGTGCCGCTGTAGCCGCGCTCGCGGAAGAGGTAGGCGGCGCTGCGCACCATGCGTTCCCGGCTGTCCGTCCCCATGGCTCGATTATGACATTCATCATAGGGTGTTCGCATTGACCATGACGATCGTCATAGGAACTCTGGCTTATGCCGGACGTCATACCGAGCGGGGGAGTGCACCCGCCGACTACCCGCGAGTAGGGTCGGCTCAGGCACGGACGAAGGAGACTCTCGTGATCGATCTCCAGCGCGACGGGGACGTGTACGTCTTGCGGTTCGACGCGGGTGAGAACCGCTTCAGCCCCGACTTCCTCGGCGCGGCCGAGGGTGCGCTCGACACCCTGGAGAAGAACGACGGGCCGGGCGCCCTCGTCACCGTCGGGACCGGCAAGTTCTACTCCAACGGACTCGACCTCGACTGGCTCGGCGCCAACCAGGACAGGTTCGAGGACTACCTGCGCCGGGTCCACGGCCTGTACGCGCGCGTCCTGTCGCTGCCGATGCCCACGGTCGCCGCGCTGAACGGGCACGCGTTCGCCGGCGGCGGCATGCTCGCCCTCGCCCACGACTTCGCCGTCATGCGGACGGACCGCGGCTACTTCTGCCTGCCCGAGGTCGATCTCGGCATGACGTTCACGCCCGGGATGAACGCGCTGATCCAGTCGCGGCTGCCGAAGCGCACCGCGCACGAGGCGATGGTCACGGGCCGCCGGTACACGGCCGAGCAGGCGGAGGCGGCCGGGATCGTCCAGCGCACCGCCGCCGAGGACGAGGTCCTGCCCGCCGCCGTCGAGTGGGCCGCGTCCATGGCCGGCAAGAACGGCACGACCGTGGGGAAGATCCGCGCCGACCTGTACCGGCCGGCGCTGGACGCTCTGAACGGCCCGGCCCTGTCCTGACCCTCGTCGCGGCCGGGCCGCCGGAGTAGGTTACGTTCGACTGGAATCTGATTCGGTTATGGAAGGGACGCCGATGCGCATCGGGATGGCGCTCAGTTACTCCGGCGGTTTCAAGGAGACCGTCGAGGAGCTGGCCGACTATGAGAAGGCCGGGCTCGACATCGTCTATGTAGCGGAGGCGTACAGCTTCGACGCGGTGAGCCAGATGGGCTACATCGCCGCCAGGACCGAACGGGTGGAGATCGCCTCCGGCATCCTCAACATCTACTCGCGGACGCCGACCGCCATCGCGCAGACCGCCGCGGGCCTGGACTACGTCTCGGACGGACGGTTCACGCTCGGCATCGGCGCGTCCGGCCCGCAGGTCATCGAGGGGTTCCACGGCGTCCCCTACACCGCGCCGCTCGGCCGCACCCGCGAGATCATCGACATCTGCCGCAAGACGTGGCGGCGCGAGCGGGTCCAGTACGACGGCAAGCACTACAAGCTGCCGCTGCCCGAGGGGCAGGGCACCGGGCTCGGCAAGGCTCTCAAGATCATCAACCACCCGGTGCGGGCGGACATCCCGGTCATGGTCGCCGCGATCGGCCCGAAGAACGTCGAGCTGACCGCCGAGATCGCCAACGGCTGGGAGCCGATCTTCTACATGCCGGAGAAGGCCAAGGACGTGTGGGGCCCGTCCCTGGCCGCAGGGAAGGCCAAGCGCGACCCGTCCCTCGGCGAGCTGGACGTCGTCGGGCAGTCCGCCCTCGCCATCGGCGACGACGTGCAGGGCTACCTGGAGTTCGGCCGCCCGATGGCCGCGCTGTACATCGGCGGCATGGGCGCCAAGGGCAGGAACTTCTACAACGACCTCGCCCGCCGGTACGGCTTCGAGAAGGAGGCCGAGGAGATCCAGGACCTGTACCTCGACGGCAAGAAGGACGAGGCCGCCGCGAAGGTCCCGCAGGAACTGCTGGAGAAGATGTCGCTCATCGGCTCCGAGGGCCACGTCCGCGAGCGGCTCGCCGCGATGAAGGAGTCCGGCGTCACCACGCTGAACGTCTCCCCGATCGCGGGCGACCACAAGGGCCGCCTCGCCCTCATCGAGAAGGTCAAGGAGATGGCCGCCGGCCTGTAGCCCGACCGGGCACGGGGTCGGGCCTGGCCGGACGCGCGAATCCGTGTTTATGTGGGGCGTGTGAAAGTCTCCGTGGCCCGTGAGACCGCTGAGGGCGAGCGGCGCGTGGCACTGGTCCCCGAGCTCGTCGGGCGCCTGACCGGCGCCGGCCTGGAGGTGGGCGTCGAGCCCTCGGCGGGCCTGCACGCCCACCACCGGGACGAGGACTACCGCGAGGCCGGGGCCGCGGTCGCCGCGGACGCCCTGGACGGCGCCGACGTCCTGCTGGGCGTGCGGGCGCCGGCGCCGGAGCAGGTCCGCCGGCTGTCTGGGGCCGCGACGGTCGTCTCGTTCCTGCCCCGGGCCGATGACCTCGACGTGGTCCGGCTGCTGCGCGACAGCGGCCGGACCGCGTTCGCGATGGAACTGGTGCCCCGCATCTCCAGGGCCCAGTCGATGGACGCCCTGTCCTCGCAGGCGCTGATCGCCGGATATCGCGCGGCGGTGGTCGCGGCCGAGCGGCTGCCGCGGCTGTTCCCCCTGTACATGACCGCGGCGGGCACGATCCCGCCGGCCCGCGTCCTGGTGCTGGGCGCCGGGGTCGCGGGGCTGCAGGCCATCGCCACCGCCCGCAGGCTCGGCGCCGCGGTCAGCGTCTACGACGTGCGCGCGGCGGCGGCCGAGGAGGTGCGCAGCGTCGGCGCGGACTTCGTCGAGCTCGACCTGCCGAGCCTGGAGGGCGCCGGCGGCTACGCCAGGGAGATGACCGAGGAGCGCTCGCGGCTGCAGCGCGAGCTGCTGGCCCCGCACGTGGCCGCGGCCGATGTGCTGATCACCACGGCCGCGGTGCCGGGGCGGCGGGCGCCGGTGCTGGTGACCGCGGAGATGCTGGCGGGCATGCGGCCCGGCTCGGTGGTGGTCGACCTGGCCGCCGAGCAGGGCGGCAACGTGGAGGGCGCCCGGCCGGGCGAGGAGGCCGTGGTCGGCGGCGTGCCGGTGTGGGGCGGCCGCGACGTGCCGAGCCAGCTTCCGGCGCAGGCCAGCCGCCTGTACGCGGGCAACGTCGTCAGCCTGCTGCTGCTCATGGCCGACGGCGGGGTGGTCGAGCCCGACCTCGGCGACGAGGTGCTGGCGGGCGCCTGCCTCATCCACCGCGGCGAGGTCCGCCATGCCCCGACCCGCGAACTGCTGGAGGAGTGATGGACGGCGTCGCCCTGCTCACGGTGTTCGTGCTGGCGGTGTTCACCGGCTACGAGGTCATCTCGAAGGTGTCGACGACGCTGCACACCCCGCTGATGTCGGGGTCGAACGCCATCAGCGGCATCATCCTGGTCGGCACGATCGTGGTGGCGGCGCGGGCCGACTCGGCGGGCGCGCTCACCCTCGCGCTGATCGCGGTCGCGCTGGGCGCGGTCAACACCGTCGGGGGGTTCCTGGTCACCGACCGGATGCTGCACATGTTCCGGCGGCGGGATCCGAAGGCGGTGCGCGGGGCGTCCGCGGACTCCACGGACCCGGGGGCCCGGCCATGAACGAGACCTGGACGTCGCTCGCCTACCTGCTGGCGGCGGTGTGCTTCATCGTCGCCCTCAAGGGGCTGTCGTCGCCCCGCAGGGCGCGGGCCGGCAACCTGGCCGGCGCGGCAGGCGCCGTGATCGCCGTCGTCGTGACGTTCGTGGACGCCGGTACCAGCAACCTTCCCTACATCCTCGCCGCGCTCGTCGTCGGCGGCGGTGCGGGCGCCGTCGCCGCGCGCCGTGTCGCGATGACCGGCATGCCGCAGATGGTGGCGGTGTTCAACGGAGTCGGCGGCGCCGCGGGCACCCTGGTGGCGCTGGTGGAACTGTCGTCCGGCGACCCGTCGCGGGGGGAGGTGGCGGTCGGCGCGTTCACCGTGCTGATCGGCGCGGTGACCTTCTCCGGTTCCATGCTCACCTTCGCCAAGCTGCAGGAGCTGATGACGGGGCGGCCGGTCGTCTTCCCGGGGATGCGGTGGGCGGCCGTGCTGCTGGTGATCGCCACCCTCGTGCCCGGCGTCTGGACGGCGCTGGACGGGCCGGTCGCCGCGGCCGCCGTGCTCGCGGTGCTGAGCCTGGTCGCCGGGGTCTTCCTGGTCCTGCCGGTGGGCGGCGCCGACGTGCCCATCGTGATCTCGCTGCTCAACGCGTTCAGCGGCATCACCGTGGCGGCCGGCGGCTACGTCCTCGGCAACACGCTGCTGATCGTCGCCGGCACGCTGGTGGGCGCCTCCGGCATCCTGCTGACCCGGCTGATGGCGAGCGCGATGGGACGCTCCGTCGTCAACATCCTCTTCGGCGCCTTCGCCGGGACGACGCTGGGCGGCGGTACCGCCACCGACCGGCCGGTCCGCTCCGCCGGGCCCGAGGACATCGCGATCCTGCTGGGGTACGCGCGCAAGGTCATCATGGCGCCCGGATACGGGCTGGCGGTCGCCCAGGGGCAGCACGCCCTGGGCGACCTGGCCGAGGAACTCGGCCGCCGCGGCGTCGAGGTCCTGTACGCGGTGCATCCCGTCGCCGGCCGCATGCCCGGCCACATGAACGTGCTGCTCGCCGAGGCCGACGTCCCCTACGAGCGGCTCAAGGAGATGGACGTCGTCAACCCCGAGTTCCGGACCGCCGACATCGCCCTGGTCGTCGGAGCCAACGACGTCGTCAACCCCGCCGCCCGCACCGTGCCCGGGTCGCCGATCTACGGCATGCCCATCCTCGACGCCGACCAGGCCCGGTCCATCGTGTTCCTGAAGCGCTCGCTGCGCCCCGGCTTCGCCGGCATCGAGAACGAGTTGTTGCACGACCCCAAGACGACACTGCTGTTCGGTGACGCCAAGGACTCGCTCACGCGGCTTCTGGCCGCCCTCAAGAACGTCTGACCGGGCCCGGCCCGCCGCTCTCAGAGGGCGGCGTGGACCTCCTTGGCGACGCGTTCGCCGGAGCGGACGGCGCCGTCCATGTAGCCCGTCCAGTAGTCGGACGTCTCGGTGCCCGCCCAGTGGACCGGGCCGCACGGCGCCCGCAGCGCCGGGCCGAAGGCCGTGAGCGCGCCGGGCGGCGCGATGCCAGTCGGGCCGCCGCCGCTCCACATCTCGTTGTCCCAGCGCTGGAACGCCGTGATCCGCGGGGCGCCCGCCTTGTCGCCGAACAGCTTCTTGAACGAGTCGAGCCCCGCGGCCCTGATCTCGTCCGCCGGCGCGCCGTCGAGCCTCCTGATGTTGGCCTGGTTCATGAAGCCCATCAGGATGCCGCGCGACCCGTCCGGCGGGCTGTTGTCGAACGTCGCGTCGATGGCGCCGCTGTCGGCGACGGCCTGCCCGGTGAGGCCGTCCGCCCGCCAGAACGGGGTGTCGTAGACGCCGACGAACTTGGCGATCGAGCCCATCGGGTAGCGCTGCATCAGCTGCGCCCTGCTGGCGGGCAGCGCCGGCGAATAGTCGATCTTGTCGGCGATCGCCGGGGACATCGCCACCACGACCCGCTTCGCCGACACCGTGATCCCGTCCGCGTTGACGGTGACGCCGCCCGAACCGGTGACGATGGACCGCACCGGCGCGTTGTAGCGGACGGCGCCGCCGAGGCTCGCCGCCAGGCGGATGGGCACCTGCTCCGAGCCGCCGACGAACCGGGACTCCTGCGCGCCGTCCTTGGTGTTGATCAGCCGGTCGATCGTCCCCGGGTTGCTCTCGTTGCCCGCGGCGGCCGCGTAGTGCAGCAGGTAGAGCAGCGACACCTCCTGCGAGCGCATCGACAGCGTCGAGGAGACGAACGCGTCCATCAGGAACCGGGCGCCGCTGCTGATCGAGTTGGCCCGCGACCAGGTGTGGAACGTCTGGGCGTCCCACTCGTCGGCCTTCGCCGCCTTCCACGGTTCGCCGACCGGGACGTCCTTGATCATGCCGCCGAGCTTCAGCAGCGCGATCTCCAGGTCGATGACGCCCCAGTCCGGCGGGACCGCGCCGAGGATGCCGTCGGTCTCGTACAGGGACCGCGTTCCGTTGCGGTAGTAGACGTTCTTGCCGGTGTTGTAGGTCTTGAAGGTCTCCACGCCCATGTCCCGGGTGAGCGCGGCGATGCGGTCCTGGGTGGGGCCGATGAACTCGGCGCCGCCCTCGCTGGTGGTGCCGTCGCCGAGCGGCAGGCCGTAGACGCGGCCGCCGGGCCGGTCGCGGGCCTCCAGGACGATCACCGACCTGCCGGCCGCGGCGAGGTCGCGGGCGGCGCTCAGTCCGGACAGGCCGGCGCCGACGATCACCACGTCGGCGGTGAGGGGTGCGGTTCGGGCGGCGGCGGGCGGTGCCGCGGCCGCGGAGACGACGGCTCCGACGGCGGTGAGCGCGCCTGTGCCGAGCAGTCTGCGGCGGCTGACTCGGGTCACGGGAATGCCTCCTGGGGGGAAGTCCAAGAGCGGGGGACGGAAGATCACACGGTCGGTCACGCTATGCCAGCCCCGGCGGAAAAGTCGAGGGTTCTTCATGTTTTGTGATCGCGATGTTCGGTGACCGCTCCACCGTGCCCGCGGCCGGACCCGCCGCCCGGACGTGCCCTAGAGTCCTGGCCATGGGGGAGACGCACATCGCGCGGCGCCGCCGGCTGGCCGCGCTCGTCGCCGGGCGCGACGCCGGCGCCCTGCTGGTGACCGGCCTCGTCAACGTCCGCTACCTGACGGGCCTCGACAGCTCCAGGGCCGCGCTGCTCGTCCCGGCCGCCGGCCCGGCCGTGCTCGCCACCGACGGCCGCTACGCCGGCATGGCCGCGCAGGTCTGCCCCGAGCTCCCCGTCATCGTCGACCGGCAGGTGGCGGCCGCGCTCGTCACGCGGGCCGCCGCCGACGGCCACGGCCGGCTCGGCTTCGAGGCCCACCACCTCACCGTCGAGCAGCACACCGGGCTCCGCGACCAGGCCGACATCGAACTGACCGCCCCCGGCCACCTGGTCGAGGACCTGCGCATGGTCAAGGACGAGGAGGAGATCGCCCTGCTGCGCGAGGCGTGCGCCATCACCGGGCGCGCGTTCGAGGCCGTCCTCCCCGCGATCCGCGCCGGGGTCACCGAGCGGGCCGTCGCCATCGCGCTCGAACGGGCGATGGCGGACCTCGGCGCCGACGCCCCCGCCTTCGAGTCGATCGTCGCGTCCGGGCCGAACGGCGCCGTCCCGCACCACCATCCGGGCGGCCGCGAACTCCAGGGCGGCGACCTCGTGACCATGGACTTCGGTGCCCGGTACGGCGGCTACCACGCCGACATGACCCGCACCGTCGCGATCGGCGAGCCCGCCGGATGGCAGCGCGACCTCTACGACCTCGTCCACCGCGCGCAACTCGCCGCGATCGGCGCCGCCGCCCCCGGCGCCGACACCCAGGCCGTCGACGCCGCCGCCCGCGACGTCATCAAGGCCGCGGGGCACGGCGACGCGTTCACCCACGGGCTCGGGCACGGCGTCGGCCTGGAGATCCACGAGGCTCCGCTCATGGGGTACGACAAGACCGGTAGGCTGATGGACCGGGTTCCGATCACCGCGGAGCCGGGGATCTACCTCGCGGGCCGGGGCGGGGTCCGCATCGAGGACACCCTCGTGGTCCGCGCGGACGGCCCGGAGCTCCTCACCACAACGACCAAGGACCTGCTCGTGCTCTGACGCGGGCCCGCGACCGGGAGAACAACGCAGTGGCGACGACGAACGACCTGAAGAACGGCATGACGCTGAACCTCGACGGCCAGCTGTGGACCGTCCTGGAATTCCAGCACGTCAAGCCCGGCAAGGGCGGCGCGTTCGTCCGTACCAAGATCAAGAACGTGCTGTCGGGCAAGGTCGTCGACAAGACCTTCAACGCCGGCACCAAGGTCGAGGTGGCCAGCGTCGACAAGCGGGAGATGCAGTACCTCTACCGCGAGGGCGACGACTTCGTCTTCATGGACACCGAGACCTACGACCAGCCCCACATCCCCCAGGCCGTCGTCGGCGACGCGGCGAACTACCTGCTCCCCGAGCAGAACGCCACGATCGCCTTCAACAACGAGAACCCGCTGTACATCGAGCTGCCCGCCGCGGTCGTGCTGGAGATCACCGAGACCGAGCCCGGGCTGCAGGGCGACCGCTCCACCGGCGGCAGCAAGCCCGCCACCCTGGAGACCGGCGCGCAGATCCAGGTGCCGCTGTTCATCACCACCGGCGAGAAGGTCAAGGTCGACACCCGCTCCGGCGATTACCTCGGCCGCGGCTGAGGCGATGAGCGCACGCACGAAGGCACGCAAACTCGCGCTGGACATCCTGTTCGCGGCGGAGCTGCGGGAGGAGCGACCGACCGCGGTGCTCGCCGCCCGCGGCCGGCCCAACCAGGACGAGCTGGCCGAATACCCGCACGCCGTCCGGCTGATCGAGGGCGTCCAGGAGCACCGGGAGCGCATCGACGAGCTGATCGCGACCTACGCGACCGGATGGACGCTGGAGCGGATGCCGGTCGTCGACCGCAGCGTCCTGCGGATGGGAGCCTTCGAGCTGCTGTGGGTCGACGACGTCCCCGACGGCGTCGCGGTCGCCGAGGCGGTCGGCCTGGTCACCGAGCTGTCCACCGACGAGTCCCCGCGCTTCGTCAACGGCCTCCTGTCCCGCCTCCAGCAGCTGAAACCCTCCCTAACCTTGTAGCACAGACCCCAGCGGTCGCCTCGACCACGCACTAACCTCGACAGTCGCGATCGCGTCCGAAGGCAGGTTTCGAGCTTGCGAGGAACCTGATCGCGCAGCGAGTCGGAGCGATGCAGCGATCGCACGCAGGGCTCGACGATGGAGGGCCCTCTAGGGCCCGAAGGAGGAGGGCACTGCAATGAAATACAGCCGCGTGCGCAGCGCGGTCCTGTGGGAGGCCCTGCGCACCGTCCTCGACCGCATCGCGCCGGAGGCCGGCCAGAGCGAGGTCGTGGACGTCGGCGGCGGCACCGGCGGCTTCGCGGTGCCGCTCGCCGAACTCGGGCACCGGGTCACCGTGGTCGACGCCAACCCCGACGCGCTCGCCGCACTGGAACGCCGCGCCGCCGAGTCCGGGGTGACCGTCCGCGCGGTGCAGGGCGACGCCGTCGACCTCCCCGACCTGCTGGGCCCGGACGCCGCCGACCTGGTGCTGTGCCACAGCGTCCTGGAGTACGTGGACGACCCCGGCGAGGCGATGGCGGCGCTGACCGGCACCGTCCGACCCGGCGGCTCGGTCAGCCTGCTGGTCGCCGGGCAGATCGCCGCCGCGCTGCACCGCGCGGTGTCCGGGCACTTCGACGACGCCCGCCGGGTGCTGACCGACCCGTCCGGCCGGTGGGGCGAGGGCGACCGCATGCCCCGCCGGTTCACCCGGGAGACGCTGTCGTCGCTGGCGCGCGGCGCGGACCTGCGGGTCGCCGAGCTGCACGGCGTCCGGATCTTCGCCGACCTCGTGCCGAGCGGCATGGTGGACGGCGACGCCGACTCGGCCGACGCGCTGATCGCGCTGGAGTCGGCCGCGGCCGTCCATCCCGTCCTGCGGGAACTCGCCACCCAGCTGCACCTGGTGGCCGACAAACCGGCCGGGTAGCAGCCGTGAGCCGCAAGCAGCAGCTGCATCGGCCGGGGCCGCAGCCCGGCCCGCCCGCCGACGACACCGGATGCGCGATCCTGCATGTTGACATGGACGCGTTCTTCGTCAGCGTCGAGCTCCTCGAACGCTCCGAACTGCGGGGACGTCCCGTGATCGTGGGCGCCGCGGGGCCGCGCGGGGTGGTGTCGGCGGCGTCCTACGAGGCCCGCCGGTTCGGCGTGCACTCGGCGATGCCGATGACCCGGGCGCGGCGGCTGTGCCCGCAGGCGGTGATCCTGCCGGTGAGCCACGGCAAGTACTCCCGCGTGTCCGCCGCGGTGTTCGAGCTCTTCCGCTCCATCACGCCGCTGGTGGAGGGCCTGTCGCTGGACGAGGCGTTCCTCGACGTGGCGGGCGCCCGGCGGCGGCTCGGCCGGCCCGCCGAGATCGCGGCGATGATCCGCGAGCAGGTCCGCGACCAGCAGGGCATCACCTGCTCGGTCGGCGTCGCCAGCACCAAGTTCATCGCCAAGCTGGCCTCCACCCGGTGCAAGCCCGACGGGTTGCTCGTCGTGCCCCCGGACGGCGTCGTGGACTTCCTGCACCCGCTGCCCGTCGCGTCCCTGTGGGGCGTCGGGGAGCGGACGGAGGCGGCGCTGGCCCGCCTCGGGCTGCGGACCGTGGGGCAGCTCGCCCAGGTGCCGCCGGAGACGCTGAGGCGTGAGCTGGGCAACGCGACGGGCACCCATCTGCACGCGCTGGCCTGGGGCCGCGACCCCCGCGAGGTCGTCCCGCACACGCCCGACAAGAGCATCGGCGCCGAGGAGACGTTCGACACCGACATCGACGACCCGGAGGTCATCCGCCGCGAGCTGCTGCGGCTGGCGGAGAAGGTCGGCGCCAGGCTGCGGGAGAGCGGGAACGCCGGTCGGACGGTGAGCGTCAAACTACGGATGGCGAGCTTCAAGACGATCACGCGGGCGCGGACGCTGGACGAGCCGACCGATCTCGCGCGTGTGATCTATATCACAGCATGCGAGCTCTATGAGGGGGCGGGGCTGGATCGGGTACGTCTCCGACTGGTCGGGGTCAGGATGGAGAACCTTGGTCCCGCCGGCGAGGCCCCCCGTCAGCTCGCCTTCGACGAGCCGGAACGCGGCTGGCGTGAGGCCGAGCGAGCCATGGACCAGGTCGCGCACCGGTTCGGCCGCGGCGCGGTCCGCCCCGCGGCGCTGGTCCGGCGCGCGGCCGACGGTGACGGACGTGACGGCAGGGACGGCAGGGACGGAAGACAATGAAAGAAGGCTGTGAGGTGACCGGCGCCGGGCCCTCGACGGGCCGTTCGCTTTCGTACGCTCGACAGTGCTCGTATTCTGGGCATATCACCGTTGACGTTCGCGTCCTGCATCGGATACCCCGCCGCGGGGCTGTCGTTGGGAGGTGCCGTGCCGCTCTCTGAGCACGAGCAGCGCATGCTCGAACAGATCGAATCGGCGTTGTACGCCGAGGATCCGAAGTTCGCTCACGCGGTTCGCTCGACCAACCCCCAGGTCCACTACAAGCGCCGGATCGCCAAGGCCGCCTTCGGCTTTGTCGTGGGCGTGTGCACCCTGATGGCCGGTCTTGTGATCAACGCGGGCACCGTGACCATCGCGGTCAGCGTGACCGGCTTCCTCCTCATGGTGGTGTGCTGCGTCTGGGCGTTGACGAGTTGGAAGCGGATGACCGGAATCGGAAACGAGCCCGCGTCAGGCGGCGGCGGCCGGCAGGCCAAGCCCGCCAAGTCCGACAGACCCGCGAAGGCGGGCTTCATGGAACGCATGGAAGAGCGCTGGCGCCGCCGCAACGAGGGCGACTAGCTCTTCCCGGCCGTCCCGGTCCGACACGGGCACTGCCCGCATCGGCCGGGACGGACGTATGCCCGGGAAACGTATGCCCGGGAAACATGTGCCCGGGGAACGTGTGCCCGGAAACGCATGCCCGGGCCCCCGGCGCGGGGGCTACCGGCGGCGCAGGCGGCCGGGCAGGTCGTTCAGGCGGGCGGTCACGTCCAGCACGCGGTCACCCGCCGACCGGAGCGTCTCCCGCGTCTGCGCCATCGTGGACGGCGGCAGCAGCCGGGCGCGCCAGCGGGTCCGGCGCCCCACGGACGCGGCGAACGCCTCCCGGACGGTGCGGACGTCCGCGCGCAGCACCTCCGGGCGTTCGGGGGAGCGGGACAGGGAGTAGCGGGCGAGCTCCTCGGCGCGGGCGATGCGGGTGAGAGCCCGCGCGCCCGCCGCGTCCAGTTCCAGTAGCTCCCCGAGGCGGCGCGCGGTGGCGCGCGGCGAGTCACTGGAACGCCATTCGAACCCGTGGTCGAGTGCGTCGGCGCGCATCTCCCGCCATGCGGCGTGGGCGGCGCCCGCGGGATCGGGCTCCCACTCCGGGGAGGCCGCGCCGGACGGCGCCCTCCCGGAGGAGCGCTCCGGAGCCGGCCCGGCCGCCGGTGGGGGCGGCGCCGTCAGAGCCGCCCAGCGGCGGCGCCGGGTGACCACCCGCAGCGTCATCGGGACCGCCAACAGCAGCAGGACGAGGAGCCCGCCCGCCAGCCAGGGCGTCGCGGAGAACCCGCCCTCCTCGTCCTCCTGAGCGGCGGCGGCGCCCTCCGGGCCCGTGTCGCTGCGGTTCCCCGGCCCGGCGCTGGGCACGGCCGCGCCGTCGTCGGCGGGCGACGACGACTCCGGCGCCGGCGCGTTCCGGCCCTCCGAGTCGCCGCCGGTGCTGACCGCCGGAAGGGTGTAGCCGGGGGCGTCGGCGGTGCCCTGCCCGGCGGTGCCCGACGGCGTCGGCTCGAAACGCACCCAGCCGGTGCCCTGGAAGTACAGCTCCGGCCAGGCGTGCGCGTCGCGGGACCGGACGACCCACTCGCCGGGCTTGGTCTCGCTGCCCGGCGTGTAGCCCATCGCGACGCGCGACGGAATGCCGAGGATCCGGGCCATCAGCGCCATCGACGCCGCGAACTGCTCGCAGTAGCCGCGCTTGCTGTGCAGGAGGAAGTCGACGAGGTCGCTGCCGTGCTGCGGCGCCGGCGCGGAAAGGTCATAGGTGAACCCGCCGGTCTGGGTGAACCAGCGCTGCAACCGCACGGCCTGCCTGAATGCGGTCGCCGACCCGGCGGTGACGTCCTGCGCGAGCTGCCTGACCTGCTGCGGGATGTTCTTCGGCACCGCCGTGTAGTGCGAGACGATCTCGGCCGGGTAGTTGCCGGCGGCGGCGAGCTGCGCCGGCGTCGGCTCCGCGCGCAGGCTCTCGACGGTGTAGGAGCGCCCGCCCGCGGAGTCGCGCAGCGAGTAGACCATCAGCGACGGGCCGTGCACCCGCCAGTCGCCTTTGATCGACACCTTCGACGGGGCGTACGGCACCGGCAGGAACGTCATGTTCCTGACCTCGGGCCGGACCTCCACCTTGGTCCTCACCTTCCGGACGGAGGCGGCGGACAGTCCGGGCGGCGGCGGGAGGTCGTCCCCGGTCAGCCGGTCCTTGGAGCTGCTGCGCAGGGGGCTGTAGGTCCACCTGTCGCCGTCGAACCGGTCGAGGGCGTACAGGCGCAGGTAGTCGGGTCCCTGCGGGTCGTCCGTCCGGTAGGTGAGCACGACCGAGTCGTCCAGCCGGGTCAGCTCCCGCTTCAGGCTGACCAGCGGGTCGGGCGTGGTCACCGTCTGGGTGCCGCCGCCTTCACCGCCGCCCAGGCCGAGGAAGCCGCGGGGCTGTAGCCCGGGCACCGCCGCGGGGACGAGCACGGCGACGGCGACGGCCCCGACGGCGATCCGGCGGCCGCTCGCCGCCAGCGCCGCCGCGTCGAGCCGGACGGCCGACTCCTCCGGGCGGAGCTCGGTCCCCGCCAGCGGGACGTCCCGCTGGCGGCGCCGCGTCGTCACCGTCCGGCCCCAGCCGCCGACCCGCTCGCGGGAGTCGGCCATCAGCAGCGCGAGGAACCCCGCCGCCCCGACGCCGAACGCCAGCCAGCTGACGCCGTCCTCGCGGACCGCGGCGGGCACGCTGTACATGGCCAGCAGCGGCAGCCCGGCGGGGGCGGACCGGCGCAGCCGCACGGCCAGCAGGTCGACCAGGACGGCGACGAGCCCGACCCCGGCGGCGGCCATCATCGAGATCCCGGGCAGCAGCGGGACGGGTGCCGCGTACCGGTTGGCGGCCTGCCAGCCGGCCTCGTTGAGGTCGGCGAGGTGGCGCAGCGACTCCGGCGACGGGATGACCGCCAGCCACGCCCGGCCGTCGGCGTAGACGAGGTTGAGGTAGAGCAGCAGCGCCAGCAGCCCGGCCAGGAGGTTGAACACGGCGGGCAGCCGCAGCCGCCGGGCCAGCAGCCCGCCCGCGGCGACGGCGAGCACCGCCCCGAACCCCGCCCCGAACCAGCCGGCCTCCTCGAACAGCGGATAGAGGCCGATCGAGCCGGCGAGCGTCGCCAGCCCCGCCATGACCGTCATCCGGATTCTCATGAGCCGTCCCTGACGAAGTCCTCGCCGGCCTGGCCGGCCCGTGCCCATGCGCCGGCCAGCTCCGCCGCCGACCGGACGATCACCACCCGCCAGCCGCCCGCGCGCAGCAGCCCCGCCGCCTGAGCGGACACCGTGCCCGTGTTCGTGCCCGTGTTCGTGTTCGTGTTCGCGCCGCCGTCCTGCGGCGCCGTGCTTTCGGCGGTTCCGCGCCCCTCGACCAGCACCGCGACGCACGTCCCGGCGCCGCGCCGCGCCGCCGCGACCGAGCGCGCCTCCTCGCCGGACAGGACGCCGAACACCGCGATGATCAGCCCGTCGCCGTCCCGCGCCTTGCCGACCCGGCCCCGCAGAGCCGCCAGCCCGGGGGACAGCGAATCGCCCTTGGACCTGCGGGCGACGGCCAGGGCGTCCAGCAGCAGCCCCTCGAAGCCCCCGTCCGCCGACGCGGCCGGCAGTGCCTCACCGGCGTCGGTGACATAGCGCAGGTTCATTCCCGTCCGGACGAGATGCACCCCGATCGACGCGGTCGCCGACACGGCCTGCTCGAACGACCCGGCCATGCCGTCGCCCCAGTGCGCGGTGCGGCGGGTGTCGAGGAACAGCGTCCCGCTGCTCTGGAAATGCTGCTCCTCGCGCCGCACCATCAGCTCCCCGTGCCGGGCCGTGGACCGCCAGTGCACGCGGCGCAGGTCGTCGCCGTGCCGGTACTCGCGCGGGGTCACGTCGTCCTCGCCCGCCGCGGAGACCGCGCGGGCGATGCTGTCGCCGCCGCCCGTCCACGCACCGGTCAGCCGCTCGTACGGCAGCGGCACGATCGAGGGCGTCACCGTGAGACTGTCGGACAGGCTGAACGAGCGGACCAGCTCCACCATCCCGAACGGGTCGGCCAGCCGCACGGTCAGCGGCCCCACCCGGTAGCGTCCGCGCACGTCGGAGCGGATTCGGTAGCCGAGCTCACGCTTTCCGTGCGGCTCGATCCGGTCCAGGACGAACCGCGCCCGCCCGCCGAGCGCGTACGGCACCCGGTCCTCCACCATCAGCAGCCCGCTCGGCAGCCGCGACACGTTCTCCAGCCGCAGGTCGACGCGGGCCTCGTGGCCGACCGGCAGCCGCGGCGGGTCCAGCCGCCGCGCGCAGGCCAGCCGGTAGCGGGTCCGCGACACGGCCAGCGTGCACAGCAGCGGCAGCACCAGCACGAGCACGCCCGCGCGCAGCAGGTCGCGCTCGCCGAGGATGAACGCGCAGAGGATCGCGGTCGCGCCGGCGGCCACGAAGGACCGCCCGCGCGTGGTGAGGCCGGCCAGCGCTCGTCTCACTGGTCACTTCCGGTCAAGTCACTTCCGGTCAAGGTCGCTTCCGGTCAAGGGTCACTTCCGGGGGGACGGGACCGGCAGCCGCTTCACCAGGTCGGCGACGACCTGCTCGGGGCGGCGCCGTTCCACCTGCGCCTCGGCGGTGGGCAGCAGCCGGTGCGCGAGGACGGGAACGGCGAGGTCCTGGACGTCGTCGGGGACGACGTAGTCGCGGTCGTCGAGCGCCGCGTACGCCCGCGCGGCCCGCACCAGCTGCAGGGTCGCCCGCGGTGAGGCGCCGAGCCGCAGCTCGGGGTGGTTGCGGGTCGCGGTGACGAGGTCGATCGCGTACTGGCGCACCGCGGGCGACACGTGCTGCTTGCGCACCACCTCGATGAGGTCGCGGACGTCGGCGGCGTGCGCGACCGGGCTCAGCCGGTCGAGGGGGGACGTCTCACCGTGGGTCTCCAGCATCTCCAGCTCCGCCGCGGGGTCGGGGTAGCCCATCGAGATGCGGGCGGTGAACCGGTCGCGCTGTGCCTCGGGCAGCGGGTAGGTGCCCTCCATCTCCACCGGATTCTGCGTGGAGATCACCATGAACGGGGGCTCCAGCCCGTAGGTGGTGCCGTCGACCGTGACCTGACGCTCCTCCATGCACTCCAGCAGCGCGGACTGCGTCTTCGGGGAGGCGCGGTTGATCTCGTCGCCGACCACGATGTTGGCGAACACCGGGCCCGGCTTGAACTCGAACTCGCGCAGCTCCTGGTTGTAGGCGCTGACCCCGGTGATGTCGCTCGGCAGCAGATCGGGCGTGAACTGCACGCGGCGCACCGAGCAGTCGACCGAGCGCGCCAGCGCCTTGGCGAGCATCGTCTTGCCGACCCCGGGCACGTCCTCGATCAGCAGGTGCCCCTCCGCCAGCAGCACCGTCAGCGCGAGCCGCACCGCCGAGGGCTTGCCCTCGATCACCGACTCCACCGCGTCCCGGATCCTGTTCGCGACCTTGGCGAGGCCGTCGAGCCCCGGACCCGTCCCTCCACGTCCCGTGGCGCCGTGCCGGGCCGGGTGGGATGCCGGGGGGTCGGTCTCCATGAACGACTCGCCGTGCGTGCCTACTGCCACCAAACCCTCCTCAGTGCGCCCGCCCAAACGACAGTACGTCGTCGGAACGCCCTCTGCGATGTTCATGATGAACGCGAGCCCATTGTGCTCCACGGTGATCGGGGTCTGAGCCCGCGAAGCACACCACTTCACTCCACACGTTCACTTCACGCGTTCACTGCACACGTCCCCCCGGACCCCCGGGTGATGGCCGTCGCACGTGCCGCGCCGTCCCCGTCCGCCGCGGCGCGCGGATGGGGCCGCCGTGGGCCCCACTCGGCACCACCCGCTCTGACCTGCGAATTCGTCCATGAACTCGGTTCGGCACCGGTGTTTTCATTGTTGACGGTGGGGAAGAGTGGAGTAGAGTGGGGCGCCGTGGGGAGCAGTAGCGCCTCATGCGGCGCGGGAGGTGGGGCCGGTGTTCCTCGGCACCCATTCACCGCGCCTCGACGACAAGGGACGGCTGTTCCTGCCGGCGAAATACCGCGAGGAGCTGTCGGGGGGATTGGTGATCACGAAGGGCCAGGAGCGCTGCCTGTACGTCTTCCCCATGGCGGAGTTCCAGCGGATTACCGAGGCTCTGCGTGCCGCGCCGGTCACCGAGAAGGCCGTACGGGGCTACAGCCGGGTCTTCTTCGCCAGCGCCTCCGACGAGGTCCCCGACAAACAGGGCCGCGTCACCATCCCGCCTCCACTGCGAAAGTACGCGGGGCTCACCCGCGACTGCGCGGTCATCGGTGCCAACACGCGTCTGGAGATCTGGGACGCGCAGGCATGGGAGACCTACCTGGAGCAGGAGGAGCAGACGTTCTCCGACGTCTCGGAGGAGGTGTTGCCAGGGATCCTCTGAGAAACGACTCGTCGGTCCGATGACCGGCAAAGGCCCACGTTCGGCCAGGTCTCCAGCCGCTCTCCGAGCCAGCTGGCGCAGCTTCCCCGGCGCCAGACGGCGACCCCCCGCGTATCACGCGGTGATCTTCCTCTAGGGCAGCGGATGGGGACCTGGCCGGGCGAGGCCGCCGCCGGGGGTGCGAAGCGGTCGTCCGGCCCGGCGAAGCCACAAGTCCGCGAGCGAAGTGGCGAGTACAGGGGGTGAAGCATGGACGTGGGGAACCACGCGCCCGAGCCCGGTCACGTACCGGTCATGCTCGGTCGCGTCCTGACGTTGCTCACCCCCGCGGCGCAGGCCGTCACCGGCCGCGCGCCCATCTACCTCGACGCCACGCTCGGCATGGGCGGCCACGCCGAGGCGATGCTGCGGGCCGTCCCGGGCCTCCGCCTCATCGGCCTGGACCGCGACACCACCGCGCTGGAGCGCTCCGCGCGCAGGCTCGCCCCCTTCGGTGACCGGGTGACGCTGGAGCACGCCGTCTACGACGAGATCCCCGTGGTCCTGCGCCGGCTCGGCGTCCCCGCGGTGGACGCCGTCCTGTTCGACCTCGGTGTCTCCTCCCCGCAGCTCGACGAGACCGGCCGCGGTTTCGCCTACTCCCACGACGCCCCCCTCGACATGCGGATGGACACCACCCAGCGGCTCACCGCGGCGGAGGTCGTCAACGGCTACGCTCCAGCCGAACTCGCCAGGATCCTGCGCGAGTACGGCGAGGAGCGCTTCGCCCAGCGCATCGCCTCGGCGATCGTCCGCGAGCGCGAGCGCGCCCCGCTCGACTCCACCCGGCGCCTCGCCGACCTGGTGCGCACCTCCATCCCGGCCGCGACGCGCCGCACCGGCGGCAACCCGGCCAAGCGGACCTTCCAGGCGCTGCGCATCGAGGTGAACGGCGAACTGGACATCTGGCGCCGGGCGCTGCCCGCCGCGCTGGGCGCGATCCCGGTCGGCGGCCGCATCGCCGTCCTGTCCTACCACTCCCTTGAGGACCGCATCACCAAGCAGGTCCTCGCCGCCCAGGCGGCCGACACCACCCCGCCGGACCTGCCCGTCCCGCTGCCCGAGCACGAGCCGCGGTTCCGGCTCCTGACGCGCGGGGCGGAGCTGCCGTCCGACGAGGAGACCACGACCAACCCACGGGCCGGATCGGTGCGGCTGCGCGCCGCCGAGCGGGTCCGGGAGGCGACATGACCACGACGAGCAGACGCCCGCCGGCCAAGGCGCCGAAGAAGAGGACCAGGACCCGGGAGCGCCCGGCCGACGCCGCCGTCCCGGCGCCCGCCAAGAGCAGGCCCGCGCCGGCCAAGGGCACGGCGGCCAAGGGCACGGCGGCCAAGACGAGGCCCGTCGCGCCCGCGGCGGGCAAGAGCGCCGCGACGAAGACCGCGCCCGCGAAGACCACGCCCGCCAAGACCGCCAAGGGCGGGGCGAAGCCGGTCGCCGGTGGGACTCGTCCGGCCGCGTCGCGGCGGACGGCGGCCCAGGCGCCGCCGCGGACGCCGTTCGTGCTGCTCATCGTCGGGCTGCTCGGCGGCGCCCTGGTGAGCCTGCTGCTCCTCAACACCGTCCTGGCGGAGGACGCGTTCACGCTGACCCGGCTGCAGCAGAGCAACAAGCAGCTCGAGCAGCAGCGCCAGTCGTACGAGGAGGAGATCGCCCGCGAAGGCTCCCCGCAGGGGCTGTCGAACAAGGCCAAGGCGCTCGGCATGAAGGAGGCCGAGGACCCCGCGTTCTTCCACACCGGCACCGGACAGGCCAGCGACGGCAAGATCCGCCCGGTCCCGCACGCGGCGGCCGCGGCGGCCGGCGCCGCGGGCGTGGTCGGCGTCCCCGGCACCGTGGTGCCCGGCGACGGCGTCCCGCCCTCCCTGATCGGCGGCGGGCGCGGAAGCGGAGCGCCGTGAGCGTGCACGGCCGCATCGGGGAGCGGGGGGCACGGTGACGAAGCCGCCGGGACGCGGGACCGCCGGGCCTCCGCCCGGCCGGAAACGCGGTTCGGACGGGCGCGGCGCCCGTGGCTCGGCGGGGCGGGACGACAAGAGCGGCCCGGGCGCGGCGCGCGCGTCCGGGCGTCATTCCGGCAACTCCCCGCGCCCTCCGGGCGGGAGATCGGACGGCGCGGGACGGCGGGGCACGAAGGGCGGCGCCGCCCGGCGTCCCGCCCGCGGCGGCGCGGCACCCGCGGCGCCTAAGGAGCCCCCCCGCAAGGACGCCGGGACCGGCGGCGCGTCCGCCAAGAAGCCCACCGCCAAGAAGCCCACCGCCAAGAAGCCCACCGCCAAGAAGCCCGCAGCGAAGAGGCCGGCACAGAAGAAGGCCACGCCGCGGAAACCCGCGCAGAAGAAGGCGCCCGCCACGGGCACGGCCGGCAGGAGCGGCGCGGCCCGGACGGCGCGGAGCGGCCAGGGCGCCGGACGCGGGCCCGGACCCAGGCGCGGCACGGGCGGCTCCGGCCGTCCCCCCGAACGGGGGCCGCGCACCCGTGCTCCGTTTCACCGGCGCGACCCGCTCAAGCGGCTGAACGTCGCGCTGCTCGTCGTCGCGTTCGTGCTGTCGCTGTTCGCCGGGCGGCTCGTCCAGCTCCAGACGATCGAGTCCGGCAAGTACACCGAGCAGGCGATGCGGCAGCGCCTCCAGGAGATCACACTGCCCGCGATCCGCGGCGACATCACCGATGCCCAGGGTCACCCGCTCGCCATGACGGTGGAGGCGCGGGCCGTCTACGCCGACCCGTCGCTGATCGAGCCCGCCAAGCGGCAGCCGGTCGTCAACGCCCTGGCCCCGACGCTCGGGCTGAACCCCGCGACGCTGATGAAGAAGATCAGCAAGCCCGACACCCGGTTCGTGTACCTGGCGCACGGCGTCCGGCCCGACCAGGCGCGGCTGATCACCTCGTGGGACCTGCTGGGCATCGGGACGCTGCCGGAGTACCGCCGCGAATATCCCAACGATTCGCTGGCCGCGAGCGTCATAGGTTTCGTGAACGACACGGGGAAGGGCGCCGCCGGCCTGGAGAGCTCGATGAACGACGTGCTCGCCGGGCGCGCGGGCTGGCAGCGGGTGGAGATCAGTCCCGAAGGCCAGCACATCCCCATGGGCAAGGACCAGAAGCGTCCCTCCGTGCCCGGCCGCGGCGTCCGGCTCACGCTGGAGCGCGACCTGCAGTTCAAGGCGCAGGAGGCGATCGAGAAGCAGGTCAGGGCGTCCAACGCCAAGAGCGGCAGCGTCATCGTCATGGATCCGCGCACCGGTGAACTCCTCGCGATGGCCTCCGCGCCCGGGTTCGACCCGAACGACTACGCCGAGTCCGACAAGCGGCTGTGGGGCAGCCCCCTGGTGCAGGAGGCGTTCGAGCCGGGCAGCACCGGCAAGGTCGTCACCGCCGCGGCCGTCATGGAGAAGGGCGGCGTCACGCCGCAGACGCCCTACACCGTCCCCGACAAGATCAAGAAGTACGACGCCGTCTTCCGCGACTCGCACCCCCACCCGCCCGAGCGGCTCACGTTCGCCGGCGTCCTCGCCAAGTCCAGCAACGTCGGCACCATCATGGCGAGCGAGAGCATCACCCGGCAGCAGCTCTACACGACGCTCCGCGACTTCGGCTTCGGAGAGAAGACCGGCCTGCCGCTTCCCGGGGAGACGCCCGGGCTGCTGAAGCCGCCCGGCCAGTGGTCGGGCACCGACCGGTACCCGATCGCGTTCGGGCAGACGGTGTCGGTGAACGCGGTGCAGATGGCCAGCGTCTACGCGACCGTCGCCAACGGCGGGGTGCGCGTCCGGCCCACCCTCGTCGCGGGCACCGTCGGCGAGGACGACAGGTTCACGCCGTCGCCCGCGCCCGAGCGCGAGCGGGTCATCAGCGAGAAGACGGCCCGGCAGATCAGCGACATGCTGGAGGGCGTGACGACCGACGAGGGCACGGCACCGAAGGCCCAGGTCAACGGATACCGCGTCGCGGGCAAGACGGGTACCGCCGAGATCGTCAACCCGCGCTGCGGCTGCTACGACGGCGGCGGCTACACCGCCTCGTTCGCGGGGTTCGCCCCGGCAGACGATCCGCAGCTGGTCGTCCAGGTCGTCCTGCAGGACCCCAAGCGGGGCAGCCACTATGGTGGCGATGCGGCCGCACCGGTCTTCAAGGACGTGATGGGCTTCGCGCTGCAGTCCGAGAAGATCCCGCCGACGGGGAGCCGACCGCCGATCATCCAGATCCACGCCCGCGACTGACGGCAGCGAGTACCCTCCTCGCCTGTGAGTCCACCATCACCCGTGTCCCAGCAGTCCCGTTCCGCTCGTACCGAAAGAAACGCCATGCGTCCCACCACCAATCCGGCCCGTCCGCTGAATGGACTCGCGGCGCTCCTCGGAATCGAGCAGACCGGCTGGGACGGAGTGTCGGCGACCGGCATCACCCACGACTCGCGAGCGGTGCGGCGCGGCGACATCTACGTTGCGCTGCCCGGCGCGCGCGCACACGGCGCGCAGTTCTCCGCCCAGGCCGCCGAGGCGGGCGCGGCGGCGATCCTCACCGACCCCGACGGGTACGACCGGGCGGCGGCGACGGGCCTTCCCGTCCTGGTGGTGCCCGACGTCCGCGCGCGGCTGGGCGACGCCGCGTCCTGGGTGTACGGGGAGCCCGGACGCGACATCACCCTCATCGGCGTCACCGGGACCAGCGGCAAGACCACCACCGTCTTCCTGCTGGACGCCGGCCTGCGCGCCGCCGGAATCGAGACGGGCCTGGTCGGCGGCGTCGAGATCCGGGTGGCGGGCGAAAGGGTCCCGAGCGCGCTGACCACGCCGGAGTCCACCGACCTGCACGCGCTGCTGGCGATGATGCGCGAGCGGGACGTCGGCGCCGCCGCGATGGAGGTCTCCAGCCACGCACTCACCCAGGGCCGCGTCGGCGGCGCGGTGTTCGAGGTCGCGGTCTTCACGAACCTGTCCCAGGACCACCTGGACTACCACCCGACCATGAAGGACTACTTCCTGGCCAAGGCCCGGCTGTTCACGCCCGAGTACTCCCGCGTCGGCGTCGTCAACCTCGACGACCACCACGGCCGCGAGCTGCTGGACATCGCCACGGTGCCGACGACGACGTTCTCGGCGTCCGGCGACCCGGCGGCCGACTGGCGGGCCGAGGACGTGCGCGTCGGCGCCGACGGCAGCGTGTTCCGCGTCGTCGGGCCCCTCGGCATCGAGGCCGACGCCGAGGTCCGGCTCGCAGGGCCGTTCAACGTCGCCAACGCGCTCGCCGCGATCGTCGCGCTCGTCGAGGCCGGCATCCCGCTCCAGGCGGCCGTGCACGGGGTGGCGTCGCTGCCCGGCGTCCCCGGCCGGCTGGAGCGCGTGGACGAGGGCCAGGACTTCGTCGCGCTCGTCGACTACTCCCACAAGCCCGGCGCGGTCGAGGCCGTCCTGAACGCGCTGCGGCCCGTCACCGAGGGCGACCTCACGGTGGTGCTCGGCTGCGGCGGCGACCGTGACCGCGGCAAACGCCCGCTGATGGGGGAGGCCGCCGCCCGGCTGGCCGACACCGCCTACTTCACCAACGACAACCCGAGGTCGGAGGATCCGCTGGCCATCCTCGCCGCTATGGTCGAGGGCGGACTCAAGGTGCCGCAGCGCGGGCGGGCGCACATCGTGGTGGAACCCGACCGTGCCGCCGCGATCGCCCTGGCCGTCGGCCGGGCCCGCCGCGGCGACGTCCTCGTCATCGCGGGCAAGGGGCACGAGCAGGGCCAGAACGCGGCGGGCGAGGTCCAGCCGTTCGACGACCGGGAGGTCGTCCGCGGGGCGCTGCGGCGCCATGCGAAAGAAAGAAGAGGGGACGGAACGCAGGCGTGATCCCACTTCCGCTGTCGACGATCGCGGAGATCACGGGGGGCACCCTTCACGGGCCTCCGGACGCCGTGGTGAGCGATCCCGTGGTGAGCGATCCCGTGGTGAGCGATCCCGTGGTGAGCGGTCCCGTCGTCATCGACTCCCGCGCGGCCGGGCCCGGGGCGCTGTTCGCGGCGCTGAAGGGCGAGCGCGCGGACGGGCACGACTTCGCGTCCGCGGCCCTGGCCGCCGGCGCCGCCGCGGTCCTCGCGCAGCGCCCGGTGGACGGCGGGCCGTGCGTGGTCGTCGCCGACGTCCAGGAGGCGCTCGGACGGCTGGCCAGGGGCGTGCTGGAGCGGCTGCCGGACGTGACCGTCACCGCGGTCACCGGCTCCGCCGGCAAGACGTCCACCAAGGACCTCATCGGGCGGCTCGCGGGCCGCGCGGGCCCCGTCGTCTTCCCGCCCGGCTCGTTCAACAACGAGATCGGGCTTCCGCTGACCGTGCTGCGCGCCGACGCCGCGACCCGCCACCTGGTCCTGGAGATGGGCGCCCGCGGCATCGGCCACATCGCCTACCTCACCGGGATCGCGCCGCCCGACGTCGGCGTCGTGCTGAACGTCGGCACCGCGCACGTCGGGGAGTTCGGCAGCCGCGAGAACATCGCCCGCGCCAAGGGCGAGCTCGTCGAGGCGGTCCGGCCGGGCGGCACCGCCGTGCTGAACGCCGACGACCCGCTCGTCGCCGCCATGGCGTCGCGCACGCGCGGCGAGGTCGTCACCTTCGGCCGGTCCCCGGACGCGGCGGTCCGCGCCGCGGACGAGACGCTCGACGAGCAGGGCCGGGCCAGGTTCACCCTCGTCACGCCGGAGGGCTCGGCGCCGGTCGCGCTGCGCCTGCACGGCTCGCACGCCGTCCCCAACGCGCTGGCCGCGGCCGCGGCGGCGCGGGCGGCGGGGCTCGCGCCCGCCGAGATCGCCGCGGGCCTCTCGGAGGCGGAGCCGGTCAGCCGGTGGCGGATGGAGGTCACCGAGCGGGCCGACGGGGTGACCGTGGTGAACGACGCCTACAACGCCAACCCCGACTCGACGCGAGCCGCGATCGACGTGCTCGCGCACATGGCGCGGGGCCGCCGCGCGTACGCGGTGCTGGGGGAGATGGCCGAACTGGGCGACTCGTCCGCCGCGGAACATGCCAAGATCGGGGAGCATGCGGCGCGCAGCGGGATCGCGGGCCTCGTGGTCGTCGGCGCGAACGCGGCGGCGATGGCCGGCGGGGCCGGGCAGGTGGGGTCATGGACAGGAGAGTGCGTGCAGGTGGATGACGTCGGCGCGGCGGTCGCCGCGCTCAGCGAGCGGCTCGCGCCGCGGGACGTCGTGCTGGTGAAGGGCTCTCGCGTGGCCGGACTGGAACGGGTGGCCGAGGCGATCCTCGCGGAGGGCGGCCGATGACCAACATCATCATCGCCGCGGGGGTCGCGCTGATCCTCGTGATGCTCGGCACGCCGGTGTGGATCCGGATCGTCAACCGGCTCGGCTACGGCCAGATGATCCGCGACGAGGGGCCTCAGGCGCACCTCAACAAGCGCGGTACCCCCACGATGGGCGGGACGGTCTTCATCGTCGGCTCGCTCGTCGGCTACGCGGTGGCGCACCTCGTCACCGGCACCGAGCCGACCATCTCCGGCATGCTGGTGCTGTTCCTGATGACCGGGCTCGGCCTCGTCGGCTTCGTGGACGACTACATCAAGGTGTTCAAGCAGCGCAGCCTCGGCCTGCGCAGCGGCGCCAAGATGATCGGCATCGTCCTCGTCGGCGTCGTGTTCGCCGTGGCGTCCCTCAACTTCCCCAACGGCTACCAAGTCACCCCCGCCGACCCCCACCTGTCCTTCCTGCGCGACTTCGGCCCCTCGATCGGCCCGTACTTCTTCGTGGTGTGGGCGCTGCTGCTCATCGCGGCCATGTCCAACGGCGTGAACCTCACCGACGGCCTCGACGGGCTCGCGGCGGGCCCGGCCGGCATGGTGCTGGCCGCCTACGTGATCATCGGGAACTGGCAGCTGCGCAACAGCTGCGAGTTCGCGCTCGACCCCAAGTGCTACACCGTCCGCGACCCCCTCGACCTCGCGGTGGTCGCCGCGGCCGTGCTCGGCGGCGTGTTCGGGTTCCTGTGGTGGAACGCGCCGCCCGCGAAGATCTTCATGGGCGACACCGGTTCTCTGGCCCTCGGCGGCGTGCTGGTCGGACTCGCGATCCTCACCCGCACCCAGTTCCTGCTCGCCATCCTGTGCGGGCTGATCGTGATGATCACCCTGTCGGTGATGATCCAGGTCGGCGGGTTCAAGATGACCGGGAAACGCGTGTTCAAGATGGCCCCGCTGCAGCACCACTTCGAGCTGTCCGGCTGGGCCGAGACCACGATCGTCGTGCGCTTCTGGCTGATGTCCGCGCTGTTCACCGCGATCGGCATCGGCCTGTTCTACCTGGAATGGATGCCCAAGTAGTGAGCAGCAGCCGTTTCGCAGACCGGTCCGTGTGCGTCGCCGGGCTCGGCGTCTCCGGGCGCGCCGCCGCCCGCGTTCTCGCCGGGCACGGCGCCCGCGTCACCGTCGTGGACGCCCGCGACGGCGAGGAGCAGCGCGGCCACGCCGCCGAACTGGAGGCCCGCGGGGTCACGGTCCGGCTCGGCGACGGCGAAAGCCTGCCGGACGGCACCGGCCTGGTGGTGACATCGCCGGGCTGGCGTCCGGACGTGCCGCTGCTCGCCGCGGCCGCCGCGTCCGGCGTCGAGATCATCGGCGAGGTCGAGCTGGCCTGGCGGCTCCGCCCCGAGGGCGCCGCGCCGTGGCTGGCCATCACCGGGACCGACGGCAAGACCACCGTCGTCCGGATGCTGGCGTGCATGCTCACCGCCGCCGGCCACCACGCACTCGCCGTCGGCAACGTCGGGACGCCCATCGTGGAGGCCGTCTCCCGGGGGCATGGGGAGCCGTCCCCCCAAGGGACGCAACGGCCGTATGACGTGCTGGCGGTGGAGCTGTCGAGCTACCAGCTGCACTGGTCCGCATCACTCGCCCCGGAGGCGGCCGCGGTGCTGAACGTCGCGCCCGACCACCTCGACTGGCACGGCTCCATGGACGCCTACGTCGACGCCAAGGCCAAGATCTTCGGGCCGGGCTGCGTCGCCGTCTACAACGCCGACGACGAGACGTCCGCCGCGCTGGCCGAACGCGCCCCCGACGTGGACCGGCGGGTCGGCTTCACGCTCCAGGTGCCGCGTCCCGGCGAACTCGGCGTCGTCGAGAACCTGCTGGTCGACCGGGCGTTCACCGGCGACCCCGCACGGCAGGCCGCCGAGCTGGCCGCGCTCGCCGACGTCCACCCGTTCGCGCCGCACAACGTCGCCAACGCGCTCGCCGCCGCCGCCCTCGCCCGCGCGTTCGGGGTGCCGCCCGAGGCCGTCCGCGACGGCCTGCGGGCGTTCGTGCCCGACCCTCACCGCATCCAGCACGTCGCGGACGTCGCGGGCGTCACCTACGTCAACGACTCCAAAGCGACCCAGCCGCACGCGGCCGCCGCGTCCCTGGCCGCCTACGAACCGGTCGTGTGGATCGCCGGCGGGCTCCTCAAGGGCCTGGACGTCGACGACCTGGTGCGTTCGTGCACCGGGCGGCTGCGCGGCGTCGTGCTGATGGGACGCGACCGGCACCGGATCGCCGAGGCGCTCGCGCGACACGCCCCGGATGTCCCCGTCGTGGACGTCCCCGACACCGACACTGGGGCCATGGACCGCGTCGTCAACGAAGCCTCCGGGCTCGCCCGGCCGGGCGACACCGTGCTGCTCGCCCCCGTCGGGGCGTCCTTCGACATGTTCGCCAACTACCCGGCCCGCGGTGACGCCTTCATCGCCGCCGTCGAACGCCTCGCCGGCACGGCCCGCGGCGCCGACCTGGGGGACGCCCCCCGGAACCCCAGTGCCGATCCGGGGGACGACCCCCGGAACCCCCGTGCCGACCCGGGGGACGGCCCCCGGAACCCCCGGTAGAGACGTGACCGCCGTACCGGCCGACGAGGAGGACGGCGGGCGCCCGGGGCCGCGCGAGCAGGTGGTCGCCGCCATCGGGCTGCTCGACCGCCCCCTGACGTCCTACTACCTGATCCTGGGCTGCACGGTGATGCTGCTCGCGCTCGGCCTGACGATGGTGCTGTCGGCGTCCAGCGTCAGCCAGCTCCAGGCGACGGGCTCGGCCTACCCCCTGTTCCAGAAGCAGGCCCTCTGGATGGCGATCGGGCTGCCCGGCATGTGGGTGGCGTCCCGCCTGCCGGTGAAGACGTTCCGCGCGCTCGCCTACCCGCTGCTGCTGCTGTCGATCGTCGTGCTGTCGATGGTGCTGGTCCCCGGGCTGGGCCGCAGCGCGGGAGGGGCGACCCGCTGGGTCGACCTCGGGCCGGTGCAGATCCAGCCGTCCGAACTGGCCAAGCTCGCCCTGGTGCTGTGGGGCGCCGACCTGCTGGCCCGCAAGGAGCGGCTCGGGCAGCTGACCGAGTGGCGGCCGCTGCTGGTCCCGCTGATGCCCGGCGCGGGCATCGTGGTCCTGCTGGTGATGATGGGCAGCGACCTCGGCACCACGCTGGTGCTCCTCACGATCTTCCTGGCGCTGCTGTGGGTCGTCGGCGCCCCCGGGCGGCTGTTCGTCGGCATCGCCGGGCTCGTGTGCCTGCTGGTGTCGATCCTCATCGTCGTCGAGCCGTACCGGATGCAGCGGCTCACCGGGTTCCTCGACCCGTCCGGCAACCAGCTCACCACCAACTACCAGGGCACGCAGGGCCTGTACGCGGTCGCCTCGGGCGGCCTGTTCGGCACGGGCCTCGGGGAGGGGCGTGCCAAATGGGACTATCTGCCGGAGGCCGAGACCGACTTCATCTTCGCGATCGTGGGGGAGGAGTTCGGGCTCGTCGGCACCCTCGTCGTCCTGTCCATGTTCGGGCTGCTCGCCTACGCGGGCCTGCGGATCGCCCGGCGGGTGGCCGACCCGTTCACCCGGCTGGCCGCCGCGGGCGCCACGTCCTGGCTGGTCGTGCAGGCCATCGTGAACATCGGGGCCGTCATCGGCGTCCTCCCCATCACCGGCATCCCGCTTCCGCTCGTGTCCTACGGCGGATCGGCGCTGATCCCGAGCCTGTTCGTGCTCGGGATGCTGCTCGCGTTCGCCAAACGCGAGCCCGGTGCGAGGCAAGCACTCTCCGCACGGGGCCCCGGACCGGTCGTGAGGGCTCTAAGCTGGCTGGGTCTGGCACGGCGTTGAAAACCCCCTCCGGGGGTCCGGGGGACGTCCCCCGGATCGACCCGCCCCCACCGGGATGCCGGAACGTCGCGTCCGCGTGCGTGCCCACTAGCCGGACGCGCGGCACCCGACACAGTCGAACACGCTGAGGAGTTGTCAACCAGCATGAGGGTTGTCCTGGCCGGCGGCGGCACCGCCGGACACATCGAGCCCGCTCTGGCTCTCGCCGACGCGCTGCGCCGCAACGACCCGAACACCGGGATCGTCTGCCTCGGCACCGAACGGGGCCTGGAGACCCGCCTCGTCCCGCAGCGTGGCTACGAACTCGCCCTGATCCCGCCGGTGCCGCTGCCGCGCACGCTGACCCCGCGGCTGCTGTCGGTCCCCGGCCGGCTGCGCGGGGCGATCAACGCGGCGGCGGCCGTCCTCGACCAGGCCCAGGCCGACATCCTGGTCGGTTTCGGCGGCTACGTCGCCACCCCCGGCTACCTGGCCGCGCGCAAGCGGAAGGTACCGATCATCGTCCACGAGGCCAACCCCAAGCCCGGCCTCGCCAACAAGCTCGGCGCCCGCTTCACCGAGCACGTCGCGGTGTCGCACGCCGACTCGCCGCTGCCGAACCCCACGTTCGTCGGCATCCCGCTCCGCCGCGAGATCGCCACCCTCGACCGCCTCGCCATGGGCGACAAGGCCCGCTCCTACTTCGGGCTGCTGCCCGACCTGCCCACCCTGCTGATCTTCGGCGGGTCGCAGGGCGCCCGGTCCCTCAACCAGGCCGCCGTCGCCTCGGCGCCCTACTTCCGGCAGGCGGGCATCCAGGTCCTGCACATCGTCGGGCCGAAGAACACCGAAGAGCCCGAGCCGGTGTCCGGCGGACCGCAGTACGTCACGATCCCGTACTGCGACCGGATGGACCTCGCCTACGCCGCCGCCGACATGGCCATGTGCCGCGCCGGCGCCATGACGTGCGCCGAACTGGCCGCGGTCGCGCTGCCCGCCGCGTACGTGCCGCTGCCGATCGGCAACGGCGAGCAGCGGCTGAACGCCGAGCCGATCGTCGAGGCCGGCGGCGGCCTGCTCGTCGACAACGCCGACCTGACCCCCGACTGGATCGCGCAGAACATGCTGCCGGTGCTGGCCGACCCGGCCCGCGTCGCGACCATGTCGGAGGCCGCCGGGCGGATGGGCCGGCGCGACGCCGACGTCGCGCTCGCCCAGATGGTGTACGACGTGGTCCGTTCGGCGGGCGCCGGCCGATGAGCCTGATCGATCCATGCGACGTCGTGCCCGCCGGCGAGCTCGGCCGGGTCCACTTCATCGCGATCGGGGGCGCCGGGATGTCCGGCATCGCCCGCATCATGCTGCGGCGCGGCCTCGCCGTGTCCGGCAGCGACGCCCGCGACTCCGAGCTGCTCACCCAGCTCGGCGACCTCGGCGCCAAGGTCTTCGTCGGGCACGACGCCGGGCACGTCGGCGACGCCGACACCGTGGTCGTCTCCACGGCGATCCGCGACACCAACCCGGAGCTGGTCGCCGCCCGCGAGCGCGGCCTGCGGGTCCTGCACCGCTCGGCCGCGCTCGCCTCGCTGATGGCCGGCCGCCGGGCGGTCGCGGTCGCCGGCACGCACGGCAAGACGACCACGACCTCGATGCTGACGGTCGCGCTCCAGCACGCCGGCGCCGACCCGTCCTACTGCATCGGCGGGCAGCTGGTCACCACCGGCCTCGGCGCCGACGAGGGCACCGGCGACGTGTTCGTGGCCGAGGCCGACGAGAGCGACGGCTCCTTCCTCATGTACACGCCGCACATCGCGGTCGTCACCAACGTCGAGGCCGACCACCTCGACAACTACGGCGGCTTCGCGATGGTGAAGGAGAACTTCGCCAGGTTCGTCGACCGCGTCGAGCCGGGCGGGACGCTCATCGTCGGCGCCGACGACCCGGTCGCGATGGAACTGACGGAACGGGCCCGGGCGCGGGGGCTGACCGTCCGGACGTACGGCGAGGCCGAAGGCGCCGACCTGCGGGTGGCCGGATTCACCCCGCGGGGCCTCGGCTCCCGGTTCGAGATCGGCGGGATCGGCGAGGTCGCGCTGGGCGTCCCCGGCCGGCACAACGCGCTCAACGCCGCCGCCGTGGTCGCGGTCGCGCAGGCCCTCGGCCTGGACGACGTGCCCGTCCGCGCGGGCCTCGCCGCGTTCGGCGGCGCGATGCGGCGGCTGGAGCGCAAGGGCGAGGCGGGCGGTGTCGAGGTGTTCGACAGCTACGCCCACCACCCGACCGAGCTGACCGCCGACCTGGACGCCACCCGTGACTACCTGGGGGAGAAGCAGGGCGGCCGGATCATCGCCGTCTTCCAGCCGCACCTGTACAGCCGCACCCGGTTCTTCGCCGCCGAGTTCGGCGCGGCGCTCGGCCTCGCCGACGTCGCCGTCGTCCTGGACGTGTACGGCGCCCGCGAGGACCCCGAGCCCGGTGTGACGGGCGCGCTGGTCGCCGACGCCGTCCCGGCCGGCACCGACGCCGTGTACGCGCCCGTCCGGGACGAGGTACCCGGCATCGCGGCCGCGCTCGCCCGGCCCGGCGACGTCGTCATCACCCTGGGCGCGGGGGACGTGACCCGGCTCGGCCCGCTCATCATGGAGCGCCTCGCCGGTTCGTGAAGGACCGGTTCGTGAAGGACACGCCGCCGCGCGGTCGGCGGCGGGCGGGCAGAACACTGCCAAGCTTGGGTCATGACCGAGGCGCGGACGGGCCGGCGGGCCGCTTTGGACGGCGGGCCGGGGGAGGAGCACGGCCGTCCGGGACGGTGGAAGGTCGTCTTCGTCACCCTGCTGGTGCTGGGAGCGCTGGGTGCGGTGACGTGGGTGCTGCTCGGCTCCCGTCTGCTGGTGGTGCGGTACGTCGAGGTGACCGGCGCCGAACTGGCCTCCCGCGACCGGATCGTCGCCGCCGCCGGAATCCACATCGGCAGGCCGATGGCGCGGCTGGCGACCGGCGAGATCCGGGAACGGGTCGAGCGGCTCCGGGAGGTCGAGTCCGCCGAGATCGAGCGGCACTGGCCGGGGACCGTCCGCATCGCGGTCCGCGAACGGGTGCCGGTGGCCGTCTTCGAACGCGACGGCCGCTACCACCGGATCGACCGGCACGGCGTCGTCGTGGCCGACGGGGAGGGCAGGCCGTCCGGGTTTCCGACGCTGACCGTCGCCTCGCCGGGCCCATCCGACAGGACGACCCTCGCGGCCCTCACCGTGCTCTCCGACCTGCCGGAACGTCTGAGGGAGAGGCTGCGCGAGGTGGCCGCGACCGGGCCCGAGGCGGTCACCCTGCACATGGCGGGCGGCCAGACGGTGGTGTGGGGCGCCGCAGAACGGGCAGAGCAGAAGATCCGTCTGCTGGACGCGTTGTGGCGCACGGCGGCGGGGCGGGCCGTCCGCACCGCCGACGTCAGCTCCCCCGAGGTGCTCAAGACGAAGTGAGCATCCGGGCGCACCGGCCGTCCGGGCGCTTCACGGGAAAGGCGTTTGCGGTGCCGTTCGGGTCCGGTGCGTGTGTCGCGGCGATTCCGGCGGTTCGATGGGGCACGCTTGAACGGTCGGCCGGAAGTACCGGCGGGCGCGGACGAATTGATTTCGGCGGTACCGACATCGCAGTGAAGGCGGACGACGGTGTGCACAGCCCGGGAACGGCCAGATCTCCTTTGCCGACCAGGGCGAACCCGCGGCCTTCGCGACACGCCGGTGGAGTTGGGGGGAGGTTAGTTGACCCTGGCGGTAAGGCCGCCCTACTGTCCGTATCAGTCCTCAGGTTGACATAACTGTAAGCCTCAAGTTGAGGGTGAGGGTTCTGGTGGACCGGCTTCCAAGGCCGGATCCCGCCGGGCTCGGCCCGCAAGTGCACACAGGTCAGGAACACCGCGGCGGCACGGTCTCAGACCGGGCAGGGCGGTCGGATAGAGCGGAAAGGCCCCTCGTCGTGGCAGCACCGCAGAACTACCTCGCGGTCATCAAGGTCGTCGGCATCGGCGGCGGCGGCGTCAACGCCGTCAACCGGATGATCGAAGAGGGACTCAAGGGCGTCGAGTTCATCGCGATCAACACGGACGCCCAGGCGCTGCTGATGAGTGACGCCGACGTGAAACTTGACGTGGGCCGCGAGCTCACCCGGGGCCTCGGCGCCGGAGCCAACCCCGACGTCGGCCGCAAGGCCGCCGAAGACCACCGTGAGGAGATCGAAGAGGTCCTCAAGGGCGCCGACATGGTGTTCGTCACCGCCGGAGAGGGCGGCGGCACGGGCACCGGCGGCGCGCCCGTGGTGGCCAACATCGCCCGCTCCCTCGGCGCGTTGACGATAGGAGTCGTCACGCGCCCCTTCAGCTTCGAGGGAAAGCGCCGCGCCATGCAGGCCGAGGCCGGCATCGAGACGCTGCGCGACGAGGTCGACACCCTCATCGTCATCCCCAACGACCGGCTGCTGTCGATCTCCGACCGGCAGGTCAGCGTGCTGGACGCGTTCAAGGCCGCAGACCAGGTGCTCTTGTCCGGTGTGCAGGGCATCACCGACCTGATCACCACGCCCGGCCTGATCAACCTCGACTTCGCCGACGTCAAGTCCGTCATGTCCGGCGCCGGCTCGGCGCTGATGGGCATCGGTTCCGCGCGCGGCGACGACCGCAGCGTCGCCGCGGCCGAGATGGCGATCTCCAGCCCGCTGCTGGAGGCCAGCATCGACGGCGCGCACGGCGTGCTGCTGTCCATCTCCGGCGGCTCCGACCTCGGCCTGTTCGAGATCAACGAGGCGGCGCAGCTGGTGTCCAACGCCGCCGCACCCGACGCCAACATCATCTTCGGCGCGGTCATCGACGACGCGCTCGGCGACGAGGTCCGGGTCACGGTGATCGCGGCGGGTTTTGACGAGGGCCGCCCTGCTAAGCCGGCCCCGGAACCCGAGACCAAGAGACTGCCCCCGCCGCCCCGTCCCGCGCCGCTGCCCGCGTCCGCGGCGCCCGCCGCGCCCGCCAACCCGATCCCGAGCAGGGTCGGGCGATCGGAGCAGCCGGCGAGCGCCCAGCAGTCCGCGCCGCAGCAGTCGGTGGCGCAGGCGGCCGCGGCGCCGCAGACCGCGGGTCACGCGTCCGCCGCACCGCAGCGCTCCGACACCGACCGGGCCCAGACGCCCGCACAGGGACAGGACGACCGCGCCGCCGGACGCGGCGGATCGGGCGAGCACGCCCGGCCCGACGGCACCGCCTCCCCGCAGCCCGGCCCGCCCGCCGACCGGGACGCGGGCGCGTCCGGCGGAGAGCCCGGCGGCTCGCGTGCCCCCGCGCCCCGCCCGGCGTCCGAGCAGACCCCTTCCCGCGTGCACGCGGGGGAGAGCGACGGCGGCCCCGCCTCCTCCGGGCAGCGCCGCCGTCCCGTGGTGTTCGACGAGGACGACGACCTCGACGTCCCCGACTTCCTGAAGTGATCACCACCGTCGCCCTGGGCGACGGCGTCGGCGCCGCCTTCACCGGCCGTGCCGGCGGCGTGAGCACCGCCCCCTACGACTCCCTCAACCTCGGTGGCGCGGCCGGCGACGACTCCGCCGCCGTCCTGGACAACCGGCGGCGCGCCGCCGCCCGCCTCGGCGTCGACCCCGGACGCACCGTCTTCATGCGGCAGGTGCACGGCGCCGGCGTCGCGTTCGTCACGTCCCCCGATGTTCCCGGCCCGGTCGACGCGGTCGTCACGACCGTCCCCGGCCTCGCCCTCGCCGTCCTGGTCGCCGACTGCGCGCCCGTCCTGCTGGCCGACCCCGTCGCCGGGATCGTCGGCGCCGCCCACTCCGGCCGCCCCGGGACCGCCGCCGGAGTCGTCCCCGCGCTGGTGAAGTCGATGTGCGAGCGGGGCGCCGACCCCGCGAGGATGACGGCCGCGATCGGCCCCGCCGCGTGCGGCCGCTGCTACGAGGTCCCCGAGACGATGCGCGACGAGGTCGCCGCCGTCGTGCCCGCCGCGTACTCCACCACGTCGAAGGGCACCCCGGGCCTCGACATCCGCGCCGGCATCGTCGAGCAGCTCGCCGCCGGCGGCGTCACCGGCGTCCGCGTCGACCACCGCTGCACCATCGAGGATTCCGGGCTCTTCTCCTACCGCCGCGACGGCCGCACCGGCCGCTTCGCCGGATACGTCTGGCTCAAGGGCGACGCGTGACCGGGGAGCGCCGGGCCGAACTGGCCGAAAGCATCGCCGGGGTGCGCGCGCGCATCGCCGCCGCCTGCGCCGCCGCCGGCCGGGACGAGGACGAGATCACGTTGATCGCGGTGACCAAGACGTTCCCCGCGTCCGATGTGCGGCTGCTGGCCGGACTCGGCCTCACCGACGTCGGCGAGAACCGCGACCAGGAGGCCCGCCCGAAGGCCGCCGACTGCGCCGACCTCCCTCTCACCTGGCACTTCGTCGGCCGTCTGCAGACCAACAAGGCCCGCGCCGTCGCCGGGTACGCCGATGTCGTCCACTCGGTGGACAGGCCCCGCCTCGTCTCGGCGCTGTCGGACGCCGCAGTCCGCGCCGGCCGCACCCTGCGCTGCCTCGTCCAGGTCTCCTTGGACGAGGCGGAGGGGCGCGGCGGCGCATCACCCGCGGACGTTCCCGCGCTCGCCGACGTGATCGCCGAGGCCGGCGGCCTGGAGTTCGGCGGCGTGATGGCCGTCGCGCCGCTCGGCGCCGACCCGGCTCCCGCCTTCACGCGGCTGGCCGGGATCGCCGAAAGTGTCCGCCGGAACCATCCGGGCGCCCGGATCGTCTCTGCGGGTATGAGCGGCGATCTGGAACAGGCGATCGCGTGCGGCGCGACACACCTGCGGGTCGGTACGGCGTTGCTCGGCGGCCGACGGGCAATCGTCAGGTAATGTCCCCCCAGTGGTACCTGCCGGAACGCGGGCCGCCACAACGGATCAGTCCACGGCGGCCCCGGACGCGCCCGGAGCCGCGGCCACAGGACACGGAGGGGCGTATGGCCAGCGCGATGCGCAAGATGGCGGTCTACCTCGGCCTTGTGGAGGACGATCGCTACGACGACAAGTACGGCGACTACGACGAGTACGAGATCTACGACGAGGAGACCGACTCCGGGCAGGGCCGCCGTCGCGAGGACGAATCCGGCGGTCAGCTTACCCGAGCCGACGAGGCCGCGGACCGCGAACGCGACCATCACTCCACGTCGACCATAGAGCGGCGCTCCGTGGCGCTGTACGAGTCCGGTACCACCGACCTCGCTCGTATCACTACGCTGCATCCAAGGACCTACAACGAGGCGAGGACCATCGGCGAGCACTTCCGGGAGGGCACACCGGTCATCATGAATCTGACCGAGATGGTCGACAGCGACGCCAAGCGTCTGGTCGACTTCGCGGCGGGTCTCGTGTTCGGCCTGCACGGGAGCATCGAGCGTGTTACGAACAAGGTGTTCCTCCTGTCGCCCGCCAACGTGGAGGTGACGGCCGAGGACAAGGCCCGGATGGCTGAACGAGGTTTCTTCAACCAGAGCTGAGATCCACATGCGAGAGAACCCGTGAACATCGTTGGAACCGTCCTGCAGGCGGTGCTCTACTTCTTCCTCCTGTTCCTGATCGGGAGGTTGATCCTGGAGATCCTGCAGTCGTTCGCCCGGCAGTGGAAGCCGACCGGGGTCGTACTGGTGATCGCCGAGGCGACCTACACCGTCACCGATCCGCCCCTGAAATTCCTCAGACGCTTCATCCCGCCCATTCGACTGGGTAACGTTGCGCTGGATCTCAGCTTCACCGTCCTCATCCTTGTGGTCTGGATCCTGATCATCATCGTCGGCTCCGCGTTCGGCGGAGGTTAGGTCGATCGGATACCGTCCTTCGGGACAGACTCCAAGCGCGCCAAGGAGACGAGACATGCCGCTGACACCCGCGGATGTGCGGAACAAGCAGTTCAGTACCACCAGGCTGAGGCCGGGGTACGACGAGGAGGAGGTGGACGCCTTCCTCGACGAGGTCGAGGCCGAGCTCGACCGCCTCATCCAGGAGAACGAGGAGTTGCGGGCCAAGCTCGCCGAGTGCCTGCGCGGCAAGGTTCCCGCCATGGCGGCCCCCATCGTGGAGCCCAAGCCGGACGTCCAGAAGATCCCGGAGCCGCCCCGGCCCGAGCCGCAGCCGCAGCCCGAGCCGGAGCCGGTCCTCGGCGGTCTCGGCATGTCCGCCGCGCCCACCGGCGAGGACAACATGGACACCGCCGCCCGCGTGCTCGCGCTGGCGCAGCAGACCGCCGACCAGGCGATCGCCGACGCCCGCCGCGAGGCCGACGAGACGCTCGGCCGCGCCCGCCGCGAGGCCGAGGAGATCCTCGGCAAGGCCCGCCGGCAGGCCGACCAGATCGTCAGCGAGGCCCGCTCCCGCGCCGAGGCCCTCGACCGCGACGCCCAGGAGCGGCACCGCCAGGTCATGGGCTCGCTCGTGCAGCAGCGCGAGGAGCTCGAGCGCGAGGTCGACAACCTGCGCGCGTTCGAGCGCGAGTACCGCAGCAGGCTGAAGGTGTACCTGGAGGGCCAGCTGCGCGACCTGGAGGCGGGCAGCACCGAGACCGGCGCGTTCGCCGCCGTCCCGGGCGCGGCCCCCGCGCAGCCGCAGCAGAACGTTCCCCAGGGCGGTCCGCAGACGGGCCCGCAGAACACCCTGCAGCACAATGACAACCGCAACGGCGCCCCTGGCGGCTCCGGACCGGCGCCGGGCCAGTTCCCGCCGCCCGCCGAGCACACCCAGCAGGTGCAGCACTCCGCGACCGGGGCGTTCCACGCCGGCGGTGACAACCCGCCGCACGAACGGCGCTGAGGCGGGCATCGCGGGCGATAGTGTCTTCCCGATCGCCGCGCCGAGGATGGCACCGCAGCCCTCCCGGCGGCGCGGGGAGTCCGGCCGGTGCCGGCCGCCGGGGAGCCGAGCGGCCTGAACGAGGGAGAGAGACCCTGTGATCATCCTGAGCGGCGTTCTCGTGGTGGTGGCGATCGCCCTGCTGGTAGCGGGAATCGTCGCCGGCAACGGAGACAGCGCCGAGGTGTTCAACCTGGACGCCCTGTTCGTGATCTATATTTCGATCGCGGTCAGCATCGTCTCGGCACTGTGCCTGGCCATCGGGGTGTTCCTGCGCCGCAAGGAGCTCTTCGGCGCGGGGGTCTCACCGACGGCCGCCCGCAGGAGCAAGAAGCCCAAGAAGGACAAGCGCAAGAAGGCCGCCCCCGCCCCCGCCCCCGCAGCCGGCGCCATGGGCGTACCGGCGGCCAAGGCCCCGGTGGCGGACCCGGCCGACGACGAGGTGGAGATCCCCGCCCCGCCGGCCGACGTCCCCCAGGACGCGCTGGTGTTCGTCGTCCGCGGCCGCAAGCGCTACCACCTCGACACCTGCCGGCAACTCGCCGGGCGTGAGACCGAAGAGCTCACCTACGCCGAGGCCAAGGAGGAGGGGTTCAGCCCCTGTACCGCATGCATGCCCGACACCGCACTGGCGGCGCGCGCCGCGGCGTCGGGACCCGTGTCACCCGGCACGGGCAAGGCGGCAGGGGACGTGCCCGTACCTCCGAAGCCCGGCATGGAGCGCTCTGAGGGCGGCCTGGCCGGTCTCGCCAAGCCGGCGCCCTCGCCGGCTTCCGCGCCCACCTCGTTCGACAAGACGGCGGAGATCCCGCGGGCGGACCGGTCGGCCGAGCCGGAGCGCCCGGCGCCCGGGCCCGCGGGCCCGACCCTCACCGACATGCCGGTGGCGAGCCTCTTCGCCCGCGAAGAGCCCGCCAAGGCCGCGGAGAAGGCCGAGGCCGCCGAGCCGGAGCCGGAGGGTCACTCCGCCGGCGAACGGCCCGCTGAGGCCGAATCCGCGCCAGCTGACACCACCGTCGGCGTGGGCGCCGCATCCGCCGCCGAGCCGGACGCCGACACCGCCGTCCCGGAGGCCGCGGCTCCGAAGCCCCGCGGCGCCGACGACGACGACGCCCCGCCGCAGCCGGCCGGGGAGCCCGAACCCGAGCCGGCCGCCGAGGCCCCGCAGGACGAGCCCGGCGACGGCGGTCCGCAGGTCCGCATCCTGAGCGGCACCAAGCGCTACCACCGCACCGACTGCGCCCTCATCGAGGACATCGGCGACGAGGCCGACGACCTGGAGGCGCTGTCCCGCGCCGAGGCCAAGTCCCGCGGCTGCACGCCCTGCCTCGTCTGCCAGCCCGACCGCGAGCACGCCCGGGACTGATACCGCCCGGGGCGGCTCAGCGGTCGCGGCGGCGCTCGCGGATCTCCGCGCGCCGCTCCTGGTGCAGCCGGTGGGCCTCCCCGTGCCGGTCCCGGCGACGGCCCTTGCCGCCCACCTCCCGGCGGGTGACGGACACGCCGCCGAACAGCACCAGGCCGGTCAGCCGGATGACGGGCGCGTCCGGGTCCGTCGTGTCGTCGTCCGGCAGGTCGTTGCCGCCGAAGATCGCGACATTGGACCCGACGACCCGGACCCCGGGCGGCACGATCAGGTTCACGCCGCCGAACACGCAGGTGACGTTGACGGTCACCTCGCTGCGGCTGAGGACTGCCTGCCGGAAGTCCATGTCCACGCCGCCGAACACGCACGACACGTTGGTGGTCGGCTCGACCAGCCAGCGGCCCTTCCGCTCCGCCCCACCGAAGATCGCCACCAGGTTCGGCGACTGAGGCGCCGGCGGGGCGGGCACCTGCTCGTCCTTGCGCAGATCGACCCTCGGTCCCTGCGCCGGCGGCAGGTCGCTGAGGACCGGCTCGAGTTCGGCGTACGTCTTGGCCTTGTAGACCGCGTCGATCCGCTCCGCGTGCTCCTCCGGCGTGATGCGCCCTTCGGCCAGCGCTTCGCGCAGACGGTCGGCGACCTGATCACGATCGGCGTCCGACGCGCGCATGCCGGCGGCGGGGGGCCGCGCCGGAGGTTCGGAAGGCTGCTCGGGAAGATTCACCCTCCAATCATTGCAGCGTTGCCCAAGGGGGACGACCCCCCGCGGGCCGGGCGGCCTTCGGGCGCGGAGCGCCTTCCGGCCACCCGGCCCGCGGAGCGCGTGGTCGGGATTCCTACTCGGCGGCCTTGCGGAGGTAGTGGGTGAGGCCCAGTTCCTCGTCCCGGGTCGCCGGGAGGCCGTCGGGGCGGCCTTCGGTGACCGTGGTCGCGAGGACCTCGGCGGCGATCTCGCCGGTGTGGGCGCGCAGCGCCTCGGCCAGGTCGGTGCCGGTGGCCTCCCACCACAGGTCGATGCGGTCGGTGACGTCCAGGCCGGCGGCCTTGCGGGCCTCCTGGACGAGGCGGACGGCCTCGCGGACCAGGCCGGCGCGGCGCAGTTCGGGCGTGACCGTGAGGTCGAGCGCGACGGTCTCGCCGGCGGCGCTCTCCACCGCCCAGCCGGTGCGCGGCCGCTCGGTGACGATCACGTCGTCCGCGGAGAGCGGCACCGTGCCGAGTCCCTCGACCTCGACTCCGGCGGTGCCGTCGCGGACGGTGCCCACGAGGGCCGCCGGATCGGCGGACGTGATCGCCTTGGCGACCTTCGGGGTGTCCTTGGCGTAGCGCTTGCCGAGTTCGCGGAAGTTGGGCTTCACCTCGTACTCGACCAGGTCGCCGCCGATCGAGGAGAGCTCCTCGAAGCCGAGGACGTTCAGCTCCTCGGAGATCTGCGCGCGGAGCTGGGCGGGCAGCGCGGACCAGCCCGCGGCGCCGACCAGGGCACGGCCGAGGGGCTGGCGGGTCCGGACGCCGCTGGCGGCGCGGGCGGAGCGGCCGAGCTCGACCAGCCGGCGGACGAGCGCCATCTGCGCGGTCAGTTCCTCGTCCACGAGGTCCTCGTCGACGGCCGGCCAGTCGGCGAGATGCACCGACTCGGGGCCGCCGGCGGGGCGGATGACGTCCCAGACGTGGTCGGTGATGAAGGGGACCATCGGCGCCATCAGGCGGGTGAGGGTCTCCAGGCACTCGTAGAGGGTCGCGAAGGCCGACGAGCCGTCGGGGGTCTCGGGCCCCTCCCAGAAGCGCCGGCGGGAGCGGCGCACGTACCAGTTGGACAGGTCGTCGACGAACTGGGCCAGGTGGCGTCCGGCGCGGGCGGTGTCGAAGTCCTCCAGGGCGGCGTCGACCTCGCGGACGGTGCGGTGCAGCCCGGCGAGCGCCCAGCGGTCCAGGAGGGGGCGGTCGGCCGGGGCGGGCGCCTCGCCCAGGCGGTCGGGCGTCCACGCGCGGCCCTGCGCCTGTGCCGCGTTGGCGTACAGGACGAAGAAGGACGCGGTGTTCCAGTAGGTGAGGAGGACCTTGCGGACTATCTCCTCCAGGGCGCCGTGGCCGACGCGGCGGGACGCCCAGGGCAGGCCGCTGGCGGCCATGAACCAGCGCACCGCGTCGGCGCCGTGCTCGTCCATCAGCGGGATGGGCCGCAGCACGTTGCCGAGGTGCTTGCTCATCTTGCGGCCGTCCTCGGCGAGGATCAGCCCCAGGCACACGACGTTCTCGTAGGACGAGCGGTCGAAGACCAGCGTCCCGACGGCCATGAGGGAGTAGAACCAGCCGCGGGTCTGGTCCTGGGCCTCGCAGATGTACTGCGCGGGGTAGGAGTTCTCGAAGACCTCGTCGTTGCGGTGGGGGGCGCCCCACTGCGCGAACGGCATGGAGCCGGAGTCGTACCAGGCGTCGATGACGTCGGGGACGCGGCGCGCCTCCGCCCCGCACCGGTCCGAGTCCGCGTCTCCGGCGCGGGCGGGGCAGGGGAACGTCACGTCGTCGACGTAGGGGCGGTGCGGGTCCAGTGCGGACATGTCGCTTCCGGCGAGTTCGCCCAGTTCCTTGAGCGACCCGACGCAGGTGACGTGGTTCTCGTCCTCGCCGCAGACCCACAGGGGGAGCGGCGTGCCCCAGTAGCGGCTGCGGGACAGCGACCAGTCGACGTTGTTGCGCAGCCACTCCCCGTACCGGCCGTGCTTGACCGTTTCGGGGTACCAGTTGGTCTTCTCGTTCTCCTCCAGCAGCCGGTCCTTGATCTGGGTGGTGCGGATGTACCAGGCGGGGAGCGCGTAGTAGAGCAGCGGCGTGTGGCAGCGCCAGCAGTGCGGGTAGCTGTGTTCGAAGTGCCCGCCGCGGAACAGCAGCCCGCGCGCGCGCAGGTCATCGGTGAGGGGCTCGTCGGCGTCTTTGAAGAACTTGTCTCCGACCAGCGGCACCTCGCGCAGGAAGCGCCCGTCCGGCCCGATGGGGTTGACGATCGGCATCCCGTAGCGCTTGCAGACGATCATGTCGTCGCCGCCGAACGCGGGGGCCTGGTGGACGAGGCCGGTGCCGTCCTCGACGGTGACGTAGTCGCCCAGGACGACGTAGTGCGCGTCCGGGATGTCGACCAGGTCGAACGGCCGCCGGTAGGCGGTGCGCTCCAGTTCGGCGCCCTGGTACGCGGCGAGTCGTTCGGCGCCTTCGCCGAGGACCTGGTCGAGAAGGGGCTCGGCCACGACGAGGACCTCGTCGGAGCCCGCGGGCCGGGCGGCGACGTAGGTGACGTCGGGGTGGACGGCCACGGCGGTGTTGGACACCAGCGTCCACGGCGTCGTCGTCCAGATGAGCAGCGCGGCGCCCATCTCGGCGAGCGGACCGGACGTGGCGGGCATCCGCACGTACACCGACGGGCTGGACACCTCCTCGTACGCGCCGGGCTGGCCCAGCTCATGGTCGGACAGTCCCGTCCCGCAGCGCGGGCAGTACGGCGTGATGCGGAAGTCGCGGAACAGCAGGCCCTTGTCGAACACCTGCTTCAGGGACCACCAGACCGCTTCGACGTACTCGGGGTCCATCGTGCGGTACGCCTGGTCGGTGTTGACCCAGTAGCCCATGCGCTCGGTCATCTCTTCGAACGCGTCCACATGGCGCAGGACCGATTCGCGGCAGCGGTCGTTGAACTCCGCGACGCCGTACTCCTCGATGTCCTTCTTGCCGGTGAGGCCGAGTTCCTTCTCCACGGCGACCTCGACGGGCAGCCCGTGGCAGTCCCAGCCCGCCTTGCGGGGGACGTGGTAGCCCTTCATCGTCTTGAAGCGCGGGAAGACGTCCTTGAACACGCGCGCCTCGACGTGGTGGACGCCCGGCATGCCGTTGGCGGTCGGCGGGCCCTCGTAGAACACCCATCGGGGGCCGGACGCGGTGCGTTCCAGCGACCGCTCGAAAATCTTGCTCTCCCGCCAGCGGCGCAGCATGTCCCGCTCCAGGGCGGGCAGATCGACCTGCGCTGGCAGCGGCCGAAAACCTCGGCTCACGATGGCGGACCTCCGGATCGACGTGACCACGTTGACCGGAGGGACGAGGCGTGCCCGGTCCGACCGAGCGGGGCCCCGCGGTACCACCCTCCTTGACCCTGCCACCGGGCGCCCCGGCGGCACGATCCGCTTCGTTCGAGTCTCGGCTGCCGGGTCTACTGGGCCCGCGGACGGACGTCCGGGACGGTTCCTCCGGCGGCTCCGGGGTGATCAGACCGCCGGGCTCGCCCCCGGGCTCGCACCGTCCCCGGGTCGCTCATGGCTGCGTGCGGCGGCAGGTGTCCCCATCAGCGCCTGCCGATACGACTGCTCGTCCAGACTCTAACGCACGCGGGACGCGCCCTCTTCCCGTTTTCCCGCCGGGCGGCCGCCGGGGGGGCGGGTTCCGTTCCTTTGCGATCTCGTGCGGCGACCTGGGGTTTCCAGGCGATCGACGACGGGGCATAAGGCGTCGGTAACGCAGCCGAGGTCGTTTGCCGCGTCCGAGAAAGGGGACTTATGCTGCCCGCACTGCCCGTCGAGGCGATCAGCGCGAGGGGGGCCGATATGGCCGGCGCGAAGAGGGGCACCAAGCCCGACGAGACGCTGCCCGATGAGAAGCCGTCTCCGGAGAGGCCGGCCCCGGAGAAGTCGCCCGCCGGCAAGAAGCGCCGGGGCACGAGGCGGTCCCCGGCCGCGAAACCGGGCGGGGCGGCGTCCGGACGCGTCTCCGCCAAGCCCGGGAAGGCGGGCGGGAACGGCGCCGCGGCGGTGGACGGCCTGTCCCCGGCGAAGGCGGCGGAGCTGCCGGTCCGCGAGGGGGAGCACCAGTGGACGCCCGGTGAGCTCGCCGAGGTGCGGGCCGGCCTGCAGGAGCAGATCGAGGCGCTGCGCGGCGAGATCGCCGCGTCGGCGAGCCAGATCGCCGAGGGCGACAGCAGCGACGGCGCCGGCGACGACCAGGCCGACGCGGGCGCCAAGACCTACGAGCGCGAACACGAGCTCGCGCTGTCCTACAATTCTCAGGACCTGCTCGCCCAGATCGAGCGGGCCGTCCAGCGGATGGACGGCGGCACGTACGGAATCTGCGAGTCCTGCACCAGGCCGATCGGCAAGGCGCGGCTCCAGGTCTTCCCGCGTGCGACCCTGTGTGTGACATGCAAACAACGCGAGGAACGTCGCTGAGCGACTCAACGAACCCAGAGGGCGGGGCCGGGGAATCCACGGGATCTCCTCGGCCGCGCCGCGTCGGCGTGCTGATCGCCGTGGCGCTGACCGCGCTCACCGCCGACATCGTGTCCAAGATCATCGTGGTGGCGGCGCTGCAGGACCGCGAGCCGATCCGGCTGCTCGGCGGGCTGCTGACCCTGCGCGAGACCCGCAACAGCGGCGCCGCCTTCTCCATCGGCACCGGCTACACGATCGTCTTCACCCTGATCGCCATCGGTGTGGTGGTCGCGATCCTGCGCACCGCCCGCAACCTTCGGAGCCTGCCCTGGGCGATCTGCCTGGGCCTGCTGCTCGGCGGCGCGGTCGGCAACCTCATCGACCGGCTGCTGCGGGCCCCGGCGCCGCTGAAGGGCCATGTCGTCGACTGGATCCAGGTACCGAACTTCCCGGTGTTCAACCTGGCCGACTCGTCGATCGTCTGCGGCGGCGTCCTGGCCGTCCTGCTGGCGGCGCGCGGGCTCCAGATCGACGGGACGCGCCTGCCCGGCAAACACGAGGGCGACGCCGGGGAGCCCGGGCCCCCGGATCCCCGCGAGCCCGAGCCCGAGCCCGAGCCCGGCGGCGAGGCCGAGTCCGTACACGAGCCCGTGCACGAGCCCGAGCCCGTGCACGAGCCCGAGAGGCCCGCGTCAGACGGCGCCACCGCCGCGGCGCCGGAGGAGAAGGCCTGATGGGCGAGGTGCGCAGCCTCCATGTCCCGGACGGGCTGGAGGGGGAGCGGGTCGACGCGGCGCTGGCGCGGCTGTTCGGGCTGTCGCGGGGCAGCGCCGCCGACATGATCGCCGCCGGGGACGTCCTGCTGGACGGCGCCGAGGTGGCCACCAAGTCCGAGCGGCTGCACGCGGGCGCCTGGCTGGAGGTCACGCTCCCGCCGCCGCCCGCACCGCCCGCGCCGGTCGCCGAGCCCGTCCCCGGCATGGCCGTCCTGTACGAGGACGACGACATCGTCGTGGTGAACAAGCCGGTCGGCGTCGCCGCGCACCCGACCACCGGCTGGACGGGCCCGACCGTCCTCGGCGGGCTGCTGGGGGCCGGGCACACGATCGCGACCAGCGGCGCGTCCGAGCGGCAGGGCATCGTGCACCGCCTGGACGCCAACACCACGGGCGCGATGGCCGTGGCCAAGAGCGAGGTCGCGTACTCGCGGCTGAAACGCGCGTTCAAGGAACGCCGTGTCGACAAGCGTTACCAGGCGCTCGTGCAAGGCCACCCGGACCCGTTCCGCGGGACGGTCGACGCGCCCATCGACCGGCATCCGTCGGGCGACGGCCGGTTCGCGGTCGTGGGGGGCGGCAAGCCGTCGGTGACGCACTACGACACCGTCGAGGCGTTCCGGGCGGCCACGCTGCTCGACATCGACCTGGAGACGGGCCGGACACACCAGATCCGGGTGCACATGGCCGCGATCCGCCATCCCTGCGTGGGCGACATGGCGTACGGCGCGGACCCGACCCTGGCGGCGCGTCTCGGCCTGAAACGGCAGTGGCTGCACGCCGCCCGGCTGGGCTTCGAGCACCCCACGACCGGTGAGCGGGTGGAGTTCGAGAGCCCGTACCCGGACGACCTGGCCCGCGCCCTGGAGATCGTCGAAGCGGAGTCCTGAGCGGTCAGAGGCCGAGCAGGCGCAGCCCGGCGGCGACGCCGGCGGCCACGATCAGGACCACCAGGAACGGGAGCCGCAGCAGGAGCGCGGCGACGGCCGCGCCCAGGCCCGCCATGCGGGCGGCGTCGAACTCCAGGGCCTTGCCGTCGGCGAGCGCCTGCACGGCGATCAGCGCGGTCAGCAGCGCCACGGGGACGAGTTCGGTGAACCGGCGCACCCGGGGGCCGTCCAGGACCCGCTGCGGCGTGAGGAGCCCGGCGAGCTTGAGCGCGTAGCAGCCGAGCCCGGTGGCGACCACCGCGATCCACACGTTCACGTCGTCTCCGTCCGCCTGATCAGGGCGGGCAGCGCGGCGGCGGCGGCCAGCATGACCGGCACGCCGGGCGGCAGCAGCGGAGTCGTGGCGAGCGCGATCGCCGCGGCGGCCACCGCGACCCGCACCTCCCGCCGTCCCGCGGAGAGCCTGGGCCACAGCAGCGCCAGGAACGCCGCGGGCCCGAGGACGTCCAGGCCGACGACCTCGGGGTCGCCCAGCCGTGCCGCACCCGCCGCGCCCAGGAGCGTGGTGGTGTTCCAGGCCAGGTAGAGGCTGATCGCCGTGGTGTAGAACCCGGCGCGGGCGGCCGCCCGTCCGCGCTGCGCGGTCGCGACGGCGGTGGTCTCGTCGATGATGACGTGCGCGGTGAGCAGGCGGCGCCCGCCCCGGACGCCGAGCATGTCCGCGAGCCGCATCCCGTACAGGGCGTTGCGGCCGCCGAGCAGCACCGCGCCGAGCGACCCGGCGACCAGCCCGCCGCCCCCGCCGATCACTCCTGCCAGCGCGAACTGGGACGCCCCGGTGAACGCGAGCAGGCTCAGCACGCACGCCTGCGCGACGGTGAGTCCCGCCGTGACCGCCGCCGCCCCGAACGCGAGCCCGGACACGCCGACGGCGATGCCCACGCCCAGCCCGTCCCGCACGGCGGCCTTCCGGGCCTCGTCGTCCGGTGCGGCCTCCCCGGCGCCGGCCCTGGTCTCGGTAACGCTCATGCCGCCGACGGTAGGACCCCGCCCGCCGCGCGTTCTTGAACGTTCTTGCGGCCGCGTCAAGACGGCCGCCGGGCTTCGGCGGCGTCGAGCCCGGCCTCGATGACCGCGTTCATGATGCGGGTGAGCCGGTCCGGGCCGAGGGACGGGGCACGCGCCGCCATCGCCTCGACGATCCGCCGCTCACGGCCGGCATCGCGTCCGGCGAAGCCGCCGACCGGCTTGAGCCGCTGGACGGCGGCGGCGACCGCGGCGCGGTGTTCCAGCAGCGTGGCGAGGGCGGCGTCGAGGCCGTCGATCGCGACCCTGGCCTCGCCGAGCGTGGTGACGGCCGCCGCGGACGGCAGCGGAACGCGCAGCTCCGGGACGCCCGGCTCCGGGGTGCGGGGCACTCCGGACGGGCCGCACGCCGGGCAGGCCGCGTCGTGCTCGGCGGGATCGATGACCTGGTCGTGCATTCGGGGCTCCCTCTCGTGCGGCGGCCGTCCGCGCAAGGGGGAGTCCGTGCCCGGGGCCGCTTCCGATCAACAGAAAAGGCAGAGCCCTGGACGGGCTCCGCCTTGGCCGGCTCCGGGGTCGTCGCTCAGGTCACGGCGACCGGCTCACCCGGAGCCGGCTGCGTAAACCTGGGATGGCGACGACGTTCCACGATTCCGATGGTATGCGGCGGCGGCGCCCGCGCGTCAAACCCTGGACAGATCGTCTCGCCCGCTGAGACGAATACCATGTCCGATATGGGGGCAGAGGTCGCACACCACTACCGGCATCCGGCACTGCCCGAGGTCGACCTGCTGCGGGCCCGCTTCGTGACGCACCGGTTCAACCGGCACACCCACGACGGCTACGTGTTCGGCGTGATCGACGCGGGCGTGGAGGAGTTCGAGCACGGCAGCGGCGTCGAGCGCGCCGGGGCCGGCTCGCTCGTGGTCGTCAATCCCGGCGTCGTCCACGGCGGCCACGCGGGCACACCGGACGGCTGGGCGTACCGCGTGATGTACCCGCCGGTCGGCGTCGTGGCCGAGATGGCCGCCGATCTGGGCGCGCGGCCCGGTACGCCCGCGTTCGCCGGACCCGTCCTGGACGACCCGGCCGCCGCCGGCCTGCTGCGCGCCGTGCACCGGGCGGGGGAGAAGGGGGACGCGCTGGCGGCGTCCACCCTGCTGAGGACGGCCCTGGCCGGCCTGCTGACCCGGCACGCGCGCGTCCGGCCGGACGGCACGTCCACCGGAATGCCGGCCGCCGTCCGCGAGGCCCGCGACATCCTGCACGCGAACCTCGTCGGCCCGCCGTCGCTGGAGCGGCTGGCCGAGGCGGTCGGGGTCCGCCCGTTCGCGCTGCTGCGGGCCTTCCGCGACACCGTCGGCCTGCCGCCGCACGCCTACCTCAACCAGGTGCGGGTGCGAAGGGCGCGGGCCCTGCTGGACGAGGGGCTGCCTCCGGCCGACGTCGCGGCGGGCACGGGATTCGCCGACCAGGCCCATCTGACCCGCCACTTCAAGCGCACTTTCGGTGTTCCCCCGGGCGCCTACCGTAGTGCCCGCGGGATTGGGCGCGTCGGCGCGCGGGGGCCCCGCGAAGCGGGTTAGGCTCTCAGCACCGCGTCGTCCCGGTGCCCCGGCCGGGTCGGCGATCTTCCCCCGGGACCGATCACGCACACGTGCCGGCGAGGCACGTGCGCGGTCGCATGCGACGAGCAGGAGGCGCAGCAGGCATGCCGGATTCTTTCGTTCACCTGCATGTTCATACGGAGTACTCCATGCTCGACGGAGCCGCTCGCCTGAACCAGATGTTCGAAGAGGTCGGCCGGCAGGAGATGCCCGCGATCGCCATGACCGACCACGGCAACATGCACGGCGCGTATGAGTTCCACAAGCACGCCATGGCCGCGGGGGTCACTCCCATCATCGGTTGCCTTCTGGCCGGCCAGGAGATCCTCACCGCCGAGGGCATCAAGCACGTGGAGGACGTCCGGGAAGGCGATCTGGTTCTCACCCACCGTGGTCGTTTCCGGCGTGTGCTGCGGACCATGCGGCGGCCTTACTCCGGCAGGGCGTACACGATCGAGCTGGCGTGCAGGTACGGCCGTACTCTGACCCTCACCGAAGAGCATCCGGTCCTGGTCCGTACACCGGACGGCCTGGTGGACTGGAAGAAACCCGGGGACATCACATCCGGCCGCCGTACCGCCGGAGGCGGCGTACATGCGTGGAACTCATGGGCCTGCCTTCCCAAGCTCGCCGGTGAACAGCAGATCTTCGACATCCTGTCGGTGCTGCCCGCCGACTTCACCGAAGGCCCGGCCGGTGGTGTCGAGCGCTCGTACCCGGCGGGCCACCGGGCGAAAAAGTCCTGGCCGGCGCTGCCCGGCCGGATCCCGCTGGACCGGGACTTCGGCTACCTGCTCGGCCTCTACGCGGCGGAGGGGCACCTGCAGAGCCGGGATGGCGAACTGACCGGCGGGATCGGCATCACGCTCAATCAGGCTGAGCGGGAACTCGCCGATCGCTGGCGCCGTCTGCTCCGGCGCTTTGAGATTCCGACCCAGACGTACCACCGTCCGGAGAAGGGCTCTCAGGAGATCAATGCCTGCTGCGTCCCGCTGGCCTTGGTCTTGAACGAGCTGGTCGGTCGGGGAGCTCGCGGCAAACGGGTGCCTCAGTGCGTGCTCAGTGGGCCGGCCGAGGTCCGGGAGGGCTTCCTCGAAGGATTTCTCGACGGTGACGGTCGCTCCCCGCGACCGGCTTCCAACACCGTCGGCCGCAGGGACCTCAAGGTCGCCTCACGGTCGCTGGCCTGGGGCATGCGCGCACTCCTGGCCGACAGAGGGCATTGGAGCACCGTGTCCAGCGGCACGGAGAAGGGCGACTTCCCCCAGGGCAGGAGTGACCGGGACTACCGCTGGTACCAGGTCTCCTATCACCCCGAGCGTGTGTACGCGCGCACTCTTGAGGATGACGAGTACCTGTACCGGCCGATCCGGCATGTGGAATCGATCGAGCTCGAGTGCGAGGTCTTCAACTTCGAGGTGGAGGAGGACAATTCCTACGTCTCGGACTTCATCCTGCACAACTGCGAGGCCTACATGGCCCCGGAGTCGCGGTTCCACAAGAAGAAGGTCCAGTGGGGGGAACCGAGCCAGAAGCGGGACGACGTCTCCGGCGGCGGGCTGATCAACCACAAGACGCTGTGGGCGCGGAACAGGACGGGCCTGCACAACCTGTTCAAGCTGTCCAGCCGCGCCTACACCGAGGGTTTCGTCTTCAAGTACGCCCGCATGGACGAGGAGCTGCTCGCCGAGCACGCGGACGGCCTGATGGCGACCACGGGCTGCCCGTCCGGCAAGGTCCAGACCCGGCTGAGGCTCGGCCAGTTCGACGAGGCGCTCAAGGCCGCGGCGACGTTCCAGGACATCCTCGGCAAGGACAACTACTTCCTGGAACTCATGGACCACGGCCTCGACATCGAGAGGCAGGTCCGGCAGGGCCTGATCGACATCGGCAAGAAACTGGGCATCCCGCCGGTGGTCACCAACGACTCGCACTACACGCACGAGTCGGAGGCCACCGCGCACGACGCGCTGCTGTGCGTCCAGGTCGGCAAGCAGCTCGCCGATCCGGACCGGTTCCGCTTCAACGGCAGCGGCTACTACATCAAGACGGCCGACGAGATGCGCGCCATCGACTCGTCCGACATCTGGGCCGAGGGCTGCCGGAACACGCTCATGGTCGCCGAGCGGGTCGACCCGGCGGGCATGTTCGAGTACCAGGACCTCAGCCCCCGCTTTCCGGTCCCCGAGGGCGAGACGGAGGAGAGCTGGTTCCGCAAGGAGGTCTGGAAGGGCCTGGAGCGACGCTTCCCCGACGGCCTGCCGGACGGGTACCGGGAGCAGGCCGAGTACGAGATGGGCGTCATTCTCGGCAAGGGCTACCCGTCCTACTTCCTCGTCGTCGCCGACTTCATCAACTGGGCCAAGGAGAACGGCATCCTGGTCGGCCCGGGGCGGGGCAGCGCCGCCGGTTCGCTGATCGCGTACGCGATGGGCATCACCGACCTCGACCCGATCCCGCACGGGCTGATCTTCGAGCGGTTCCTGAATCCCGAGCGCGCGTCCATGCCCGACATCGACATCGACTTCCCTGAAGACCGGCGCGCCGAGGTCATCAGGTACACGACGGAGAAGTGGGGTGCGGACAAGGTCTCGTTCATCGCCACGTTCGGCACCATCAAGGCGAAGGCCGCCATCAAGGACGCGGGCCGCGTCCTCGGCTTCCCGTACGCGCTCGGCGACCGGATCTCCAAGGCGTTCCCGCCCGCCGTGATGGGCAAGGACATCCCGCTGTCGGGCATCTTCGACGACAAGCACCCCCGCTACGGCGAGGCCGGCGAGCTGCGCAAGCTGTACGAGGAAGAGACCGACGTCAAGCAGATCATGGATCTGGCGCAGGGCCTGGAGGGGCTGATCCGGCAGACCGGCGTGCACGCGGCCGGGGTCATCATGTCCGGTGAGTCGATCACCGACCACATCCCGATCATGCGCAGGGACGCCGACGGCGCCATCATCACGCAGTTCGACTACCCGACCTGCGAGACGCTCGGCCTGCTGAAGATGGACTTCCTGGGCCTGCGGAACCTGACGATCATCGACGACGCGCTCAAGGGGATCAAGAAGAACAAGGGCGTCGACGTCGACCTGCTCGACCTCCCGCTGGACGACCAGCCGACCTATGACCTGCTCGCGCGCGGCGACACCCTGGGCGTGTTCCAGTTCGACGGCGGCCCGATGCGCTCGCTGCTGCGGCTGATGAAGCCGGACAACTTCGAGGACATCTCCGCCGTCGGCGCCCTGTACCGGCCGGGCCCGATGGGGGCGAACTCCCACACCAACTACGCGCTGCGCAAGAACGGCCAGCAGGAGATCACGCCGATCCATCCGGAGCTGGAGGAGCCGCTCAGGGAGATCCTCGACACGACCTACGGCCTGATCGTCTATCAGGAGCAGGTCATGGCGATCGCGCAGAAGGTGGCGGGCTACACGCTCGGCAAAGCGGACCTGCTCCGCCGCGTCATGGGCAAGAAGAAGAAGGCGGAGCTGGACGCCCAGTTCGTCGGCTTCGAGCAGGGCATGGTCGACAACGGCTTCTCCAAGCAGGCCGTCAAGACCCTGTGGGACATCCTCGTCCCCTTCTCCGACTACGCGTTCAACAAGGCGCACTCCGCCGCGTACGGGCTCGTCTCCTACTGGACGGCCTACCTCAAGGCGAACTATCCGGCCGAGTACATGGCGGGCCTGCTCACGTCCGTCGGCGACGACAAGGACAAGAGCGCCCTCTACCTGAGCGAGTGCCGCCGGATGGGCCTGAAGGTCCTGCCGCCGGACGTCAACACCTCCGAGGCCGACTTCACCCCGCTCGGCGACACCGAGATCCGCTTCGGGCTGTCGGCCGTCCGCAACGTCGGCCACAACGTGGTGGACGGGATCGTCGCGGCCCGCAAGGAGAAGGGCGCCTACGCCGACTTCAACGACTTCCTCAACAAGGTCCCGCCGATCGTCTGCAACAAGCGGGTCGTGGAGTCGCTGATCAAGGCGGGCGCGTTCGACGAGCTGGGCCACGAGCGCAAGGCGCTGCTGATGGTGCACGAGCAGGCCATCGACTCCGTCATCGACATCAAGCGCAAGGAGGCCGTCGGCCAGGACTCCCTCTTCGGGGCGCTGGAGGACGACGGCGGCGACGACGCGTTCGCCGTCACGATCCCCGAGGGCGAGGAGTGGGACAAGACGACCCTCCTGGCGTTCGAGCGGGAGATGCTCGGCCTGTACGTGTCCGACCATCCGCTCCTCGGCGTCGAGCACATCCTGGAGCGCGAGGCCGACTGCACGATCGCGGTCCTGAACGGGGGCGAGCGCCCGGACGGCCAGATCGTGGTCGTGGCCGGCCTGCTGTCCGGTCTCCAGCGCAAGGTCACCAAGCAGGGCAACTCGTGGGCGATGTTCCAGCTGGAGGACCTCGGCGGGTCTATCGAGGTGCTGTGCTTCCCGTCGTCCTACCAGCTGTGCTCCACCCTGCTGGCCGAGGACGCGATCCTGATCGTCAAGGGGAAGCTGGACCGCCGCGAGGACGTCGCCAAGATCATCGCGATGGAGGTGGCCCAGCCGGACCTGTCGGTCACCGACGCGACCGGCCCGCTCTCGGTCACGCTGCCGCTCGGCCGCTGCACGCCGCCGACGGTGTCGCGGCTGAAAGAGGTGCTGATCACCCATCCGGGAACCGCGGAGGTGCACCTGCACCTGCAGAACGGGCCGCGTACCACGGTCGTCCGGCTGGACGACAGGCTGCGCGTGGCGCCGTCCCCGGCGCTGATGGGCGACCTGAAGCAGCTCCTCGGCCCGTCCTGCCTGGGCTGATCCGCGTCAGGCGCCCAGGAGGGCGCGGGTCGCGGGGATCACCTCGCGGGTCCAGCGGAGGAGCTGGGTCTCGTCGGCGGTCTCGGGCCAGTAGACGAACGTGTCGAACCCGGTGTCGGTGGCGAGACCGGCGAGGACGCGGGCCCACCCGGCGGCGTCGGTGCGGATCGGTTCCTCGCCCTTGAGCCGGACGGTGCCGGGCGAGTCCGTGACGTCGCCGACGAGCTGGGCGATGCGGGTGATGGCGGACGGGTCGCGGCCGGCGTCCTCGGCGGCGCGGGTGATGACGTCCTGGGATTCGCGCCACTTCTCGTACGGGAGGTAGTGCGGGATCGGCGCGGCCCACCCGTCGCCGAGGCGTCCGGTGAGCGCGAGCGCCTTGGGGCCGACGCTGCCGATCCAGATGCCGATCGGGTGCGCCGGGGCGGGGCCCGCGTGGAGGCCCTTCACCGTGTAGTGCTCTCCGGTGATCTTGACGGTCTCGCCGGGCCGCCACATGGCGCGGATGATCTCGATGGCCTCCTCCAGCGCCCGCAGCGCCTGCCCGGCCGTGCGGTGCGGGCCGCCCATCGCGGTGATCGCGGGCCAGAACGCGCCGGCGCCGAGCGCGAGCTCGAACCGCCCGCCGCTGAGCAGGTCGAGCGTGGCGGCCTGCTTGGCGAGGACGGCGGGTCCCCGCAGCGGCAGGCTCGCCACGTCCGGGAACACCCGCAGCCGCTCGGTCTCGGCGAGGACGGCCGCCATCAGCGTGACCGTGTCGGCGAGGCCGGCGGCGTAGGGGTGGTCCTGCACGCCGAGCAGGTCGAGGCCGTCGGCGTCGGCGAGCCGGGCGAGGGCGCGGACATCGCCGAGTCCGGAGGCGGACGGGTTGAGCTGGATGCCGAATCGGTAGGTCATGGGCCGACGCTACCGAGGCCGGCGCCGGGGCCGAATCAGTAACGCTACCGGGTCAGGTGCCGAGTGGGACGGGGCTCAGTTCGGCCTCCCACTTGACGAAGCGGCCGAGGCCGTCGAACCGGGCGCGGGCCGTGCCGCCGCCGGGGAGGAGCACCTCGGTCAGGACGTCGCTCTGCCGGAACGGGACGCGGTGGTGGGACAGGAACCCGGCGAGCGTCAGCCGCGGCTCGTGCGGGAACAGGCCCGCCGCGTTGGCCAGCAGCCGGGGGAGCGGGACCGGGTCCCACCGGGCGGGCGGCGCCTGCGGGTCGTCGACGTGCAGGTAGGCCGAGCCGCCGTCGTAGCCGGCGCCGATGTACCCGCCGCCGCCGAGGACGCCGCCGGCGGCCATCGCGATCAGCTCGCCGCCGTGCCCGGCCGGCCCCTCGTACCAGGACAGGTCGACCTCGGGGGTGGTGAACTCGGGGATGCCGAGCCGCTCGCCGAGCGTCCGGATGACCAGCGTCGGGACGACGGCGGGGTGCGCGTCGCCGAACTGCGGGTTCGCCCATCCCCACAGCCAGGTGCGCTCGCGGGCGGCGTAGCTGCCGAGGAGCGAGACCCGGACGGCGACCCCGCCGCTGGCATAGGTGCGGGCGGTCAGGTCGGCGCTCCAGTCCTCGCGCGGCAGGAACTCGGCGAGCGTCTCCTGCTGCTGCAGGACGACGGCCGCCAGCGCGGCGCCGAGGCGTTCGAACGCGGGACTGAATCCGGACATGTCGGGCACATTATCCCAGTAGTCGAGGCGATCGGGGGCCGGAATCGGGCAGGCTAGGCTTTCGCTGTCAGAGGACTCACACTAGGAGCGTACGAGGTGCGGGGACCCGCCGGGAGGTTCTTGGCGACGAGGCCGTGGACGTCGGGGGCGGTGACCGCCGCCGTCGTGACGTTCCTCGGGCCGCTCGCGGGGCTGTTGTGGGCCGGCACGGCCCCCGAGGTGACCTATGTGATCGTCCAGGGTGAGCCGCTGCTCGCCGATCCGGAAGGGCAGGGGCCGATCGGCCTCGACGCCGGGTTCGCCGTCATCGCCCTCGCCGCCGGCCTGCTGTGCGGCGCCGCCGCGTATCTGGCGGGCGGCCGCCGCAACGACGTCCCGCTGCTGCTCGGGCTGGCCGTGGGCGGCTCCGCCGCGGCCGTCCTCGCCTGGCAGACCGGTCATCTGATCGGCCTGGCGGAGTTCCAGGACGCGGTCCGCACCGCGCGCGACGGCACCACCGTGACCGGGGTCGCCGACCTGCGGGCGAAGGGCGTCCTGGTGTTCTGGGCGCTGCCCGCGGTCGTCCTGTACGGGATGCTGGAGGTGATCGTCCGGCGGCTACCCGCGGGCTATCGCGGCGAGCGAGGCGCCGGTGAGGCGGACGAGGTCGGCGGGCGCGAGCTCGATCTGCAGTCCGCGCCGGCCGGCCGAGACGTAGACGGACGGGAGCGCTGACACCGACGCGTCGATCACGGTCGGCAGCGTCCGGCGCTGCCCGAGCGGGCTGATCCCGCCGACGACGTAGCCGGTGGCGCGTTCGGCGTCGCGCGGGTCGGCCATCCGCGCCTTCTTGCCGCCCGCCGCGGCGGCGAGGGCCTTCAGGTCGAGGGTCGCCGACACCGGGACGACGCCGACGGTCAGCCGCCCGTCGACGTCGGCGAGCAGCGTCTTGAAGATCCGCCCGTGCGGGATGCCGAGGGCGTCGGCCGCGGCCTCCCCGTAGGACCCGGCGTCCGGGTCGGCCTCGTAGGCGTGCAGCGTGAACTCGATCTTCGCCTGGGTGGCGGCGACGGTCGCCGGCGTGCCCGCGCCGCCCTTGCCGCCCTTGCCCGTGCCGCCCTTCGCCTTCGCTGTGCTCATGGACGCAGTCTGCCGTGATCGTCTCAGTTGGGGTGGAACGACCCGTCGAGGAACTGCCCGGCGGGGATCATCGGGAGCACGTCCAGGATGCGGTTCTCCCTGGCCAGCAGTTCGCGTTCGGCCCCCAGGCGCAGCGCGGCGTCCTCGCACTCCAGCAGCCGCTGCTTGTCGTGGCCGTCCAGGACGAGCGACGCCGCGATCGCGTACGACATCGCCACCGGGTCGTCGGGCGGTTCGGCCTCGTCGAACGGCCCGGCTCCGGCGGCGCCCAGCCGGTGCCGGTACAGCCGGTACAGCCGGCGGACGCGCAGCGCGACGGGCCCCGGGTCGGCCCCCGGCTCCTCGGGGAGGTACTCCACCTCGCCCTGCAGGTACGGCCGGGACCGGTCCAGTTCCTTCAGCCGGAACCGCCGGGCGCCGACCGTCACGATGTCGTACCGCCCGTCCGGGTGCCGGGTCGCCTCGCGCAGTTCGGCGACGCAGCCGACCTCGGCGAGCCGGTGCGCCGCGCTTTCGCCGACCTCGTGGCCGAGTTCGATGCCGACCACGCCGAAGCCGCGGGGTTCGGGCAGTTCCAGGAGGTCGCCGATCAGCCGCCGGTAGCGGTCCTCGAACAGGTGCAGGGGGAGCACCAGGCCGGGGAACAGCACGGTGCCCAGGGGGAACAGGGCGAGCCTCTCGGTCACACTCTTTCTCCCACGCTCCTGGGCGCCGCCGGGGGAACGCCCTCGTACGCCAGCGTACGTGCTCCTTGATGATCTTGGTAAGGTCCGGTTCTTCACAGTGTGAAGCGGATGTCATCACGGCGGTCATCACGGCGGTCATCACGGCGGTCACCGCGGCGGACACCGCCCGGGGCGGCGTGGCCGGGCGGCAGGCCATTTCCTCCGATCGGCCCTGCCGTCCCGCCCGGGCCTGCCGGTAGCGTCGGACGTCATGAGGATGCTCGTCGTCGACGCCTTCACCGCCCGCCCGTTCGCCGGCAACCCGGCCGCGGTGTGCCTGCTCCAGGACGCCGCCGATCCCGCGTGGATGCAGCGGGTCGCCGCCGAGATGAAGCACTCCGAGACCGCTTTCGTCCGGCCCCTCGACGATGCCGAGGCGGAGTTCGGACTGCGCTGGTTCACGCCGATGGCGGAGGTCGCGCTGTGCGGGCACGCCACCCTGGCCTCCGCGCACGCCCTCTACTCCACCGGGACCGTCGCGCCGGGCGAGCCGATCCGCTTCCGGACGCTCAAGAGCGGTGTCCTGACCGTCACCGGGGACGGGGGCGGGGACGGCGGCGGAACCCTGTCGATGGACTTCCCCGCCTGCTCGCCCGAGCCGGTCGACGTCCCCGAGGGGCTCACCGAGGCGCTCGGCGCCGAGGTGAGGGCCGCCGGACGCAACACGCAGAACGACCTGCTCGCCGAAGTCGCCGACGAGGCGGCCGTCCGCGGGCTCACCCCCGACATCCCGGCGGTCGCCCGGATCGACGCCCGCGGCGTGATTGTCACGGCGCCGGCCGCCCAGGGGGACGATCACGACTTCGTGTCCCGGTTCTTCGCCCCGCGCGTCCTGCCCGGCGACGGCGAGGACCCCGTCACCGGCTCGGCGCACTGCGCCCTCGCCCCCTACTGGGCGCGACGCCTCGGCCGCGACACCATGACCGGCTTCCAGGCGTCGGCCCGGGGCGGGTACGTCGGTGTCGCCGTGCGCGGTGACCGCGTCGTGCTGTCCGGCTCGGCCGTCACCGTCCTGGGCGGCGAACTGCGGGCGTGACCGCCGTGCGCGACGCGCCCGTCTCGGCACCTGAGACGGTGCGCGAGGGGTGGAGGGCACTCCGTAGACTGGACGCGTGATTTCCCGTATCGACCTGCGCGGTTCGCTGCCCGGCGATCTGCGCTCCGTGCTGCCCCGCGCCGACTTCGACGTCGAGGCCGCCCTGGACAAGGTGCGGCCCATCTGTGAGGACGTCCGCCATCGTGGCTCGGAGGCGGTCCGGGAGCACACGAAGAACTTCGACGGGGTCGATCTGGAGAGCGCCCGGGTCCCGGTCGAGGCCGTCCACCGGGCCCTCGCCGAACTCGACCCCGCCGTCCGGGACGCGCTGGAGGAGAGCATCCGCCGCGCCCGGCTCGTCCACCGCGCTCAGCGCCGCGCCGACGTCACCACGCAGGTGGTGCCGGGCGGCACCGTCACCGAACGCTGGATCCCGGTCGAGCGCGTCGGGCTGTACGTGCCGGGCGGCCGGGCCGTGTACCCGTCCAGCGTCGTCATGAACGTCGTGCCCGCCCAGGAGGCCGGGGTCTCCTCCCTCGCCGTCACCTCGCCCGCGCAGCGCGACTTCGGCGGGCTGCCCCACCCGGCGATCCTGGCCGCGTGCGCGCTCCTCGGCGTGGACGAGGTGTACGCCGCCGGCGGCGCGCAGGCGATCGCCATGTTCGCCTACGGCACCGAGGAGTGCCCCCGCGCCGACCTGGTCACCGGCCCCGGCAACGTGTACGTCGCCGCCGCCAAGCGGCTGCTCAAGGGCGTGATCGGCATCGACGCGGAGGCCGGCCCGACCGAGATCGCGATCCTCGCCGACGGCACCGCGGACCCGGTGGACGTCGCCGCCGACCTGATCAGCCAGGCCGAGCACGACACGCTCGCCGCCGCCGTGCTGGTCACGGACTCGGTGCGGCTCGCCGACGACGTCGAGACCGAGCTGAAGGCGCAGGTCGCCCGCACCAGGCACGTCGAGCGGATCACCGAGGCCCTCGCCGGGCGGCAGTCCGGCATCGTGCTGGTCGACGACGTCGAGGACGGCCTCAAGGTCGTGGACGCCTACGCCGCCGAGCACCTGGAGATCCAGACCGCCGGCGCCTCCGCCGTCGCCGCCCGCGTCCGCAACGCCGGTGCGATCTTCGTGGGGCGGCACGCGCCCGTGTCGCTCGGCGACTACCTCGCCGGGTCCAACCACGTGCTGCCGACCGGCGGATGCGCCTGCCACTCGTCCGGGCTGTCGGTCCAGTCGTTCCTGCGCGGCGTCCACGTCGTCGAATACGACCGCGGCGCCCTCGCCGGCGCCACCGCCCGCGTGGTCGCGCTCGCCGACGCCGAGGACCTGCCCGCCCACGGCGCCGCGCTCAGGGCCCGCTTCGACTGGGAGATCCCCTCGTGACCTCGCTCGACGACCTGCCGCTGCGGGACGACCTGCGGGGCCGCGAACCCTACGGGGCACCCCAGATCGACGTCCCGTACGCGCTGAACACCAACGAGAACCCGTACCCGCCGTCCGACCGGCTGGTGAAGGCCCTCGGGGACGCCGTCATGGACGTCGCCGGGACGCTGAACCGCTACCCGGACCGCGACGCCGTCGCGCTCCGCGAGGACCTCGCCGCGTTCCTGAACGCCGACACGCCCGGCCTCGGCCTCACCGCCGGGCGGGTGTGGGCGGCGAACGGCTCCAACGAGATCCTCCAGCAGATCCTGCTGGCGTTCGGCGGGACGGGCCGCACCGCGCTCGGCTTCGAGCCGTCCTACTCGATGCACCCGATCATCACCGGGGTGTCGGGGACGCGCTGGATCGACGCCTTCCGCGATGAGGACTTCGGGATCGAACCGGCCCGCGCGATCGAGGCCGTCGAGGAGCACCGGCCCGACGTCGTGTTCCTCACCTCGCCGAACAACCCGACCGGGACGGCGCTGCCGCTGGAGGCGATCGAGGCCGTCCTGCGGGCCGCGCCCGGCATGGTCGTCGTCGACGAGGCCTACGGCGAGTTCCGCCGCCGGGAGACGCCGTCCGCGCTGACGCTGCTGGACGGCAACCCGCGGCTGATCGTCACCCGGACGATGTCCAAGGCGTTCGCGATGGCCGGGACCCGGCTCGGCTACCTGGCCGCCGACCCCGCCGTCCTGGAGGCGCTGCTGCTCGTCCGGCTGCCCTACCACCTGTCGGCCGTCACCCAGGCCGTGGCCCGCACCGCCCTCGCCCACGGCGAGGAACTGCTCGGGAGCGTCGAGGCGCTGCGCCGCGAACGCGACGACCTGGTCGCGTGGCTGCGCGCCGAGGGCTTCCGGGTGGCCGACTCCGACGCCAACTTCGTCCTGTTCGGGACGTTCCCCGACCGCCGGAAGGTCTGGGAGAACCTGCTCGAACGCGGCGTGCTGATCCGGGAGGTGGGACCGCCCGAGTGGCTGCGGGTCAGCGTCGGCACCCCGGACGAGATGGCCGCCTTCCGCACCGCGCTCACGCAGGCGCGAGGGGGGACGGCCCCCCGAGCCGACTTCGTCGGAAAAAGTGAGGAGAGTCTGTGACGCGCAAGGGACGAGTCGAGCGCGGGACCAAGGAGACACAGGTCCTCGTGGAGATCGACCTCGACGGGACCGGGCAGGTCGACGTCGCGACCGGCGTGGGGTTCTTCGACCACATGCTGGCCCAGCTCGGCAAGCACGGGTCGTTCGACCTGACCGTCAAGACCACCGGCGACCTGCACATCGACAGCCACCACACGATCGAGGACACCTCCATCGCGCTCGGCCAGGCGTTCCGGGAGGCGCTCGGCGACAAGGCCGGCATCCGCCGCTTCGCCGACGCGTCCATCCCGCTGGACGAGTCGCTCGCGCAGGTCACCGTGGACGTGTCCGGCCGCCCCTACCTCGTGCACGTCGAGCCGGACGGCATGGCCCCGATGATCGGCCCCGAGTACGACACCACGATGACCCGGCACATCTTCGAGTCGTTCGTGTCGAACGCGCGGGTGGCGCTGCACGTCCACGTCCCGTACGGGCGCAACGCCCACCACATCGTCGAGGCGCAGTTCAAGGCCCTCGCCCGCGCGCTGCGCGACGCCGTGGCGTTCGACCCGAAGGTGCACGGCGTCCCGTCCACCAAGGGGGCCCTGTAACCGTGGACATCGGTGACCTGCACTTCACCTACGCCACCATGGCGCTCTTCGCGGTCGCGGTGTTCCTGCTGGCGGGCGTCTACAGCTTCGTCAAACAGGGCATCAAGATCGGCGCGGTGATCCTGCTGGTCCTCGCAGGGCTGGCCATCGCCGGGGGTGTGTCATGGCTGTGAAGGACATCGTCATCCTCGACTACGGGTCGGGGAACCTGCGCTCGGCCGAACGCGCCGTCGCCCGCGCCGGCGCCGACGTGACCGTCACCGCCGACTGGGACGCGGCGCTCGCCGCCGACGGCCTGGTCGTGCCCGGCGTCGGCGCGTTCGCGGCGTGCATGGCGGGCCTGCGCTCGGTCCGCGGCGACCAGATCATCGGACGCCGCCTCGCCGGCGGGCGTCCCGTCCTCGGCATCTGCGTCGGCATGCAGATCCTGTTCACCAAGGGCATCGAGCACGGCGTCACCACCGAGGGCTGCGACGAGTGGCCCGGCACGGTCGACCGGCTCGAAGCCCCGGTCGTCCCGCACATGGGCTGGAACACCGTGGACGTCCCCGGGGGCTCCGCCCTCTTCCGCGGCCTGGAGGACGCCCGGTTCTACTTCGTCCACTCCTACGCGGCCCGCCGCTGGGACCTGGAGCCCGACCCGACCGGCCTCATCGAGGCGCCACTGGTCACCTGGGCCGAGCACGGCGACCGTTTCGTCGCCGCCGTCGAGAACGGCCCGCTGTGCGCCACCCAGTTCCACCCGGAGAAGTCCGGCGACGCGGGAGCCGGCCTCCTCCGCAACTGGCTCACCACCCTGTCCTGAGCTCCTCTCTCATCACCGTCTTTCACCACCGTCGATAAGGTTTCCGCATGACTTTGACGCTCCTTCCCGCCGTCGACGTCGCCGACGGCCAGGCGGTCCGCCTGGTCCAGGGCGAGGCCGGCACCGAGACCTCCTACGGCGCCCCGCTGGAGGCGGCGCTGGCGTGGCAGCGCGCGGGGGCGGAGTGGATCCATCTGGTCGACCTCGACGCCGCGTTCGGCCGCGGCTCCAACCGGGAGCTGCTCGCCGAGGTGACCGGGAAGCTGGACGTCAGGGTGGAGCTGTCCGGCGGCATCCGCGACGACGCGTCGCTGGAGGCCGCCCTCGCCACCGGCTGCGCCCGGGTCAACATCGGCACCGCCGCGCTGGAGGACCCCGCCTGGTGCCGGAAGATCATCGCCTCGCACGGCGACAAGATCGCGGTGGGGCTGGACGTGCGCGGCACGACGCTCGCCGCGCGCGGCTGGACGCGGGAGGGCGGCGACCTGTGGGACGTCCTCGCCCGCCTGGAGGACGACGGCTGCCCCCGCTACGTGGTCACCGACGTCACCAAGGACGGCACGCTGCGCGGCCCCAACACCGGACTGCTCCGCGAGGTCTGCTCCCGGACCGACAAGCCCGTCATCGCGTCCGGCGGCGTCTCCTCGCTCGACGACCTGCGCGCCCTCGCTGGACTGACCGGAGACGGCGTCGAGGGCGCGATCGTCGGCAAGGCGCTCTACGCGCGGGCGTTCACACTGGAAGAGGCCCTGGAGGCCGTCAAGTGACCGTGGCCGTGCGGGTCATCCCGTGCCTGGACGTCGATGCCGGGCGCGTGGTCAAGGGCGTCAACTTCCAGAACCTGCGGGACGCCGGCGACCCCGTCGAGCTGGCCCGCCGCTACGACGCCGAAGGCGCCGACGAGCTGACGTTCCTCGACATCACCGCGTCCAGCGCCGACCGCTCCACGACCTACGACGTCGTCCGCCGCACCGCCGAGCAGGTGTTCATCCCGCTCACGGTCGGCGGCGGCGTCCGCACCGTCGAGGACGTCGACCGGCTGCTGCGCGCGGGCGCCGACAAGGTGTCGATCAACACGGCCGCGATCGCGCGCCCGGAGTTCCTGCGCGAGGCCGCGCTCCGGTTCGGGTCGCAGTGCGTCGTGCTGTCGGTGGACGCCCGCCGCGCGCCCGGGACGGACTCGGGCTACGAGGTGACCACGCACGGCGGCCGGAAGGGGACGGGCATCGACGCGATCGAGTGGGCCCGCCGCGGCCAGGACCTCGGCGTCGGCGAGATCCTGCTGAACTCCATGGACGCCGACGGCACCAAGGCCGGCTTCGACCTGGAGATGCTGCGCCGCGTCCGGGAGACGGTGACCGTGCCGGTGATCGCCAGCGGCGGCGCCGGGGCCGTCGAGCATTTCGTCCCCGCCGTGGACGCGGGCGCGGACGCCGTCCTGGCCGCCAGCGTCTTCCACTTCGGTGAGCTGAAGATCTCCGAGGTCAAGACCGCACTGCGCACCGCCGGCCACCCCGTCCGCTGAGCGGAAACCCTGATGGGCGCGGCGCGCCTCCGGATCGCGTCCTCTAGATCGCGTCCTCCTCGGCGGGGGCCGGGACGGTCGCTTCGGGGGAGCGTTCGACGACGGGGAGGATGATCGCCGACGGGTGGTCGGGGTCGTGGAAGAGTTCCTGGTGGGCCGGGACCATCCGGCTCGCGGTGGCGAGGGGCTCGCCGGTGCCGGGGTTCGCGGCGACCTTGGGGTGAGCGCCGCTGGTGACGTGGACGCGGACCTTGTGGCCGCGTGCGAACCGGTGCCCGGCCGGCCACAGGTCGACGGCGATGCGGCGGACGCCGCCGGTCCCGACGGGCTTGTCCGCGGCGGCGGGCAGCCGCAGGCCGCCCTCGCAGACGTTGCGGGACGTCCCGTCCGGGGCGACGTCGCAGAGCCGGACGATGAAGTCGGTGTGCTCGCGGTCGGAGCGGACGAACAGGTCGGCGCCGACCGGGCCGATGACGTCGAGGTCGTCGTCCAGGGCGGGGGAGGTGAACACCAGGACGTCGGGGCGCCGCTCCAGCGGCCGGTGGTCGACCGGGCGGGAGCTGCCGAGCAGGGTGGGGCCGCCGAGCGCGGGCGTCGGGCGGGCCGGGTCGAACCGGTAGGTGCTGGCGGGGGCGTCCCGCGGGCCGTCCTCGCCGAGGCCGTGGCCGGCGTGCAGGTGCCAGCGCGCCTGGCGCATCCCCGGGGGCGGCCAGTCGCGGTAGTGCCGCCACTCCCCGGCGCCCGTCACGTAGACGCGGACGGGGTCGGTGCGCAGCCCGGAAGTGTCGCCGAGCAGGTGGGCGCGGAACCATGCGAGCGACTCGCGCAGCGCCGGCAGGCCGTGCCGGGCGTCGGTGTGCCACCAGGGGCCGATGGTCAGGTACGGGGCGTGCCCGGCGGAGCGCAGCGCGAGGTAGTCCTTGAGCTGCCACGGCAGGAACACGTCGTACCAGCCGCCGAGGAGGCTGACGGGCGCCTCGACGCCGCCGACCGTCCCGCTGAAGTCGCGGCTGTCCCAGTAGCCGCCGGCGGCCGTGTGGTTGGCGAGGACGTCCTGGTAGAACCGCATCTGCTCCCCGCCGGTCAGCACGTCCAGCTCGGAGAGGGGGCGGCCGGAGCGGGCGGCGCGGACGGCGCGGCGGCGCGACAGCAGCGGCGCGGTCAGCAGGCCGAACGGCTGCTTCTGCCGGTGCGTGAGGTCGGTCCAGGTGAGGGTGGACTCCAGTGCGAACGACCCGCCGACGTAGGCGGCGTCCCGGAACGACGACGCGGTGATCTGCAGGGACATCGCCTTCAGCTCCGGTCCCGCCTCGGCCGCGACCGCCCACGCGGAGTAGCCGAGGTAGCTGGCGCCGTAGGTGGCGAACGTGCCGTTGAACCACGGCTGCGTCTTCAACCACTCCACGGTGGCGAGCCCGTCGTCGCGTTCACTGCCGAGCGGGTCGAACTCGCCGCCCGAACCGAATGTGCCGCGCGCGCTCTGCACGACCAGCTGGAACCCGAAGGGGACGAACAGCAGCCCGTTGGCCAGCGCCGCCGGGCCGCGCCGCCCGTAAGGGGTCCGCACCAGGATCGTGGGCGGACGGTGCACGCCGCTGGGGACGTACCGGTCGGCGAGGAGCGTCACGCCGTCCGGCATGGTGACGGGCAGGTCGCGCTCGACGGTGTAGGGGGCGAATCCGCGGGGGCGGCGGAGCCGGATCGGTGGTGCGGGCAGTCGGTCCCACGGGGCCATGCTGTCTCCCAGGCTGCCGTCTCCGTGCACGCCGTCGGTTGCTACTACCTAGTAAGGTATCCGTTCCGGCCGCCTGCAATCGCCACCCCCCCGGCGAACGGCCAAGGCCGGGCATGCCGGCGGCCCAATGGAGACCCGGCCGAACCCGGCGATCGGCAGTCCCTGACAAAGGCGTCCCTGGCGGCGTGCAAACTTGTCTGGGATCGTTGCGTTTCCGCACAACCGGCTCTGCAGGGGGGAACACTGATGTGGCCCGGGTCCAACCCACCGATCGGACCGCCGCCCACAGGGCGGGGTCAGGCGGGCCCGTCTTGGACCCCGGCGCCGCAGATCAGCCCCGGTGCCGGCTGGTACGCCCTGCCCGTCGTCCTCATCCTCGTGGCGATCACCGGGTTCTTCACCGTGTTCGCGGTCCTGTGGGACGACTCCAAGGTCGCGGACGGCCCGTCGGCGAGCGGAGACCCCGTCGCCGGGGTCCGAGTCCGGCTCTCGGACGGGTACGGCTACTTCATCTACGTGCGGATCGGCGAGTCCTCCCCCTTCGCGTGCTCCGTCGAGGTGGGGGAGCGGACCGGCCCCATCCAGCTGACCAGGAAGAACTCCTGGAGCGCCGCCGAGCACCCGTCCTACCGCTACACCGCCACGTTCGAGGCGCCCGTGTCGGGGACGGCCATGTTCCGGTGCCGCGGCACCACAGGCCCGATCCTGGTGACGCCGGACGACACCGTCCACGGCTACCTGGGGTTCGCCATCCTCGGCGCGATGGGCCTCGGGACCCTCGCGGCCGTCGCCTTCGTCGTCACCCTCGTCCGCCGCGGCGGCGCCAGGCGCAGGGCCGCCGTCCTGCACGGCCCCTACGGCGCCTGACCCGCGCGGTGGCCCCGCGCTCCGGGTCAGGCCGCGGGCCCGCGCTCCGGGTCAGGACGTGAGTTCGCGTTCCAGGGGGGTGCGGAACCGGGGGGTCGCGCGGATGTCGCCGTACCAGGCGGACATGCGCCCCGCCTCACGGTCGATCGCGCCCTCCGCGTCGGCGCCGACGTCCTCCAGCAGGCGCACGGCGATCTCGCCGTCCTTGCGCTGGGCCCAGCCGCCGACGATGCGGCCGTCCCACCAGATCGACGGCCCGATGTTGCCGTTCCTGTCGAACAGCCGCGGGCCGTGGTCGCCGAGGAACCAGCCGCGTTCCCGCCAGCCCATCGGCGTCGGGTCGAGGGCGGGCAGCAGCGCCGCCCACGGGTCCGGGGCGGGCACCGGGTCCAGGTCGTCCGACAGGACCACGCCGGTGGCGCCGCCGAGGTCGACCTCGGTGACGTCCAGGAGCGCGAGGGCCCTGCCGACGTCACCGGCGTTCCAGCCCGTCCACCACTTCAGGTCGGAGACCGGGGCGGGGCCGAACGCCCGCAGCCACCGCCGGACGAGGTCGGCGCGGGCGGACGCGGCGGGGACGTCCTCGATGCCGCCGGGCAGCCAGGCCTCCACCGGGGACCACGTGTACTGGCTGCTGACCCACGTGCCGTTCGGGCGCCCCCGGACGATGAGGCCCTCACAGCCGAGCGTGACGAGGATCCACGTGGTGACGTTCGTGGGCCTGGAGTACGACTTGCCGGGGGCCGGGTCGACCTGCGTCCGCAGCCGGGGCACGGCCGCGCCGAGCTGCGCGCCCGTCGCCTCCCCGCGTGCCAGCAGCGCCCGGTGCGCGGCCTCCTCGGCCTCCGCGAACCAGGTGGGGACGTCGGGGATGTCGCTGCCGCGCTCGATGATCCGGGCGTAGGCGGCGCGCTGCCTGGCGGCCAGGGCGTTCGCCGTGGACGCCTGCAGGACGGGGACGAGCTCGACGGGCGCGACGAACATCGTCCGGCGCATCGCGAGCATCCGCAGCAGCGTCCGGTCGTCGTACAGGGCCCGCTCCAGCGCCTCCGGGGCGGCGTCGACGCTGCGCGCCGCGACCGACAGGAACACGGTGGCCGGGTCGGTGGCGTGCAGCACCACCATGGACCGTGCGACGTCGGCGACGTCGTCCGTCCTGAACAGGGGGGACAGGCGGTGGCGGAGACCGAGCCGGGCGCGGCGCTCCGCCACGTTGATCGAACGCATGAGCGAATACTAGCCGGGTCAGCCGCCGCCCTCGCCACCACCTTCGCCGCCACCGCCGCTGGAGATCTTGACGACGACCTGGTCCTGGGTGACCGACTGGACCGAGACGTCGAAGCCCTCGGCCTGCTCGCCCTCGCCCGCCGGCACGGTCACGGTCTGTCCCGCGATCTTGAGCGTGACCAGCTGGCCCTCGACCTTCACCAGCTCGGCCTTGACCCCGAGGATGGAGGCGCTCGCCTCGACGCCGCGGTCGAAGGTCACCGTGCACGCGTTCAGGCCGCATTCGGTGGTGGCGTTCTCGCCGCCGCACCCGGCGGCGGCGCCGAGCGGCAGCAGGACGAACGGGACGACGGCCAGCTTCCGCCGGAGGGAAAAGGAGATCATGCGGGGAGTCTAAGGGGACCGCCGTCCGGCGCCGCCCCCCGGAAGCCGTATTCGCGCGGGACGGATGTGGCACCCCACGGTGACGGAGCTGGACCTCCAGGTGACATCGTGTTTCGCTGGGGACGTGACCAGTGACGATGCCGTGGAGTCACGGCCGATGGTGGGGCCGGTGGTGTGCGCGGCGCTGCGCCTGGAGGCCCGCGCGGTCCGCCGCGGCCTCGCCCGCACGCCGGTCGTGGTCGTCGGCTACCGCGCCAGGTACGCCGGCCGGCTGCCGGACTCCTGCGCCGCCCTCGTCACGATGGGCTTCGGGGGCGCGCTCGACGAGCGGCTGCGGCCGGGGGACGTCCTGGTCGCCGACGAGATCCGCGGCACCGGCCCGGACACGGCCCCGGTGCCGTGCAGCGCGCCGCACCTGCTCGCCGGGGAGCTCATCCGGGACGGTCTCAGCGTGCAGGTCGGGCCGCTGGTGACCACCGGCCATGTCGTCCGCGGCAAGGAACGGGCGGTCTTGGCGGCCCAGGGCGCACGGGTGGCGGACATGGAGTCGGCCGTGGTCGCCGCGCGGGCCGGCTCCCGGCCGGTCGCCGCCGTCAGGGTCGTCGTCGACGGCCCCGGGCATCCGCTGTGGCACCCGGGCATGATCGGCCGCGGCCTGGCCGCGCGGCGCGTCCTGGCGCGCACCGGGCCCGCCCTCGAACGCTGGGGCGCCCTGCTGGTGTGCGGTGAGGACGACACGCGCGCCCTCTGACCCGTCCCCGGCCCCGCGAGACCGCTGCCCGCCGGACGCTATCCGCCCGAGCCGTGGCCGCCGGACCCGTGCCCGCCGGAGCCCTTCTCGCCGGACTCGTTGCCCCAGCTGTGGGAGTCCCCGTGCACGATCTTGCCGCCGAGGTCCTTGCGGATCGTCTGCAGGGTCTTCTCCTTGCTGACCACCACCCAGCGCGCGCCGACCAGGTACACGCCGCCCCACGGCTTGGCCTCCTCCAGCCAGGCGTTCATGTTCTTGTCGGTGGTGAAGCTGAGCAGGACGTACTGGCCGAGGTCGTTCTTGCAGTTCCCCTGCTCCATGTCCGCCACTTTCCGCTTGCCGGTCACGGAGCAGTCCGTCTGCTCGGCGAGCTCCTTCAGGCTGGCCGGCTTCGCGCTCTTGCCGTCCGAGGCGTCCGCGCCGCCGCAGCCTGCCGCGAGGGGCAGTGTCAGGGCGGCGGCGGCGCACAGCAGCGCCTGCTTCTTCGGGACGAGGTGGTGTCGGGAACCCATCGCTGATCCTCCGGGGTGAGATGCGCGATTCGGGAGGTGAATACGCGCCCCGCCCCGGAGAGGTTCACCGGACGGCTCAGGTCGTCAGGCGGACGGTTCAGGTCATCAGGCGGGCGGCGGCCGCGGTGCGGACGTCGGGTTCCTCGGCGGTGTCGTGATGCAGCCGCTGCAGCCGGATCCGCGTCTCGCGGGTCAGCGGGGCGAACCGCGCGGCCTCGCGCCGCACCCCTTCCTCGCAGTCCCACAGCCCCTCGACGGTGTAGGACTCGGCCGTGTGCGGGGCCGTCCGGGTCAGCGCGGTCAATATTCGCGGTCTCAGGAAAGCGTAGGTGGATTCGGTCCAAGCGGATTTCAGCAGCGGGACGGCCTCACCGGCGCGTAGCCGCCCGACCCCCTCGATGGGGTTCGCGGCGGCCCGCCACTCGCGCCGGTCGAGGGCCGTGCGCAGCTCGTCCATGAGCAGCGGGACGTCCTGGCGGGTGCCGTAGCGGGCGAGGATGCTCAGCCCCATGTCCGCGCAGCCGCCGCGTTGCGCCGCCCACGCCCGCGCCCGCGGCACCGTCTCCGGCCCGTACTCCCGCAGCGCCCGGCGCACCGCGCCGCCGTACCTGCTCGGCCCCGCGTCGTGGTCGCCCCGGGGCAGCAGCTCCTCCGCGAGGTCGAGCAGCGCGAGCGTCCGCCGCCGGCCCAGCTCGAAGATCGCCGCGATGGCGCCCTCGCCCCGGCGCCTGGCCAGGTCCAGCAGCTCGTCCTCGCTCTGCCGGTCCCGGCCGGGCGCCGCGACCATGGCCCTGCGCGCCGCCCTGCCGGCCTCCCGCTGGCGCGCCCGGGCCTCGGCGATCCGCGGCTGCCGCGCCGCCCACGTCTCGATCACGGCGTTGTGGTGGGCCGGGATCAGCAGCGCCAGATCGGAGTCGTCGCACCGGGCGGCGACCAGCTCGTCCAAACCGATGGTCAGTGACGGATCCGCAAGGTCGACCAGCTCTTCGACCGCGTCGAACCATTGCGCGCCCTCCTCGGCGTACCGCCGCAGCGGTCTCGCCGCCTCCCGCCGGCTCAGCCGCACCAGGTCCGCCAGCACGCCCAGCGCCAGGTCCACGCGCCAGTCGTCGCCGTCGACCTGGTCGGACGGGTCGAACAGGTGCGCCGCGACCGGCTCCGCGGACATCTCCAGATCGACCATCAACCGGGCGTAGTACAGCCGCCGTGACTCGCACTGGCGGTCCCACCGCGGGTCCCGCCGGACGCAGTCGTAGACGTACTCGCCCGCGCCCCGCTTGTCCGCCGCGCGCCGCGCGGCCCTCCCGAGCCCCCGCTGCAGCTGACCGTGCAGCGTGCCCGCCGATTCCAACACGACTCCGTTGCTCACCCCAGCAGAATGCGCACCAGAACAGATATCGGGCAAGTCCTTTAGCGGTGTTTGCGCAGGGGAGCGACCCGCCGGCCCCGTTCCCCGGTGGTCGCGGTCACAGGGTTCGCTGGGCGATCCAGGAGCCGTGGAGGTCGGCGTAGACGCCCGGTTCGGCGACGAGGTCGGCGTGGGAGCCGCGCTGCACGATCCGTCCCGCGTCGAAGACGATGATCTCGTCGGCCGCCTCCGCCGTGGACAGCCGGTGCGCGATGGAGATCGCGGTGCGGCCCCGGGTCACCCCGTCGAGTGCCCGCTGGATCCGCACCTCTGTCGCGGGATCCACGGCGGAGGTCGCCTCGTCCAGGACGAGGAGGTCCGGGTCGGCGATGTAGGCGCGGGCCAGTGCGACGAGCTGCCGCTCACCCGCCGACAGCGACTCGCCGCGCTGCCCGACGGGCGTGGCCAGGCCGCCGGGGAGGCCGTCGAGCCAGTCGGCGAGGCCGAGTTCGGTCAGGGCCAGGACGAGGTCCTCGTCGGACGCGTCCGGGCGCCCGTAGCGGATGTTGTCCGCCAGCGAGGCGTCGAAGAGGAAACCGTCCTGCGGCACCATGACGATCCGCTCGCGCAGGGACGAGAACCGGATGCGGTCGAGGGGCACGCCGTCCACCAGGACCCGCCCGGACACGGGGTCCATGAGCCGCGTGAGGATCTTGGCGAACGTCGTCTTGCCCGACCCCGTCTGCCCGACGATCGCGACGCGGCTGCGCGGCGCGATGCCGGCGCTCACGTCGTGCAGGACGGGCGGCCCGCCCGGATAGGCGAACCCCACGGACTCGAACTCCACCTCGATGGGGCCGCGCGGCAGCGTCTCGCCGCCGTCGCCCGGGTCGGCGACGTCCGGGACGGTGTCCAGCACGCCGAGCACCCGCCGCCACCCGGCGATCGCGTTCTGCGCCTGGTTGAAAACCTCGGTGGCGGTCTGCATCGGGCTGACGAACAGCGTGACCAGGAACAGGAACGCGACCAGCTCACCGGCCGACACCTGCCCGGCGATGCCGAGCAGCGTCCCGGCGATCACGACGCCGGCGGTGGCCGCGGCGGCGACCAGCTCGCTGACCGGGAACGTGAGCGCCACCATGGCCTGGGCGCGGGTCTGGGCGTGGCGGTGGGCCTCCACGGTCGCGTCCACGCGCCGCCCGGTGCGCTCCTCGGACGCGTACGCGCGGATCACCGCGGCGCCGACCACCGACTCGCTGACCGCGCCCAGCATGTCGCCCATCCGCTCCCGCACCCCCATGTAGGCGGCGGAGAGGATCCGCTGGAAGTGGCGCAGCGCCCACCCCAGCGGCAGGAACGCCAGCCACACCAGCAGGGCCAGCTGCCACGAGTAGACGACCATCAGCACGCTCGCCACGAACAGCTGCCCGATCGACACGATGAACATCAGCCCGCCCGACTGCATGAACTGGCTGATCTGGTCGACGTCGCCCGTCACCCGCGACACCAGCGAGCCCCGCTTCTCGCCGCTCTGGGTGAGCATCGACAGGTCGTGCACGTGCCGGAACGCCTTGGTCCGCAGCTCCGCCAGGCCGCCCTCCGACGTCTTGTACAGCCGGACGTTCATCAGGTACGCGCACACGGCCGTCACCAGCACGGCCACCGCGCACAGCAGCACCGCCGACCGGATGAAGCCGATGTCGGGGCCGCCCGCCCCGCCCAGGCCCTTGTCGATCGTCTGCTGGACGGCGATGGGGACCACCACGCGCCCGGCCGTCGACACCAGCGCGAGCAGCAGCGTCCCGGTCAGGCCGATCATGAACTCGGGGCTCAGCAGGATTCCCCGCTTGAGCGTGCTGATCGCGCCCTCGGTCGTCGAGGTCTCGCTGAGCCCCGTGGTGTCCGGGCGCGTGGTGTCCGGGCGCGTGCCGTCCGGGCCCGGACCGCCCGCCTTGGTGCTCTTCGTGATCGTCATGCCAGGGCCCCCTCGCCGCCTTCGACCGCTTCCTGTTCCGCCTCGGCCCGCTCGTAGGCGTTGACGAGGTTGCGGTAGCCCTCGGAGCTCTCCAGCAGTTCCGCGTGCGCGCCGCGTGCGGTGACGCGGCCGTGCTCCAGGTAGACGACTTCGTCGGCCAGCGCGATCGTCGCCTTGCGGTAGGCGACGACGAGGACGGTCGCGCCGCCGTCCCCGCCGCCGGACTGCGCGTCCCGGAGGTTCTGCAGGATGCGGGCCTCCACCTGCGGGTCGACGCTGGACGTGGCGTCGTCCAGGACGAGCAGCCGGGGGCGCCGCACCAGGGCCCGCGCCAGCGCGAGCCGCTGCCGCTGCCCGCCCGAAAGCGTCGCCCCCCGCTCGCCCACCAGCGTGTCGAGCCCGCCGGGGAGCGCCGCGACGAACCCTTCGGCCTGGGCGAGGCGGAGCGCCTCCCAGACGCGTTCGTCCGGGACGTCCAGGCCGAGGGTGACGTTGCCCCGCACGGTGTCGTCGAACAGGAACGTCTGCTGGGGGACGAGCGCGGCCGTCGCGGCGATCCCGCCGCGCTCGACGTCCCGCAGGTCCGTGCCGTCCAAGAGCACCGATCCGTCCGCCGGGTCGACCAGCCGGACGAGCAGCGAGGTGAGCGTCGACTTGCCCGAGCCGGTCGGGCCGACCACCGCGATCGTCCGTCCGGGCGACGCGGCGAACGACACGTCGTGGAGCACGCGCCGCTCCGCCGCGCCGGCGCCGTCCCCGGCCGCCTCGCCGCCGCCCGGCTGATACGCGAACCGGACCTCCCGGACCTCCAGCGCGGTCGCCCCGCCGGAACCGTCCAGGGAACCGTCCCCGTACGGGAGGGACCCGCTCGCGTCCAGGACGCCCCGGACCCGCTCCCAGCCGACGACGCTGCGCGGCACCTCGCCCAGCACCCAGCCGAGCGCCCGGACCGGCCACGACAGCAGCGTGAACAGGTACGCGACGTTCACCAGGTCGCCCGGCGACATCGCCCCGGACCCCACCCGCATCGACCCGATCAGCAGGACGGCGAGGACGCCCAGGTTGGGCAGCGCCTCCAGCACCGGGTCGAACAGCCCGCGGATCCGGCCGACCGCCACGTTCGCGTCGCGCAGCGCCTCCGCCCGCTCGGTGAACCGCTTAGTCTCCGACTCCTCCCGGCCGAGGGTCTTGACGACCAGGCCGCCCTCGAAGCTCTCGTGCGCCACCTCGCTGACCTCCGCGCGCAGCTGCTGCGCGCGGGTCGCGACCGGTGACAGCCGGCGCTGGTAGACGACGTTGATCAGCGCGATGGCGGGGAACACCAGGAACCCGACCCCGGCCACGACGAGGTCGGTGAACAGGATCGACACCGCCGCGATCAGCAGCATGAACACCACGCCGACCGCCATCGGCAGCGGCGCGATCGGCGCCCACACGGCCTCCACGTCGGCGTTGGCGTTGGACAGCAGCTGCCCGGCCGGATGCCGGTGGTGCCACGCCAGCGGCAGCCGCAGGTACTGCCGGGTCACCGAGCGCCGGTACTCGGCCTGGAGCCGGTACTGCATGAGGCCGGCGTAGAACCGCCGTCCCGCGACGCCGATCGCCTTCAGCAGCGCCACGCCCATGATCGCGGTGGCGGCCGCGGCCAGCGCCCCCGCCGTCGTGTCCCCGGACTCGAACGCCGGCAGCACGACCTCCTCGGCCGCCCAGCCGAGCACCTGGGCGCTCGCGACGGTCATCGCCGCGTACAGCACGCTGGCGAGCACCGACACCGTGAACACCCGCGGTTCGGCCTTCACCGCGACCCACAGGACGGCCATCCCGTCGCGAAGGACCCGCGGGTTGACGCGTCTGGACGCAGGTGGCACGGCGACTCCTCGAACACGGCGGCGCCCGGGAACGCCCCCCGCGCACGGGGCCGTGGGGGAGTGCGGGCCTGAATATCACCTACGATCCGGCACCCGCGCTTATTCCCGGCCGGCCCGCCGCGGCTTACGATCAGCCGATGAGCACGCCCGAGGACGGCCCGGCCCCGTCCGCTCCCGATCCCGTCCGCCGCGAACGCCTGCTGCTGGCCGCAGCCCTTGCGGAGGCGGGGCCGGACGCGGCCACGAAATGCGCCGGCTGGGACGCCCGCGACCTGGCCGCCCATCTGGTCGTCCGCGAGCGCCGCCTCGACGCGGCCCCGGGAATCCTGTTGTCACCGCTGTCCTTCTACACCGAGCGCGTACGGCGCCGGACGGCCCGCGCCGTCCCGTTCGACCAGCTGGTGGAACGGTTCCGCCAGGGGCCGCCGAAGTTCTCGCCGTACGCTCTTCCCGGCGTGGACAAAATCGCCAACGGCGTTGAGTTCTTTGTGCACCATGAGGACATCCTGCGCGCGGCTCCGGACTGGGAGCCGCGGGACATCTCGCCGGAACTTGAGGAAGTGCTCTGGCGGCGGATAAGAATTGCCCGCTTTGTCCTAAGAAAGGTTCAGGTCGAGGTAACGCTCGTCCAGCCCGACGGAAGGAGCGTGCGCGTGTCCGGGCGCGGCCGCCGCGCCCGCGGAGCCGTGCGCGTGCACGGTCCCGCCGGCGAACTGGTCCTGTGGACACTGGGCCGCCGGGACGTCGCGAGGGTGCGGCTCACCGGGGCGACGGACGCTGTCAAGGCCCTGACCGAGACCGGTTGGAGTCTTTAACGGGCAGGTAACGGCGGGGTTCGCCAGGAGAAGAACTACGTCCCTTGTTGCTCCTCCGCTTTGCGTGGAACCGGTGATACGGTGGGGCGGTCGGTTGCAGTCGTGGTTCTCGATCGTTTGTCCAGACGCCCGCGGACTGATGGCAGCGGGCGTTTTGGCTTTTCCGGGACCGTACGGGGGGCGAGAGCGTGCCGCAGCGACCGCACGGGCCCGCGAGGTGTGGGCCCAGGTTTTGCCGCAAGGAGAAAGACATGCCCCAGCAGGGCACCGTGAAGTGGTTCAACGCCGAGAAGGGCTTCGGATTCATCGCCGTCGACGGCGGCGGGCCGGACGTCTTCGTGCACTACTCGGCCATCCAGTCCTCCGGATACCGCACGCTGGACGAGAACCAGCGCGTCCAGTTCGAGGTGACGCAGGGTAACCGGGGTCCGCAGGCTGACCAGGTCGTCCCCCTGTAACACCCGTAGTCGTACGTCTGGGTCCGTCCCCCCGGCCAGGGGAGGCGGGCCCTTTCGTTTCACGGCGTCTTCGTTCCACGGCGTCTTCGTTCCACGGCGTCGCCGCGGGCGTCACCCGCATCCGCCGCGCGGCGGCGCTGCCATAGGATCGGACCCATGTCAGTTCGACCCTCCGGCCTGGACCCCGAGATCGCCGACCGGCTGAAGCGCGACCCGAACGGTCTCGTGCCCGCCATCGCCCAGCAGCACGACACCGGCGAGGTGCTCATGCTCGGCTGGATGGACGACGAGGCCCTGCACCGCACCCTCACCACCGGCCGCTGCACCTACTGGTCGCGCAGCCGCCAGGAGTACTGGGTGAAAGGCGAGAGCTCCGGCCACCAGCAGTGGGTCAAGTCCGTCGCGCTGGACTGCGACGCCGACGCGATCCTGGTGAAGGTCGACCAGGTCGGCGCCGCCTGCCACACCGGCGACCGCACCTGCTGGGACGCCGACGTCCTCCCCGCCGTGGTCGGAGAACGACCCGACGCCGCCGTATGACCGGGCGCGCACGATGACCCCCGGGCGTGAACGCGGCCTGACGGCCCTGCTGTGCGCCGCCGGTTCGGGTCTGGCCCTGCTCGCCGCCGGGCGCACCTGGGCCACCGTCGCGGCCGAGGGCGCCATCACCCCGCTCACCCGGAACCTCTCGGGCGGCGACCTCGGCGGCGCCGCCGGCGCCCTCGGCCTGGCCGGGCTCGCCGGGCTCGCCGCCCTGTTCGCCACCCGCGGCCGTGTCCGCGCGGGCGTCGGCGTCCTCATCGCCCTGTTCGGCGCCGGCATCGCCTACGCGTCGGCCGCCGTCGTCCGGCGCTCGAACGTCCTGTCAGCCGCCGGCGACGAGAGCACCCTGCTGACCTTCGGCGGCGACCCCGCCGTCGACGTGAGCCTGTGGTGGCTCGTCTCCGTCGCCGGCGGCGTCGTCCTCGCCGTGGGAGGCCTCGTCACCGCGGTCCGCGGCGCGCGCTGGCCGGGGATGTCCGCCCGCTACGAACGCGCGGCCCCGCGCCGGCCGGCGGCCGGGGACGACGACCCGTCCGCCATGTGGAAGACCCTCGACCGCGGTGAGGACCCCACCGCCCAGAAGAACGGCCGGCCGTGAACACCGACGGCGGCGGGCTCGTCCTCGTGGCCGAGCACGACCCGGCCGTCGCCGAACTGCAACGCCGCTACCTCGCCCGCGAAGGCTTCGACGTCGAGATCGAAGCCGACCCCGCGCGCGCACCCGCGGCGGCCCGGCGCAGCCGCCCGGACGCGGTCGTCCTCGACCTGTCCGCCTCGGCCCTCCCCGCGGACCTGTACCACCGCGTGACCGAGGCCGCCCGCCCCGCCCCCGTCATCGCCGTCACCGGCCCCCTGGACCCCGCCATCGCCCGCGCCCTCGGCGAGCACCGCGTCGACCGCCCCTTCGGCCCCCGCGTCCTGGTCGCCGCCGTCGCCGAGGCACTCCGCCGCGGCGCCCCCGCGGAAGCGCCGGGCCCCCTGCGCGCCGGCCCCCTCGCCCTCGACCCCCGCAGCCGCGTCGCCGTCATCGGCGACCGCCGGGTCACCCTCACCGTCACCGAATTCGACCTCCTCGAATTCCTGATGGGCAGCCCCGGCCGCGTCCACACCCGCGAACAGCTCCTCGACGCCGCCTGGGGCCCGGGCGCCGGCGCCGGAAGCCGCACCGTCGACGTCCACGTGGCCCAGCTCCGCGCCAAACTGGGCGAACGCAACCCCATCAGAACCGTCCGCGGCGTCGGCTACGTCCTGGACGCCTGAGCTGCGCCTGAACTGCGCCGCTCATGCCGCGGTGCCCTGCCGGACCCGCACCGGCCTGCGCGGCGTGCCCGCCTGACCTAGGCTGGCAGCGTGACCCGCTCGCCCGCCCACCCTCACCCGCCGCCGACCAGGGGACGCGGCCGGGCCCTGCTTCCGCAGGCGATGGTGCTCGGCGGCGCCGCCGCGGCGACCCTTCTCGTGGCGTTCCGGGACCCCAATGAGGCAGGGCACTATCCGAGTTGCCCGTTCTTGCTCATGACCGGGTACTACTGCCCGGGCTGCGGGATGACGCGGCTCGTCCACGCGCTCACGCACGGGGACGTCGGCGCCGCGTTCGGGCTCAACCCCCTGCTGTTCGTCCTGCTGCCGGTCTTCGGCTACCTGTACGTGCGGTGGACGCTGCTGGCCGCGCGCGGCGACCCGATGCGGACCAGGTTGTTCAGACCCGCGGTGGCGTACTCGTTCATCGCCCTGCTCGCCGTCTACTGGGTCGTCCGCAACCTGCCCTTCGCCCAGGCCCTGGCCCCCTGACCCGCCCCTCCGCAGCCCACCGGAGCGGAGCGGGGAGACCCGTGCCGTATAGCCGGGGTCTTGGGGGTCGCCCCTCGGATGAACAGAGCCAGCGGCTACGATCGGTGCACGGAACGACCTGAAATAGGGGGCCTGCGACCTTGAGCGTTTTGGACGAGATCATCGAGGGCGTCCGAGCCGATCTCGCCGGAAGGCAGCGTGAGGTTCCGCTCGACGTCCTGAAGGACAAGGCGGCCGCCGCCCCCGCCGCACGGGACGCGCTCGGCGCGCTGCGCGGGCCGGGGGTCTCGGTGATCGCCGAGGTCAAGCGCAGCAGCCCGTCCAAGGGAGCGCTCGCCGCGATCGCCGACCCGGCGGCGCTCGCCCGCGACTACGAGGCGGGCGGCGCCAAGGTGATCAGCGTGCTGACGGAGCGGCGCCGGTTCGGCGGGAGCCTGGAGGACCTCGCGGAGGTCCGCGCGAACGTGGGCGTCTGCGTGCTGCGCAAGGACTTCATCGTCACCTCCTACCAGTTGTGGGAGGCGCGGGCGAACGGTGCCGACATGGCGCTGCTGATCGTCGCGGCGCTGGAGCAGGACGCGCTGGTGTCGCTGGTCGAGCGGGCCGAGTCGATGGGGCTGGTTCCGCTCGTGGAGGTGCACACCGAGGAGGAGGCCGTCCGGGCGGTGGAGGCGGGCGCCAAGGTCATCGGTGTGAACGCGCGTGATCTGCGGACGCTGCAGGTCGACCGCGGGGTGTTCGCGCGGGTCGCGCCGCTCATCCCCAAGGACGTCGTGAAGGTCGCCGAGTCCGGGGTGCGGGGGCCGCACGACCTGCTGGCCTACGCGTCCAATGGCGCCGACGCCGTGCTGGTGGGGGAGAGCCTGGTGATCGGGAGGGATCCGCGTGCGGCGGTCGCCGATCTGGTCGCCGCCGGCGCTCATCCGGCGCTGCGGCAGAGCGGCTGACGTGGTGCGGCCGTTCTCGCAATGAGCCGATAGGGTACGGGCATGCAGGTGGAGCCGCTCCGGGAGCGATGGCGGGGCTTTTGAGCCAGTGACGCACAAGCCCCTTCTCGTATGACAGGACGCGTTTTCTCATGACCATCGACACCGCGCGCGGTGCCGTGCCCGACGCGACGGGCCATTTCGGATCCTTCGGCGGGCGGTTCGCGCCCGAGGCGCTGATGGCGGCGCTGGACGAGCTGACCCGCGAGTTCGAGACCGCCCAGCAGGATCCCGCCTTCACCGCCGAGCTGGACGACCTGCTCGCGAACTACGCGGGCCGCCCGAGCCTGCTGACGGAGGCGAAGCGCTTCTCCGAGCACGCGGGCGCCCGTGTGCTGCTCAAGCGCGAGGACCTCAACCACACCGGATCCCACAAGATCAACAATGTGCTGGGGCAGGCGCTGCTCACCCGGCGGATGGGCAAGACCCGGATCATCGCCGAGACGGGCGCGGGCCAGCACGGCGTCGCGACCGCCACGGCCGCGGCGCTGCTCGGCCTGACCTGCACCGTCTACATGGGCGAGGTCGACACCGAGCGGCAGGCCCTGAACGTCGCCCGGATGCGGATGCTCGGCGCCGAGGTCGTCCCGGTGCGGACCGGCAGCCGCACCCTCAAGGACGCCTGCAACGAGGCGTTCCGCGACTGGGTCGCCACCGTCGACGACACCCACTACTGCATCGGCTCCGTGATGGGCCCGCATCCGTTCCCGATGATGGTCCGCGACTTCCAGCGGATCATCGGAGTGGAGGCGAGGCGGCAGTGCCTCGAACTGACCGGCGCCCTCCCGGACGCCGTCGTCGCCTGCGTCGGCGGCGGCTCCAACGCGATCGGCACCTTCCACGCCTTCGTCCCGGACGAGGCCGTCCGGCTGTACGGGTTCGAGGCGGGCGGCGACGGCGTGTCGACCGGCCGGCACGCCGCGACGCTCGCCGGCGGCACCCTCGGCGTCATCCACGGCATGCGGACCTACCTGCTGCAGGACGACGACGGCCAGACCATGGAGACCCACTCGATCTCCGCGGGCCTGGACTATCCCGGCGTCGGCCCCGAGCATTCATGGCTGCACGACTCCGGCCGCGCCGAGTACCGCGAGATCACCGACGCGGAGGCGATGGAGGCGTTCTCGCTGCTGTGCCGCACCGAGGGCATCATCCCGGCGATCGAGTCCGCGCACGCGCTGGCCGGCGCGCTCAAGGTCGGCCCCGAACTGGCGAAGGCCGCCGGCCCGGACGCCGTGATCGTCGTGTGCCTGTCCGGGCGCGGCGACAAGGACATGCACACGGCCGCCACCTTCTTCGGCCTGATGCCCGAAGGAGAGGGAAAGTGACCGTCCAGACCGCCTACGACAAGGCCAGGGCCGAGGGACGGGCCGCGCTCGTCGGCTACCTGCCCGCCGGTTTCCCCACCTACGAGGGGGCGATCGCGACCGCGAAGACGATGGTCGACGCGGGCTGCGACGCCATCGAGATCGGGTTGCCCTACTCCGACCCGATGATGGACGGCCCCACCATCCAGGACGCGGTGCACCAGGCGCTCGTCGGCGGCATCCGTGTCGCCGACGTGTTCCGGACGGTCGAGGCCGTGGCGGCGACCGGCGTCCCGACGCTCGTCATGACGTACTGGAATCCCGTCGACCATCACGGTGTCGACGCGTTCGCCCGCGACCTGGCCTCGGCCGGCGGCGCCGGGCTGATCACCCCGGACCTGACGCCCGAGGAGGGCGGCGCCTGGCTGGAGGCGTCCGACGCCCACGATCTCGACCGGGTCTTCCTCGTCGCGCTCAGCTCCACCGACGAGCGCATCGAGAAGATCACCGGGGTGTGCCGGGGGTTCGTGTACGCGGCGTCGCTGATGGGCGTCACCGGTGCCCGTTCCGCCGTCGACACAGGTGCGCCCCGCCTGGTGGAACGGACGCGGGCGATCATCGACAAGGGCGGGTCGTCCCTGCCCGTGGGCCTCGGGCTCGGAGTCGGCAGCGGCGCCCAGGCCGCGGAGGTCGCCGGGTTCGCCGACGGCGTGATCGTCGGTTCGGCGTTCATCCGCCGCCTGCTGGACGCCCCCGATCTCGCGTCCGGGCTCGCCGGCGTGCGGGCGCTCACCGAGGAGCTGGCGGCCGGCGTCCGTTCCGGCCGCTGACCGCGTCCGCGGGGGCGGGGAATCACCGTTCCCGCGGGCGTTCCGCGGCGTCCCCGTGACGCCCGCGGGCGCCGCCGATTCGATGCTCGCGGGTGCCCCGCTCTCCCGTAGGGTGTGTTCGCCGGTTTGAGGCGGTCCTCGGAAGGATCACGATGACGCAAGAGATGACGGCGGAAGGCCGGGCCAAGACGGCGCCGCCGCCTCCCGCCTGGTTCCTGATCCCGGCGTGGGTGCTGACGATCGCCGGGCTCGGGATCTCCGTTTATCTGACGGTCACGCATTACGACGAGGGCGCGCTGGTGTGCTCGGCGTCCAAGACCGTCGACTGCCATGCGGTCACGACGAGCGAGTACTCCACGCTCGCCGGGATCCCCATGCCGCTGCTGGGCCTGGCGTTCTTCGTCGCGTTCGGCGCGCTGATCACGCCGTGGGCGCTGCGGTCGGCGCGGCCGCCGCTGCGGTGGGGCCGGGTGGCGAGCACCGCGGTCGGCGTGCTGTTCGTCGTCTACCTCGTGACCGTGGAACTGGCGCTGCTGCACAAGATCTGCCTGTGGTGCACCGGGGTGCACGCCATCACCGTCCTGCTGTTCGTCCTCGTCTTGATCGACGAATTCCGACGAATCGGTCAGGTCGACTAACCTCACCGTGACCGCGCCCCACGGTGGCGGCGCGGCCCTCACGCCTAGGAGAACACATGAGCAAGGCCGCACGGGAGCGGTCCGCGAGAGAGCGCCTGGCCGCCGAGCGCAAGCGGCAGGCGGCGCGGCAGAAGCAGCGGCGGCTGCTCGCCATCGTCCTCGGATCGGTGGTCGCGGTCGCGGTGATCGTGGTCGGCACCGTCCTGATCATCGACTACCAGAGCAAGCAGGGCCGCGCCGAGGTCCACCAGGGCGCGCTCGCCCCGCTCAGCCGCCAGGACGACGGCTCGATCGTGATGGCGCAGCCCGGGGTGACCAAGCCGGTTCTGGAGGTCTTCGAGGACTTCCAGTGCCCGGTCTGCAAGCAGTTCGAGGAGGCCACCGGCGAGACCGTCCTGGAACTGGCGGAGCGGGGCAAGGTCAAGGTCGTCTACCGGCCGTTCCACCTGTTCGGCCAGCAGAAGGATCCCATCAGGATCAACTCGCTGCGCGCGGCCGAGGCGGCGCTGTGCGTTCCGGCCGACAAGTGGATCTCCTACCATGACGCGCTCTTCCGGTTCCAGCCGGCCGAGGGCTCGGAGGGCTTCTCGCCCGACGACCTCGTGAAGTGGGGCAAGGACGTCGGCGTCACCGACCCGAACTTCGAGAAGTGCGTGCGGGACGAGCAGAAGAAGTCCCAGGTCGACGCGATGACCAAGTACGCCCTGCAGGACCGCCAGGTCCAGGGGACCCCGTCGGTCTTCCTGGACGGCAAGCAGCTCGACTCGACGCAGTTCATGAACCCGGCCGCGCTCCGGGCGACCATCGACGCGGCCGCCGCCTCCGGCAAGTGACCCCGGCCTCCGGCAGGTGAGCGCACGCGCCGCGCCGTCCCGCCCGGGACGGCGCGGCGCGGCGCTTCACCGGCCTCGGGACGCCCCCGACCGCTACGCTCGTGTGTGCGCACGAACACGCACAGTGGCCGATCGGGGGATCGATGAGCGAGCAGGGCAGGGGACCGTCGGCGCGCCGGCGGCTCGCGGACGAACGGGGCCGGGCCGCGGTCCGGCAGCGCCGCCGGCGGCTGCTGGCGGTCGTCCTCGGCGCCGTCGCCGTGGCGGCCGTCGTGGTCGCGGGGACCGTCGTGGCGGTGTCGCGGATCGGCGGGGACGGGCCTCTCGGCGACACCTACACGGGCCCGCTGGCGCCGGCGACCCGCGTGGAGCACGGGGCGGTCGCGATGGCGCAGCCGGGCGTCACCGGGCCGGTCCTGGAACTGTACGAGGACTTCCAGTGCCCGGCGTGCGAGGCGCTGGAGGGGCGCCTCGGCGGGACGCTCAAGCAACTCGCCGCCGAGGGCGAGGCCAGGGTCGTGTACCGGCCGTTCCAGCTCTTCCAGCAGGAACCGCTGATGTCGAACTCGCGGAGGGCCGCGAACGCCGCCGCCTGCATCCCCGTGAGCAAATGGGTCCCCTACCACGACAGGCTCTTCGCCGAGCAGCCTCCCGAGGGCGCCAGCGGCTTCACGCCGGAGAACCTGATCACGTGGGCGGCCGAGCTGGGCGTCACCGATCCCGCGTTCGCCGCCTGCGTCAACGGGAACCAGAAGATCGACCTGGTCGAGAAGGCGAGCACCGCGGCCGGGCGTGCGGGAGTCGACTCCACCCCGTATCTCGCGCTGAACGGCGAGAGGGTCGACGGCGACGCCCTCGGCTCGCCGGACGAGCTGAAGAAGGCCGTCGCCCAGGCGGGTGGGGGCCCGGTCCCGTCCCCCGGCGGCACACGATCGGACGGCAGGGCGAACGGCACCGTGGACGGTACCGCGGGCGTCCGCGGCCCGGCACGGTCGTAGAGTCGGCGCACGCGCCGCCCCGGAGGCGGTAACGTCAGCGTCCATGCAGCCGCTCGCCTACATCCCGAGTCCCTCACAGGGCATCTGGCACATCGGGCCCGTTCCCATCCGCGCCTACGCCATCATGATCATTCTGGGCATCGTCGCCGCGGTGTGGCTGGGCGAGCGACGCTGGGCCGCCAAGGGCGGCACCCCCGGCGTGATCATCGATGTGGCCGTGTGGGCGGTGCCGTTCGGTCTCGTCGGCGGGCGGATCTACCACGTCATCACCGACTACCAGCGCTATTTCGGTGAGGACGGCGATCCGGTCCGGGCGCTGGAGATCTGGAAGGGCGGCCTCGGGATCTGGGGCTCCGTCGCGTTCGGCGCGGTCGGCGCGCTCATCGCATGCCGGCGGCGCGGGATCTCCGTCCTCGCGCTCGCCGACGCGGTCGCCCCGGGGATCGCACTGGCGCAGGCCATCGGCCGCTGGGGCAACTACTGGAACCAGGAGCTGTACGGCCGTCCCCTCGACGCGTTCTGGGCCCTGGAGATCGACGAGGACCACCGGCCGACGCTCGAGGGCGGGCCCAGCCTCGACCCCCAGTACGCCGACATCGCCACCTACCACCCGACGTTCCTGTACGAGTCGCTGTGGTGCGTCGGCGTCGCGATCCTGGTCATCTGGGCCGACCGGCGCTTCAAGCTCACGCACGGCCGCGCGTTCGCGCTCTACGTCGCCGCCTACACGCTGGGACGCGCCTGGATCGAGGCGCTGCGCATCGACGACGCCCACCACATCCTCGGCCTGCGGCTGAACGACTGGACGTCGATCCTGCTCTTCCTCGGCGCGGTCGCCTACCTGTACCGGATGCGCCACCGTACCGGCCCGGAGAACGTCGGCGGTCCCGCCGCGGACGGGCCGTCCGGCGAGCCGGGATCCGCCGAGGCGAAGCCCGTGCCGAAGGACGAGCCCGAACCGGAACCCGAGACCGAGAAGACCGAAGCCGAGGACTCCGAAACCGAGGACTCGGAGACCGAGAAGTCGGAAGCCGAGAAGTCCGAGGACGCCGACAAGGCCGAGGACGCGGACCGGGTTGAGGACGCCGAGGGCGCGGACAAGGCCGAGGACGTCGAGGACGCGGAGAAGGCCGGAGGCGGGGACGCCGAGGCGGAGGCCGCGTCCGAGGAGAAGGACCCCGAGAACGAGGCCGAGCTCGAGGCTGAAGGCGACGACGAGGCCGGAGACGGTGTCGGCGAGGCCGGGCGGGTGGATGAGGGTGAACCCGTCAAGGACGGAAAGTAGCGGTCGGCGGAGGGCTCCGGTGCAGGCGAGATGACCAGCGGCAAGCCGGGCGTGCCCCCGGAACACCATCATCAGCACCGTGACGTCACCGGCGGCTGGCTGCGGCCGGCGGTGTTCGGCGCGATGGACGGACTGGTCTCCAACTTCGCGCTGATCGCGGGCGTCGCGGGCGGCCAGGCGAGCCAGAAGGTCGTCCTGCTGGCGGGTCTGGCGGGGCTGGCCGCGGGCGCGTTCTCGATGGCCGCGGGGGAGTACATCTCGGTCGCCTCCCAGTCGGAACTGGCGGAGGCGGAGATCGAGGTGGAGCGGCTGGAGCTGGCCCGGCACCCGGTGGCGGAGGAGCGGGAGCTGGCCGAGGTGTTCCGGTCGCGCGGGGTGGACCCGGAGACGGCCGCGGAGGTGGCGCGGCAGCTGTCCAGGGACCCCGACGATGCGCTGGAGGTGCACACCCGCGAGGAGTTGGGGGTGACGCCCGGTGACCTGCCCTCGCCGACGCTGGCGGCGGGCTCGTCGTTCCTGTCGTTCGGGATCGGCGCGATACTGCCGGTGCTTCCGTACCTGCTGGGCGCCTCCTCGCTGTGGCCGGCGGCGATCATCGCGGCGCTCGGGCTGTTCGGCGCCGGCGCGCTGGTGTCGCGGATCACGGCCCGGCCCTGGTGGTTCGGCGGGACGCGGCAGCTGCTGTTCGGCGCGGCCGCCGCGGCGATCACCTACGGGGTCGGCGCGCTGATCGGGACCAATGGGCTCTAGTACGGCGCGGTTGCCGGCTCCGGTGCGGGCGGTCGCTCCAGGGAACTGGATAAAACGCCCTTTTGGCCACGCGGGGGCCGCCCGGACCGCTAAGCTCCGGGGCGTGATCGAGGCTCGTGACACAGGTTCCCCCGAGGCCGCGCGCGAGGGCGGCGGGCAGGACTTCTGGCCGGAGGAGAAGTCCGGTCGCAGCCTGCCCCGTCCGAAGCTGCTGTTCGGCGCGGTCGCCGCGCTGGTCGCGGTGATCGTCGCGGTCGTCGCCGTGCTCGTGTTCACCGGCGGGGACGAGGCGCCCGCCGAGAACACGGCGCTGCCGACCGCCTACGCGCCCGACTACAACGGCGAGGGCTTCAGCGAGATCGCGAACAGGTCGGCCGACCGCCGCGAGATCACCGAGGGGGAGGCGGCCTCCGCCAAGAACCTGAAGTCGGGCGCCTACGCGTTCACGCTGGCCGAGTCCGCGCTGACCTCCGACTGCAAGTCCGCGACGTGGGGCGCCCGCCTGCACGCCGACCTCGCCAAGTTCGGCTGCAGCCAGGTCGTCCGCTCCGCCTACGTGAGCGCCGGCAAGAAGCACGTCGGCCAGTTCATCGTGATCAACATGGAGACCGTGGAGGGCGTCAAGCAGATCCTGCGCGACCTTCAGCGCGAGACGGGCGCCGGGTGGGTGACGCCGCTGGACGCGCCGGGCGTCCCCGCGTTCGGGTCCGGGTTCAGCGCCGCCTACGCCAAGACCTACGGCCACTATGCCGTGATCACGTGGGTGGAGCGGGCCGGCGGGGAGCAGCCCGCCTCGCTCAACGAGGTGATCGATGTGAGCCTGGTCATCGAGGGCGCCGCCGACTTCCTCTACGGGCGGCTTGACCTGGCCTCGGGCGGAAGGCCCGGCCAGTGATCCGGCCGCATGCGGGCGTGTCGCGGGCCGGCGGGCAGTAGTCTGCGCGCTCGTGGACTCCGATGAATTCCGCCGCGGCGGCGGCCCCCGGCGCGCACCGGTGAGCCGCCAGGGCCGCAGGCAGCCCGCCCCGCGCAGGACGGCGCCGGGCCGCGAGGGAGGCCCCCGCCGGCCGAACCCGTCGCAGGCGCGGCGGAAGGGCGCGCCCCGCCCGGGGCGGCCCGTTCCGCCGCCGCGCATGCCGTTCGAGGACGACGAGTCCGCCTACCCCGACGCGTCCCCGTTTCACGACACGTCCGCCTACCCGGCCGCCCCCGCGTATCACGACGCGCCCGGCACAGGCCCGCGGCCGCTTCCGGGTGATGCGCACGGTCCCGGCGGGAAGCCGGGACGGCGCGGCGGGAAGCCGAGACAGCGGGGGAAGCCGGGCAAGGGGGGGCGTTCCGCCGGGCAGGCGCGGCAGTCCCGTCCGGCGTCGCGTGAGGGCGGGCGCGGAGCGAGGCTGTACTTCGGCGCCGCCGCGGTCCTGGGCCTGCTCGTGCTCCTCGGTGTGGGCGCGGTGGTCGTTCCGCGCGGCGGCGGGAACGGTCCGGCCGCGGGCGGCGCGGCCACCGTGACGATCGGGACTCCTGCGGAGACGGGCGTCTCGCCGGACTCCTACTCCAGTTCGTCCTCGTCGTCGGCGTACTCGGGCATCGCGTCCCGCCGCGCGGACCCGAAGCCGCTGACGGTGGAGGAGGCGTTCCCGTCGTCGGCGGCGAAACTGTCGGTCCCGGGCGGCGAGGTGCGGGTCAAGCTGCGCGTCAAGCGGCTGGACGGTGACTGCGCCGCCGCCGTGTGGGGCGCGACCGTGGGTGAGGTGCTGGGCGAGGGCGGCTGCACGCAGGCGGCCCGCGGGATCTACTCCGACACGGAGAACGGCCATGCGCTGGCCGTCGCGGTGTTCAACCTGGCAGGGTCCGCGGAGGCCGACCGGTTCGTCGCGACGCTGGAGCAGACGATCGGTGCCGGTTTCGTCCGGCCGCTGGAGGCCCCCGCCCCGCTGGACGGCTTCGGACGCGGCTTCGGCATGGCGCGCGGCCTGGCCATGGGCCATTTCGCCGTGGTCACGTGGGCGCAGCGGCTGGACGGCAAGGGCGGCCCGGAGGACGAGGCGCTCCTGTCGCTGCTGATCGAGGGCGGCAAGAACCCGGCGGTGCTCGGCCGCGCCGCCCGCGCGTCCGAATGACCGCGCCCGCCTGACCGCGCCCGCCTGACTGCGCCCCGCCTGATCCCGGCCGCCTGACCGCGTCCAGGTCGCCACATTTCGGGCAAGTCACTGGAACACCACGGTAAACATCGCTCTCCCGGTGATGATCGTCACCGTTGCCGGGGCACTTTCCGTTGGGGGAGGAACCGGTAATCTGGTCTAAACCACTGTGAGATGGCGCCCATGGGCCGTCCGCGCCGGAAGTTTCGCGATCCGGGGCAGCCGGGCATGATCCCGGCAGTGATGTAATGTCATCTCACCGCAGCAGGGCCAACGTCGTCCCGGACTGCACTGACATCAGCAGTGACACGACGACGACGGGAGGGTTGATGGCTTCTGCTGCCCTCACACCTGATGCCCGCACTTCTGTTGCCGGCCCTCCGGGGCCCGGCACCGGCGGCCGCCCCCTCGCGCAGGGGCTCTACGACCCGGTTCACGAACACGACGCATGCGGTGTCGGAATGGTGGCGGACCTGCACGGCCGCAAAAGCCATGACATCGTGCAGAACGCCCTGACGGTCCTGAAGAACCTCGACCACCGCGGAGCGGTGGGCGCCGAGCCGGACGACGGCGACGGCGTCGGCATCCTCGTCCAGATCCCGGACGCGTTCTTCCGCGACACCTGCGACTTCGCGCTCCCCGACGCCGGCGCCTACGCCGCCGGCATCGCGTTCCTGCCCGCGGACGGCGACGAGCGCGCCACCGTGGTCGCCCATGTCGAGAGGCTCTGCGTCGAGGAGGGCCTGACGGTCCTCGGCTGGCGGGAGCTGCCGCACGACCCCGACTTCACCGGCCCGGCCTCGCGGCGCGTCATGCCGCACTTCTCGCAGCTGTTCGTGGCCCCCGCCGCGGGCGGCCCCCACGGCGGCAAGACCGGCCTTGAGCTGGACCGCGTCGTGTTCTGCATGCGCGAGCGCGCCGAACAGGACGTGCGGGTCTACTTCCCGAGCCTGTCCAGCCGGACGATCGTCTACAAGGGGATGCTGACGACCCCGCAGCTGGAGCCGTTCTTCCCCGACCTGTCGGACCGCCGCTTCACCAGCGCGATCGCCCTGGTGCACTCGCGGTTCTCGACCAACACCTTCCCCGCCTGGGAGCTGGCCCACCCGTACCGGTTCATCGCCCACAATGGCGAGATCAACACGGTGAAGGGCAACCGGAACTGGATGCGGGCCCGCGAGGCGCTGCTGAAGTCCGACCTGATCCCCGGGGACCTGTCGCGGATCTACCCCGTGATCGACATCGAGGCCAGCGACACCGCCTCGTTCGACGAGTGTCTGGAGCTGCTGCACCTCGGCGGCCGGTCGCTGCCGCACGCGGTGCTGATGATGATCCCGGAGGCGTGGGAGAACCACACCGAGATGGACGCCGCCCGCCGCGCGTTCTACGAGTTCCACTCCACCCTGATGGAGGCGTGGGACGGTCCCGCCAGCGTCAGCTTCACCGACGGCACCGTCGTCGGCGCCGTCCTGGACCGCAACGGGCTGCGTCCCGGCCGGTACTGGGTGACCGACGACGGCCTGGTCGTGCTGGCCAGCGAGGCGGGGGTCCTGGACATCCCGGCCGCGAACGTCGTCCGGAAGGGCCGGCTGCAGCCCGGCAAGATCTTCCTGGTGGACACCGCCGCCGGGCGGATCGTCGAGGACGACGAGGTCAAGGCGGAGCTGGCCGCCGAGCACCCGTACGGCGAGTGGCTGCACGAGGGCCTGGTCCGGTTCGAGGAGCTGCCGAGGCGCGAGCGGGAGATCCCGTCGCACGAGACCCTCGTCAAGCGGCAGCAGACGTTCGGCTACACCCTCGAAGAGCAGAGGATCATCCTGTCGCCGATGGCGAAGACGGGCGCCGAGCCGATCGGGTCGATGGGCACCGACACCCCGATCGCGGTGCTGTCGGAGCGGCCGCGGCTGCTGTTCGACTACTTCAAGCAGCAGTTCGCGCAGGTCACGAACCCGCCGCTGGACGCGATCCGCGAGGAGCTGGTGACCTCGCTCCAGTCCACGCTCGGCCCGGAGGGCAACCTCCTGGAGCCCGGCCCGGACTCGTGCCGCCGCCTGGTGCTGCCCACCCCGATCCTGGACAACGGCGAACTCTCCAAGATCATCCACATTGACGACGAGGGGTCCCTGCCGCATCTGCAGGCCCACGTCGTGCACGGCCTGTACGACGTCGCCGGCGGGGGAGAGGCCCTGGAGGCCCGGCTGGAGGAGATCAACTCCGAGGTCGGCCGCGCCATCGACGCCGGCGCCCGCGTCATCGTGCTGTCGGACCGCGGCGCCGACTCCGCCCGCGCCGCGATCCCGTCGCTGCTGCTGACCGGCTCCGTCCACCACCACCTGATCCGGGAGAAGACCCGCACCCGGGTCGGCCTGGTGATCGAGACCGGCGAGGCCCGCGAGTGCCACCACATGGCGCTGCTCATCGGGTACGGCGCGTCCGCGATCAACCCGTACCTGGCGATCGAGACCGTCGAGGACCTCGTCCGCGGCGGCGCCATCGAGGGCGTCGAGCCGGAGCAGGCCGCCCGGAACCTCGTGAAGGCGTACGGCAAGGGCGTCCTGAAGGTCATGTCGAAGATGGGCGTGTCCACGGTCGCGTCCTACACCGGCGCGCAGATCTTCGAGGCGATCGGGCTCGGCGGCGACGTCGTGTCCCGCTGCTTCACCGGCACCACGTCCCGGCTCGGCGGCGTCGGCTTCGACGTGCTGGCCCGCGAGGTCGCCGAGCGGCACGCCCGCGCCTACCCGCCGGGCGGCAACGACCTGGCGCACCGCACCCTGGAGGTCGGCGGCGAGTACCAGTGGCGCCGCGAGGGCGAGCCGCACCTGTTCAACCCGGACACGGTGTTCAAGCTGCAGCACGCCACCCGCACCCGCCGCTACGAGATCTTCAAGGAGTACACCGCGCAGGTCGACTCGCAGGCCGAGCGGCTGATGACGCTGCGCGGGCTGTTCAGGCTGAAGGACGGCGAGCGCGAACCGGTCCCGATCGACGAGGTCGAACCCGTATCGGAGATCGTCAAGCGGTTCTCCACCGGGGCCATGTCGTACGGCTCCATCTCCGCCGAGGCCCACGAGACCCTCGCGATCGCGATGAACCGCCTCGGCGGCAAGTCCAACACCGGTGAGGGCGGCGAGGACCCGGAGCGGTTCACCCCCGACGAGAACGGCGACCTGCGCCGCAGCGCCATCAAGCAGGTCGCGTCCGGACGGTTCGGCGTCACCTCCGAGTACCTCACCAACGCCGACGACATCCAGATCAAGATGGCGCAGGGCGCCAAGCCCGGCGAGGGCGGCCAGCTGCCCGGCCACAAGGTCTACCCGTGGATCGCCAAGACGCGGCACTCCACCCCCGGCGTCGGCCTCATCTCGCCGCCGCCGCACCACGACATCTACTCGATCGAGGACCTGGCGCAGCTCATCCACGACCTGAAGAACGCCAACCCGGCGGCGCGCGTGCACGTCAAGCTCGTCGCCGAGGTCGGCGTCGGCACGGTCGCGGCCGGGGTGTCCAAGGCGCACGCCGACGTGGTGCTGATCTCCGGCCACGACGGCGGCACCGGCGCGTCCCCGCTGACGTCGCTCAAGCACGCCGGCACCCCGTGGGAGCTGGGCCTCGCCGAGACGCAGCAGACGCTGCTGCTGAACGGCCTGCGCGACCGCATCGTCGTGCAGACCGACGGGCAGATGAAGACCGGGCGGGACGTCGTCGTCGCGGCGCTGCTCGGCGCCGAGGAGTACGGCTTCGCGACCGCGCCGCTGGTGGTGTCGGGCTGCATCATGATGCGGGTCTGCCACCTCGACACGTGCCCGGTCGGCGTCGCCACCCAGAACCCCGTGCTGCGGCAGCGGTTCTCCGGCAAGCCCGAGTTCGTCGTGAACTTCTTCGAGTTCATCGCCGAGGAGGTCCGCGAGCATCTGGCGGCCCTCGGGTTCCGCTCGCTGGAGGAGGCGATCGGGCACGTCGAGATGATCGACACCCGCGAGGCCGTCGAGCACTGGAAGGCGTCCGGGCTCGACCTCACCCCGGTCCTGCACACGCCAGAGCGGGCCGAGGGCGCGGCCCTGCACCGCGTCACCGAGCAGGACCACGGGCTGGAGAAGGCCCTGGACAACACGCTGATCCAGCTCGCCGAGGGCGCGCTCGCGTTCGGCGACAAGGTCACGCTCGACCTCCCGATCCGCAACGTCAACCGGACGGTCGGCACCATGCTCGGCCATGAGCTGACCAGGAAGTGGGGCGGCCAGGGCCTGGCCGACGACACGATCGACGTCACGTTCACCGGCTCGGCGGGCAACTCGTTCGGCGCGTTCCTGCCGCGCGGGATCACGCTGCGGCTGGTCGGCGACGCCAACGACTACGTCGGCAAGGGCCTGTCCGGCGGGCGGCTGACGCTGCGCCCGCCGGCCGATGCCGGGTTCGCGGCCGAGGAGCAGATCATCGGCGGCAACGTCATCCTGTACGGCGCGACGTCCGGTGAGCTCTTCGCCCGCGGCATCGCCGGCGAGCGGTTCTGCGTCCGCAACTCCGGCGCCACCGCCGTCGTCGAGGGCGTCGGCGACCACGCCTGCGAGTACATGACCGGCGGCCGCGCCCTGATCCTCGGCCGGACGGGACGCAACCTCGCGGCCGGCATGTCCGGCGGCATCGCCTACGTCCTGGACCTGGTGCCCGAGCGGGTCAACGGCGAGATGGTCGACCTGGACCCCCTCGACCCCGACGACCTGGACTTCGTCCGGACCCTGGTCGAGCGGCACCTGGCCGAGACCGGCTCACGGGTAGCGGGCCGGCTGCTGGACGACTGGGACGCCGCGGCCGACCGCTTCACCAAGATCATGCCGCGTGACTACCGCCGCGTCCTGGACGCGATGGCCAAGGCCGAGGCCGAGGGACGCGACGTCGACGAGGCCGTCATGGCCGCGGCGCAGAGCTGAGAGAGGGGGACGTCCTTCATGGCTGACCCGAAGGGTTTTCTGACCGTCGGGCGGGAGCTCCCGAAGCGCCGCCCGGTCGACGTGCGGATCAAGAGCTGGTCGGAGGTCTACGAGGACTTCGGCAAGGACCGGCTGGAGAAGCAGGCGAGCCGCTGCATGGACTGCGGCATCCCGTTCTGCCACCAGGGCTGCCCGCTCGGCAACCTCATCCCCGAGTGGAACGACCTCGTCTACCGGCAGGACTGGCGGGAGGCCATCGAGCGGCTGCACGCCACCAACAACTTCCCGGAGTTCACCGGGAGGCTGTGCCCGGCGCCGTGCGAGAGCGCCTGCGTCCTCGGCATCAACCAGGACCCGGTCACCATCAAGCGGGTCGAGGTCGAGATCATCGACCGGGCGTTCGCGGAGGGCTGGGTGCGGCCGCAGCCGCCCGCCGTCAAGACCGGCAAGACGGTCGCGGTGGTCGGCTCGGGGCCCGCGGGCCTCGCCGCCGCCCAGCAGCTCACCCGCGCCGGCCACGACGTCACCGTCTACGAGCGCGCGGACCGGATCGGCGGGCTGCTGCGCTACGGCATCCCCGAGTTCAAGATGGAGAAGCGGCACCTCGACCGGCGCCTCGCCCAGATGCGCGCCGAGGGCACCGACTTCAAGACCTCGGTGAACGTCGGCGTCGACGTCACCGCCGACGACCTGCGCGCCCGCCACGACGCCGTCGTCCTCGCCGGCGGCGCCACCGCCTGGCGCGACCTGCCCGTCCCGGGCCGGGAGCTCAAGGGCGTCTACCAGGCGATGGAGTACCTGCCCCCGTCGAACAAGGTGCAGGAGGGCGACTACGACGAGTCGCCGATCTCCGCCAAGGGCAAGCACGTCGTGGTCATCGGCGGCGGCGACACCGGCGCCGACTGCATCGGCACCGCGATCCGGCAGGGGGCCGCCTCGGTCACCCAGCTGGAGATCATGCCGCGCCCGCCGGAGTCCCGCCCGGACACCCAGCCGTGGCCGACGTACCCGATGCTGTTCAAGGTGGAGAGCGCCCACGAGGAGCTCGCGGACCTCGGCGGCGACCGCGTCTACGCCGTGTCCACCACCGAGTTCGCCGGCGACGGGGACGGCAACGTCCGCGCGCTGAAGATCGTGGAGGTCGGCGGGCCGCAGTCCGGGTTCCAGCCGGTCGAGGGCAGCGAGCGGGAGATCCCGGCCGAGCTGGTCACGCTCGCGATGGGCTTCCTCGGCCCGCAGCGCGAGGGCCTCCTCGACCAGCTCGGCGTCGACCTCGACCAGCGCGGCAACGTCGTCCGCGACGGCGACTACAAGACGTCGGTGGACGGCGTGTACGCCGCCGGCGACATGGGCCGCGGCCAGTCCCTGATCGTCTGGGCCATCGCCGAGGGCCGCGCCGCCGCGCACGGCGTCGACGCGTTCCTCACCGGCCGCACCGGCCTGCCGTACCCGATTCCGCCCACGGCGCGTCCGATGGCCTGAGCGCATCCATCGCAGTGACGGCCCACCGCGCTCGCGTGCGCGGCCGAGGTCGCCGCGAAACGAAGGCCCCGAAGGCACGCCCGCGCCCTGCCTTCGGGGCCTTCGATGTGTCAGCACCGGAGCATGGGATCCGCGCCGTCCACCCTGGACACGGCCTTGCTGCGCCGCATGAGGCTGGCCCGGGACACGATGGACCGCGAGTGGGCCGAGCCGCTCGACGTTGCCGCCATCGCCGCCCGCGCCGGCTACTCGCGCTACCACTTCGTCCGGCTGTTCAGTGAGGTCTACGGCGAGACGCCCGGCGCCTACCTCGCCCGCCGCCGCATCGAACGCGCCCGGGACCTTCTGCGCACCGCGAATCTGACCGTCACCGAGATCTGCATGCTCGTCGGCTTCACCAGCCTCGGCACGTTCTGCACCCGCTTCAAGCAGCAGGTGGGGGTGACGCCCACCGAGTTCCGCAGGCGGGCCCGCGCCACCGACTCCTCCGTCATCCCCGGCTGCTTCGTGCTGCGTCGAGGCCGTCTTCCGCGACGACTCCGGCTGCTGGTACAGCCTCACCCAGCCCTTCGAGCAGCTCGACGAGACCCTGCCCTGGAACGACTGCTCCGGCTGACCAGGCGTTCCACGTGGCCCATCCCGGCCCGTCCGTCCCTCTTGTGGTCTTGGGACGGGTCGGCTAGCGTCCGGCCAGGGTTCACCGTGCGGCGGGCGCACAGCCGCCGGCCCCTCACGCCGCCGTGCACCGGGGCCCCCGCACCCCGCACGCGGGACATCAGGGGCCCGGCCACCCACCGCTGGGGTGGCCGGGCCCACCGCGCCCCGCGCCGACGCGTCCGATTCCTACAAGACCGGCCGGCGGCGGCCGCCCTACGTTGGCCCCATGAGAGTTCTGCACGACACCGGCCTCGCCCGCGCCGCCGGGTTCATGCGCCTCAGCGCCCGTCTCATCGACCGCCACCGGTTCGCCATGCACTTCCGCGGCGGGCCCGCGGCACCCGTCCTGGCGGCCCTGCGCGCCTACGAGAACCCGGACGGCGGATACGGCCACGCCCTCGAACCCGACCTGCGCGGCGAAGGCAGCCAGCCCGTCCCCGCCCAGCACGCCCTGGAGATCCTCCACGAGGCCGGCGCCGACGACGACCCCGCCGTCACGCGCACCGGCGACTACCTGGCCTCCATCACCACCGCCGACGGGGGAGTGCCGTTCGTCCTGCCGACGGTCCGCGACACTCCCCACGCCCCGTGGTGGCAGACGCCCGACGACCCGCCGGGCGGCATCAACCCCACCGGGACCCTCGCGGGGATGCTTCACCGCGCCGGGTCGGACCATCCCTGGCTCGGCCCCGCCACGGACTTCTGCTGGCGCCACCTGGAGGGCGAGGACACCGAACCCGGCCCGTACGACGCCCTGTCCATCCTCACCTTCCTCGACCACGTCCCCGACCGGGACCGCGCGGAGGCGGCCTTCACCCGTGTCCGCGACGCCCTCGCCGCCCCGGTGGCCCTCGACCCGCACGCCGGAGGGGACGGCCACTCCCCGCTCGACTTCGCCCCCACCCCGCACGGCCACGGACGCCGCCTGTTCACCGGCGACGTCATCGACGCCCACCTCGACGCCCTCATCGACGCGCAGGGCGACGACGGCGGCTGGGACTTCGGCTTCCCGAGCTGGACGCCGATCACCCGGCCCGAATGGCGCGGCTTCGTCACCGTCGAACGGCTCAGGACGCTGCGCGCCTACGGCAGGCTCAAGCTCTAGGTCACAGCAGGTTCCGGACGGGCTCGCCCGCCAGGTCGCGCACCTCGTGCGCGAAGTGCGACTGGTCGGCGTAGCCCGCCGCGAACGCCGCCCCCGCCAGCGGCTCGCCCGCCCGCGCCAGCCGCAGCGCCCGCTGGAACCGCAGTACCCGCTGGAGCGTCTTCGGCCCGTACCCGAACGCCGCCAGCGAACGCCGCCGGAGCTGCCGCTCGCTGAAGCCCAGCCCGTCCGCCACGTCCCGCACCGAACCGCCGGCCAGGCCCGCGACCACCGCCGCGACGACCGGATCCGGCGGCCGCATCCGCTCCCGCACCGCCGCGACCAGCGTTCCGCACCGGTCATCGGCCGGCGCCACCGCCACCGCCTCCGCCAGCCGGTCGGCCTCCCCGCCCCACAGCTCCCGCAGCGGCAGCCGCCCGTCCCGGACCGCGTCCGCCGGGACGCCCAGCACCGGCGGCGCCGCCCCCGGCCCGAACCGCACCGCCGCCACCGCGTCACCCGGCCGCATGACCGCCGGAACCGGGCCGGTGTCCGGCCCCGCCACCAGGATCCCGGACGCCGACCAGATCAGGTCCACGCACCCGTCGGGCACGACGCGCTGCGTGAACGGCTCGGCGTCGCGCGGCAGCGCCGCCGTCCAGGCGCACGCCAGCCCCGCCGCGGGGAACTCGCGATAACCGGTGGGACTCACACCTCCTGCATACCACCCGCGCTCACGGGCAGAGCCACAGAAAACCCACCGAACCGGGAGGACGGCCATGCCGGACAACGACCTTCAGGACAGGACCATCGCCTTCCTCTGCGCCACCGAGGGCACCGAGCAGGTCGAGCTCACCGAGCCCTGGAAGGCCGTCGAGCAGGCCGGCGGCACCCCCCGCCTCGTCTCCACCGAGTCCGGCCGCCTCCAGGCGTTCAACCACCTGGACAAGGGCGACACCTTCCCCGTCGACACCACCGTCGACGTCTCCGACCACACCGAGTTCGACGGCCTCCTCCTGCCCGGCGGCGTCGCCAACCCCGACTTCCTGCGCACCCGGCCCAAGGCCGTCGCGTTCGCCAAGTCGTTCTTCGACGCGGGCAAGCCCGTCGCGTCGATCTGCCACGCTGCGTGGACGCTCGTCGAGGCCGACGTCGTCCGCGGCCGCACCATGACCTCGTTCCCGAGCATCCGGACCGATCTGCGCAATGCGGGCGCCACCTGGGTGGACGAGGAGGTCAGGGTCTGCGAGGACGGGCCGAACGTGCTCGTCAGCAGCCGCGGCCCCGGCGACCTCAAGGCGTTCTGCCGGGCCGCCGTCGAGGCGTTCACGCGGTGACGGCCACTTCTGGTCCAGTTATGGTCTAGACCTCTGAGCTAGACCAATCGATGAACCCGCGGCGACCATATCCTGCACGAATATCCGTACCAGCGGGTAACTAAGTACGGTTGTGCACGTGAACCGTCGAGCGAAGATCGTCAGCACCATCGGCCCCGCCTGCTCCAGCACCGAGCAGATCAACGCCCTCGTCGAAGCCGGGATCGACGTGGCCCGCCTCAACATGAGCCACGGCGACCACGCCGTCCACGAAGAGGTCTACCACCGGATCAGGGCGGCCGCCGACGCCACCGGACGGGGCGTCGGCATCCTCGCGGACCTCCAGGGCCCCAAGATCCGCATCGGACGCTTCCCCGACGGCCCCGTACGCCTCACCCTCGGCGACGAGTTCACCATCACCACCGACGACGTCCCCGGCACCCGCCGCGAGGTCTCCACCACCTACCATGGCCTCCCCGGCGACGTCGGCCCCGGCGACAGCGTCCTCATCGACGACGGCCGCGTCGCCCTCAAGGTCACCGCCGTCGACGGCGCCCGCGTCCGCACCACCGTCACCGTCGGCGGCATGGTCTCCGACAACAAGGGACTCAACCTCCCCGGCGTCCCCGTCAGCGTCCCCGCCCTCACCGACAAGGACGAACGCGACCTCCGCTGGGCCCTGCGCCTCGGCGTCGACCTCGTCGCCCTCTCCTTCGTCCGCACCCCCGCCGACGCCGACATCTGCTACCAGATCATGGAAGAGGAGGGCGTCCGCGTCCCCCTCATCGGCAAGATCGAAAAGCCCCAGGCCGTCGAACGCCTCCCCGAGATCGTCGCCGCCTTCGACGGCATCATGGTCGCCCGCGGCGACCTCGGCGTCGAACTCCCCCTCGAACAGGTCCCCATCGTCCAGAAACGCGCCATCGAGCTCTGCCGCGAGAAGGCCCGCCCGGTCATCGTCGCCACCCAGATGCTCGAATCCATGATCTCCGCGCCCCGGCCCACCCGCGCCGAGACCTCCGACGTCGCCAACGCCGTCTTCGAAGGCGCCGACGCCGTCATGCTCTCCGGCGAGACCAGCGTCGGCCAGTACCCCATCGAATCCGTCCTCACGATGAGCCGCATCGTGCAGACCGCCGAACAGGCCGCCCTCCAGGCCACCCACACCCTCGATCGCATACCCGAGACCGTCGGCGGCGCCATCGCCCGCGCCGCCGCCGAGGTCGGCGCCATCGTCGGCGCCGAGGCCCTCGCCGCCTTCACCATGTCCGGCGAGACCGCCCGCCGCCTGTCCCGCTACCGCTCCCCGATCCCCCTGCTCGCCTTCACCTCCGTCCCCGCCGTCCGCGGCCGCCTCGCCCACGTGTGGGGCGTCGAAACCTTCATCGTCCCCCAGGTCGACCACACCGACGCCATGTTCGGGCAGGTCGAGCAGGCCCTCCTCGAACTCGGCCGCGTCCAGAAGGGCGACAAGGTCGTCGTCGTCGCCGGCTCGCCCCCCGGCACCCCCGGCTCCACCAACGCCCTGCGCGTCCACAGCATCGGCGAGGCCATCACCGTCCAGCCCTGACGCACCACACCAGCGGCCAACCACCCCGCCGGGCACCGCGCGAACCGCACCCCCGCGCGGTGCCCGGCCCCGTCCCGCCGTGTCACCGTCCGGTCTCAGAACCACCTCACTCCGAAAACACCGCCCACCAGGGTCAAGACCCGAGATATGTGGAAAGACGATCTCGTAACGGGTGATCGGCGCCCCTTCACAACGGGCAGCCACTCCCCTACGTTCCGGGAAATCAAGCCGTTCCCCTGATCGGTGGTGTGATGGACCTCAACGAATCCCTCGGCGACGCCAGCAGCTTCATCTGGGGCCCCTGGCTCCTCATCCCGCTGCTCCTGCTCACCGGCCTCTACCTGACCATCATCCTGCGCGGCCTCCAGGTCCGCCACTTCCGCCTGGCCTTCCGCCTCGCCTTCGGGCGCAGCGACGCCGAAGCAGAAGGCGACATCACGCACTACCAGGCGCTGTCCACGGCCCTGGCCGCGACCGTCGGCGTCGGCAACATCGCCGGTGTCGCCACCGCGATCGCCCTCGGCGGCCCGGGCGCCGTCTTCTGGATGTGGGTCACCGGCATGGTGGGCATGGCCACCAAGTACAGCGAAGCCTTCCTCGGTGTGCGCTTCCGCCGCACCGACGCCGCAGGCGAGCAGGGCGGCGGCCCCATGCACTACCTGAGGAACGGCATCAAAGGCCCGGCCGGCCTGATCCTCGGCGGCTTCTTCGCCGTCGCCGGGGCCATCGCCGCGTTCGGCATCGGCAACATGACCCAGGCCAACACCGTCGCCGCGAACGTGAAAGAGGAGTGGGGCGTCGACCCCATTTTCACCGGCATGATCATCACCGTGTTCGCCGGCGCGGTCATCCTCGGCGGCATCAAGAGCATCGGCCGCTTCACCAGCGCCTTCGTGCCGCTGATGATCGTCCTCTACGTCCTGGGCGCGGCGGGCGTCCTGGCCTTCAACCTCGACGAGATCCCCGGCGCGCTCGGCACCATCTTCACCGACGCGTTCTCCGGCACCGCCGCCACCGGCGGCTTCGTCGGCGCGGGCGTCGCCGCCGCCATCCAGTACGGCGTCGCACGCGGCATCTTCTCCAACGAGTCCGGTCTCGGCACCGGCGGTATCGCCGCCGCCGCGGCCAAGACCAGCCATCCGGTCCGGCAGGCCCTCGTGTCGATGACCCAGACCTTCATCGACACCCTCGTCGTGGTGAGCTTCACCGCACTGACCATCGTCATCACCGGAGTGTGGGACGACGCCGGCGAGGAGGAGGCCGCCAGCTTCACCGCACGCGCGTTCGACGCGGGCCTGCCCGGCGAGTGGGGCAGCCTCATCGTCACGCTGAGCGTGATCTTCTTCGCGTTCTCCACCCTGCTGGGCTGGTCCTACTACGGAGATCGCTGCGTGGAGTTCCTGTTCGGCCGCAAGGCGGTGTTCCCCTACCGCATCCTCTTCATCGTGATCGTGTACGTGGGCGCCACCACCACGCTCACCACGGTCTGGACCTTCTCCGACGTGATGAACGGCCTAATGGCACTGCCCAACCTGATCGGCCTGCTCATCCTGTCCCCGCTCGTCTACCGGGAGACACGCGACTACTTCCGGCAGCGCCCCAAGGAGGACACGACCGCCGAAACCACAGCGAAGTAGCCGAGACGACGCCGGGCCTGATCAGCCCTCAGGCCCGGCGTCCCTCCGGCCGCTCAGCACTTCGGCCCCACGAACTCGTCCAGCCGCGCCACCGCTCCCCGCTCTTGAACTGCCGCCGTATCCGGTTGATCGTGCGGCGCCCATCCGAAGGCGTGCCGACTCTCGGCTCTTCTCCGTATCCATACGGTGATGATGTCGGTCCGATCCGACAGAACGCGGCCGCTGGTCGCCGCCATCGCTTGCCAGTCACTGCAGCGAGCTGGGCATCACCCTCGGCAGGACCTGGGGTGAGCGATTACGCCCCCGCTGAGATCAAACACCGCCCGACTGGACGGCATTCGATACATGTGCCCCGAGTGGGATTCGAACCCACACTTGATGTGGTTTGAGCACATTCCCTCTGCCTGTTGGGGTATCGGGGCATCTGTTTCAATTGTCCGTTTTGTGCTGCTGTGGGGGTGGCCTCGGTCCAGGGTAGCGGGTTTCGGTAGGGTCGGGGTGTGGAGAGCGCGCGGCGGGTTGTGATCGCGGAAGACGAGGCCCTGATCAGGCTGGACCTGAAGGAGATGCTTCAGGAGGACGGCTACGAGGTCGTCGGGGAGGCCGGGGACGGCGAGACGGCCGTGCGGCTGGCGGGTGAGCTGAAACCCGACCTCGTGATACTCGACGTCAAGATGCCGGTACTGGACGGGATCTCCGCCGCCGAGCGCATCTCGGCGGACCGGATCGCGCCGGTGGTGATCCTCACCGCGTTCTCCCAGCGCGAACTCGTCCAGCGGGCCACGGACGCGGGGGCGATGGCCTATCTGGTCAAGCCGTTCTCCAAGACCGACCTCGCGCCCGCGATCGAGATGGCGGTGAGCCGGTACACCGAGCTGCGGGCGCTGGAGGCGGAGGTCGCGGGGCTGCAGGAGCGGCTGGAGACCCGCAAGGTGGTGGATCGCGCCAAGGGGCTGCTGCAGGAGGCCAACGGATGGTCCGAGCCGGAGGCGTTCCGGTGGATCCAGAAGGCCTCGATGGACCGTCGGCTGACGATGCGTGCCGTGGCCGATACCGTCGTGGAGGAGCTCTCTCGCCAACGGGAACGTCCTGACGTGGGCTAATGCAGTCCGTTCTGTCACGTTCTGCGAACGATTCGTTCACGACTCCGCTGTCGCAGGGTACCGCCGATCGGCGCTTCGCTACGCTCGCCACACATTCCTGATGTGCGAGTAAAGGAGCCTGTGTGCGCCGAACACTGGCGGCCGCCCTGCTCGCGCTCGCCGCGATCCTGCTGGTCACCCCAGCGGCGTTCGCGGCTGAGGGCGAGGCATTGGCAGGCACGGTGCGAGGTCCCGACCGTAAACCGGTCGCGGATATCGTGATCATGGTCAAGCAGGGCGAGAAGGAGGTCGGCGAGGCCACGACCGGGGCCGACGGGACGTGGCGTGTCGAGGTCCCCGGACCCGGGCGCTACGACGTCAGCCTCGACGTCGGATCCCTTCCGCAGGGGATGGTCATGCGCCGCCAGGGAGGCGAGTCGCTCACCGACATCTCCGTGACCGAGGGCCAGGAGCGGAGCGTGCTGTTCCCGCTCGTCGCCGAAGGCCAGGCCGGCGGGGGAACGGACGGCGGTCCGGACGCCCAGCCGGCCGACACGGGACCGGGCACGGGTGAGCGGTTCCTCCAGCTGCTGCTGGAGGGCCTGCGGTTCGGCGCCATCATCGCGATCACGTCGGTCGGCCTGTCATTGATCTTCGGCACCACGCGGCTGGTGAACTTCGCCCACGGCGAGCTGGTGACGCTCGGCGCGGTGATCGCCTGGTTCGTGAACGTGCAGGGGCCGACCTGGCAGCTGATCCCGGCGACCCTGGTGGCGGTGGCGGCCGGGGTCGGCATCGGAGGCGCGGTCGAGCGGGGCATCTGGCGGCCCCTGCGGCGGCGCGGGGTGGCGCTGATCCAGATGTTCATCGTCTCGATCGGCCTGGCGCTGCTGCTCCGGCACGGGATTCAGGTCTGGTTCGGCGCGACCGCCCAGCCCTACGCCGACTACCAGATCCAGGAGCGGCTGACCTGGGGTCCGCTGTCGATCACGCCCAGGGATCTGACGATCATCGGCATCTCCTTCGCGGTGCTGTTCGCGGTGGGGCTCGGGCTGCAGCGCACACGCATCGGGAAGGCGATGCGCGCGGTGTCCGACAACCGTGATCTCGCGGAGTCCTCGGGGATCGACGTCTCCCGGGTGATCCTTTACGTGTGGATGCTGGCCGGCGGCCTGGCGGCGCTCGGCGGCGTGTTCTACGGCGTCAGTGAGAACGTCTCCTTCAACATGGGGTTCCGATTGCTGCTGTTGATGTTCGCGGCCGTGATCCTCGGCGGGCTGGGCACCGCGTACGGTGCGATCGCGGGCAGCCTGGTCGTGGGGATCGTGGCGCAGGTGTCCACGCTGTGGCTCCCGGTGGAGCTGCAGAACGCCTGGGCGCTGGTGGTGCTCATTCTCGTGCTCATGTTCCGGCCTCAGGGGATCCTGGGCCGCGCGGAACGAGTCGGATAGGGGGCGCGGGACATGGACTTCATCGAGATTCTCGCGGCCTCGCTGCGCGGGGCGTTCGCACCGGAGGCGGCGGTGTACGCGCTGGCGGCCATCGGCCTCAACGTGCACTTCGGCTACACGGGCCTGCTCAACTTCGGGCAGGTGGGCTTCATGCTGGTCGGGGCGTACGGCCTGGCGATCAGCGTGAGCACGTTCGGCTGGTCGATGTGGGTCGGCGTGCTGGTCGGCATGGCGTGCGCGGCGGTACTGGCGTTGCTGCTGGGCATTCCGACCCTGCGATTGCGGGGCGACTATCTGGCGATCGTGACGATCGCGGCAGCGGAGATCATGCGTTTGGTCTACCGGGCGGAGTTCGCCAACGAGGTGACCGGCAGCGTGTACGGGCTGCAGCAGTTCGCGAACCCGTTCTTCGAACTCAATCCGTTTCCGGCGGGCTCGTACGGGGTGGGGCGGTTCTCCTACTCCGACCGCGACCTGTGGGTGATGACCTTGGGCTGGGCGCTGGTCGCGGTGGTGGCGCTCATGGTGTACCTGCTGGTGCACAGCCCGTGGGGCCGGATCCTCAAGGGAATCCGCGAGGACGAGGACGCCGTGCGCGCCCTGGGCAAGAACGTCTTCGGCTACAAGATCCAGAGCCTGGTGCTCGGTGGTGTGATCGGTGGGCTGGCGGGCGTGATGTTCGCGATCGGCTTCCAGTCGGTGCAGCCGGACACCTTCAACCCCGAGATCACGTTCTTCCTGTGGACGGTGCTGCTGATGGGCGGGGCCGGGCGGGTGCTCGGGCCGATCGTCGGTGCGTCGATCTTCTGGTTCATCCTGGTGTTGATGGACACCACGCTGCGTCAGGCGCTCAGCGCGGGATACATCTCCGACAGCATTCTGGAGTCTTCGGACATCGGCCCGCTGCGTTTCGCGGTGGTGGGACTGCTGCTCATGTTGATCATGATCTACCGGCCGCAGGGCGTGCTCGGCAGCAGGAGGGAGATGTTGCTCCATGACCGATGAGCCGATGGGCGCGCAGGGCGACGGCGCAGACGGCGCCGAGCTGGGCGACAGCGAGATCGTCGAGGCCAGGCAGCTGGCCGAGGAGGCGGTGGAGGAGACGGTCCTGCCGGACGAGTCACCGCTGGCCGGGCTCACCGGCGAGCCGGGGATGGCCAAGCCGGACCCGATTCTCGTCGCCGACGAGGTGAGCCGGGCGTTCGGCGGGCTGAAGGCGGTCGACGTCGGCCACCTGGAGGTCCAGCGCGGGACGATCACCTCCCTGATCGGCCCGAACGGTGCGGGGAAGACGACGCTGTTCAACGTGCTGACCGGGTTCGACCGGGCCAATGGAGGCACGTGGTCGTTCGACGGCCGCCCGGTGGCGGGGCTCCCCGCCCACAAGATGGCCAGGCGCGGGATGGTGCGGACGTTCCAGCTGACCAAGGCGCTGACCCGGCTGACCGTGCTGGACAACATGAAGCTGGCGGCGGTCGGCCAGCGCGGTGAGAACTTCTTCAACGCGCTGGTCCCGGCTCTCTGGCGTCCGCAGGAAAAGGGGCTGGAGAAGCGGGCCCTGGAGCTCCTGGACCGGTTCAAGCTGGCGCACATGCGCGATTCGTTCGCCGGTGAGCTGTCGGGCGGCCAGCGCAAGCTGCTGGAGATGGCGCGCGCGCTGATGGTGGGCCCGTCGATGGTGATGCTGGACGAGCCCATGGCCGGCGTGAACCCGGCGCTGACCCAGTCGCTGCTCGGGCACGTCCGGGCGTTGCGCGACGAGGGCATGACCGTCCTGTTCGTGGAGCACGACATGGACGTGGTCATGGGGATCAGCGACTGGATCGTGTGCATGGCGCAGGGACAGGTGATCGCCGAGGGCACGCCGGACCAGATCCGTTCCAATCGGACGGTCATCGACGCCTACCTTGGAACCAGGCACGAGCTGGAGGCGGAGGAGTAGAGGATGACCGAGACGGACGCGCAGGCGGCGGAGCAGAAGGCTCCGGAGCCGCTGCTGGTGGCGGAGAAGGTGGTCTCCGGGTACATCCCCGAGGTCAACATCCTCAACGGCTGCGACCTCACCCTCGCGGAGGGGGAGGTCGTGGCGGTGATCGGGCCGAACGGCGCGGGTAAGTCGACGCTGGTCAAGACGATGTTCGGGCTGATCCCGGTTCGTTCGGGGTCGATCCGGCTGAAGGGCTCCTCCTGCACGAACCTCACCGCGCACGAACTGGTGTCGCGGGGGATCGGGTACGTGCCGCAGACGCAGAACGTGTTCCCCACGCTCAGCGTCGAGGAGAACCTGGAGATGGGGCTGTACCTGCGGCCGAAGATGTGGAACGAGCGCTTCACGTTCGTCTGCGAAATGTTCCCGCTGCTGGGCGAGCGGCGCAAGCAGAAGGCCGGCGCGCTGTCGGGCGGTGAGCGTCAGATGGTGGCGATGGGCCGCGCACTGATGATGGACCCGTCGGTGCTGATGCTCGACGAGCCGACGGCCGGGCTGTCGCCCAAGTTCCAGGACCAGGTCTTCGAGCAGGTCAAGCAGATCAACACCAGCGGTGTGTCGATCGTGATGGTGGAGCAGAACGCGAGTCGCTGCCTGCAGATCTCCGACCGCGGATATGTGCTCGACCAGGGGCGCAACGCCTACACGGGCACCGGCGCCGAGCTGCTGCACGACCCGAAGGTCATCGAGCTGTATCTCGGCACTCTCGCCAAGGTCGACTGACCCGCCGCCCGGTCCGCGCCGGTGCGCCGGAGCGGACCGGGACGGGGGCGACGTGGCAGGACGAACGAGGAGGGCCCGGCCTGCAGGCCGGGCCCTCCTCGTTCGTGTGCCCGGTATGGGAGATCACCGGTATAGGGGCGTTCAGCGGTTCGCCGGACCGCCGGGGCGGGCCCGCCGCGCCCGGGTGACACGGAAAGGAGGGGCGGGAAACCCCGCCCCTCCTTTCCGATTCGCGCTGCTGTGAGGTCAGCTCACCGGCTTGCTCTGGACCGTGTCGATGATCTCGAACTTGCCCTTGTCGTTGTACTCGTAGATCTCGATCTCCGTGGAGCCGGGCTCGCCGGGCTCGGTGAAGTCGAGCGGGCCGCTGGCACCGTCGTAGTCGATGTCCTTGCCCTGCTTGATCAGGTCACGGCACTGCGTGAAGGTGGTGCACTTCTCGCCGCCCTTGGTGACCTCGTTCATCTTGGTCTTGAAGACCGCCGGGTCGTCGGTCTTGGCGGTCTCGGCCGCCAGGGCCATGACGGTGACGCAGTCGTAGACCTGCGGTGCGTACTGGAAGACCTCCAGCTTGGGGTCGAACGCCTTCAGGCCGTCGGTGAACGCCTTGTTCTCGACGGAGGCGGGACCGGTGCCCTTGAAGCCTTCGATGACCGAGGGGTCGCTCTTGGAGAAGCGCTGGGCCATCTCCTCGTCCTTCATGCCGTCGGCGCTGTAGAACTGGTTCGCCTTGAAGCCGGCCTCGATGAGCTTGGTGCCCAGCTGGGCGCCCTCCTGGAACGAGACCATGACGACCGCGTCCGGCTTGGCGTCCCGGACCTTGGTGACCGTGGCGTTGAAGTTGGTGGTGTTCGGCTCGTAGGCCTCCATCACCGGCACGGTGGCGCCGACCGCCTCCAGCGCCTTCTTGGTCGCGTCGGCCAGGCCCTTGCCGTAGTCGTCGCCGCGGTAGGTGATGGCGACGGTGGAGTGGCCGTCACCGGTGATGGTGTCGGCGAGGATCGGCCCCTGGAGCACGTCGCTCGGTGCGGTGCGGAAGTAGTAGCCGTCGTCCTTGTAGGCGGTGAACGTCGGCGCGGTGTTGGAACCCGAGCACTGCACCTTGCGGGCGCTCTTCACCTTGTCGAGGATGGCGAGGGACATGCCGGAGGCGGCCGCGCCGACGATCCCGTCGACGTTCTGGCCCAGCAGCCGGTCGACCGACGCGTTGGCGATCTCGGCCTTGCCGCCCTCGTCGGACCCGACCACTTCGGGCATCGGCTTGCCGAGGACGCCGCCGGCCTTGTTGATCTCGGAGATGGCGTACTTGGCCGCCGAGACCTGGGGCGGGCCGAGGTGGGCCAGCTCGCCGCTCTCCGGGAAGATGTAGCCGAGCTTGAGCACCCCGTCCTTGCTGTTCGCGCCGGCGTTGGTCTTCTTGTCGCCGTCGCCGTCGCCGCCGCCGCAAGCCGCTAGGGCGAGCGCGGTCACGGCGGTAAGTGCCAAGGTGCGGAACCTTCTGCCGCCTTGCATGGGCATCTCCAGCTGTCCGTGGACTGTCACTTTGTGTCCGTTTTGTACAGTGCCACGGAGGCTACTTGACCAGGCAGTTCAGGGGGAGGCGGGTGTCGGGGTTGCGGCCGAGTCGTGATCTGATGTGACCGTTTCGTGAAATGCCGCGCGCCGCGTGGAATGCCGCCCGGCATCGGCGGCTCCGCGTCCGAAAGGGGCCCGGGATCACCTTTGGGGCCGTACGAACCTTCCCCGGGCGCGTACGTTGTCTACTCGGTGATCCCGGGCCGTTCCGATCCACGGTACAGACCGGGGGGCGCGCATCGCAAAGAAAGCGCGGATCAGCCGCCGGGCGCGTCCCGCAGCATGCAGGTGAGCCGCGCGGTGCAGACCCGCCGGCCCTCGTCGTCGGTGATCACGATGTCGTAGGTGGCGAGGGTGCGGCCGCCGTGGGTGCGGGTCGCCACACCGGTGACGTACCCCTCGGTCGCGGACCGGTGGTGGGTGGCGTTGATCTCGATGCCGACGGCGATGCGGCCGGCGCCGGCGTGCAGCGCCGCGCCGGTCGACCCGATCGACTCGGCCAGAACGCACGACGCGCCGCCGTGCAGGAGCCCGAACGGCTGGGTGTTGCCCTTGACGGGCATGCGGCCCACGACGCGTTCGGGCGAGGCCTCCAGGCACTCGATGCCCATGGCCTTGCCCAGGTCGCCGTACGCGTCCGGTCCGGAGCCGGCGGGATTCACGGCGGGCTGCGTCCCGGGGTTGTCAGTCACTTACGCCTCCACAAAACTGTCGTACGCGCAGACTAGAGTCCTGGTGTGGCGACGACAGCAGCGACCCCTGACAAGCGTGACCGGCTTCTCCTGCTCGACGGGCATTCTCTGGCCTACCGGGCGTTCTTCGCGTTGCCCGTGGAGAACTTCTCCACGACCGACGGGCAGCCGACCAACGCCGTGTACGGCTTCACCTCGATGCTCATCAACGTCATGCGGGACGAGCGGCCCACCCATATCGCGGTGGCGTTCGACCGCTCCGAGCCGACGTTCCGGCACGAGCAGTACGTGGAGTACAAGGCGGGCCGGCAGAAGACGCCGGACGAGTTCCGCAGCCAGGTCAGCCTGATCTTCGAGGTGCTGGACGCGCTGCGCATCCCGCGGCTGTCGGTCGCCGGGTTCGAGGCGGACGACATCATCGCCACGCTGTCGGTCCAGGCCACGCAGGCCGGCCTGGAGACGCTGATCGTCACCGGCGACCGGGACGCGTTCCAGCTCGTCAACGACGACGTCACGATCCTTTACCCCATCCGCGGCGTGTCGGAGCTGTCGCGGATGGACCCGGGCGCCGTCGAGGCGAAGTACGGCGTCCCGCCCGAGCGGTACCGGGAACTGGCCGCGCTGGTGGGGGAGAGCAGCGACAACCTGCCCGGCGTGCCCGGCGTCGGCCCGAAGACCGCCGCCAAGTGGCTGGCCAAGTACGGCGACCTCGGCACCCTCGTCGACCGGGTGGAGGAGATCAAGGGCAAGGCGGGCGACAACCTGCGCGAGCACCTCGCCGGGGTGCTGCGCAACCACCAGATCAACAAGCTCGACACCGAGGTCGGGCTGGAGCTGACGCCGCCGCAGCTGACGATGGGCCAGTGGGACCGCGAGGAGATCCACACCCTGTTCGACTCGCTGCAGTTCCGGGTGCTGCGCGAGCGGCTGTACGCGACGCTGTCGGCGGCCGAGCCGGAGGCCGACGAAGGCTTCGACGTCGAGGTGGACGCACTGGAACCCGGCGCCCTCGGCGCCTGGCTGGAGACCAACGCCGGCGACCGGCTCGGCATCGCCGTCACCGGCTCCTGGGGCCGCGGAACCGGTGAGATCACCGCGCTGGCCCTGGCGTCCAAGAAGGGGCCGGCCGTTCATCTCGACCCGGCCGAGCTGATCGAGGACGACGAGCGCGCCCTGGCCGCCTACCTCGCCGAGGCCGCGCGTCCCAAGGCGATCCACGAGGCCAAGGGGCCGATGCTGGCGTTCGCGGCCCGCGGCATGACGCTGGAGGGCGTCACCAGCGACACCGCGCTCGCCGCCTACCTGGCACTGCCGGGGCAGCGGACGTTCGACCTGGCCGACCTCGCCCTGCGCTACCTGCACCGCGAGCTGCGCAGCGAGACCGAGGAAACGGGGCAGCTCACCCTCGACGGCTCCGGCGAGGTGGAGGCGGCGCAGGCCCTCGCGGTCCGCGCGCGCGCCGTCACCGAGCTGGCCGACGTCCTCGACAAGGATCTCGACAAGCGCGGCGCGACCCGGCTGCTGCACGAGGTGGAGTTGCCGCTCGTCCGCGTCCTGGCCGACATGGAGCGCGCCGGAATCGCGGTCGACACCGGCCATCTCGCGGAGATGTCCGCGTCCCTCGGCGGCCAGGTCAAGGAGCAGGAGCAACTGGCCCACTCGGCCGTCGGCCGCGAATTCAACCTCGGATCGCCCAAGCAGGTGCAGCAGGTCCTGTTCGACGAGCTGAACCTGCCGAAGACCAAGCGCACCAAGACCGGCTACACCACCGACTCCGAGGCCCTGACGAACCTCGCGGAGAAGGACCCGCACCCCGTCCTCGACCACATCCTGCGCTGGCGGGAGGTCGCCAAGCTCAAGAGCATCGTCGACTCCCTCATCCCGATGGCCGACGACGCCGGCCGCATCCACACCACGTTCAACCAGATGATCGCCGCGACGGGCCGGCTGTCGTCCACCGACCCGAACCTGCAGAACATCCCGATCCGCACCGCCGAAGGCCGCCAGATCCGCGAGGCGTTCGTCGTGGGCGCGCCCTACGAGTCGCTCCTGACGGCCGACTACTCGCAGATCGAGCTGCGCATCATGGCGCACCTGTCGGAGGACGAGGCGCTCCTGGACGCGTTCGGCACCGGCGCCGACTTCCACACCATCACCGCGTCCCGCGTGTTCGGGCTGCCGCCCGAGCAGATCGACTCCGAACTGCGCGCCCGCATCAAGGCGATGAACTACGGCCTCGCCTACGGCCTGTCGGCGTACGGGCTCTCGCAGCAGCTGCGGATCTCCCCCGACGAGGCCCGCGGCCTCATGGAGGAGTACTTCGAGCAGTTCGGCGGTGTCCGCGACTACCTGCGCGACATCGTCGCCAAGGCCAGGCAGGACGGCTACACCGAGACGATCCTCGGCCGCCGCCGCTACCTGCCCGACCTCAACTCCGACAACCGGCAGCGCCGCGAGATGGCCGAGCGGATGGCGCTCAACGCCCCCATCCAGGGATCGGCGGCCGACATCATCAAGGTCGCCGGCCTCAACGTCGACCGCGCCCTCCGCGCCGCCGGCCTGGCGTCCCGGATGCTCCTCCAGGTCCACGACGAGCTCGTCTTCGAAGTCGCCGCCGGCGAACTCGACGACCTCAAGTCCCTGGTGAGCACCGAGATGGCCGGAGCCTACGACCTCCGAGCCCCACTCGGCGTCTCCATGGGCACGGGCCGCACCTGGCAGGAAGCAGCGCATTAGTTTCTTGCATTTCCCTTGGCGGTCGGGCCCTGGGGGCCCTCCTTCGGCGGGAACTGCGGTGCGATCGCTGCATCGCTTCGGCTCGCCTGGCGGCTCGCTGCGCGATCAGGTTTCTCGCAGGCTCGAAACCTGCCTTCGGACGCGATCGCGACGGTTTTGGTCGTTGCGTGGTTGCGGTGGCGGCTGGGGTGGTCGGGCGCGGCTGGGAACCCGACGGCCGACACCGGCCCTTGAGGACACGGACCTCCGAGGACACCGGCCTCTGAGGACCCGGACTTCTGAGGACGCCGACTCGTGAGGACATGGGCTTCTGAGGACACCGGCTCCTGAGGACACCGGCCGCTGAGTGAATGCGGTCTCTGGGTGAATGCTGCCCCTGAGTAAATACGACTTGGTGGGATGTGGGGCGGGGCGGGGGTGGGGTGTGGGGATCATGCGGGTACGGGAGTGGGTGTCCGTAGATGTCCGGGGACCCGTACGCTGTCCCCGGTTCCTGTTGGGGTCGACCGGCGGGGGGTAGCGTGCCTCTGCTTCACAAGATCGCTGGAGTCGTGATCGTCTGCGCCGTGGTCCTGGGACTGACGCTCCCAGGGGACCGGCGGGGGCGCGACAAGGAGGACGCGGCCGAGCGGGCCGGGGCCGCGTCCAAGACGACGCCCACCGCGCGCCCGGCCAAAGCGGGGGCCACGCCCGCTCCCGGGAGCGGGTCGCCGTCGGTGTCGGCGAGCGCGCCGATCCGGGCGGCGGCGCCCGGGGCGGCGGCGGCCAAGGCGAACGAGCTCGGCCAGGTGCCGGTGCTGATGTACCACCGGATCGTTGAGAAGCCCGAGCGGCCGCTGGACCGGTCGGCCAAAGAGCTGTACGACGAGCTGACACGGCTCGCCAAGGACGGCTACTGCCCGATCACGGCCGCGGAGTTCGTCGGCGGGCGGTTCAACGTCCCGGCCGGCAAGCACCCCGTCGTGCTGACGTTCGACGACGGCACCCCCGATCATTTCGCGCTGGACCCGCAGGGGCGGCCGAAGGGCGGCACCGCCGTGGCGATCATCCAGCGTGTCGCGGCGGAGAACCCCGGCTTCCGGCCGGTCGCGACGTTCTTCATGACCAGGGAGCTGTTCGGGATGGAGGACGCGCAGGCGGCGACCGCGCTGAAATGGCTCCAGCAGCACGGGTACGAGCTCGGCAACCACACGATGAACCACCCCAACCTCTCCGGCATGTCCCAGAAGGAGGTGCGAGAGGAGATCGGGGAGATCGAGGACCGGGTCGTCCAGCTGACCGGGCGGCACACGACCACGCTGGCGTACCCGTACGGGGCCCTGCCGGAGAAGCTCGCGTGGGCCGAGAAGGCGGACGGCAGATACGGCTTCCAGGGCAACTTCGTCGCCGGCTGGCGGCCGTCGGCGTCGCCGTTCGACGAGGAATTCGACCGGTGGGAGATCAACCGGATCCGATCCGAAGGCAAGATCGCGGAGAACGACTGCAAGAAGTACTGCTCCACCGCGTGGCTCGAACAGCTGGACAAGAACCCGCATGAGCGGTACACATCTGACGGAGACCCGAACACCGTGACGTTTCCCAAGGCGGCCGAGTACCGTCTGGCCAAGGAGTACCGGGGCCGTGCGCGGACGTACTGACGGCCGGGCCGCGCGACTCGCCCGAGGCTGGATTGACCACGGGAGATTGGTCCCATATCCTGATCGCTGCGCTGTGGGCCTGCGCGCGCTTCGGACGGAGCAGGCTCGCGCTCGGTCAGGTCGGCGACAACGGTTCGGTGTACTGACGCGGCATGGTCCGCGTTCCCTTCCGGTCCTCGGCAGGGCGGAAAACGGCCCTCCGCGCAGAACCCATACGACTTCACTGTCCGTACCGGAGCCAGCCGACACATGACGAGCAGCACCGAGGCCACCTCGACCACCCCGCAGGTAGCGGTCAACGACATCGGGTCCGAGGAAGCCTTCCTCGCCGCGATCGATGAGACCATCAAGTACTTCAACGACGGCGACATTGTCGAAGGCACTGTCGTCAAGGTCGATCGTGACGAGGTCCTCCTCGACATCGGCTACAAGACCGAGGGCGTCATTCCCTCGCGTGAGCTGTCCATCAAGCATGACGTCGACCCGAACGAGGTCGTCTCCACCGGAGACCACGTCGAGGCCCTCGTCCTCCAGAAGGAGGACAAGGAGGGCCGGCTGATCCTGTCCAAGAAGCGCGCCCAGTACGAGCGCGCCTGGGGCACGATCGAGAAGATCAAGGACGAGGACGGCATCGTCACCGGCACGGTCATCGAGGTCGTCAAGGGCGGCCTGATCCTCGACATCGGCCTGCGGGGCTTCCTGCCAGCGTCGCTGGTCGAGATGCGCCGGGTCCGCGACCTGCAGCCGTATGTCGGCCGCGAGCTCGAGGCCAAGATCATCGAGCTGGACAAGAACCGCAACAACGTGGTGCTGTCCCGCCGCGCCTGGCTGGAGCAGACGCAGAGCGAGGTCCGCCAGACCTTCCTCAACACGCTGCAGAAGGGCCAGGTCCGCAAGGGCGTCGTGTCCTCGATCGTCAACTTCGGCGCGTTCGTCGACCTCGGCGGCGTCGACGGGCTGGTGCACGTCTCCGAACTGTCCTGGAAGCACATCGACCACCCGTCCGAGGTCGTCGAGGTGGGCCAGGAGGTCACGGTCGAGGTCCTGGACGTCGACATGGAGCGCGAGCGGGTCTCGCTGTCGCTCAAGGCGACGCAGGAAGACCCGTGGCAGCAGTTCGCCCGCACCCACCAGATCGGGCAGGTCGTCCCGGGACGCGTCACCAAGCTGGTGCCGTTCGGTGCGTTCGTCCGCGTCGAGGAGGGCATCGAGGGCCTGGTGCACATCTCCGAGCTGGCCGAGCGTCACGTGGAGATCCCCGAGCAGGTCGTGCAGGTCGGCGACGAGATCTTCGTGAAGATCATCGACATCGACCTCGACCGGCGCCGCATCAGCCTGTCGCTCAAGCAGGCCAACGAGGGCGCCGCCGGCGTCGAGGAAGAGGACTTCGACCCGACGCTGTACGGCATGCCCGCCGAGTACGACGACCAGGGCAACTACAAGTACCCCGAGGGCTTCGACGCCGACACCGGCGAATGGCTGGAGGGCTTCGACGAGCAGCGTGAGACCTGGGAGCGGCAGTACGCCGAGGCCCGGTCCCGCTTCGACGCCCACCGCAAGCAGATCGAGGAGGCCCGCAAGGCCGAGGCCGAGGCCGGTGCCGAGCCCGCGAGCAGCGGTGCCGCCGGCGGTGGCGGCGGTGGCGGTGGCGAGACCTCCTACTCCGGCGGCGGCGAGAGCGAGACGACCGGTGGCGCACTGGCCACCGACGAGGCTCTCGCGGCGCTGCGGGAGAAGCTCTCCGGCGGCCAGTAGGCCCGTCCCTTCCTCCGGCGGGCCGCGTGCGGACGCGATCCGCGCCCGGAACGCCGGAGGAAGGAAACCCGGTGACGGTCCGCCGCACCGGCGGCGCATGCCCCGGAAGGCCAGACCGCCCGGGTGCGGAGGTCGCCCGATATCCTCGACACGGCCGGAGAACGATCTTTCGGGATCGGCCTCCGGCCGTGCTTCGGTTACGTCACCATGATGTCGGACGGCCACGTGACTCCGGCGGTGCCCGTGTGACCCGTCGCCCCCGAAGCGCTCACCCGTCCCGCAGGTCCGCTCGTCCCCGGGAGCACTCGTTCAATTGGCCAGCACAGACGCCAGCACAGACGCCGGCGCCAGGACCGGCGGCCCCGCCGCGTCCGGGCCCTCCATCGTCCCGCAGGGCCCCGCCAGGCTCGCGCTGATCGCGGTCACCGTCGCGGTCCTCGCGCAGACACTGCGGTTCTCGCTGCCCCAGCTCGACCATTTCGCCGACCAGACCGGCATCGCGGCCGCCGCCGGCGGAGTGCTGGTCGTGTACCTCGCCGGGTTCACCTCGCCGCTGATCCGCCGAGCCGTCGGCCCCCGCGGCCTGCTGCTCGCCGCGGTCGGCGGCCTGTTCGCCGTCCGGCTGCTCGCGCAGGCCATCGACCCGCGCACCTGGCTGGCGTTCGCCGGCACCGCCATCGGCATGATCGCCGTCGCGGCGCTGTACGAGGGCGCCCGCGGCCTGTCCGGCGTCGGGTTCGCCACCGCCACCGTCGCGGGCCTGTCGATCGACGCCGCGGTGCGGATGTGCTTCGCCACCTGGGACCCCGTGTGGCGTGACGGCGTCGGGCCGTGGCTGGCGTGCCTGGCGTTCGTCGGCGTCGGAGCCGCCGCGCTCTACCGGGAGACGGCGTCCGGGCCGGTCACCGCGCCCGGGGTGTCCTGGCGGGACGCGCTCGGCGCGGCCGCGTTCGGGCCGTTCCTGGCGCTGCAGATCCTCGTGCTGTCCAGCCCCGCGTTCGTGGCGTCGTCCGGCTGGCAGTCGCTGACGGCCGCGCACGTCACGATCGTCGTCGGGCAGGGCCTCGCGCTGGCGTTCCTCGCGTCCGGCCTCGCCGTCCGGGCGGTGCCGGGCGGTGTGTGCGTGCTCGGCGGCACCGTCCTCGGGGTCGGCGCCGGCGCCGTCGCCGGGACCTACGCGATCTCCGGCATCGAGGTCGTGCCCATCGTGATCCTCGGGCAGGTGCTGTCGGCGTGGCTGCTGGCGGTGGCGTGCCGTGCGCCGCTGCGGCGCGCCGGCACCGGCGGGCCGGTGTGGCGGGTGGACGCCGGCGCCGCGCTCGGCGGCCTGCTGATCGCCGCGATCCTCGTCCCGTACCAGGTCAGCGCCGTCTCACCGCTGCCGTTCCCGAACAATCTGCTGCCCGGCCTCGCCGGGATCGCGCTCGGCGCGCTCGCCGCCATCGCCTCGGCCCGCGGCGGCCCGCTGCCCGCCCGCGCGCCGCTGCGCGCCCTCACCGCCGGCGCCGCCGCGCTCGCCCTGCTGGCCGGCACCCTGGTGTTCTCGGTGGCCGCGCCGGACGGGAAGGCGCAGGCGGGGCCAGTGCCGGGGCATGTCCGGGTGCTCAGCTACAACATCCACGACGCGGTCAACCAGGCCGGCCGCCTCGACCCGGAGGGCATCGCCCGCGTCATCGAGGAGCAGCGCGCGCAGGTCGTCCTGCTGCAGGAGGCCAGCCGCGGGTCGCTGCTGTCGGGCACCGCCGACGTCGGCGTGTGGCTGTCGCGGCGCCTCGGCATGAAGCTGATCTGGGGCCCCGCCGCCGACGGCCAGTTCGGCAACGCGATCCTGACGTCGCTGCCGGTGCGCAGTTCGGGGACGGGCCGGTGGCCGCGCGGCGACTGGTCGCAGATCCGCGGCTACGTGTGGGCGCGGCTCGGCGTCGGCGGCACCACGATGGACGTGTGGTCGACGCACCTGGAGGGCGGCGAGGACCAGTCCGACGAGCGGGTCCGCTCGATCGCGGCGCTGCTGCGGGCCTGGGGCGGCGCGCCCCGCACCCTGATCGGCGGCGACTTCAACGCCGGGCCGGGCAGCCCGGAACTGGCGGCGATGACCGACGGCACGGACCTGCGCAGCACCGCGATCGGCAACGACTCGTCCCCCACCAGGTCCGACGGCGCCCGCACCGACTGGATCTTCGGGTCGGACGGCATCCTCGTCACCGAGTACAACGTGCCGGCCTCGGAGGCCTCCGACCACTACCCGGTCGCGGTGACCATCCGGATCGGGCGCTGAGCAGACCCGGGGGCCCCGCGCCGCTAGGGTCGTCCCATGAGCGAACCGACGGTCGCGGTCGAGCGGGCCGGCCCGCAGGACGCCGGGGAGATCCTGACCGTCCAGCGCGCCGCCTACGTCGCGGAGGCGCAGCTGTACGGCGACCCGTTCATCCCCCCGCTGGTCGAGTCGGCCGAGCAGCTCCGGAAGGTGCTGTCGGGTGACGCGGTGGTTTTGAAGGCGGTGCTGGGCGGCCGTCTCGCCGGGGCGGTCCGCGCCCGGTTCAGCGACCACACGTGCCTGGTGGGGCGGCTCGTGGTCGTCCCCGACCTGCAGGGCCGCGGCATCGGGCGGCGGCTCCTCGCCGCGCTGGAGGACGAGGTGGCCGGGCGCGCCGACGCCTGCGTGCTGTTCACCGGGCACCTCAGCGAGACGAACCTGCGCCTGTACCGGCGCCTCGGCTACTCCGAGACGCACCGGGAGCGCGTCGCCGCGCACCTCACCCTCGTGCACATGCGCAAGCCCCTCGTGCCCGCCGGGACCGGGTGACCGGGCGGCCGCTAGGGTGAGCGCGTGCTGAAAGTGGGACTCACCGGCGGGATCGGGTCGGGCAAGAGCCAGGTGTCGGCGCGGCTCGCCGAACGCGGCGCCGTGGTCATCGACGCCGACAAGATCGCCCGGGAGGTGGTGGAGCCGGGCACGCCGGGCCTCGCCGCCGTCGTGGCGGAGTTCGGCGAGGACGTGCTGCTGCCGTCCGGCGGCCTCGACCGCGAGAAGGTCGGCCGGATCGTGTTCGCCGACGCCGGCCGCCTCGCCGCGCTGAACGCGATCGTCCACCCGCTGGTGGGGGAGCGGATGCAGGAGCTGATGGACGCCGCCCCCGACGGGGCGGTCGTCGTGTACGACGTCCCGCTCCTCGCGGAGAACGGCCTGGCCCCCATGTACGACGAGGTCGTCGTCGTGGACGCCCCGGAGGATGTCCAGCTCGACCGTCTCGTCGCCCGCCGCGGCATGACCGAGGAAGACGCCCGCGCCCGTATGGCGAATCAGGCGTCCCGCGCGGACCGCCGCGCCGTCGCGACCCGCGTCATCGACAACTCCGGCACCCTCGACGCCCTGAAAGCCCAGGTCGACGCCCTCTGGGAGACCCTGGCCCGCAGGGCGGCCGCCTAGAACGGGGCGTCGAGGGGAAGCCGGTGGACGTCGGGGAGGTAGGGGTCCAGTTCGCCGGGTTCGAAGCGGCACATGCCGACGGCGTACCAGAATTCGGCGGTGGCGTTGCCCTCCCACTTGTAGCGGCCGTCGGGGGCCAGCGCGGCCCAGCCTTCGGACAGGCCGAGGAGGGTCGCGCGGCGCGTGGGGGCGGTGCCGGCGCCGGTGCCGGCGCCGACGTCCCAGAGGATGATGGCGCCGTCGTCGCCCGCGGTGGCGAGCAGTGAGCCGTCCGGGCTGAACGCGGCCGACCAGACGCGGCGGGTGTGGCCGGTGAGGGTGTGCAGCGCTTCGCCGGTGGACGGGTCCCAGAGGCGGACGACCATGTCGTCGCCCGCGCTCACGAGCAGCGTCCCGGACGGGTGGAACGCCGTCGTCCACAGGCGGCCGGTGTGGCCGGTGAGGGTGTGCAGCGCTTCGCCGGTGGACGGGTCCCAGAGGCGGACGGTTCCGTCGTTGCTCGCGCTGGCGAGGGTTTCGCCGGACGGCGAGAACGTCACGCGGTAGACGCGGTCGTCGTGGCCTTCGAGTTCGGCGGTGAGTTCGCCGGTGCGGGGGTGCCACAGGCGGACGAGGCCGTCGTCGCAGCCGGTGGCGACCAGGGCGCCGGTGCCGGCGGAGGCGGGCTGGAAGTCGATGCTGCGGACCCGGCCCCGGTGGTCGGCGAGGTTCACGACCTCGCGGCCGGTCGTCCAGTACCAGAGGCGGACGGTGTCGTCGTCGTTGGCGGTGGCGAGGACGTCGCCGGCGGGCGCGAACGCGTGCGCCCAGACGTGGTCGGTCTCCACGTTCAGCTCGCGTTCGAAGGTGCCGGTCCCGGCCTGCCACAGGTGGACGCCGCCGTCGTTGGTGGCGGTGGCGAGCTGGGAGTCGCGGGTGTTGAAGGTCGCGGAGGTGAGGTTGTCGGCGACGCCGCGCAGCTCGCGGATCATCCGGCCGGTGCGTGGGTCCCAGAGCCGGACGAGGCCGTCGTTGCCGCTGCCGGCGAGCATGCCGCCGTCCGGGCTGAAGGTGACGCCGGTGACGCGGCGGCCGTGGCCGCGCAGCACGACGCGGCACTGCCCGGTCTCGGCGTCCCACAGCCGGGCCGTCCCGTCGTTGCTGCTGGTGGCGAGCTGGGCGCCGTCGGGGCGGAACGCGAACGGCCACACGGCGCCGCGGTGCCCGGCCAGTTCGAGGCGCTGCCGGCCCGTCCTCGGGTCCCACAGCCGGACGGATCCGGCGCTGTCGGCGGTGGCGAGGCGGCCGCCGTCGGGGCTGAACGCCGCCTGGTAGATGCCGCCCTCGTGGCCGGACAGCGTCGCGCGGTGGCGGCCGTCCTCCCAGAGCCGGACGGACGCGTCGGTGTCGCCGGTGACGAGGAGGTTCCCGCCCGGGTGGAACGCGATGGCGTAGACGCGTCCGGTGTGGCCGAGGAGTTCCTGCCGGATCTCGCCGGTGCGGATGTCCCAGAGCCGGACGACGCCCGCCTCGTCCCCGGCCGCCAGGATGGAGCCGTCCGGGTGGAACACGGCCCGGAACACGGCGCCGCGGTGGCCGGTCAGCTCGCGCAGCAGGGTCCCGCCGGCGAGGTCCCAGACGCGCAGGGTGCCGCCGGCGTCGCCGGTGACCATGAGCGAGCCCATCGGGTCGAACACGGCCGTGTAGACGGGCGCGGTGTGCCCGGTCAGCTCGTGCAGCAGGGCGCCGGTCGCGGTGTCCCACACGCGGACGGTCCCGTCGGCGGCGCCCGCCGCGAGGAGGTCGCCGTGCGACGGGGAGCGCCCGCCGGCGACGACCGGCCACACGCCCTCCGGGTGGACGGTGAAGGTGTGGGCGGTGTGCCCGGTGGCGAGGTCCCACAGCCGGACGGTGCCGTCCGCGGACCCGCTGGCCAGCAGGTTCCCGGCGGAGTCGAACGCCACCGCGTAGGCGCGGTCGGTGTGGCCCTGGAGGGTGCGCAGGGGGGTGCCGGTGACGGCGTCGCAGACGAGGACGCCGCCGTCCTCGCAGCCCACGGCCAGGACGGAGCCGCCGGGGCTGTAGGCGAGCGGCTGGGGGAGGCGGCTGGTCTGGAAGTGGAAGCCGTAGGGGACGCCGACGCCGGCGGGGGCGACCTGGATGTCGATGGGGCGGCCGGGCGCGATGGCCGCCTCCCGCAGTTCCGGTGCGTTCGCGACGCGTTCGGGGAGCGTGGCGTCCACGAGGGCGGCGCGCGTCCAGCGTCCGCCTTCGACGGCGACGTCGCGCAGGTCGGCGCGGGCGAGCCGGGCGCGTGACAGGTCGGCGCCGCGCAGGTCGGCTCCGGTCAGCGTGGCCTCGTCGAGGCGGGCCCCGGCCAGGGACGCGTCGCGCAGGACGGCGCGGGACAGGTTGGCGCCGACGAGCTGCGCGTCGGTGAGGTCGGCGCCGGTCAGGTCGACCTCCTGCAGGTCGCGGTAGGACAGGTCCTCGCCTTGCAGGCGCGCGCCGCGCAGGTCGGTGCGCGCCGGGGTGCGCAGCCGTGTCGTGATGCGGATGGCGTTGGCGCGGGCGATGTCGTCGGCGCCGGGGTCGGCGAGCACCGCGGCCGCCCATTCCTGGCAGGCGCGGGTGTCGGCGAGGTCGCAGAGGAAGTCGACGATGAGCTGGGTGAGCGCGCGCCCGCCCAGCGCGGCCGGCGCCGCGTCCCGTTCGAACTCGTCCGCGATGTGCCGCGCGACGAGCCACTCCATCACCGACGTGTGGATGAATCCGAACAGGCCCTCCGCGGTGCGGACGAGGAGGCTCCCGGCGCCGACGGCGTGCGTCACCTGGTGCGGCGACATGCGGCCGCCCGCGAGGCCGGTGAGGGTGTCGGCGACGTCGGCGAGCTCGGCGAGGCGGAGGAACTGCTCGTTGCCCTCCCACAGCCGCAGCGCGAGCGTCCCGACGGCCCGCCACATGTCCTCGGCCTTCAGCCCGGACGGCCCGCCCGACCCGCCGACCCGGTCGGCCTCGTACGCCAGCCACGACGACAGGATCTCGTGGTAGAGGTCGGCGGGGCTGACGGCCCGGCGTGCCTGCGCCACGGCGCGGAGCCGTTCCTCGGGCAGGTCGGCGATGAACGACAGCATCCGCGGGTTGGACGTCAGCACCAGCAGTTCCCCGATGCCCGCGAGCAGGGCCAGGCGCGCTTCGGCCGCGCCCTCGTCCCCGTACCGGTTGACCAGGTACGAGCGGACCTGCGGGGGTGTGAAGTCCTCCAGGCCGAGGACGCGCCGGTGCGGCAGCACGCCGACCTTCTCGCCGAGCGCGGTCAGCACCTGCGCCTGCGACTTGAAGTGCTGCGTGCGGCTCGCCACCACGATCTTGGCCTTGTCCTGGGCGGCCTGCAGCAGCGTGTCGAGGTGGTCGGCGGCCTGGTCGTAGGTCATCCGCGTCACCAGCTCGTCGAACCCGTCGAAGAGCAGGACGATGCGCCCCTGGCGGAGCATGTAGTGGAACGCCTTGAGGTCGATCAGCTCCTCGCCGTGGTTGGCGAGATGCGCGGCGACGAGGCCGTCCACCGAGTGCGCCTTGTCGAGGGCCCGCAGCTCGATGAGGATCGGGATGACGTGCGGCAGTTCCTCGGGGATGCGGCGGGCCAGCTCGCGCAGCGCGAACGTCTTCCCGCGGCCGAAGTCGCCGAGCAGCAGCAGGAACCGGCCGTGGTCGGCGGCCAGCAGCCGCAGCATCTCGCCGACCACGTCGTCGTGGACGTCCCGGCCCGGATCGGCGCCGGGCGGGCGGCCGCGCTCACCGTCCCGCGGCCCGGCCGGCGCGCCGGTGCCGAGCCGGTCGAGTTCCCGGTAGCGCTGCGGGACGTACAGGGCCGGCGGGTACAGGCCGCCCGCGGAGAGCCGTCCCGTCTGCGCCGTCACGTATTCGGAGAGGTCGACGAGGCCCTGGAACTCGGTGAGGCTCCGCACGCGGATGCCGCGCCGCAGCGCGTCGTCGCGCAGTGACCGGGCGGGCGCGGGGCCCAGATACACCAGTTCGGACCCGTGGTCGGTGCCGTCGGCGTGCACATGCCGGACGAACGCGTCGACGTCCGCCTCGGTCACCTGGCCCACATGCGCGCCGATGCGGTACTGCCGGACGAACCCGTCCTCCAGGTGGGTGAGCAGCAGGTGCGGCGGGTCCGACCGGCCGTCCTCACGCGGCGGCGGGACGATGCGCCGGATCGTCGCGCGTTCGAACCGCGTCTCGCACGCCTCCGTCAGGCGGTCGAGGAGCCGCGCCGCGGGGTCGGGGACCGGGTCGGCGGCGCGGCCCGCCCCCGGCCCGAGTTCCGGGACGGGCGGAGCCGGCGGCGTCTCGGCGCGCGGCGGGGGGAACGTGCCCGCGGCGTTCGCCCAGGACCGTTCGAGACGTTCGGGGCCGCGCCGTTCGGCGTCCTCGGGGATCCACCGCCGCAGGCCGTCGCGCTCCACGACCACGATCTGGTGGCGGCCGGGCCCGAGCGCCGGGACGGACGGGACGCCGCCGCCCAGCAGGGGGATCGCGCCGAACTCCGACTCCGTCCCCTGGAAGAACAGGTTGACGTGGCCGCCGAGGAGCATCTCGACGGTCTCGGGGTCGCGCAGCGCGCCGGGCTCCCCGGAGATCGGCGTGTGCTCGACCGCGGCGAGGCGGAGCCAGCCGTCGTCCTCGAAGTGCCGGAGCCGCTCGTTGAACCAGGCGGCCTGCGCCCGGCCGACCTGCCCGTACCGGTCCTCCTCGCGGTGCGTCTGCGGCAGCGTCGAGTTGAGGCCGGCGACCGCGACCCGCAGGTCGGGGACGGGGAACAGCGTCCACGGCTGGGCGCTGTCGAAGATGAGCGCGTCGATGCCCTGGTAGAACTCCTTGAACAGACCTGCGTAGTGCCGCCATTTGGGCCAGTACGGCGGCTGCGGCTCGATGTCGTCGGCCTCGCAGCTGGAGAAGTAGGCCTGGCAGGCCGCGCGGGTGACGTCGTGGGTGCCGGGGACGACCACGACGCGCTGCGCCTCCAGCCCGAGCAGGGCGCGCAGGCTCGTCAGGAACGACAGCGCCTCGGCGAACTCCTTGCGGCTGCCCGAGTGGGTGATGTTGCCGGTGACGAGGAGCAGGTCGGGGCGCGGCACGCCGGAGTCGGCCAGCCGCGTCACGTCGCTCCAGATGCGGTCCTGCAGCTCGGTGGCGGTGGTGGGCTCGCCGGGCTCGGCGAGCGTCCGCCCGAACCGGGGCCCGGCGACGTGCAGGACGCTCAGCCGCTCGCGCGGCTCCTCCCCGCCGCCGCCGGCGGCGGGGAACGCCGGCGCCGCCACGGGCGCCCGCCGCGCGGGCCGCTCACCGGCCGGATCCGGCCGGCCGCCGCCGGCGTCCTCCAGACGGCCCTGGAGGGGTTCCCGGTCGCCGGGGCCACCGGGAACGGCCCGGCCCGTTCCGGGGAAGCCGGGGCCGTTCTGGGGGCGCGCATGGCCGGCGAGGGCCTCGCCGATGCGCCGCATCAGCATCCGGCGCGCCTCGTCCGGGTCGTCGACGCCCACGAGGTCCACGTAGGTGATCGTGGACAGCAGCCCGTCGATCGGGCAGTCCTCGATGCGGACCGTGACCAGTTTGCGGGCCGGGTCGTCCGGGTCGGCCCGCAGCGCCGCCATCCACTCCATCCGCCCGTACCGGGACCGCAGGTAGTTGCGCGACAGCACCGCGACGACGGCCCTGGCCTCCGACAGGCCCCGGTCCATGAAGTCGATGAAGTTGGTGCCGGGCACGAAGTCCCACGCCTGCATCATCGTCCGGTGCCCGGCCGCCTCCAGCTGCCAGGCGATCCAGGACGCCCACCGCTCGTCCGCGGGGGAGTAGCTGATGAAGAAGTCGGTCGGACGCTCCTGCCTGGGGTGGCCGCCGTGGGTCGTCATTCCGCCAGTATCGCGCGGCGGGGCGACGAAAGCAGTGCCCCGGGCCGCCTATGGGATCATGTCGCGCGTGTCACCCCGGATCGAGATCCTGCGCCGCGCGGCCGGACGGCTGGGCGTTCTGGACTGGATCCGTGTCGGGGTGCTCGTCCTCGGCCTGGTGTTCGTCGCCACCGGCCTGCTGCCGGCCGGCACGGCGCGCTCCAGCGTCGAGCGGATTGCGCCGCTGCTGCTGTTCCTGTTCAGCGTCATCGTCCTGGCGGAGCTCACCAAGGCGGCCGGGGTCTTCGACGCGATCGCGCAGCGGATGGCGCGGGCGGGACGCGGCAACTACGCGGTCCTGTTCCTGCTGTGCGTGGCGTTCGCCTCGCTCACCACCATCTTCCTCAACCTCGACACGACCGCGGTGCTGCTGACGCCCGTCATGCTGGCGCTGGCGGCGCGCGCGCGGATCGCGACCCTCCCGCTGGCCATGACGACGGTGTGGCTGGCCAACACCGCCAGCCTTCTGCTGCCGGTGTCGAACCTGACGAACCTGCTCGCCGCCGACCGCGTCGCGCTGGGTACCCGCGCGTTCGCCGCCCGCATGTGGGCGCCGCAGCTCGCGGCCCTGGCGGTCACGATGGCGCTGCTGTGGGCGTTCTACTGGCGGCGGCGGATGCGCGGCGCCGACTCCTACGACCCGCCCGCACCCGCGCCCGTCCGGGACCGGGTGCTGTTCTCGGCGACCGGGCTCGCCTGCCTGATGTTCATCGGCGCGATCCTCGCCGGCGTGCACACCGGGATCCAGCTCGGCATCGCCGCGACCGCCGCCGCCGCCGTGGCCGCCGCCGCGTTCGCCGTCCGCGACCGGGCGGCGCTGCGTCCCGCGCTCATCCCGTGGCAGCTCATGGTGTTCGTCACCGGCCTGTTCCTGGTCGTGCCGACGCTGGAGCGGTTCGGGCTGGACGACGTGATGCGCGCCGTCATGGGCGGGGACGACGGTGTCGTGGGTGCGTTCCGGGCCGCGTTCGCCGGTGCGGGACTGTCGAACGTCCTCAACAACCTCCCCGCCTACGTGGCGGGGGAGCCGGCCGTGCCCGCGGCGAACAAGGACCAGCTTCTGTCGCTGCTCATCGGGACGAACGTGGGGCCCGTCATCACACCGTGGGGGTCGCTCGCCACGCTGCTGTGGTTCGAGTGGTGCCGCCGGTGGGACGTCAGGGTCCCGATGCGCAAGTTCGTGCTGACGGGGGCCGTCCTGGCCGTGGCGGGCTGTGCGGCCACCGTCCCGGCGCTCCTGCTGACCGGCTGACCATCACGGGCCGAGGCTCACCGGCCGAGACTCGCCGTGCCTCACAGGGCCGGATTCACCGGGTGAGGCGGACGCGGCCGTCCCGGTTCGTGATCCTCGCCGTGGTCGCCAGGAGGCGGTCGAGCAGTTCCGGGCGCGCCGCCACGAAACCGAGCTCGGACGCCGGGCGGTCGACGCCCAGCGCGTACGGCCGCCCGTCCAGGCGGCGCAGCTCGGCTCCCGCCTCCGCGGCCAGCAGCGCCCCGGCGGGCAGATCCACGATCTCGGGCAGGTAGCCGACGATCCCGTCGATGTCGCCGCGCGCCAGCATCGCCCACGCCACCAGCGGCGCCCACAGCTGCAGCATCCGCGCGCACTGCCCCTCAATGGCCGAACGCAGCGCGAACGCCACGGGGTCGTCCGAGGCGACCTGATGCCCTTGCGTCCATGCCAGGACGGGGTTGTCGTCCCGCCCCGGCCGCGGACGATCGGCCAGCGTCAGCGGCTCCCCGTCCGGCCCCAGGGCGCCCCTCCCGCGCACCGCCGACCACGTCCGTCCCGCCGCCGGGTCGTGGACGACGCCCAGGACGGGCTCTGCGCGCGCGCACAGCGCCAGACCCACCGCGTACACCGGCATGCCGATCGCGACGTTGTTGGTGCCGTCCAGCGGATCGACGAGCCAGAGCATCTCCTCACCGGGCGCCCCTTCGAGGACCCCGGACTCCTCGGCGATGATGCGGTGCCCCGGATACGCCGCCCGGAGCCGCCCGACGATCAGTTCCTCGGCGGCCGTGTCCAGCGCGGTCACCACGTCCCCGCCCGGGCCCTTCGGCCGGACGTCCAAAGGCCCGCCCATCCCGGCGGACAGCAGCGCCCCCGCCGCCACCGCCGCGTCCACCGCCACGCGGCGGGCCTCGGAGAGATCGACCGGAAGGGCCGGTGACGGGGTCGTGGATCTCATCGGGCCTTCTCCAGTCGGGTCCGGCGCCGGGCTACCGGCGCGCCGAGCGGTGGTGCCGCGCGTGCGGATCAGAGGTGGGACGCTTGCCGGGCAGGGCGGCGGGCGCCGCGGGGGAGGGAGCGGGAGGCGGATGCGCGGACGCGATCCTGCGAGCGGAACGCCGCAGCGCGCGCACGGTGTCGGCATGGCCGGAGCGTGAACGGTGCACCCGGTGCGAGGGAACGCCCGGAGGCCCGAGCGACAGATCGCCGCCGCCGGGCGTCCGGCGCCCCAGCGCGACCGTCGCGGCGTCCATGCCGTCCTCGATGAGCGTGGTGTGGAACACGCCCGCCGGCAGCGTGTACGACTCGCCGGTCCGGTGTGCGATGGAACGGCCGGGAGAGCAGCGGACGGTGCGCCCGGTCGCCTTCAGCTCGTCCACGCCGTCCGCGCTGACGACCTCGAAGATCTGCCGCGTCTCGCCGGCGGGGTCCCGGCCGGACGTCCCGCCCGGCCCCTCGGCTATCTCCATGCGCACGTTCCGCACCGTCCCGTACAGGACGAAGCTCAGCAGATCCCAGCTGTGGCAGTGCACCGGGGACGTGGTCGACGGGGCCGGGCGCACCTCCGGCGTCCAGATGTGCAGGCACACGCCGAAGTCGCCGCTGCGCTCCACGGGAAGGCAGACGAAGCCCAGCGGATGGCGCACGGCCGGGACGTGCGAGCGGCCCGCCGCGACGTCGTCCATGACGCGCCCGGCCCACGCCGGCAGCGTCCGCGCCGCTGTACCGGCCCGGATGTCCTCGCGGATCTCCTCGTACCTCACTCCGGCGGCCCCATCACTCGCGTCACTCGTAGGGATCCTTGGCCCGCAGCGCCTTGCGGATGACCTCGATGACGTCACGGTCGGTGTAGCCCTGCGGGAGATCGATCCCGATCACCTCGAAGAGCTTGCGGGCCTCCTCGACGGTCGGCTCGTCGTCCAGCGGCGCCAGCCGCGCCTGCTCGACGGGCACGCGGCGCGCCTGGTCGAGGCTCGTCTGCAGCTCCGCGCTCACCCAGCTGTAGTAGAACTTGTTGCTGTCCACGACCAGCGCCTCGCCGCGCGGGTCGTCGCGGGTCACCACGACCCGGGACGCCGCCAGGTCGTACCGCAGCGTCGTCATCGTCCGCGCCAGGCCGATGTCGATGTCGAGCATCGCGAACCGCTGCTTGTGCCAGCACGCCGCGAGGAGCGTGGCGTAGGCCTCCTTGCGGGTGCGGTCCAGCGTCCACGGCTCGCCCGTCGCGTCCGGGCCGTCCGACACCGAGCGGCGGTGACGCGCGTACGCCTCGCAGACCTCCACGTCGGTGGGGTCGAGGATCTCCAGGCGGAACAGCAGCGTCCGGCGCTCTCTGCGCGCCGCCGCCACGCACTCGGGCAGTGTCCGCGCACGGATGTAGGTGCCCGTCCCGCCTTTGAAGAACCACCGGTCGGTGTCGCGGCGCGCCTCTTCGAGGACCTGCGCCACCTGCGTCCCGCTGATGACGCGGACGACCGTGGTCTCGTCCAGGGTGCGCTTGGTGTCGGACAGGACGTTCTCGAACCCCTCGATGTGGCTCAGCCTGCCGCTCAGGTCGTCCAGGGTGGTCGAGGACGCGCGCAGCGTGTCACGGACCTCCGCCTCGACCGGGATGCGGCGGCTGCGGTCCCGCAGGACCGACGTCGCCAGCAGGCCGATGACGGCCAGGATCGCGCTGTTGGTGATCTCCGCCTCGTTCGGCAGGTTCACCCCGACGCCGATCACGGCGACGGTGACGGCGAGCACGAGCGCGATCACGGCGTCGGCGTTCTTCCCGAGCCAGTTGGCGAAGCGGGTCATGTTCTGCGGTTTCCCCGTCCCAGGTCGGCGCCGATGGCGCTGCGGGGGCGCGCGGGGCCGTCCCCTTCGGACGGCACGGTCGGCGCCGTCATGGTAACCACAGCACCCGGAGGGCGGGAAAGGCCCGTGGTAAGGGCGATTCGCGTTCCCCCGGGGGACGGCCGCCCTTACCGTCCCGCCGGGACGACCCTGGCGGCCTGCGGCTCGCTATAGGCTCATCGCATGCGCGCGCGGGGCTGGTGGTCGGCGGCGTGGCCGACACGGAGGTCACGCGCGCTCGACGTCTCCCTCGCCGTGGCTCTGGCCGCAGCCGACGGAACGTTCCTGTGGTTCGCCGAGCAGGAGTTCTGGCTGCCGCCGCCGGTCGTGTCGGTGTGCAGCGTCATCCTCGGCCTGGCCGCGGTCCTGCGCCGCGTCCACCCCGTGGGGCTCGCGCTGTTCATGGTGGTCTTCGGCACGGTCGCCGGTGCGGGGGTGTTCTCCGCGCTCGTCATCCTGTACTCGCTCGCGGCCTATACCGCGTCCCGCCGGACGGTGCTGACCATCGCCGTCTTCGGTTACGCCTTCTCGCTCGCCCTCCCCTCGCCGACGGCGGGCAACGAGGCGTTCATCGCGCAGGCCATCTTCGGTGTCGCGTTCATCGCCGTCCCCGTCCTGCTCGGCCTGTACATGGGTGCGCGCAAGCAACTCCTTGTATCGCTCCAGGAACGCGCGGCGCGCCTCGAACGGGAACAGCACCTCCTCGCAGAGCGCGCGCGGGGAGAGGAACGGACCCGCATCGCCCGGGAGATGCACGACGTGGTCGCCAACAGGATCAGCGTCATGGTCGTGCACGCGGGGGCGCTCAAGGCGACCGCCGTCCGCGACCCGGTGCGGGCCGCCGAGACCGCGACCGTGATCGGGGACATGGGGCGCCAGGCCCTGGAGGAGCTCCGCCACGTCATCGGGGTCCTCAGGCAGGGCGAGCAGGCACTGCCGTATGAGGCCGTGACCCTCGCCCACGTCCGCGAACTCGTCGGGCAGTCCGGTGCCGCCGGCCTCCGCGTCGACCTGTCGGTGCGCGGTGACGAGAAACCCATGCCCGCCGCCGTCGGGCGGACGGTCTACCGCCTCGTCCAGGAGGCGCTGACCAACGTCCACAAGCACGCCGGCGCCGCCGACACCCGCGTCGACCTCGGCCTCCTGCCCGGGGCCATCGAGGTGGAGATCGCCAACGACCCGCCCACGGCCCGTCCCGACCACCGGCTCCCGAGCGGCGGGAACGGCCTGGTCGGGCTCCGCGAGCGCGTCACCGCCCTCGGCGGCACCTTCGAGGCCGGTCCCCGCCGGGGCGGCTACGCCGTCCGCGCCAAGATTCCGCTGCCGGCGTCCTGACCTGCTCGGATATAGATTGTCCTACCCGCTGAATACAGTGGTGGGGCAGGGGAGAACGCCGGACGGATCCGGACCGAGGGGAAGAGGCGACGATGCGGCCGATCACGGATCTGCGGCGCCGCGTGGCGCCGTTCGAGGTCGTCACGGAGATGACGCCGTCGGGCGACCAGCCGGCGGCGATCGCCGCCCTCGCCGCCCGCATCGACGGCGGCGACAAGGACAACGTGCTGCTCGGCGCCACCGGCACGGGCAAGACCGCCACGATCGCGTGGCTGGTGGAGAAGGTGCAGCGGCCCGTCCTGGTCATGCAGCCGAACAAGACCCTCGCCGCCCAGTTCGCCAACGAGCTGCGCGAGATGATGCCGCACAACGCCGTCGAGTACTTCGTCTCCTACTACGACTACTACCAGCCCGAGGCGTACATCCCGCAGACCGACACCTACATCGAGAAGGACTCCTCGATCAACGACGAGGTCGACCGGCTGCGGCACTCGGCGACCAACTCGCTGCTCACCCGCCGCGACACCGTCGTCGTCGCGTCCGTCTCCTGCATCTACGGCCTCGGCACCCCGCAGGAGTACGTCGACCGCATGGTCCGCCTCCGCGTCGGCCAGGAGATCGACCGCGACGACCTGCTCCGGCAGCTCGTCGGCATGCAGTACACCCGCAACGACCTCGCGTTCACCCGCGGCACGTTCCGGGTCCGCGGCGACACCGTCGAGATCATCCCGCAGTACGAGGAACTCGCCGTCCGCATCGAGATGTTCGGCGACGAGATCGAGAAGCTCGCCACCCTTCACCCCCTCACCGGCGAGGTGATCACCGAGGACGAGGAGCTGTACGTCTTCCCCGCCTCCCACTACGTCGCCGGCCCCGAGCGGATGGAGCGGGCCATCCGCGACATCGAGGCCGAACTGGAGGACGCCCTCGCCGTCATGGAACGGCAGGGCAAGATGCTGGAGGCGCAGCGCCTGCGCATGCGCACCGCCTACGACATCGAGATGATGCGGCAGGTCGGCACCTGCTCCGGCATCGAGAACTACTCCCGCCACATCGACGGCCGCGGCGCCGGCACCGCCCCCAACACCCTCCTCGACTACTTCCCCGAGGACTTCCTCCTCGTCATCGACGAATCCCACCAGACCGTCCCGCAGATCGGCGCGATGTACGAGGGCGACGCGTCCCGCAAGCGGATGCTGGTCGAGCACGGCTTCCGGCTGCCGTCCGCCATGGACAACCGGCCCCTCAAATGGGAGGAGTTCCTCGACCGCATCGGCCAGACCGTCTACCTGTCCGCCACGCCCGGCTCCTACGAGATGAACCGCGTCAAGGGCGACGTCGTCGAGCAGGTCATCCGCCCGACCGGCCTCATCGACCCCGAGATCGTCGTGAAGCCGACCAAGGGGCAGATCGACGACCTCATCCACGAGATCCGCGAGCGCACCGAACGCGACGAACGCGTCCTCGTCACCACCCTCACCAAGAAGATGTCCGAGGACCTCACCGACTACCTCCTCGAACTCGGCATCCAGGTCCGCTACCTGCACAGCGAGGTCGACACGCTGCGCCGCATCGAGCTGCTCCGCGAGCTGCGCGCCGGCGAGTTCGACGTGCTGGTCGGCATCAACCTGCTCCGTGAGGGCCTCGACCTGCCCGAGGTGTCCCTCGTCGCGATCCTCGACGCCGACAAGGAGGGCTTCCTGCGCTCGGAGACGTCCCTCATCCAGACGATCGGCCGCGCGGCCCGCAACGTCTCCGGCCAGGTCCACATGTACGCCGACACGGTCACCCCGTCGATGGAACGCGCGATCGACGAGACCAACCGCCGCCGGGCCAAGCAGCAGGCCTACAACGACGAGCACGGCATCGAGCCGCAGGCCCTCCGCAAGCGCATCGCCGACATCCTCGACTCCCTCGTCCGCGAGGACGCCGACACCGAGACCCTCCTCGGCGGCGCCGGCCGCCAGCAGAGCCGCGGCAAGGCCCCCGTCCCCGGCCTCGCGTCCCGCACCAGGGAGGTCGGCCGCCACGCCGCCGACCTCGTCGGGGAACGCCCCCGCGAGGAGATGGAGGCCCTCATCGAGCAGATGACCGCGCAGATGCACCAGGCCGCCGCCGACCTCCAGTTCGAGCTCGCCGCCCGCCTCCGCGACGAGATCAAGGAACTCAAACGCGAACTCCGAGACATGAAGGAGGCGGGCGTCAAATAGGGGACGCGCGGCGGCGTCAGGTGAAGGCGAGCATGACGCGATCCTCCACCGGCCGGTAGCCGAGCCGCCGGTACACGCCGTGCGCGAAGATCGTCGACTTGCCCGCGCCGGAGCGGCCGGTGGGGCCGCATGGCCGCGCGGCGGCACCTCGAACGGGACTCCCCGCAGCACCGGCCGCGGCGGCCGGTAGCCGAACCACACGTCGCGGAACTCCAGGGCGGGGGGACGCCTGCGCGGCGGGTCCCGGCCGGAAGGGCGCGGACGGATCGCCCCTGGCGGCGTTCTACCATCGCGGGATGGAGTATGAGGTTCGTCCGGCGCGGCCCGAGGATCTGCCGGGGCTGGCGTCGATCGAGAGTTCGGGCGATGCGATGTTCGCCGAGATCGGGATCGTGTTCCCTCCGGGGCCGACCGTGATCGAGCAGATGACGGGCCAGATGACGGGCAAGGACGCGGAGATCGTCGTGGCCGGTGATCCGCCGGTGGGTTTCGCGGCGGTCGAGGAGGTCGACGGCGCGGCGCACCTGGAGCAGATCTCGGTGCGCGGCGACCTGACGGGCAAGGGGATCGGTGTCCGGCTGCTCGGCGCGGTGATGGCGCGGGCCGCCGAGGCGGGGTCGCCCGGGGTCAGCCTGCTGACGTTCCGGGACGTCGCGTGGAACGGGCCCTGGTACGCCGCGCACGGCTTCGCCGCGCTGCCCGAGGAGCGGTGGGGGCCGGGGATCAGGTCGTACTGGAACGCCGAGATCGAGGCGGGCCTGCACGAGCTGGGCCCGCGCCTGGTCATGTGGGCGCCGCTCGGCCGGCCGTAGCCCGGTTGTTGATCTACAACGTAAAGGCGGGAACCTGGAGCGCCTCATGGACGTCTGCCCCATGGACGTGAAGGAGGACGATGATCAGCCCGGTGGTGTGGGTCCGGGACCGATTCGGCGAACGGGGCCTCGCCGTCGCCGTCCTGGTGGTGCTGCTGGCCCTGGGCGTCGTCCCGCTGGTGGCGCTGCCGGCGGCGCGGTGCAAGGTCTTCGGCAGCGGGTGCCACGAGCCGGGGCCCGATGTGCGCGCCGATCCGGTGGCGACCGAAAGGGCGCTCACGCCGGTCGAAGCCGCCACTTGGGGCTCTTATGTCGCGTTGGGGGATTCGTACTCGTCGGGCGTCGGCGCGGAGGCGAGCGTGGCCGACCACAACCCTCTCGACCGGTGCCACCGGACGTCCAAGGCGTACTACCACGAGGTCTCGAAGGCCTTCCGGTTCGCGAAGGGCAGCGCGTTCTGGGCGTGCTCCGGCGCGACGACGGCCGATGTGCTGAAGGGGCGGGGCGGGGAACCACCGCAGATCGGCCGCATCGGCCCTGACACCAGCCTGGTCACCCTGAGCATCGGCGGCAACGACGTCGGGTTCTCCAAGGTGCTCGCCGGGTGCGTCGTCAAGCTGCCGTGGAGCAAGGACTGCACCCGGCAGGGCGAGGACGTCGCCGGGCGGATGGCCGAACTGCGCACGAGCCTCCCCGCGCTGCTCGACAAGATCACAGCGAAGGCGCCGCGCGCACGGGTGATCGTGATGGGGTACCCGAAGGCGTTCTCCGAGGTCAGCGGCGTGGACGGGGACAACATCACCGTGTCCGACCAGCGGTGGCTGAACGCGCGGGCCTACGACCTGGGCCGGCTGATCCGGCAGTCCGCACTGGAGGCGGACGCGAAGATCGCCGCCCGGAACGGCCGGGGCAGCGTCGAGTTCGCCGACGCCTACAGCGCGTTCGCCGGCCACGAGGTGGGCAGCAGCGACCCGTACATGAACGGCCTGGCGCTGAACCTGTCGGCGCTCGAGGCCGAGCCGCGCAGCTATCACCCGACCGCCGCCGGGCATCACGCGCTGGCCGGCCTGTTCGTCGAGCAGGTCAGGAAGGGCCCGGGGCGGCCGCTCTCCTAGCGCGGACGGCGCGTTCCACCGCGATCGCGACGAGTTCCGTGCCTCCCCGTGAGCGGCCCCGCCCCGGCGGGTAGGGGGTGTGGGACACCGCCGTCGATCGGGGGAGCCGATGGCCGTCACAGTGGCGCTCGCCGGTGACACCATGCTGGGCCGGGGAGTGGCGGACGAGATCGCCGCCTCCGGCCCGCACGGACTGTTCTCCGCCGGCGTGCGCGAGGTCTTCGCGGAAGCCGACCTCGCCCTGCTGAACCTGGAGTGCTGCGTGTCCGCCCGCGGCAGGCGCTGGGAGGCGCCGGGCAAGCCCTTCCACTTCCGGGCGCCCCCGGATGCGGTCGGGGCTCTCACCGACCTCGGCGTGGACTGCGTGACGCTCGCCAACAACCACGCGCTCGACTATGGCCCGGACGCGCTGGAGGACACGCTCGACCACCTGGAGAGGGCGGGCATCCGGGCCGCCGGCGCGGGTTCGAGCCCCGAGGAGGCGCGGGAGAGCGTCGTCCTGGAAGCGGAAGGCGTCAACGTCGCGGTCGTGGGGATCACCGACCATCCCTCCGACTTCGCCGTCGGGCCCGGCAGGCCGGGCGTCGCCCTCGTCGAGCTGGAGAGAGGCGTGCCGGAGCGCCTTCTGGAGCAGATCCGGCGCCTCCGCGCGGGCAACGACGCGGTGCTCGTCCTGCCGCACTGGGGCCCGAACATGACGCAGGAGCCGCTGCTCTACGTCCGGCGGGCGGCCAGGGCCCTGGTGGACGCCGGTGCGACGCTCATCGCCGGCAGTTCGGCGCACGTCTTTCACGGAGTCGCCTGGCCCGTCATCTTCGACATGGGCGACCTCATCGACGATTACGTCGTCAGCGAGCTGCTCCGCAACGACCTCGGGTTGCTGTTCCTGGTCACGCTCGGCCGCGCGGGCCCGTCCCGGATCGAGGCCGTGCCGCTGCGGCTCGGATTCGGCCACACGAGCCTCGCCGGTGACGCCGACCGCCAGTGGATCGCCGAGCGTTTCACCGGGGCCTGCGCGGCCTTCGGGACGCGGGTGACCGCCCACGAGGGCCGTCTCGTCATCGACGGGCCGCCGCGGGCGGGCGGGCCGTAGCGGGCTCCGGCTTCCCGGCGGCCCCGAGCTGGACGGCGACGCCCCGCCCGCCTCCGCGCGTCCCATCCGCGACCAGCGCGACGTGGCCCTTCAGCGGACGCTTCTCCATGGTCATCGCTCCCTCCGGACGCAGCAGGTGCCAGGACGGTGCCGATCTTCGTTCGAGGCGCTCTCGGCGTCAACCGGAGCGTGCCGTCGGACGGGGTGGACGTGACCGCCGGACCGAGGCGCCGCCGCGGGCCCGCCATCGTCCCGCGGCGGGCCTCACTTCGTGCCGGTGCCGACGTTGATCTCCGCGTGCAGGACCGCTCCGGGCTCGCCGCCCGAGCGTTCGCGCAGGAGTCCGTCCAACACCCGGTGCACGTCGTCGCGCGCCTCCGCGGTCAGGCCCGAGGCCAGCCGTGCCCCGATCGGGTTGCTCGCCGTGACCAGGTTCCACAGGTGCGCCGCGGACTCGACGGGCATGTCCCAGGTGATCGTGTCCACGGTGGCGCCGGTGAGCCCCGCCGCGACGAGATGTTCCCGGAACAGATCCGGGTCGGCCAGACGGAACGGCGGTGGCGTTTCCATCGGTGGCATGGCGGCGGGTGCGACCGCCTGGACGGCGCCCATGAAGAATCCGAGGAACTCGGCCTTGTGGAGTGCCCCGAACGCGACGACGAGCACCGTCCCTCCGGGCCTGGTCACGCGCACCATCTCGGCGAGCCCGCCGCTCAGGTCCGGGAACAGCGACACGCCGTGCTGGGACGCGGACACGTCGAAGGCGCCGTCCGCGAACTCCAGGGCCTGACCGTCCATGACCCGGCCCTCGATGTTCGTCAGGCCTTCCGCCTCGGCGCGGGCGCCGAGTCGCTGGATCATCGCCGGTGCGATGTCGGTCGCCACCACCTCCGCGCCCAGACGCGCGGCGGGGATGCTCAGTGCGCCGCTTCCGGCCGCCACGTCCAGGAAGCGCGTCCCGGGACGGATGCCCAGCGGGCGGAGCACCGCTTCGCCGTGCCGGATGTTCCCCGGGGTGAGGTATTCGTCGAACCCGGGCGCGATCGTCTCCCACTCGCCGCGGATCTGCTCCTGTATCGGTGTCTCGACGGCCATGGCGGGTTCCTCCCTTGCTCATCGGTGTTCGTGTTCTGCCGGTCGCCGGCCGCGGTCACGCGCCGCCGCGATCGTCCAGGAAGCGCCGCATCAGCGCGCCGACCTGCCGGGCCTGGTACAGCCAGGGCGCGTGACCGCCCGGGACGAGGTGCAACTCGGCGTCCCGCATGATCGCCGCGGCGCGGCGTCCGCTCTTCTCCTGCCCGAACGGATCCCGCTCACCCCAGATCATCTGCACCGGTCGCCGTACGCGCGCGAGTTCCCCGTCCATCGGCTTCGCCGTGATCCCGTAGCGCGCCAGCACGTCACGCTGCGACCTCCGAAAGCCGCCGCCGGGTCGAGAGGGGCGCCGCGCGCCCCCGCGCGGCCGAGTCGACCATCATCGAAGGCTCCCACACTGGACGAATCCGCGGCGGCACTCCCCAACTTGCCTCCGTGTGGATGCGGTTTCCCGGCCCGCCCCGCTGCGATGAGTCAGTCTTCGCCGGTGATGGCGTTGAGGCGCTCCACGGCGCCGGCGAAGTCCTCGACCATGTCGTAGACGACCTGGCGGGCGGGCTTCACGGTGTTCATGAGGCCGACGCACTGGCCGACGAAGTAGTTGGCGAGCTGCCGGGCGCCCGGGTTGCCGGACTCGGCGATCTTGGTGATCTGCCGCATGGCGCCCTCGGCGACGATCATCTGGAGGGGCATGCCGAGGGGGCCGGGGCTCGCGGGGCCCTCCCACTCCTCCGTCCAGGCGGAGCGGAGCTGGCGGGCGGGCTTGCCGGTGCGGGACCGGGAGCGGATCGTGTCGCGGGACGTGGCCGCGAGCATCTTCTCCTTCACCGGACCGGAGGTTTCCGCCTCCTCGGTGGTGAGCCAGACCGAGCCGCACCAGACGCCGGACGCGCCGAGGGCGAGGGCGGCGGCCATCTGGCGTCCCGTGGCGATGCCGCCCGCGGCGAGGACGGGCACCGGGGCGACGGTGTCGACCACCTCGGGGACGAGGACCATCGTGGAGATCTCGCCGGTGTGCCCGCCGGCCTCGCCGCCCTGCGCGACGATCAGGTCGACGCCGGCGGCGACCTGGCGGCGGGCGTGCTCGGACGTGCCGACGAGGGCGGCGACGGGGATACCGGCGGCCTTCGCCTTCTCCACCATGAGCGGGGGAGGGGTGCCGAGGGCGCTGGCGATGAGGCCGATGGGGTGGGCGAGTGACACGTCGATCAGCTCGGTCGCGCCCTCCTTGGTGACCTGCGCGCCGCCGCGCGCGTTGGACCGCTTGGCCTGCTCGAAGTCCGGCAGCGGGACGTCGTACTTGGCGAAGAGGCCGGTGAGGAAGTTCCAGTGCTCGTCGGGGATCGCGGCGAGCATGGCGTCGAGGCCGCCGCCGCCCTCCGCCGCCTTGTCGATCTTGCCGGGGACCAGGACGTCCACGCCGTAGGGGCGGCCGTTCACGTGGTCGTCGATCCAGCGCAGTTCCTCTTCGAGGCGGTCGGGGCTGTAGGCGACCGCCCCGAGGACGCCGAAGCCGCCCGCGTTGGTCACGGCGGCGACGACGTCGCGGCAGTGACTGAAGGCGAACAGCGGGAACTCTATGCCGAACCGTGCGCAGACCTCGGTGTTCATGACCCCAGACGCTAACGGACCGAATGGCATTCGGTCTAGTGGCGGAACAGGACGTACGACTCGCCCTCGTCCGGGTGCACGAACGCCGCCCGGAGGGGGAGGCCCTCGCGCAGGGACGCGGGGTCGACGCCGTCCAGGCGGGCGTGCAGCCAGGGGCCCTCCACCAGCTCGACCAGCGCGAGGTGGGCGGGGGGCTGATCGGCGTTCCGCGCATGGGTGACGGTCCAGGTCACCAGAGTCGCCTCGCCGCTCGCCTCGGCCCAGCCGAGGTCCTCGTTCCCGCAGCCGGGGCAGCCGGCCTCATCCGGGGCGAACCAGCGGTCGCACGCCTCGCAGCGCCTGATGACGAGCCTCCCGGCGGCGGTGCCGTCGAAGAACGGGTCGGTGCGGCCGTCCCGCCGCAGAACACCGATGTTCATGCCCGGGCCCCCTTCTCGTGCGGGCTGACGATGAGCGTGGAGTGGTGGTCGAGGATGCCGCCGTTCCCGCTGACCAGGATCACGTCATTGGACGGGGCCTGCCGCTCGCCGCCGTCCCCGCGCGCCTGGATCACGGCCTCCGACAGCGGCGTCATGCCCCACATGTAGTACGCCGAGAGCTGGCCGCCGCCGGTGTTGGTCGGCAGCGACCCGCCGGGGCCGAGCGCGCCCGACGCGGCGAACGCGCCGCCCTCGCCCTTGGCGCAGAACCCGTAGTCCTCCAGCGACACCAGGACCGTGTAGGTGTAGCAGTCGTACAGCTCGCACACGTCGACGTCGGACGGGGTGATCCCCGCCATCTTCATCGCCGTCGCTCCGGAGGAGACCGCACCGGTCGTCAGGCCGAACTCGCTGCCGCGCTCCTTGCGGTGCCCCGGATGCCCCTGTCCCCAGCCCCACAGGTGGACGGGCGGCCGGGCCAGGTCGCGGGCCCGGTCGGCGCTCGTGACCACGACGGCGATCGCGCCGTTGGAGACCAGGCAGCAGTCCAGCAGGTGCAGCGGCTCCGACACCCAGCGGGACTCCTGGTGGTCGGCCAGGGTGATCGGCTCGCGCATCTGGGCGAGCGGGTTGCGCGAGGCCCACTCGCGGGTCGAGACGGCGATCGCGCCGAGCTGCTCGCCGGTGGTGCCGTAGCGGGTCATGTGCCGCTGGGCGGCGAGGGCGTAGAACGAGTTGACGCTGCGCAGCCCGAGCGCCGCCGTCATCCCGCCGAACCCGTACCATTCGCGGGCGTCGCGGTCGTACGCCGAACCGGCCGGCTTCTGCGGCTTCAGCGGCGCGTCGGCGAACACGCAGGCGACGGTGGTCGCCGAGCCGCTCAGCACCGACATCGCCGCGTGCGCCAGCATCGCGCCGGCGGTCGCTCCGAACGCGTTCATCAGCGAGAGCAGCCGCAGGTCGCGGAGCCCGAGCGTGCCCGCCAGCTCGATGCCGGGGGAGCCGCCCAGCCCGTGGCTGACCAGCAGCCCGTCCAGGTCGCCGAGCGTCAGCCCCGCGTCGGCCACGGCGAGCCGCACCGCGTCGGCGGCCAGCCGCCGCGGGCTGCGCCCGTAGACCTTGCCGAGCTCGGTCATCCCGAGCCCCACGATCGATGTGCCCATCAACGCAACCTCGCCCCTCCACGATTCATCCCGCCACGGTACCGAATGACGTTCGGTGCTCTCCAGGGCGGGTTGATCACGGAGGGCGGCGCGCCCGTGGAACCGTCCCGGAACGAGAGCCGCCCGCGTCCCCGGGGCGACGGGGACGCGGGCGACGGGCTGCCTGCGGGAGGCCGGCCGGAGGCCGTTCGGTCAAGAAGCGAGGACCGCCTGCAGGAAGTCCCGGGTGCGCTGCTCGGTCGGCTCGCCGAAGATCTGGTCCGGGGGACCCTCCTCGACGATCTGGCCCTGGTCGAACATCAGGACCCGGTCGGAGATGTCCTTGGCGAAGGCCATCTCGTGAGTGACGCACAGCATGGTCAGGTCGCTCTGCCTCGCGATGTCGCGCAGCAGGTCCTGGACTCCGACGACGAGTTCGGGGTCCAGGGCCGAAGTGACCTCGTCCAGCAGCAGTACCCGGGGCTGCATGGCGAGCGCCCGGGCGATCGCCACCCGCTGCTGCTGCCCGCCCGACAACTGCGTCGGGTGGGCGTTGATCTTGTCGGCGAGGCCGACCAGCTCCAGCAGGTCCCTGGCGCGTTCGAACGCCTCGTCCTTGGACACCCCCAGCACCCGCACCGGCCCCTCGGTGAGGTTGCGCAGCACGTTCATGTTGGGGAACAGGTTGAACTGCTGGAACACCATGCCGACCTGCTTGCGCATCTCGTGCAGGTGCCGCTGGCTGGCCGGGACGCGCTTGCCGCCCCGCTCCATGTGCCACAGCGTCTCGTCGCCGATCCAGATGACGCCCTCGTTCAGGGTCTCCAGCGTCATCAGGAGCCGCAGGATGGTGGTCTTGCCCGACCCGCTCGGCCCGATGAGCGTCACCCGCTCGCCGGGCTCCACGGTGAAGTCGAGTTCGCGGAGCACGACGTTGCTGCCGAACCGCTTGACCACCTTCTCGAAGCGGATGCCCGGTGCGCTGCCGTGCGGAAGCTCCGCGGCGGGCTCGCCCTTCTTCGCGTCGGTCTTCTGCGCGGAGACGCCCTTGTCCGTCGGAACGCTCTCGCCCGCCGCTGCGTCCTGCGGCGTCGGGCCGCCCTCCGGGTCCTGGGGCGTCGGGGCTTCGGGTGTGGTGTCAGTTGGTGGCATAGCGCCTCTCCAAGCGGCGGACCAGTATCGAGGATATGACGCTGACCACGACGAACAACAGGCCGACCATCGTCATCGGCTCCAGGAACTGGCCGTTCACCGACCCCACCTTGTTGGCGGCGAAGAGCAGTTCCGCGACGTTGATCGCGAACAGCATCGGCGAGTCCTTGAACATCGCGATCAGGTAGTTGCCGAGCGTCGGGATCACGCGGCGGACCGCCTGCGGCAGGATCACGTCCAGCCACACCCGCGACTTCGGCAGGTTGATGGCCGTGCACGCCTCCCACTGCCCCTTCGGGACGTCGGCGATTCCGGCCCGGTACACCTCCGCCGTGTAGGTCGAGTAGTGGACGCCGAGCGTGATGATGCCCGCCGTCAACGGCCCGATCGTGATGCCCCAGGCGGGCAGGACGAAGAAGACGAAGTACAGCTGCGGGATCAGCGGCGTCGACCTGATGAACTCCGTGACCCACCGGACCGTCTGGTTGACGGCCGTGTACGGCGTGCGGCGCAGCAGCGTCCACACCAGGCCCAGGACCAGGGCGAGCACGTAGCCGACCAGCGTCGCGATGACGGTGTAGCGCAGCCCGTCCAGCAGATCGGGCAGGATCTCGCTTGCGTATTCCCAGTTCCAGTTCATCAGCCCGCCACCCCCGCTCCGGGAGCACCGGCCGCGATCGTGCCGAGCGACGGTTCACTGGGAAGCCTGCGGCCCAGCATCCGGTCCACGCGCCGCTCGGCGTAGCGGACGAACAGCTGCAGCACCTGCGCGATCACGAAGTAGAGGATCAGGGCCACCGAGAAGGCCGCGATGGTCTCCCCGCTGCTGCCCTGGATGTTCTTCGAGACGCGGGTCAGGTCGACCAGGCCGACCAGGGACACGATGGCCGTCCCCTTCATCAGCTCGATGATCAGGTTGCCGAACGGCGGCAGCATCAGCGCGAAGGCCTGCGGCAGCAGGACCCGCCGCATCCGCTGGAACGGCGTGAAGTTCAGCGCCACCGTCGCCTCGTACTGGGCCTTCGGCACCGCCTTGATCGAGCCGCGGACCACCTCGGCGCCGTAGGCGCCGATGTTCAGGCCGAGTGCCAGCACGGCCGCCACGATCGTGGTGAACCGCAGCCCGATCAGGGGCAGCGCGTAGAAGAACCAGAACAGCAGCACCAGGGTCGCGTTACCGCGGAAGAACTCCACGTACACCCTGTTCAGGACGCGTACCCCGGCGTGCCGCGAGGCGCCCGCGAGACCGAAGATCAAAGCGAGCACCAGCGCGAGCGCGCCGCCGAACACGGTGAGCCGGAAGGTGAGCCACGCGCCATCGAGCCACTGGGGGTAGCTCTCGAGGACGTCCGTCACCCGGGATCAGCCCTTGCAGAACTTCGCGGCGGTGTCGTCCGGCCCGGGCATCTCCGCCTGGGTGAACCCGAACGGCTGCAGGACCGGCAGAAGCCCGTTCGACTGCTTCAGCTTCGCGAGCTCGTCGTTCCAGGCCTTCAGCAGGTCCGCGTCGGCCTTGCGGAACGCGAACGCGCCGGCGCCGAGCTGCTCCTTGCCGTCGATGACCGGCGTGAACGCCTCGGTCACCTCGTAGCCCTCGCCCTCGTGCTTGGCCAGCAGGTCGGCCAGGGAGATGCGGGTCAGCCAGATGCAGTCGATGCGGCCGGCCTTGAGGCCCTCGTAGGCGCTGGCCTGGTCGGCGAAGGTCTTGATGTCGTCCTTCTTGACCCCGGTGCTCTCGGCGTAGCCGGCCTCGACGGCGCCCGTGAGCACGCCGACCTTGACGCCCTTCTTGCCCGGGTCCTCGGCGGTCTTCAGGCCCTCGGGGTTGCCCTCCTTGACCATGAACGCGCTCTTGGCCACGTACTCGGGATTGGCGAACGCCGCGGAGGCGCAGCGCTCCGGAGTGATGAACATGCCGGCGGCGATCGTGTCGAACCGCCTGGCGTTGAGCCCGGCGATCAGGCCGGCGAAGTCCACCTGGACGCCCTTGACCTCGTCGATCCCGAGCTTCTTGAAGATGACGCGCGCCAGCTCGGGCGCCTCACCGGTCAGCTTGCCGGACTTGTCGGTGTAGCCGTACGGCGCCTCGTTGGCGAAGCCGACGGTGATCGAGCCGGCGCTCTTGGCCTTCTCCAGCGTCCCGCCGCCGGCGAGCTCCTCCTCCGGATCCGTCGTGGAGCAGCCCGCCGCGGCCAGCGGTACCGCGGCGGACAGCAGCACGGCGGTGCGCAGGAAGTCACGTCTCGAGGAAGTCATCATCGAACTCCTGGATGGGTGTGCTCCCGCGCCCGCGGGGAGCCGCAGCGGCCCCCCGCGGGCGCGGGAGCAGGATGGGTCGGGGTTATCGAATTGTTGTGTTCATTCAGCCGCCCACGGGTGTGAAGTCGCGGGCACCGATGAACTCCGGACGCGGTGCGGGTGCCGAGAACGGCTCGACGCAGGTGTTCTCGACGCTGTTGAAGACGATGAACACGTTGGAGCGCGGGAACGGCGTGATGTTGCCGTTCGAGCCGTGCATGCAGTTGCAGTCGAACATGGTCGCAGAGCCCGCCGACCCTGTGAACAGCTCGATCCCGTGTTTTTCGGCAAGGATCGACAAGCTGTTGGGATCGGGCGTCCCGATCTCCTGTCCGCGCAGGGACTCCTTGTAGTGGTCGTCCGGGGTCTCCCCGACACAGGCCACGAAGGTCTTGTGCGAGCCAGGCATAATCATTAGCCCGCCATTGTGCACGAAATTCTCCGTCAGCGCGATGGATATGCTCACCGCGCGCATCCGGGGCATGCCGTCCTCGGCGTGCCAGGTCTCGAAGTCCGAGTGCCAGTAGAACTCCTTGCCGCTGAACCCCGGCTTGGAGTTGACCCGGCTCTGGTGGACGTAGACCTCGGACCCGAGGAGCTGCCGTGCCCGGCCGACGACGCGGGGGTCGCGGACCAGCCGGTCGAAGACCTCGCTGATCTTGTGGATCTCGAAGATCGAGCGGACCTCGTCCGAGCCCCGCTCGGTCACCGTGCGCTCGTCGGCCAGGATCCGCGGGTCCGCGGACAGCCGGCGCAGCTCGGCGCGGTAGTCCTCGACCTCCTCCGGGGAGATGAGCTGGTCGACGGACAGGAATCCGTCGGCCTCGAACGAGTCGAGCGTCGCACCGTCGATCGGCCCGTCCTCCGGGGCGCCGTACACGACAGGGTCCTGCCGGTACAGCAGCGCCGCCTCGACGCCCTTGCGGGTGGGATAGGCGTCGTCGATGGTCGGATGGGACTCGATGATGCTCATGCGTCCTCCTCAGTCAGCAGCGGGTACACACCGTTCTCGTCATGGACCTCCCGGCCGGTGACCGGCGGGTTGAACACGCAGACGGTCCGCACGTCCGTGTGAGCCCGCAGGGTGTGGTGCTCGTGCTGGTCCAGCAGGTACATCACGCCCGGCTCGATCTTGTGCTTCTCGCCCGTCTCGTCGTTGGTCAGCTCTCCCTGGCCCTCGATGCAGTAGACCGCCTCGACGTGGTTCGCGTACCACATCCTGGTCTCGGATCCCGCGTACAGGATCGTCTCGTGCATCGAGAAGCCGACGCCCTCCTTGGCGAGCACGAACCGGCGGCTGCACCACGTCGGTGCCTGCACGTCGCGCTCGGTGCCGATGATCTCGTCAAGGGAACGAACGATCATGAATCTCCTCTTTCCAGCTGTGCCCGGGCCGGGCCCGCGGCGGGCCCGGCGGCAGCGGACGGTGTTCGCTCGAGCCGTGCGTCGTGGCCGGCTCGTTCTCAGACGGCGACCTTCTGGCGGACGGCCTCCAGCGAGTCCGCGATGATCTCCAGGCCCTGGGCCAGTTCGGCCTCGGTCGTGGTGAGCGGCGGCAGCAGCTTGACCACCTCGCCCTCCGGGCCGGAGGTCTCCATCAGCAGCCCCCGCTCGAACGCCTCGGTGCACACCCGCGGCGCCATCTCGGCGTCGTTCATCACCAGGCCCCACGCCAGGCCGCGGCCGCGGACGGAGTCGACGGCGCCGGCGTGCGCCTGCGCGATCGACTCCAGCGCGGTCTGGACCTGCTGGCCCTTGGCGAGGGTCTGCTTCTCCATGTCGTCGCCGGTCCAGTAGTCCTCCAGCGCGGCGACGGCGGTGACGAACGCGGGGTTGAACCCGCGGAAGGTGCCGTTGTGCTCGCCCGGCTCCCACACGTCCAGCTCCCGCTTCATGAGCGTGACCGCGAACGGCAGCCCGTAGCCGCTGAGCGACTTGGACAGGCAGACGATGTCCGGGGTGATCCCGGCCTCGTCGAAGCTGAAGAAGGACCCGGTGCGGCCGCAGCCCATCTGCACGTCGTCGACGATGAGCAGGATGTCCTGCCGGCGGCACAGGTCCTGCAGGCCCCGCAGCCACTCGGCGGTGGCGACGTTGATGCCGCCCTCGCCCTGCACGGTCTCCACGATGACGGCGGCGGGCTTGTCGAGGCCGCTGCCGCTGTCCTCCAGCATCGTCTCGAACAGCAGGAAGTCGGGCGTCCTGCCGTCGAGGTAGTTGTCGTAGGGCATCGCGACGCCGTGCCCGAGCGGTACGCCGGCCCCGGTGCGCTTCATCGAATTCCCCGTGACGGCGAGCGCGCCGAGCGTCATGCCGTGGAAGGCGTTGGTGAAGCTGACGACCGTCTCACGGCCGGTGTACTTGCGGGCGAGTTTCAGCGCGGCCTCGACCGAGTTGTTGCCCGCCGGGCCGGGGAACTGGATTTTGTAGTCGAGCGCCCGCGGCTGGAGCACGTACTCGTTGAACCGTTCCAGGAACTCCCGTTTGGCCGAGGTGTACATGTCCAGGCTGTGCACGATCGCGTCGCTCGCGAGATAGTCCATCAGCCGGCGTTTCAGCTGCGGGTTGTTGTGCCCGTAGTTGAGAGTTCCGGCGCCGGCGAAGAAATCGAGGTATGTTTTCCCGTCCTCATCGGTCATGTGGCTGCCCTGCGCGGTCGTGAACACCGTGGGCCAGCCTCGGCAGTAGCCGCGGACTTCCGATTCCAGGCGGGCGAAAACGTCCATGTCTGCCTCCAGGCAGGTTGTGTGGGGGAGCGGACGGGGGAGTGGGGTGGATCAGTTCGCGTCGGTGATCGGGCCGATCCGGAAGAGCACCTCGGGCTCGTGTCCCCCCTCGGGGAAGTGCTCCGCGCCGAACAGCGGGCTGCGGGCGAGCTCGCACCCGCGGTCCCGGGCGAACGACTCGAACATCGCGGTGGAGGCGGTGTTGTCCGGCGTGACCGTGGCCTCCATGAACCGGTGGCCGCGGGGGACGAGCCGGTCGGCGAGGTCGTCGAGCATGCGGCGGGCCAGGCCCTGGCCGCGGTGGTCGTGGTCGACGGCGACCTGCCATACGAAGAACGTGTCGGGCCGGGACGGGCGGACGTAGCCGGTGATGAAACCGCAGGGGGCGCCGGCGTCGCGCGCCACCACTGAAGTGTCCGGGAAATCGCGGCACCAAAGCGTGTAGCTGTACGGCGAGTTGACGTCCAGGACGCGTGAGTCCCGGGCCATCCGCCAAAGCTCTGGGCCGTCGGCGAGGCTCGGCTCCTGGAGTTGCACGTCCGCGTTCGTCTCGTTCGCGTCGGGGCGTCGGGTCGGTGATTCCAGGGGTTGCGCTGCCATGTCCAGGCAACTTAGCGAATCTCGCATCGTGATCGCAGAGGAATGTTATCTGCGAGATGTTTAGCGACCTGCGGCACTGGGTAAGATATTAGGCTTTGTCGAATTCGGTGCAATTAAGTGCGGGCCCGCGCATGCGGCCATCCGCTTTTCCCCGTGCTACGCAGGAGGTACTGCCACTCGGGCGGGCGGCGGCGCCAGGACGCTTCCTGAACGCCACCTTAATGTTTTGTCGTGGCCTCGGGAGGGGTTTTGTGTATCGGTTGTGTGAGGTAAGTCACTCAAATTCGATGACAACGCCCGGGGTGCGGTGGACGTCACGTCGCATCGAGCGAGGTCGTCCGGTCGCGGGCATCCTGGGGCGGGTGTGGGGCAAGGCGTTGACGCGGACTCTGAGAGGCCGCCCCTACTGACCTTCAAGGGGCAGGTTCAGTGACCGAACGGTAAGGCTCTGATAGCTCAGAGGTAAGATATCGAGGGATTTCGGTCTTAAATGCGCCCGGCCGGGGCATGGTTCGAACGCCGTCCCCGGCCGGGATTCCGGACTCGCCGATCACAACATTTCGACGCGTCCGATTTATCGAGCCCTTCTGCGAACGGCGCGTTGCACCGGGTTTCGCTCAGCGTCCGGCGAACCGGTCCGTCGCCTCGATCAGCCGGTGCAGGATGCCCGGCTCGCTGTAGGCGTGGCCGGCGTCGTCGACGATGTGGAACTCCGCCTCGGGCCACGCGCGGTGCAGATCCCAGGCCGTGGCGACCGGGGTGCACACGTCGTAGCGGCCCTGCACGATCACGGCCGGGATGTGGCGGATCCCGTCCACGCCGCGGATCAGCTGCTCGTCCTCGAGGAACCCCTCGTTGACGAAGTAGTGGTTCTCGATGCGGGCGAACGCCACCGCGTAGTCGGGCTCGCCGAACTCGCCGGCCACCTCCGGGTCCGGTCGCAGCGTGATCGTCGAGCCCTCCCAGGTCGACCACGCCTTGGCCGCGGCGACGCGCACGTCCCGGTCCGGGGAGGCGAGCCGCTCGCTGAACGCGGAGATGAGGTCCTCCCGCTCGTCCTCGGGGATCGGCTCGACGTACTTCTCCCACAGATCGGGGAACAGCAGCGACGCGCCCTCCTGGTAGAACCAGTACAGCTCGAACGGCCGCAGCGTGAAGATGCCGCGCAGCACCAGCTCCGTCACCCGCTCCGGATGGGTCTGCGCGTACGCCAGCGACAGCGCGCTGCCCCAGCTCCCGCCGAACACCAGCCAGCGCTCGATGCCCAGGTGCTCGCGCAGCCTCTCCATGTCGGCGACCAGGTTCCAGGTGGTGTTCGCCTCCAGCGACACCGCCGGGTCACTCGCGTGCGGCAGGCTCCGACCGCAGTTGCGCTGGTCGAACAGGACGATCCGGTACGCGTCCGGGTCGAACTGCCGGCGGTGCTCCGGGCTGCACCCGGCGCCCGGCCCGCCGTGCAGCATCACCGCCGGCTTGCCGTCCGGATTGCCGCAGACCTCCCAGTAGATGCGGTTGCCGTCGCCTACGTCGAGGATCCCGGACTCGTGCGGCTCGACGGGCGGATAAAGGGTGCGAAGCTCCATGGGGTGCGATTGTCCCACCCGTTCCGCCGTTCCACCGGATGTGACCCGCGGCACCCGTCAGACTGTCGTGTGCAGGCCGTGAACAGGGCGCGACCAGGCGTCCTGCGTGCGCGGATACATTGCGAGGATCAAGAAAGTAAACCCCAAACTGGGCAAAGGTTCCGCTGGTCGGGACTAGAGTGCCTTCAGTGATGCGAAGCGACGAGGCTCAGGGCCGGTAGCGGAGCGAACGAAATGTGCACACAGACCCCCGCGAACGCGGCCGGGCGCCGCCAGGCGAGGAGACACGTGAGCGAGATGACGGGCCGCCAGGCGGGCAGGGCCGCGACCACGATGATCAGCGCCATGGCGTTCACGTGGCACCGAGCCGTGAGGCGAGGAGAGCAGTGAGTGAGCTGAACGGATCGGGCGGTTCCCGCGGAGTCCCGGACGCGGGGTCCCCCTGGACCGCCATGGGGCGCGACCCCAACCGGACGCCCGAGGCGCCGGTTCCGGCCGCCCAGCAGCCGATCCAGATGTCCAAGCCCGCGCTGCCCGTCCCGGCCGCGCAGCAGCCGCCCCAGGCCGGTCAGGGCCGGCACGGCCGCACCGGTGAGATGGTGCGGCCCGAGCCGGGGCAGCCCGAGGCCCAGCCCTGGGACATGGTGGAGCGGCTCCGCCAGATGGCCGACCTCATCGGCGACGCGCTCGCCGCCGGGGAGCGCAAGGTCAACGAGGTGCAGAGCGAGATCGCCTCGCAGGTCGCGGCCATCGCGGCCGAGCGGGAGGCCGCGCAGCGCGACGCCGCCGCCGCGTGGGGCGAGGTGCAGCGCGCCCGCGGGCAGGCCGAGCAGTCCGAGCGGCGCGCCGTGGAGGCCGAGCGGCGCCTCGGCGACGCCCAGAACGAGGTCTCCTCGCAGGTCGCGGCCGTCCAAGCCGAGAAGGAGGCCGCGCAGCGCGACGCCGCCGCCGCGTGGGGCGAGGTGCAGCGCGCCCGCGGGCAGGCCGAGCAGGCCGACCGCCGCGCGGTCGAGGCCGAGCGGCAGTACGCCGACGTCGACCGCCGTGTCGCCGAGGTCCAGAACGAGGCCGTCACCCAGATCGCCGCGTTGCAGACCGAGAAGGAGAACGCGCAGCGGGACGCGGCCGCCGCCTGGAACCAGGCCCAGCAGGGACGCGCCCAGGCCGACCAGGCGCGCAACCAGGCCGAGCAGGCGCGCATCCAGGCCGACCAGGCGCGCGCGCAGGCCGAGCAGACCCGCGCGCAGATGGAGCAGGTGCAGGCCCAGGTCGAGCAGGCCGAACGCCGGGTCGCCGAGGCCGAGGCCACCGTCCGCCAGGCGATCCAGCAGCGCGACGCCATGAGCGAGGCCCGCGACGACGCTCTCCGCGCCGTCGAGGACGCCGTCGCCGGACGCCGCTCCGCCGAGGCCGAGCGCGACCGCGTCGCCGAGCAGGCCGCGGAGCTGTCGCGGGGCCTGGAGGCCGCGCACGCCGAGCTGTCGGCGCTGCGCGCCAAGGTCACCGACGCCGAGATGACCGCGCAGAACCTGCAGCACGCCATCGTCGCGGCCGGCAACGAGACCGATGAGTCCCGCCGCCGCGCCGAGGTCGCCGAGCGCCGCGCCCAGGAGAACGAGCGCCGCGCGCTGGACTCCGAGCGCCGGGCGCAGGAGGCCGAGCGGCGCATCCAGGAGGCCGCCGGACGGGCCGAGGCCGCCGAGGCCGAGCGCCAGCAGGCCCTCGACACGGCTGCGCAGTCGCTTGAGGCCGCCAAGAAGGCCGAGCGCGAACGTGACGGCAGCGCCAAGGGCAGGGAGTCGGCCGAACGGGCCCGCGAGGCCGCCGTCCAGGCCCAGGCGCGTGCCGAGTCCGAGCTCACCCTGGCCCGCGGCCGGGCCGACCAGGCCGGGCGCGAGCGTGACAAGGCCGTGGCGGGCATGCGGCAGATGGCCGCGGAGCGCGACGCCGTCGCCGAGAAGCTCGCCGAGCGCGACCAGTGGGTCGACCAGCTCGCGCAGGCCGTCACCGAGCAGCGCGCGCAGATCGCCGAGCTGTCCCAGGAGCGCGACGCCGCCCGCACCGCCGCGGACCAGGCCCGCTCCCTGATCGACGAGCTCACCCGCCAGCTCCGCACCATCATGCCCACCGCCGCCACCCCGCGCCTCTAGCGGCGCCTCGACGCGGGCCCCCGGACCCGGGCACGCGGGGTCCGGGGGGTGTCCCCTGGGCGGACACGGTGAGCCGGCTGTTAAGCTAGAGGCCCGTGGACAGTGAGCAGCGTCCGCCTCGCAACGACCACGGGAGCGTCTTCTTGCCTTCGGCAGCCACTGGTAGAGCACGGCCTACCAAGCACCTTTTCGTCACCGGCGGTGTCGCCTCGAGCCTCGGCAAGGGACTGACGGCGTCCAGCCTCGGGAGGCTCCTCACCCTCCGCGGCCTCCGGGTCACCATGCAGAAGCTCGACCCCTACCTCAACGTCGACCCCGGGACGATGAACCCGTTCCAGCACGGCGAGGTGTTCGTCACCGACGACGGCGCCGAGACCGACCTGGACATCGGGCACTACGAGCGGTTCCTGGACACCGAGCTGCACGGTTCGGCGAACGTCACCACCGGCCAGGTCTACTCCAACGTGATCGCGAAGGAGCGGCGCGGGGAGTACCTCGGCGACACCGTCCAGGTCATCCCGCACATCACGAACGAGATCAAGGACCGGATCATCGGGATGGCCGCCGACAACGCGGTCGACATCGTCATCACCGAGGTGGGCGGGACGGTCGGTGACATCGAGTCGCTGCCGTTCCTGGAGTCGGTGCGCCAGATCCGGCACGAGATCGGCCGGGAGAACTGCTTCTTCCTGCACGTGTCGCTGCTGCCCTACATCGGTCCGTCGGGGGAGCTGAAGACGAAGCCGACGCAGCACTCGGTGGCGGCGCTGCGCTCCATCGGCATCCAGCCCGACGCGATCGTGTGCCGGTCCGACCGGCCGATCACCGACGGGCTCAAGCACAAGATCAGCATGATGTGCGACGTGGACCGTGAGGCGGTCGTGTCGGCCGTCGACGCGGCCAGCATCTACGACATCCCGAAGGTGCTGCACTCCGAGGGCCTGGACGCCTATGTGGTGCGCCGCCTGGACCTGCCGTTCCGCGACGTCGACTGGGGCGCCTGGGACGAGCTGCTGCGGCGCGTCCACAAGCCGGCCCGGGAGGTGACGATCGCGCTGGTCGGCAAGTACATCGACCTGCCCGACGCCTACCTGTCGGTCACCGAGGCGCTGCGGCACGGCGGTTTCGGCAACGACGCGAAGGTCCACATCCGCTGGGTGAAGAGCGACGACTGCGAGACCCCGGAGGGCGCCGAGCGGGAGCTGGACGGAGTCGACGGCGTCCTCGTGCCCGGCGGGTTCGGGGTCCGCGGCATCGAGGGCAAGATCGGCGCCGTCCGGCACGCCCGCGAGAACCGCGTCCCGCTGCTCGGCATCTGCCTCGGCCTGCAGTGCATGGTGATCGAGGCGGCGCGGACGCTCGGCGGGCTCGCCGACGCCGGCAGCGCCGAGTTCGACGCCACCACCGCCGACCCCGTCATCGCCACGATGAGCGACCAGCTCGACGTCGTCGCCGGCGAGCGCGACATGGGCGGGACGATGCGGCTCGGCCTCTACCCGGCCGACCTCGCCGAGGGGTCGGTCGTCCGGGAGCTGTACGGGGAGGCCAAGGTGTCCGAGCGGCACCGGCACCGCTACGAGGTCAGCAACGCCTACCGGGACCGGCTGGAGGAGGCGGGGCTGTGGTTCTCCGGCCTGTCACCCGACGGCCGCCTGGTCGAGTACGTCGAGCTGCCGCGCGACCGGCACCCGTTCTTCGTCGGCACGCAGGCGCATCCGGAGTTCCGGTCCCGGCCGACGCGCCCGCACCCGCTGTTCACCGGCCTGGTCGCCGCCTCCCTCGACTACGCGGCGAATCGCGCGGGCGAGGGCGAGACGGGGAACGTGACCGTCTCATGAGCCCCGCGGAGGAGTTCGGCCCGGACGACGTCCGCGACCGTCCCGAGCGGTGGCGGGTCGTGGCGGAGTCCGCGGTCTACCGGGGGCGCGTTTTCGGCGTCCGGAGCGACCGGGTCGAGATGCCGCGTGGAGACGGCACCGAGGTCGTCGGCCGCGACGTGATCGAGCACATCGGCTCCGTCGGCGTCATCGCCCTCGACGACCGCGACCGGGTGCTGCTGCTGCGCCAGTACCGGCATCCCGTGGGGCGGCTGCTGTGGGAGGCGCCCGCCGGGCTGCGGGACGTGGACGGCGAGCCCCTGCACAAGCTCGCCGAGCGGGAGCTGCTGGAGGAGTCCGGGTACCGCGCGGAGCGCTGGGACACGCTGCTGGACGTGTACCCGTCGCCCGGGATGACCGACGAGCGCGTCCGGATCTTCCTGGCCCGCGGGGTCGCCGAGGTGCCCGCCGACCAGATCGATTTCGAGCGGGTCCACGAGGAGGCCGACATGCCGGTCGTGTGGGTGCCGCTGGAGGACGCGGTCCGCAAGGCGCTGGCCGGCGACCTGCACAACATGATCGCCTGCATGGGGGTACTGGCCGTGCACGCCGCGCGCTCGTCCGGGTTCGCGGGGCTGCGCCCGGTCGACGCGCCGGAGGGCTGACCCCGGGATGGGCCCCCGTCCGCGGCGGGAGGGGGCATGATGGGCGGGGTCCCCGTAGTCACCGCCGGAAGAGGTGCCGCACTGTCCCCGAGTCCGACCCCCCGGAGCACCGCGCGGCCCGCCATGTCCGACCGTTTCCCGGACGACGCCGGCGCCGGTTCCGCGCTCGGTTCGGCCGTGCGCACCTATCTGGGGCACCTCGCCGTCGAGCGGGGCCTGGCCGCCAACACCCTGAGCTCCTACCGGCGTGACCTGCGCCGGTATGTGCGGGTCCAGGAGGGGCGGGGCCGCACGGCCGCCGGCGAGATCACCGAGGACGACGTCCGCGCGTACCTGGCGAGCCTGCGGGAGGGCGACGACGACCATCCGCCGCTGTCGGCGGGGTCGGCGGCGCGGGCGCTCGCCGCCGTCCGGGGACTGCATCGTTTCGCGCTGCGTGAGGGCCTGGCCGCGGGCGACCCCGCACACGACGTCAAGCCGCCGACGCCGCCGCGGCGGCTGCCCAAGGCGATCTCGCTGGAGGAGGTCGAGCGGCTTCTCGCCGCGGCCGCCGGCCCGTCCGGCGGCGGCCCCGGCGCCGCGCGCGGGCTGCGCGACCGGGCGCTGCTGGAGTTGCTGTACGGGTCGGGGGCGCGCATCTCGGAGGCCGTCGGCCTGGACGTCGACGACCTCGACCTGCGGGACGGGTTCGCCCGTGTGGCGGGCAAGGGCGGCAAGGCCCGGGTGGTGCCCATCGGCGACTACGCCCGCGAGGCCGTGGACGCCTACCTGGTGCGGGCGCGTCCCGAACTCGCCGGGGCGGGGCGGGGCGGCCCGGCGCTGTTCCTGAACGCGCGGGGCGGGCGGCTGTCGCGGCAGGGCGCGTGGATGGTGCTGCGCGCCGCCGCGGACCGGGCCCATCTGTCGGAGGTGTCGCCGCACACGCTGCGGCACTCGTTCGCGACCCATCTGCTGGACGGCGGAGCCGACGTCCGCGTGGTCCAGGAGCTGCTCGGGCACGCCTCGGTGACCACGACGCAGGTCTACACGCTGGTGACCGTTCAGCTGCTGCGGGAGGTCTACGCGACCTCGCATCCGCGTGCGCGGAGCTGACCGGGGCCCGCGAGACGGGCCCCGGGGGGACAAACCGGGCGAACCGGTGTGTCGACAAATCGCGACGTTCGGCGCGCGTCGGCTTGAGACGCGGGTCCGGCGGCCCTAGAGTCCCCGTTCTGGATGGCATTTCCGGGCCGCCGGGGAGGGATCTGGTGACCAGCACTGACGGTGCGGATGGAGTCCTTTCCTCCGCCACCATAGAGACCGATCCGAGAAGGGCCCTCGGGCCCACTCAGCGACCCGTGCCGGTGTTCCCCGAACCGGAACCTCTGGCCGAGCACGGGCCCGCACGGATCGTCGCCGTCTGCAACCAGAAGGGCGGCGTCGGCAAGACCACCACGACCATCAACCTGGGCGCGGCGCTCGCCGAGTACGGCCGCCGTGTCCTGCTCGTCGACTTCGACCCCCAGGGCGCCCTGTCGGTGGGCCTGGGCAAGGGCGACCCGCGCCAGCTCGACCTCACGATCCACAACATGCTGCTCGAACGCGACACCGAGTGGGAAGACATCGTCATCGAGACCGGTGTCGACGGGATGGAGCTGCTGCCGAGCAACATCGACCTGTCCGGCGCGGAGGTCCAGCTCGTCCACGAGGTCGGCCGCGAGTACATCCTGCAGGGCGCGCTGAAGTCGGCGATCCCGCACTACGACTACATCCTCATCGACTGCCAGCCGTCGCTCGGCCTGCTCACCATCAACGCGCTGGCCGCGAGCGAGGGAGTGCTGATCCCGCTGGAGTGCGAGTACTTCGCGATGCGGGGCGTCGCGCTGCTGATGGAGACCATCGAGAAGGTGCAGGGCCGGATCAACCCGGAACTCGTCATCGACGGGGTCCTCGGCACCATGTACGACTCGCGCACCCTGCACACCCGCGAGGTCCTCGGACGCATCGTCGAGGCCTTCGGCGACAAGGTGTTCCACACGGTCATCAACCGCACCGTGCGGTTCCCCGACGCGACCGTCGCCGGAGAGCCGATCACCTTCTTCGACCCGAACTCGATGGGGGCGAACGCATACCGTGGTCTGGCGCGAGAGGTGCTCGGAAGGTGGGCCCACGTCGGGTAGGTCCGACGCGCACGGTGAAAACAGCACCCTGGTACGCCGCCCCCGCGGCGGCCACTGACGAACCGGAAACGCCGTGAACCAGCCCCCCGCCCCCCCTCCTCCACCGCCCCCGCCTCCTTCCGGCCCGCCCTATGAGCCGCCGTTCGGGCAGCCGTACGAGGCGTTCCCTCCGCCCGGCGGCCCTCCGCCGGACCGCACGGCCGGGAAACGGGTGGTGATCGTCGTCGCCCTCCTGACGCTCGGCGTGCTGCTGGCGGGCACCGCGGTCTTCCTCGTCATCCGCGACGTCACCGGCGGCGGCGGGGGCGGCCCGGCGGACCTGCGCGAGCCGATGACGTTCCAGCAGGTCGCGGACACCTCCCCGCCGCCGTGCGGGTCCGGGACCGTGCCGGACACCGAGGGCGCCTGCCTGCGGCTCGGCCCGGAACGCATGATCGTCGACCGGGTCGAGCGCATCGAGGCGGTGCCGCCGGAGCCGGAGAGCGGGCAGGCCCGATGGGCCGTCCAGCTGGATCTGACCCCCGCCGACGGCGCCGCGTTCGGGCGGCTGACCGGCAAGGCCGCCGAGCAGCCGGAGGGCTCCCCGGGCCGGCGGATCGCGATGATCGTCGGAGGAAAGGTCGTCTCGGCGCCCTCGGTGTCCGGCGGCCCCATCACCGGCGGCACGGTGATGATCTCCGGGCAGTACACCAGGGCGGACGCGGAGGACCTCGTCGCGCGGATGACCGGGCGGTAGGGGCGTCCGCGCCGTCACCGCTCGTGACCGGCCGTGGTGCGAGCACGCGCCGCGCGTGGGACGATGTGGCCGGTGAGCACAGCGCGGGAGGTGACCTCCGCTACCGTGAGCGACGTGGACGAGACGTCGCCGGAACCGGAGCGGGGGAGCGGTCAAGAGACCGGGGAGGAACAGGGGTTCCGCGTCCACCTGGACAACTTCGAGGGGCCGTTCGACCTGCTGCTCGGGCTGATCTCCAAGCACAAGCTCGACATCACCGAGGTGTCGCTGCACAAGGTCACCGACGACTTCATCGCGCACATCCACTCCCACGGCAAGGACTGGGACCTCGACCAGGCCAGCCACTTCCTCCTCGTCGCCGCGACCCTGCTGGACCTCAAGGCCGCCCGGCTGCTGCCGTCCGGCGAGGTCGACGACGAGGACGACCTGGCCCTGCTGGAGGCCCGCGACCTGCTGTTCGCGCGGCTTCTGCAGTACCGCGCCTACAAGGAGGTCGCGCGGGTGTTCGCGGGGCGGATCGCCGACGCGAGCCGCCGGTTCCCGCGCGTCGTGCCGATGGAGCCGAGGTTCGCGAACCTGCTGCCGGAGGTGCTGCTCGGCCTCGGGCCCGAGGAGTTCGCCCGCCTCGCTGCCAGGGCCTTCACGCCCAAGGAGGCGCCGTCGGTCTCCGTCGAGCACATCTACCAGCCGAAGGCCAGCGTCACCGAGCAGGCCGCGATCGTCGTGGAACGGCTCCGCCGGCTCCGCCGGACGACGTTCCGCGTCCTGGCGTCCGACGCCGAGGGCACCTACGAGGTCGTCGCGCGGTTCCTGGCGCTGCTGGAGCTGTACCGGGACCAGAACGTCACGTTCGAGCAGCTGGAACCCCTCGGGGATCTGCACGTGACCTGGGTCGGCACCGACGAGGGCGACATCGAGGTCGGCGACGACTACGAGGGCGTCGCCAAGAAGGACGACGCCGGCCGGAACGGCGAGAAGGACCGGAGGGACGAGGGAGACGATGACTGAGGAACCCGGCGCGGACGCGCCGGAGCTTCCGGGGCTGCGCGCCTCGATCGAGGCGATCCTGCTGGTGGTGGACGAGCCCGTCACCGAGATGACGCTCGCGCAGCTGCTGGAGCGCCCCCGCGGCGAGATCGCGGAGACGTTGCGGGAACTGGCCGCGGAATACACCGGGCAGGGCCGCGGGTTCGACCTCAGGGAGGTGGCCGGCGGCTGGCGGTTCTACACCCGGGACGTGTGCGCCCCGGTCGTGGAGCGGTTCGTCACCGACGGCCAGCAGGCGCGGCTCACGCAGGCCGCCCTGGAGACGCTCGCCGTCGTCGCCTACCGGCAGCCGGTGAGCCGTGCCCGCGTATCGGCGATCCGGGGCGTCAACAGCGACGGGGTGATGCGCACCCTGACGCTGCGCGGCCTGATCGAGGACGCCGGTCAGGACCCCGAGTCGCAGGCGCACCTGTACCGCACCACCGGGTACTTCCTGGAGCGGCTCGGGCTCCGCGGCCTCGACGAGCTGCCCGAGCTCGCCCCCTTCCTGCCCGACGACCTTCCAGACGACATAGTTGAGGACACGTGAGCGAAGTGACGAGTAGCCCCCAGGCGAGGAACGCAGCGAACCAGGCAAGCAGAGCAGCGTTCGCTCACGGGCCCCGAGCCGCCAGGCGAGGGGCCCAGTGAGCGAGAACGAGGGCGTGCGGCTGCAGAAGGTCCTGGCCGAGGCCGGGATCGGCAGCCGCCGCCACTGCGAGGAGCTGATCGGCGAGGGCCGCGTCACCGTCGACGGGAAGAAGGTGTTCCGGTTCGGTGAGCGCGTCGACCCGCGGCACGCCGTCATCCATGTGGACGGCATGCGGGTCGAGACCCGCTCCGAGATGCGTTACTACGCGATCAACAAGCCGCGCGGCGTGGTGAGCACGATGTCCGACGAACGGGGCCGCAAGTCCCTCGCCGACTACGTCGAGGTGCCGGAGCGGCTGTTCCACGTCGGACGGCTGGACACCGACACCGAGGGCCTGATCCTGCTCACCAACGACGGCGAGCTGTCACACCGCCTCACCCACCCGAGCTACGGGGTCTCCAAGACCTACCTGGCCGAGATCCACGGCCCGATCCCGCGGGACCTCGGCAGGCGGCTGAGGGCCGGCGTGACGCTGGACGACGGTCCCGCCAAGGCCGACAAGTTCCGGATCTTCGACCAGGTCGGCAGGCGCGTGCTGGTGGAGATCACCCTGCACGAGGGGCGCAAGCACATCGTCCGGCGGCTGCTGAAGGAGGTCGGGTTCCCCGTCCAGCAGCTGGCCCGAATAGAGTTCGGGCCGATCAGGCTCGGGGCGCTGAAGCCGGGCACGATGCGGGCGCTGTCCGTGCAGGAGATCGGCGAGCTGTACAAGGTCGCCGGGCTGTAGCCGGCGGACACGAGGAGGGGAACGGCTGTGACGGTACGCGCGGTCCGCGGGGCGACGCAGGTCGAGGCCGACGACCGGGACCAGATCCTGGAGGCGACGACGGAGCTCGTCGCCGAGGTGATGTCCCGCAACGAGCTGAGCACCGACGACGTCATCAGCGTGATCTTCACGACCACGCCGGACCTGACGGCGGAGTTCCCGGCGCTCGCCGCCCGCAAGCTCGGCTTCCACGACGTGCCGCTGCTGTGCGCGTCGGAGATCGCCGTTCCGGGCTCGCTGCCCCGGGTGATCCGGCTGATGGCCCACATCGAGACCGGCCGCCCCCGCTCGGACGTCCAGCACGTCTACCTGCGCGGCGCCACGGCCCTCCGCCTCGACATCGCGCAGTAGGGTGACCGGCGTGAGTGAGGACGTGGTGGCGCGGCGCATCATCGTTGTCGGGACGGGGCTGATCGGGACGTCGATCGCCCTGGCGATGCGGGAGCGCGGCGCGGAGGTGCGGCTGACCGACCGGGACGCGGCGGCGCTGGCGCTGGCGGTCGAGCTGGGCGCCGGTGACGCGCTGCCGGACGGGGCGCAGGCGGAGCCCGCCGATCTGGCGGTGCTCGCGGTGCCGCCGGCGGCGGTGGCGGTGACGCTGCTGGACGCGCAGAAACGCGGCCTCGCCACCGCCTACACCGACGTCGCGAGCGTGAAGGCGCTGCCGCTGGCGCAGGCCGCCGAGCTGGGTTGCGATCTGACGACGTTCGTGGCGGGCCACCCTCTGGCGGGCAGTGAGCGGTCCGGGCCGGCCGCGGCCCGCGCGGACCTGTTCCTCGGCCGCCCGTGGGCGCTGTGCGCGCCCCCGGAGGCGACGCCGGAGACGGTCGCGGTCGTCACGGATCTCGCGAAGTCGTGCGGCGCGATGCCGGTGGCGGTGGACGCCGCCGAGCACGACCGGGCCGTCGCCCTGGTCTCGCACGGCCCGCACGTGGTGTCGGCGGCGGTCGCCGCCCGCCTCACCGGTGCGGACGACGTGGCGCTGGGGCTGTCGGGGCAGGGCGTCCGGGACGTCACCCGGATCGCGGCCAGCGACCCGCGGCTGTGGATCGGGATCCTGTCGGCGAACTCCGCGCCGGTCGCGGACGTGCTGGAGGCCGTCGCGACCGACCTCGCGGTGGCCGCGTCGCTGCTGCGCGACGGCAGCGAGGAGGCCGCCGCCCATGTGGCGGATCTGTTGCTGCGCGGGAACGCGGGCCGGTCCCGCATCCCGGGCAAGCACGGCGGCGACCAGCCCGCCTACGCGGCCGTCCAGGTGGTCATCCCCGACCGGCCGGGCGAACTCGCGATGATCTTCCAGGCGGCGGGGATCGCGGGCGTCAACATCGAGGACGTGGCGATCGAGCATTCGCCGGGCCGCCCGCTGGGCGTGCTGGAGCTGTCGGTGGTGCCGGAGGCGGCCGAACGGCTGGCCGGGGAGTTGCGCGCCCGCGGCTGGTCGGTGCCCGGCTAGCCCGCGGCCCGGGGCGCGGCCGTGCGGGCGGCGGCGCGGGGAGTGGGCCGGTGCCGGTAGCCTGGTTCGCCGGGGCTCGTCCGGGGGACACCCGCGCATCGGCGCGGCGTTGGGCGCCGCCCGGTCCGCCCGCGGCCCGCGCCGGAGGGCGCCTCAACGGAACAGAGAGGGAGCGATCGTGCCGCTCGTCATCGCCATGGACGGCCCCTCCGGGTCCGGCAAGTCCAGCGCGTCCAAGGGCGTCGCCCGCGCGCTCGGGCTCCGCTACCTGGACACCGGTGCGATGTACCGCGCCATGACGTGGTGGATGCTGAACAACGGCGTGCCGGTCGAGGACGGCGCCGCCGTCGCGGCCCGCGCGCCGGAGCCGGTCATCGAGTCCGGCACCGACCCGGACGCGCCGACGATCACGGTGGACGGGACGGACGTGTCCGCGCCGATCCGCACCCGCGAGGTGACGAACGCGGTCAGCGCGGTCAGCTCCGTCCCGGCGGTCCGGACCCGGCTCGTGGAGCTGCAGCGGGAGATCATCGGGGCCGGCGCCATCGTGGTGGAGGGGCGCGACATCGGCACGGTCGTGGCCCCGGACGCGCCGGTCAAGGTGTACCTGACCGCCAGCGAGGAGACGCGGGCCCGTCGCCGCGCGAAGGACCTCGCGGCCGACCCGGGGGCGTCGGTGACCGTCACGCAGGCCGAGCAGGCCCGGCGCGACCGGCTGGACTCCACCCGGAAGGCGTCGCCGCTGACCAGGGCGGGGGACGCGCACGAGATCGACTCGACGGAGCTGAGCCTCGCCGAGGTCATCGAGGCGATCGTCCGCCTCGCCAAAGAGCATGAGTGAGCGGGCGGCCTGACGGCCCCCGCGGGGATGTCATTGTGAGCGATTACGAGATCGAAACGGTGGACGTCGTCGAGGACGTCCCCGAGGACGCGGGCCCGGCGCCGGTCGTGGCGGTGGTGGGGCGGCCGAACGTCGGCAAGTCCACCCTGGTCAACCGGATCCTGGGCCGCCGTGAGGCGGTCGTGGAGGACGTGCCGGGCGTGACCCGCGACCGGGTCGCCTACGACGCGACGTGGAGCGGCCGCAGGTTCACCGTCGTCGACACCGGCGGGTGGCTGCCGGACTCGTCCGGGCTGGCCGCGGCGATCGCCGAGCAGGCGCGGCTGGCGGTCGACCTGGCCGACGTCGTGATGTTCGTGGTGGACGCGACGGTGGGCGCGACCGACGTGGACGAGGCCGTGGTGGAGATCCTGCGCCGGTCCGGCAAGCCGGTGGTGCTGGTCGCCAACAAGGTCGACAACATGGGCACCGAGGCGGACGCGGCCGCGCTGTGGTCGCTGGGCATCGGTGAGCCGCAGCCCGTCAGCGCGCTGCACGGGCGCGGCAGCGGCGACCTGCTCGACGCGGTGCTGGAGGCGCTGCCGGCGGAGCCGCCGCCGGAGACGTTCGGCGAGCCGGGCGGGCCGCGCCGGGTCGCGCTGCTGGGCCGCCCGAACGTCGGCAAGTCGAGCCTGCTGAACCAGCTGGCGGGGGAGCAGCGGGCCGTCGTGGACGCGGTGGCGGGGACGACCCGCGACCCGGTCGACGAGCTGATCGAGCTCGGCGGGAAGACGTGGCGGTTCATCGACACGGCGGGGATCAGGCGGCGGCACCGCGAGAACCAGGGCGCCGACTTCTACGCGACGCTGCGCACCCAGTCGGCGCTGGAGCGCGCCGAGGTCGCGGTGGTCCTGGTGGACGCCGACCAGCCGCTCGCCGAGCAGGACCTGCGGATCATCTCGATGGTGGTGGACTCGGGCCGGGCCCTGGTGATCGCCTACAACAAGTGGGATCTGCTGGACGAGGAGCGCCGCCACTACCTGGAGCGGGAGATCGACCGGCAGCTCCACAACGCGCGGTGGGCGCCGCGGGCGAACATCTCCGCCAAGACCGGCCGGCACATGGACAGGCTCGTGCCGGGGATCGAGACGGCCCTGGAGGGCTGGGGCACCCGCGTCCCCACGTCCAAGCTGAACCAGTTCTTCGCCGATCTGGTGAACTCGCACCCGCATCCGGTGCGGGGCGGCAAGCAGCCGCGCGTGCTGTTCGCGACGCAGGCGGGGGTGCGACCGCCGCGGTTCGTGCTGTTCACGTCCGGGTTCCTGGAGGAGGGGTACCGGCGGTTCATCGAGCGGCGGCTGCGCGAGGAGTTCGGCTTCGCCGGGACGCCCCTGGACATCGCCATGAAGATCCGGGAGAAGCGCGGCAAGGGCAAGAAATAGCGGAAATATTCGGCATGCGGCCCGCCGGGGATCTTTCCCGGGCGGGCCGCGGCATGTCAGGATGCTGTCTGCGGGCGGCGAGTAAGTCTTCCATTACTCGTCGATCGCGCGGGAAGTGCACGTTCGAGTCCGGAGTGACCGGGTCCTCCGGACATCAGGGCGCGGGTCGAGGGGTGCGACGTTGAAGCTCTTGCTGCTCATCTCCTGTGCTGTCGCCTGCGTGGCGCTCAGCTTCGCGTGGCGGGAGCCCTGGATCGGCGGTGTCGGCCTCCTGGTCGCCTTCGTCGCCATGTTCACCGACCGCGACGACGTGCGGCTGGACGACGAGCGGGGCAGCTACGAGACCACCAAGTCCGTCCGCAACATGCGCAACCCCGAACGCTGACCCGCCGGCCCGCGGCGCGCCGTCCTTCGAGGGCCTCTTCGGGGCGAAACGCCGCACGCCGGCGAAACGGCGCGGGCGGTCAGCGGTCGTGGCGGGGCTCGCCCGCGACCTGCTGGTCGCCGGGCCGCGGTGGCCGCGGCGCCTGCCCGGGCGGGTTCTCCCGTGCGTACCGCCCGTACACGAGCGGCTGGGTGGTGTTCGACCCGGGATTCTCGGCCTCGGGTGTCCTCGCCGTCCCGCGTGCCGCCTCCCGGGCGCCGACCACGGCGAAGCGGCCGAGCGCGAGGGCGGCGAGGAACGTGATGACGACGCCGAGCGCGGTGAATCCGGCGAGCTGCTCGGCGGTCCGCCACCCCTCGCCCGTTCCGAGCGGGGCACCGACGCCGGGGACGTCCCACAGCGCGGCGACGCTGTGCCCGACGGCGAACCAGGCGCCGCCGAGCGCGGCGAGCCAGGCGCCGGACATCGCGAACGCGCGGTTGGCGGCGGCGAGCACGATCAGGCCGCCGAGCACGACGGCCGCGGCGGGCGCGACGCTGAGCTGGAGCCGGTCGGTGTCGTAGACCCAGGTGTCGTCCGGCGCGAAGCCGAAGCCGAAGTACGGGCCCACGAAGGGCAGCAGGCCGCCCCACAGGCCCAGCAGCACCAGCAGCGTCCCGCTGAGCAGGCCCCGGGTCCGTGGTGCGCGCATGGTCCCAGTCATGATCATTCCTCCTGACCGGGCGTGTGATTCTGGTCTAAATCACCCAATACCCGGACCAAATCACTCCACACGAACGGGAAAGGCCGACCCATGGGCGCGGAGATCAGCGCGGGGATCACCATCGTGTACGCGCGGGAGGACCCGCCGGATCACTGGGAGGCCGCCGTCTTCCTCGCGGGCCCCACACCGCGCTCCGCGGCGGTCGCGTCATGGCGGCCCGCGGCGGTGGGCGAACTGCGCCGCCGGTGGCGCGGGGACGGGCGGCTCGTCGTGTTCGTCCCCGAGCACCGGCACGACCGCTACACCGACTACGACGCGCAGATCGACTGGGAGGAGCGCTGCCTGCACCTGGCCGACGAGGTGATCTTCTGGGTCCCGCGTGAGCCGGTCACCATGCCCGCGTTCACCACGAACGTGGAGTGGGGGATGTGGCACGACAGCGGCCGCGTGGTGTTCGGCGCACCCCCCGATGCGCCGAAGAACCGGTACCTGCTGCACTACGCCGCCGCGTTCGGCGTGCCGACCGCGAACGATCTCGCGGGGACGGTGGCGGCGGCGCTCGAACGGATCGGCGCGGGCGCGTCCCGTACGGGCGGGGAGCGGGAGATCCCCTTGCTGCTGTGGCGCGAGAAGCCGTTCCAGGACTGGTACAGAGGGCAGGCGGACGCGGGGAACACGCTGCTCGGCGCCCGGGTGGTGTTCCGGTTCGGCGCTTGGTGGGGCCTGCACGTCCGGGTGCGCGTGGCGGCCGAAGACCGGATCAAGGACAACGAGATCGTCATCGGGCGGCCGGACGTCTCGGCCGCCGTCCTGTACCGGCCGGGGGAGACGCTCGACGACGCCGAGGTCGTGCTCGTCCGGGAGTTCCGGAGCCCGTGCGCGGAGGGGTTCGTCCATGAGCTGCCCGGCGGTTCGGGGATGGGCACGGCCTTCGAGAACGCCCTTGCGGAGGTCGCCGAGGAGACCGGGCTGCCGCTGGACCCGGCGCGGCTGCGCGAGCACGGGACGCGGCAGGTGAACGCCACGATGTCCGCGCACCGGGCGCACCTGTTCTCGGCCGAGATCACCGGGGACGAGTCGGCGCGGCTGCACGGGTCCGGGCCGCACGGGGTGGCGGCGGACGGGGAGCGCACCTACGTCGAGGTGACCGCGTTCGGGCGGATCAGGCGGGAGCGCCTGGTCGACTGGGCCACCCTCGGGATGATCACGGAGGTGCTGCTGGAGATGGTGCCCGAAGGATGACCCGCCGATCGGCATTCGCTATGGCGATCGGCTGATCCGGATCGCATTTCATGTGCTGCTCGATTTTTTTGACTCGCATCTGCAAGGGGTAGGCTGTGCCTCGTGACGACGTTCAGGATCGGTGAGGCGGCGGCACTGCTGGGGGTCAGCGCGGACACCGTCCGCCGCTGGGTGGACGGCGGGCGGCTCCCGGCGTCCCGGGACGGGCACGGGCACCGGCTGGTGCCCGGCGCCGAGCTCGCGGCCTTCGTGCGCGACCAGGCGCGCGGGGGAGGGCCGTCCGACCAGGCGGAGCGGTTCTCGTCCGCGCGCAATCGGATGCGGGGGATCGTGACCGACGTCGTCCGTGACGGGGTGATGGCGCAGGTGGAGATCCAGGCCGGGCCGTTCCGGCTGGTGTCGCTGATGAGCCGAGAGGCGGCCGACGAACTCGGGCTGCGGGTGGGCGTGGTCGCCGAGGCCGTCGTGAAGTCCACCAACGTCGTCGTCGAAGTGTCCGAGCCGGGCTGACGCCCCGGGGGAGGGTCCGTGTTCAAGCGAACGGCGGCGGGGTTCTTGCTGCTCACGGTCATGACCGGGTGCGGCGACATCGGGGACGGCGGCTCGTCGTCCGGGACGGGGAGCGGTGAGGCGCTGACGGTGTTCGCGGCGGCCTCGCTGACCGGGGCGTTCACCGCGCTCGGCGAGGCGTTCGAGGGCTCGCACCCCGGCGTGCGGGTCAGGTTCAACTTCGGCGGCAGCTCGACGCTCGCGCAGCAGATCACGCAGGGTGCCCCGGCGGACGTGTTCGCGTCCGCGAGCCCCGCCACGATGACCACCGTGACCGGCGCGGGCGGCGCGGGCGGCGCGGCCGGCCCGCCGCGGGTGTTCAGCCGGAACCGCCTGGTCATCGCCGTCCCGCCGGACGACCCCGGCGGGGTGGCGACGGCCGGCGACCTGTCCGCGCCCGGGCTCAAGGTCGTCCTGTGCGCCGTGCAGGTGCCCTGCGGGGCGGCCGCGCAGAAGGCGCTCGGCGCCGCCGGCGTCGACGTGGAGCCGGTGTCGCGGGAGCGGGACGTCAAGGCCGTCCTCACCAAGGTCGTCCTGGGTGAGGCCGACGCCGGGCTCGTCTACCGCACCGACGTCAGGGCGGCGGGGCGGAAGGTCAGGGGGATCGAGTTCCCCGAAGCCGCGCAGGCCGTGAACGACTACCCGATCGTCGAGGTCGCAGGTGCTCCGCACAGTGCGCTCGCCGGGGAGTTCATCCGGCTGGTGCTGGGGGAGCGGGGCAGGGCGGCGCTGAGCCGCGCCGGATTCGAGGCGCCGTGACTCCGAAGCCGAAGGCGCCCCGGGGGGCGCGAAGGGCCTTCCTCCCCCGGCGGGCAGGGCCGTCCGGGGTGCGGGAGGGTGCCCCGCCGGCGGGGCGGCCGCCGGGGATCCTGCTGCTGCCCGCGCTCGCGGGGCTCGCCTTCCTGGTGCTGCCCCTGTTCGGGTTGCTCGTCCGCGCCCCATGGTCCACGCTCGGCACCCGCTTCATGCAGCCGCAGGTGCTGGACGCGCTGCGCCTGTCGCTGGTCACCGCCACCCTCGCCACCGGCCTGTGCGTGCTGCTCGGCGTCCCGCTGGCCTGGACGCTGGCGCGGGTCCGGTTCCCGGGCGTGCGGCTCGTGCGGGCCCTGGTGACCGTTCCGCTGGTGCTGCCGCCGGTGGTCGGCGGCGTCGCGCTGCTGCTGGTGCTCGGGCGGCGCGGGCTGATCGGGGGCTGGCTGGACTCGGCGTTCGGGATCACGTTCCCGTTCACCACCGCCGGGGTCGTGCTGGCCGAGACGTTCGTGGCGATGCCGTTCCTGGTGATCAGCGTGGAGGGCGCGCTGCGCGGCGCCGACCTGCGCTACGAGGAGGCCGCCGCCACCCTCGGCGCGGGCCGCTGGACGGTCTTCCGGCGGGTGACGCTGCCGCTCGTGGCGCCCGGCGTCGCGGCGGGGGCCGTGCTGTGCTGGGCGCGGGCGCTCGGCGAGTTCGGCGCGACGATCACGTTCGCGGGCAACTTCCCCGGCCGGACGCAGACGATGCCGCTGGCCGTCTATCTGGCGCTGGAGACCGACCCGCAGGCCGCGATCGTGCTGAGCATCGTCCTGCTGGCCGTGTCGGTCATCGTCCTCGCCGCCCTCCGGGGCCGCTGGATGGACGCCTCCACATGAGCGGAGCGAACAGGGAGGCATGGGAGGCCGTCCCCCCGCACGGGGCAGGGGACCGGGGGCTGGACGCGCGGCTCGTCGTGCGGCGCGCCGCTTTCGACCTCGATCTCGCGCTCACCGCCGAACCCGGCGAGGTCGTGGCACTGCTCGGCCCGAACGGGGCGGGCAAGAGCACCGCGCTGCGCGCTCTCGCCGGGCTCGTCCCGATGGCCGGCGGCCATGTCCGGCTGGACGGGGCCGATCTGCGCCCGCTGCCGCCCGACCGCCGCGGCATCGGCATGGTGTTCCAGGACTACCTGCTGTTCCCTCACCTCACCGCGCTGGAGAACGTCGCGTTCGGGCCCCGCTGCCAGGGCGCCGGCCGCCGCGCCGCCCGCCGCCGCGCCGCGGACTGGCTGGACCGGGTCGGGCTCGCGGAGTTCGCGTCCGCCCGTCCCCGGGCGCTGTCGGGCGGGCAGGCGCAGCGCGTCGCGCTCGCACGCGCGCTGGCCGTCGAGCCGGGCCTGCTCCTGCTGGACGAGCCGCTCGCCGCCCTCGACGCCCACACGCGGCTGGACATCCGGGCCGCGCTCCGCGGCCATCTCGCCGGGTTCTCCGGCGCGGCGGTGCTCGTCACCCACGACCCCCTGGACGCGATGGTCCTGGCCGACCGCCTCGTCGTGATCGAGGGCGGACGTCTCGTCCAGGAGGGGACGCCCGCCGACGTCGCCCGCCGGCCCCGTACCGACTACGTCGCGCGCCTGGTCGGGCTGAACCTGTACCGGGGCCGCGCGGCTGCCGGGTCCGTGCTGATCGGTGACGGTCCGACCGGCGAGGGCGCGGGGACGCTCGACACTGTGGACTCGCTCGAAGGTGAGGTCTTTCTGGCCTTCGCGCCATCCGCGGTGGCGCTGTACCGGACCCGTCCCGACGGCAGCCCCCGCAACCTCTGGCGCACCCGCGTCGCCGCGATCGAACGGCAGGGAGACCGCGTCCGGGTCCGGCTGTCCGGACCGCCTTTCGACGCCGTCGCGGAGGTGACCCCGGCGGCCGTCGCGGAGCTGCATTTGGCCGAGGGCAGCCTGATATGGGCGGCTGTGAAGGCCACCGAGACACACGTTTACCCAGCTTGACCGTATCTGGACCCGGGCATGGTGGCGCACCGCCCTCAACGGCCGTACGTAAGTGATATCAGCCACAAAAGGGGCAGGGAAGGGCCAATAGCGGACCGGATTGGTCCAGACCAAATGGCAAAAACGGCGGGTCTTGTTCATCATGCAAACATCCTGTGAACAGCTGAAGGAGTTGCCCGTGTCCAACCAGGTCTCCGGCCTCGACCAGGCCCCAACCGGCCACACCGAACTGATCGAGTGGGTACGCGGGATCGCCGAGCTGACCAAGCCGGACCGCGTCGAGTGGTGCGATGGCTCGGATGCCGAGTGGGAGCGCCTGACCGGCCTCCTCGTCGAGCAGGGCACCCTCACGCGTCTCGACCCGGCCAAACGGCCGAACAGCTTCCACGCGGCCTCCGACCCGACGGACGTGGCGCGCGTCGAGGACCGGACGTTCATCTGCTCGGAGAAGGAGGAGGACGCCGGCCCCACCAACAACTGGGTCGCGCCCGCCGAGATGAAGCAGACCCTGGACGGTCTGTTCGACGGCTGCATGAAGGGCCGCACCATGTACGTGGTGCCGTTCTGCATGGGGCCGCTCGGCGGCAACATCTCCCAGCTCGGCGTGGAGATCACCGACTCCGCCTACGTCGCCGTGTCCATGCGGATCATGACGCGGATGGGCGAGGGCGCGCTGCGGCTCATCGAGGAGCGCGGGTCGTTCGTCAAGGCCGTCCACTCCGTCGGCGCCCCGCTTGAGCCCGGCCAGGAGGACGCGAAGTGGCCGTGCAACTCCACCAAGTACATCACCCACTTCCCCGAGACCCGGGAGATCTGGTCCTACGGGTCCGGGTACGGCGGCAACGCGCTGCTGGGCAAGAAGTGCTACGCGCTGCGGATCGCGTCCACGATGGCGCGCGACGAGGGCTGGATGGCCGAGCACATGCTCATCCTGAAGCTGACGCCGCCGTCCGGTGAGACCCGCTACGTCACCGCGGCGTTCCCGTCGGCGTGCGGCAAGACCAACCTCGCCATGCTGGAGCCGACCATCCCGGGCTGGAAGGTCGAGACGATCGGCGACGACATCGCCTGGATGCGGTTCGGCGACGACGGCCGCCTCTACGCGATCAACCCGGAGGCCGGGTTCTTCGGCGTCGCGCCCGGCACCGGCGAGAGCACCAACGCCAACGCCGTGAAGACGCTGTGGGGCAACAGCATCTTCACCAACGTCGCGCTCACCGACGACGGCGACGTGTGGTGGGAGGGCCTCACCGACGAGCCGCCCGCACACCTCACGGACTGGAGGGGCAACGACTGGACGCCGGACTCCGACACCCCGGCCGCCCACCCGAACGCCCGCTTCACCACCCCGGCCGGGCAGTGCCCCATCATCGCCGACGAGTGGGAGGACCCGAAGGGCGTCCCGATCTCGGCGATCCTGTTCGGCGGCCGGCGCGCGTCCGCCGTCCCGCTGGTCACCGAGTCGTTCGACTGGCAGCAGGGCGTGTTCCTCGGCGCCAACGTCGCGTCCGAGAAGACCGCCGCCGCCGAGGGCGCCGTCGGCGAGCTGCGCCGCGACCCGTTCGCCATGCTGCCGTTCTGCGGCTACAACATGGGCGACTACTTCGGCCACTGGCTGGAGATCGGCAAGGCCACCGACGCCGAGAAGCTCCCCCGGATCTACTACGTCAACTGGTTCCGCAAGAACGCCGCCGGAAAGTTCATCTGGCCCGGCTTCGGCGAGAACAGCCGCGTCCTGAAGTGGATCGTCGAGCGCCTGAACGGGCAGGCCGACGCGGTCAAGTCCCCGATCGGGCACCTGCCGACCAGGCAGGCGCTCGACACCGAGGGCCTGAACATCGCCGGCGACGACCTCGACATCCTGCTGTCGGTCGACACCGAGGTGTGGAAGCAGGAGGCCGCCCTGGTCCCCGAGCACTTCGAGAAGTTCGGCGACCACATGCCGAAGGCGCTGTGGGACGAGTACCACGGCCTGGTCCGCCGCCTGGACCACTGACCTGCCCGTCTCCCGCGCGCCCGTCCGCCGATCCGCTCGGCGGGCGGGCGCGCCGCCTTCCCGGGGGAACGCGGCGGGCGGGCGCCCCCCCGGGGAACCTCGACCGCGGTTGAGGTCGCATAGGATCCGGGTATGACGCGGCTTGAGCACCGGGTACACGAACTGACCGTCGGGCAGGTCGCCGAGCGGAGCGGCGTGGCCGTCTCGGCGCTGCACTTCTACGAGTCCAAGGGTCTGATCAGCAGCCGCCGGACGGCGGGCAACCAGCGGCGCTTCAGCCGCGACACGCTCCGCCGGGTCTCGTTCATCAAGGTCTCGCAGCGGGTCGGCATCCCGCTCAGCGACATCCGCGACGCCCTCGCCACGCTCCCCGAGGAGCGCACCCCCACCGTCGCGGACTGGGCGAGGCTGTCGGAGACGTGGCGCAGCGACCTCGACGACCGCATCCGCCAGCTCGAACGGCTCCGCGACGACCTCACCGACTGCATCGGCTGCGGCTGCCTGTCGATCAGCAAGTGCGCCCTCGCCAACCCCTACGACCGGCTCGGCGACGAAGGGCCGGGGCCGCGCAGGCTCCTCGTCGGACACGGCGCCGGCGACACCCCGTCCGGCCCGGCGGCCGGGCCGGACGCGGACTGCGCCGCCCCCTGCGCCCCCGCGGACCAGCGGCCGCAGGGGCGGGCCGGGGCCGCGCCGGCGGGCTAGCTGCTAGCGGCCGCGGGGATCGCGGCCGTGCGGGTCGATGCGGCGCGGGGCCGGCTCCCGTCCCGCCGGCTGCGTCGGCGCCGGACGCGCCGGTATCTGCTCGATCGGCAGCTCGACCGGCTCGGCGCCGAGGGAGAACGGCTCCCCGTGATGCCACAGCTTGATGGCCGGGCCGTCCAGCAGCTCGTAGCAGGCCGCCTCCGAGGCCACGGTGACCTTGATCCGGCTGCCCCGGTACCGCATCCGGAACGCCAGCCGGCTGATGCCGCCCGGCAGCCGCGGCGCGAACCGCAGCCGCCCGCCGCCCGCCCGCATCCCGCCGAACCCGGCGACGAGCCCGCTCCACGCCCCCGCCATCGAGGCGATGTGCAGGCCGTCGCGGGTGTTGCGGTTCAGGTCGTGCAGGTCCATCAGCGCGGTCTCGCCGAGATAGTCGTGCGCCAGCTCCAGCTGGCCGACCTCGGCCGCCACCACCGCCTGCGTCTGCGCCGACAGCGAGGAGTCCCGGACGGTCAGCCCCTCGTAGTAGGTGAAGTTGCGGGCCTTCTGCTCCTCGGTGAACGCGTCCCCGCACAGGTGCATCGCGAGCACCAGATCCGCCTGCTTGACGACCTGCTTGCGGTACAGGTCGAAGTACGGATAGTTCAGCAGCAGGGGATAGTGGTCGGGCTTGGTGGCCGCGAAGTCCCAGCGGGCGTGGTTGGTGAAGCTCTCACTCTGCGGGTGGACGCCCAGCCGCTCGTCGTAGGGGATCAGCATCGCCGCCGCCGCGTCCCGCCACGACGCGGCCTCCTCGGCGTCCACCCCGAGCCGGTCGGCCACGTCCGGGTGGCGCATCGCCATCTCCGCGGCCTCCTCCAGATTACGGCGCGCCATGAGGTTGGTGTAGACGTTGTTGTCCACGACCGCGCTGTACTCGTCGGGGCCGGTGATCCCGTCGATGCGGAACACGCCGCCGACGTCGTGGTGGCCGAGGCTGCGCCACAGCCTCGCGGTCTGCACCAGGATGTCCAGCCCGATCTCCCGCTCGAACTGCACGTCCTCCGTGGCGTCCACGTACCGGACGACGGCGTCGGAGATGTCGGCGTTGATGTGGAACGCGGCCGTCCCGGCGGGCCAGTACCCCGAGCATTCGTGGCCGCGGATCGTCCGCCAGGGGAACGCCGCGCCGTCCAGGCCGAGCTGGGCGGCACGCTCGCACGCCAGCGGCAGCGTCATGTGCCGCCAGGCGAGCGCGTCCGCCGCGGCGCCCGGTGAGGTGTACGTCAGCACCGGCATGACGAACGTCTCGGTGTCCCAGAACGTGTGGCCGTCGTAGCCGGGCCCCGTCAGGCCCTTGGCCGGGATCATGCGGCGTTCCGCGCGCGCGCCCGCCTGGAGGACATGGAACATCCCGAAACGCACGGCCTGCTGGATCTCGGCGTCGCCGTCGACCTCGACGTCCGCGCCCTCCCAGAACTCGTCCAGGTAGTCGCGCTGCTCGGTCAGCAGGCCGTCCCAGCCGGTCCGCCGGGCACCCGCCAGCGCCCCGACCACCTGGTCGTGCAGCGCCGGGCGGGACCGCCGGCTCGACCACCCGTACGCGATGAACTTGACGATGCGCAGCCGCTGCCCGGGCTCCAGCCGCGTCGCGACCGTCAGCCGCCCCACGTCCTTCGAGCTCTCGGTGTCGATCGTCATCGACTCCGGGCCCTGGATGTCGTGCGACATGCCCGCCGCCATCCGCAGCCCGCTCTGCCGCGTCCGGTGCAGCAGCAGGACCTTCGTGCCGTTGGCGACGTGCTCCTCGCCGACCAGCGGGCTCTCCAGGATCGCGGACGCCCGCGGGTCCTTGCCGCCGCCGGGCAGCGCCTCGTTGGCCACCAGCTCCGACTGCGCGACCACCCGGACCGACTCGTCGACCGGCTCGACGTCGTAGCAGATCGCCGCGATGGCCCGCTGCGTCAGCGACACCATCCGGACCGAGGTCACCCTGACCGTCTTGTCCGCCGGGGACGTCCACTCCACATGCCGGGTTAGCGTGCCCGCCCGCATGTCCAGCACCCGCTCGTGATGGTGGACGCGGCCGTAGCGCACATCGAACGGCTCATCGTCCACCAGCAGCCGGATCACCTTGCCGTTGGTGACGTTGATGACCGTCTGGCCCATCTCGGGGTAGCCGTAGGCGGTCTCGGCGTGCGGAAGCGGACGCTGCTCGTAGAAGGAGTTCAGGTACGTGCCGGGCAGCCCGTGCGGCTCCCCCTCGTCCAGGTTGCCGCGCATGCCGACGTGCCCGTTGGACAACGTGAACACCGACTCGGTCTGCGCCAGCCGGTCCAGCCGCAGCTCCGGCTCCCGCAGGCACCACGGCTCCACCATGAACACAGGCCGGTCGACCGCGGCCTGGCCATCCCGCTCCGTCACGGCACCTCCAGCAGTTCCGACAGGTCGGAGACGACGATGTCGGCGCCGTGCCCGGCCAGCGCCTCGGCGTGCGCACCGTCCACCCGGTTGACGCCCACCACGTATGCGAACCCGCCCGCACGCCCCGCCTGGACGCCGGCGAGCGCGTCCTCGAACACCACCGCCCGCGCGGCGGGGACGCCGAGCTCCCGCGCCCCCTCCAGGAACATGTCGGGGGCGGGCTTGCCGGGCAGGTTCCGCTCCGCCGCCGTCACCCCGTCGACCCGCGCGTCGAACAGGCCGGTGATGCCGACCGTCCGCAGGACCTGCACGGTGTTCGCGCTGGACGACACCACCGCCGTCTTCAGGCCCGCCGCCCGCGCCGCGCGGACGTAGTCGATCGAGCCGTCGAACGTCTCGACGCCCTTCTCCTCGATGAACCTGAGCACCAGCGCGTTCTTGCGGCTGCCGAGCCCCCGGATGGTCTCGGTCTCCGGCGGATCGCCGGGGACACCCTCCGGTAGTTCGATGCCGCGCGACTCCAGGAACGAGCGCGTCCCGTCCTCGCGCTTCTTGCCGTCGACGTACCGGCCGTAGTCCTTCACGGCGTCGAACTCGGTGAACGGCTCACCGGTCCGCTCCGCGTGTTCGCGCAGGTAGCCGTCGAACATCTCCTTCCAGGCGGCGGCGTGGACGGCCGCCGTCCGGGTCAGCACCCCGTCGAGATCGAAGAGACACGCCGCCGACTCGTCCGGCAGTCCCAGCATCCATACCCCCTGGAGAATGACACCATCGAAGAGATCCTGAACGCGCCCCGTTCCCGGCCGGACACCGCCACGCGGGACGCGCGCTCGAACGAGAGGATCATGATCCACGTACAACCCCTTGGTCAGGGTCGCACACGAGGAGGAGAGAGCCAATGCAAAAGGCGCGCATAGGCGTCACGGGGCTGGCGGTGATGGGCCGGAACCTCGCCCGCAACCTCGCCCGGCACGGGCATCCCGTCGCCGTGCACAACCGCACCCACGCGCGCACCAAGGCCCTGGTCGAGGAGTTCGGCGACGAGGGCACGTTCCTGCCGGCCGAGACCGCCGAGCAGTTCGTCGCCTCCCTCGAACGCCCCCGCCGCCTCGTGATCATGGTGAAGGCGGGCGGCCCGACCGACGCCGTCATCGACGAGTTCGCCCCGCTGCTGGAGCCCGGCGACATGATCGTCGACGGCGGCAATGCGAACTTCACCGACACCCGCCGCCGTGAGGCCGCGCTCCGCGACCGCGGCGTCCACTTCGTCGGCACCGGCATCTCCGGCGGCGAGGAGGGCGCGCTGCACGGCCCGAGCATCATGCCGGGCGGCTCCGCCGAGTCCTACGCGGCCCTCGGCCCGCTGCTGGAGGACATCTCCGCCAAGGTGGACGGGACGCCCTGCTGCACCCACGTCGGCCCCGACGGCGCCGGCCACTTCGTGAAGATGGTGCACAACGGCATCGAGTACGCCGACATGCAGCTGATCGCCGAGTCCTACGACCTGCTCCGGCACGCCGCGGGCCTCGCCCCCGCCGAGATCGCCGAGGTCTTCCGCACCTGGAACGGCGGCCGCCTGGAGTCCTACCTCATCGAGATCACCGCCGAGGTCCTCGCGCACACCGACGCGTCCACCGGGAAACCGTTCGTCGACGTCGTCCTCGACCAGGCCGAGCAGAAGGGCACCGGCCGCTGGACGGTCCAGACCGCCCTCGACCTCGGCGTCCCCGTCGGCGGCATCGCCGAGGCCGTCTTCGCCCGCTCCGTCTCCGGCCACGCCGCCCTCCGCGAGGCCGCCCGGAACCTGCCGGGCCCGTCCCGCACCGGCGACGCCGGCCCCGGCTTCGCCGACGCCGTCGAGAAGGCCCTGTACGCCTCGAAGATCGTCGCGTACGCGCAGGGCTTCCACGAGATCCAGGCGGGCAGCGCCGAGTACGGCTGGAACGTCGACCTCGGCGCGATGGCCACCATCTGGCGCGGCGGCTGCATCATCCGCGCCCGCTTCCTGGACCGCATCCGCGCCGCCTACGAGGCGGACCCGAACACTCCGACCCTGCTCACCGACGACCACTTCACCGAGGCCGTCGGCGACGCCCAGTCCGCCTGGCGCGACGTCGTCGCCGCCTCCGCGCGCCTCGGCATCCCCGCGCCCGGCTTCTCCACCGCCCTGGCCTACTACGACTCCCTGCGCGCCGACCGCCTCCCGGCCGCGCTCACCCAGAGCCAGCGCGACTACTTCGGCGCCCACACCTACCGCCGCGTGGACCGCGAAGGCTCCTTCCACACCCTCTGGGGCGCCGACCGCACAGAGGTACCCGGCTAGACCAAGAGCTGCCGCTGCGGGCCATGGAGACGGGGAAGCGGTACAGGACGATCCGAGATCCGCCTGCAGGAGCAGGACCGCGCCACCCTGCCAGCTGTATGGATGGCTTCGGAACGCGACCAGCCTTGAGGTTAAAGGGGCTCGTCTCAAGGCTGATGATGATTGGAGAGGTCAGAGAGAGTCTCTGCGGATCCTGTCGAGCAGGGTGCGCCATTCATCCCTGGTGAATTCGAGAGTCGGTCCGTTGCCGTCGAGTTTGGTGTCGCGGACGCCGATCGTGCCATCGGCGGCCTGACCCGCTTCGATGCATCCACCGTTCGGTTCGCTGCGGCGTGACTTGCGCCAGCCGTGAAACTTCTTGGTCATGTCCTCGATCCTGTCTGGTCGGCGAGCCTGTTGGCTACCTGATCGAGGAAGGTCATGCTGTCTTCGCGGGAGAGGGCAGCCTCTCGCAGACGGTTGTAGATTTCGGCGTAGCGGGCGATCTCGCCTTGCTGCGGCAGGACGAGGTCAGTGGTAACGGTATCGATTACCGCTATAGGCGAGTCGCCCGGCTCTGTGAACGTGTAGAGGTAGAACGCTGACTTGGGGAGAAAGCCTCCTGGGACGATGGCATCGTGCCGGAGCACGCGTACCGTGATCCGCTCCTCGTCCGAGACCGTTCTGATCATGAGCCGTAGTTGGGCGATCTTCGCCTGTGGCGGTACGGCCAACCGGTGGATCACGCACTCGTCCAGGACGGTCTCGTAGGACGGCAAGGGAGTCCATGATCTTTGGCTCACGACAAAGTGCTACCGGGGCCCCAGCGCCATCGCCGATCCACGGGGTCACACGCTCGTATAGATCGAGAGGATGCCCACATATGACCGGCGGCAAGACCATCTCACTCCGCCCGATGCCCTTCGCCTAAGCGGCCTGCCGCTCTCGCACCCATCGCCGCGCAAGATCAAGGGCCTCCCGGACGTACTCCTCTGCCGCGCCTTCATCGGATTCTTCTTCGGCGAGCAGTACGTCGAACAGTACGACCATTTGAGCAGCTATTAGATACTCCAGCCCCTGGACGTCCTCAATGGCTTCGACCCTGTCGTCACTTCGGAGGGTCGGATCCCCAAGGGCGCCTCGGATGGCGTTCTCGGCTATACGAGGATTGACGTCATCGTCGCCATGTTCCTTGAGTTCGATCCGCAGCTTGGCTGTATACCGCACGATATCGTGGGCCGTGTACGTCGGTGCGAACTTTCGTCGTACCGCGATGGTGAAGACGGCATGGAACATCTGCATGTAGGCGGCCGCGCCTTGGTCCGTTGACATCTCCTGCCTCTGCAACCGCTCCCATGCCTGGGGGCCGTCCTGGAGAAGCAGGCGCAGGGCTGCAACGTGATCGTCCTCGATAGTCACGGCTGCCCAGTCGATCACTGAAGTGACTCCTCCGCCAGTTCCCGTGCCTCGGCTATGAATGCCGCCAGCTCCGCTTCGCTGAAGTTCTCATCGGCAATCAACATGGTCAGCAGGAGTGCCTTGATCTTGAACGACGCATTGTCGTCCACATCTTTCTTGGCTTCGGGTGAGACCTTGCCGATCGAAAGATTGATGAGAAGTTCGGCGATGTCCGGGGCGATGATTTCTCTCGCGTTCGTGGTCCGTCCTCTTGCGTCGCGGACAAACTCAATTACTTCGACGTCGCCTGCAGCCTTTCCATCTACGATAAAGCGTTGCCGGACCGCGTTGAAGAAGGCGGCTGCAACGAGAGTGGCATAGCCTACGTCCGCCTCTTCTTTGCTCATGTCGTTCAGCATTTGCTTGTATTCGTCGAACCGCCCGGCAAGTTGAGCCTGCAGTGCGGCCGTCTGATTATCGGTTATCCTCATTGTCTCCCCCTCTGCGTCGTGCGATACCCTCAGAAATCTTTTGTTTCACGACAAACGCAATGAATGCGGTAGCGGCAGCGGCGTACATGATGTCACCTACTTGTGGCGCTGCCTGATGCTGAGGAGCGTCGGGTTGCGCGCGTGTGTCCTGACTGGTGGTCGGATTGCCTCGAGGTGCCTGCTCTGGAGCGGCCTCCGCCAGATCGCTTCCGATTCCATTAAGGTGTTTCTGGACGTCGTCCGGACTTTCGCGGAGTGCACGAAACAGCCGGGTTGGCGAATCGCTCTTCTCGGGATCAGGTTCAGACAAGTCTTGGTTTTCGTCCACCGGATCGAGTCTGCCGCGGTGGTACACCCATCGGTCGGTGCCGGGAGGGCCGAATTGTTCGCCGTCCGGCGTGCGGATCCGATAGGTGACCGGATTGTCCTCCTGTGATGCCGGGGATTCGGGTTGCTCCTCGGCATTCCTATCATGGTCGTCGTTGTCGTCGCCGGAACCGTCCGGGATTTCGTTCGCGTCATCTTCATCCACCGGGGAAGGCTCGGGTTCCTCATCCTCACCGGCAGGTTCGGCATCGTCACGTTCCCGGCCGAGGTCGGGAGCCGCCGCCCCTCCGGGAGCGCTGTCGTCATCATCGTCAGCGACAGCCTGTGGTCGCTCGGCGGGCTGGCCAGCGGCCTCCCGATCCGGTTCAGCGAGAGCGCTGGCGTCGGGCCGCTCGGCGGTGGCCGGGTCATCAGCTTCGATGGTGTCGGTGGGGTGCGGCTGGTCGGTGCCGTCGGCGAGAGGGGTGGGTTGCTCGGCTGATTCGGGCCGGGGTTGATCAGCGTTGTCGGTTGGCCCGTCCGTGATCTGTATGCCCTGTTCGGCGGTTCGCGGCGGGTCGGTGGTGCGGTCCTGGGAATCCAGCTCGCCGGTTGTGGTGCCTGGGCGGGGTTCTTGCGGGCCGGTGGGCTGGTCGGTGGTTTCCCCTGTCGGCTGGCGGGCGTGGTCGGTGGGCTTGTCGGCGTCGCGGAGGTTGTGCTCGTGAGTGGGTGGCGCCTCGGAGGTGTCGGGCTTGGGTTCGTCCTCGGTCTTGGCGTCGTCTGTCGGTGTGTCCGCGTCCTGGTTCTCGTCGGCGCCTTCGGCATTGCCTGCTGGCTCCGCTTTCACACCGTCGTTCTCGAGTTGCGGCGTGGCGGATTCGTGGTCGCGCTGCTCAGTGGGACGGCTGCCGGTGTCGCTGCTCTCATTCCGCTGTGCGGCGGCGGCTTGTTGTTGTTCGCGTGCGCGGGCGAGGCTTTCCAGGCGGGAGGGTTGGCCGGGGGAGCCGGGGTTGTCGGGTGGCGGTGTCCACTGTCGTTCGGGTGAGGTTGGCCGTTCGGCGGGTTCGGTGCGGGTGTCTGCTCGCGGTTCGGCGGGTTGGGCTTGGGGGCGGTCGTGGTTGCGGTCGCCGGGTGTGCCGGTGTCGGTCTCGCGGCTGCCGCTGGTGCCCTGGTCTTGGATGCGTGGGTCGTCCTCGCGCTGGTCTTCGTCCTGGCGCTGCTGCTTGTCCTTGGCTCCGGGCCTACCGGATGCCTCTGCATTCTCGGCGGCGCGGCCGGGCTGTTCCGAGGTGGTTTCGTCGTCGCGTTGTTCGCGCGGTGAGCTGCCGGTGTCCTTTTCCTGGGCCTGCTGCGCTCTGGCTTCTTGCTGCTCGCGGGCACGGCGGAGGCTTTCCAGGCGGGACGGCTGGCCGGGGGAGCCGGGGTTGTCGGGCGGCGGGGCGGAGGGGCGCTCCTGCGAGGTGGGCTTGTCGGACGTCTCCGTGCGTGTGTCGGTCTTGGTGGTGTCTTCAACGCCCACGCCCGCGTCCCTTTCCCTGGGGGAGGCGGACCGTCCATCAGGGCAGTGGGGGCGGACGGCTCGCCGTGGGTGTGCCTTGACGCGCGGGGCTGACGCCAGGCCCACACCGGCCCCCATGTAATCGTGCACGTCCGAACTTTGCACGTGCCGATATCGAGCACTCAGCGCCGTACATGCGTTTCACGCGGCATGGTGTCCTATACAGCGTGCTTTCGCCTTCCATGGGCATTGAATGCAGGACGGTCGGTGGTTGAGTTGCCCGATAATAAGCGAAGTGACGACACCCTGTTTGTTTGAATTCATGTCGGATGGGCTGATCGAATGCCATGCGGGACCCGTCGGCAACGGTCGTCCTGACTGAGCGGTGGCGTCGGGTTCTTCGGGGCTCGCAGGCTCAACTTTCAGGCGCCGACGCCGATGAGCCGCATGTCGTTGACCGGATGTGGGCGGGACAGCAACGGCCGGACGACCTTGATCTGCTGGGGATGGCGGCGTATCTGACCGGGCGGGTGGACGCCGCCGGGAGCCGTGACAGCGGGCGAATCGCACCTTCGTTGTGGGCGGTCAGACCTCGTGCGGTGCGGTGCGTGTTCTTGCTCGGCCGTGTCCTAGAACAGCGTGGCGAGCACACGCCCGGAGGCGGGTGGACGGCAGAAGCGGCCCGTGACGGGTCTGTGCGGGTCAACGGCAAACCGCCGGCCGAAGCGCCGGATGGCGGCCGGGGCGTCCGTAATTCGCCGGCGAGCAGAAGAGGCGCCATCTTCTGTGGACGGCATTTGGGTTCTTGTCCTGGTGCGGACGGCGGTGACGTCGACCAGGCCCCGGCGGCGGGCCATCACCGAGCCCCGCCGTCGATGAACAGCCGGGCGCGCTTGGCCGGGTCGTCCTCCGCCGCCTTCCGGACCGACTCCAACGCGGCCAGGACGGCGTCGGGCGCCTCGGCCGTCATGGAGCCGATGAGGCGCTGGTATCCGGCGTCGGTGAGGTTCGCGGCGGTGACGGCGCGCAACGCCTCACTGCCGCGGCGGGCGCGGGTGACGGTCGGCGGGGGGTCGACCTGGCCCTGCCCACCCTGAACATCGGCGCCCCGCACGTCCTGGCGGTGGACGGGTCGGTGTGCCACGAACAACCCGTCGGCGGGTTCGCCGCGATCGACGGGGCCGGCGCAGCGGTCGGCGGCACGTTCCGCGCCGACCCGCGGATGATGGGCCGGTCCCCGCAGATGTCCAGTTGCATCGCCGAACTGCAGGTGCTCCGGATCGGGCTGCGCCGCTACCGCGACGGCACCGACGTCGAGGCCGTCATCGACTCCAAACCCGTCCTGCGGCTGCTGAACATCGCCATGAACGCGGACGGGTTCAACCCGCGCCAATCCTGGCACCCGGCCGCCGAGCGGGAGCTGCGGCGGCACGTGCGGCGCCTCGGCACCATCACCGTCCGGATGGACCACGCCGCCGGTGGCGCCACCGCCACCGACCCGCTCATGGTCGCCGCGCACCGCCTGGCGCTCACGAGCATGCACGTCGGGCGGGACGGCGCCGACTTCGCGGCCGAGGCCGAATGGCTCGCCGCGTTCGCCGCACAACCCCACCGGGGCCCGCGGCAGATCCAACGACAGGCCAGGCAGCGGAGCGCGTCGCGTCTCCACCCCTGCGAAAGCTACGGAAGTTAAGTTTCTGCACATGCCCGCAACCCCACGCACCCGCCGGGCACCGCGGCGGGACCCGCGCCCGCCGGTGCTGCCCAAGACGTTAACGCCCGCCGAGGAACACGACCGGGCCCTGCGCCACGACGGCAAATACCTGTCGCTGGCCTACGGGCCCGACCCGGTCACCACCGGCGACACCGACGACGTTGAGGACGTCGAGTTCGAGCGGTGCCGGTTCGACCGGACCCGCCTGGCCGGCGCCCGGCTGGTCCGCGTCGGGTTCGCCGACGTGGACCTGTCCGGCTGCGACCTGGCCAACGCGCGGATGAACAACTCGCGGATGTTCAACGCCGCGGCCCGCAATTGCCGCATGACCGGGCTGCAGTTCGTCGAGGGCGGTATGCGCGACGTCCGGTTCGAGGGGTGCCGCGCCGACATGGCCACCTTCCGGTTCGCGCACCTGCGGTCGGTGGTGTTCACCGACTGCAACCTCACCGAGGCCAGCTTCCAGAACGCCGAGCTGCACGACGTCCGCTTCGAGGGTTGCCGGTTGAGCGCCGCACAATTCTCCGGCGCGACCATGAAGGGCGGCGTCCGGTTCTCCGGCTGCGACCTGTCCGGCGTGGCCGGGATCCAATCGTTCGCCGGCGCGACCGTCGCGGCGGCCGACGCGATGGCGCTCCTGGACGTCCTGGCCGGAGAGTTCGGCATCACCGTCGAGGACTGACCGCGGGCAAGGGCGTTCCACATGCTCTCTGACTATCCGGAAGGTCTGAATACTCTCACCGCGAACCAGCGATACAGTGAGGCACTGTTCGATAACATAGAGTCATGTGTTCGAGTGAAGTGATCGATGTGGCGTCGATGTCCACCAGTGCGCTGGTGGACGCGGCGGCAGCGATCGCGGCCGAACTCGCCCAGCGCCAGACCCCCGACTCCCCAGCCGCATGCATGCGGGACGCCGAGATGCTCGCCCGCGCCACCGACCTGCACGAGAGCGCCCTGGCCGGGCTGATCGGCCGGGTGGACGCCGCCGGGGAGATGCGCCGCTGGGGCTACCCCTCCGCCCGCAGCTGGCTGCGCTGCCGCATGGGCATGCGCGAGGCGCGCGCCAAGGAACGCATTCACCTGGCCCGCCAGCGGCACCGCCTCCCCGACGTCACCGAGCGGCTCGCCCGCGGGGAACTGTCCTACGGCTACGCCGCCACCATCGCCGCCGCGGTCGCCCGCCTGGACGACCCCGACTGCACAGCGGCAGAGGAAATCCTCCTCGACCTGACCGGGCAGGGACTCTCGGCCGGAAAAGTCGCCGCGTTCGGCGACCGGATCACTGACCTCATCGCCGAACGCGACGGCACCCCAACCCCCGACCCCGACTCCCGCCGCGGCTACGAACGCTCATGGGTCGATTCGACGCGTTCGCTGGACGGCGGAAGGTTCGTGAAGGGATGGCTGAACGCCGAGGACGCCGCCGTCTGGGACGGTACGCTGGGGCCGCTGGCCAAGCCCGCCGGGACGGATGATCCTCGGGATCTGTCGGAGCGGACGGCGGCGGCGTTGATGAGCGTCCTGTCGGGCGGGCACCAGGCCACCAAGGTCACCGTCATCTGCGACCTGGACACCCTGACGGGCGGCTCCGCCCCGGCGCGCCTGACCGATGGGACACCGATCCCGGCCGAGCAGGCACGCCGCATCGCCCTGGCCGCCGGAGTGTCCGCACTCATCCTGGGACGCGGCAACATCCCGCTGTACCTGGGGTACCGGGAACGGTTCGCCTCCCCGGGCCAGCGCCGCGTCCTGGAAACCCTCTATGCGACCTGCGCGGTCGACGGCTGCGAAGTTCCCGGGACGCTGTGCGAGGCCGACCACGTCGAGGGCTGGGCCCTGGGCCACAGCCCCACCGACATCGACCGGCTTGCCCTGGCCTGCGGGTTCCACAATCGCTGGAAGGCGGCCAACCCCGCGCAGATCCACATCACCAGGGGACCGGACGGCCGATACACCTACCGCCTCCGGCCACCCGGCACCCCCTCCCACCCGGCGCCACCGGCCCCGCGCGCCACGGACCAGTGGAATCCGGCCGCACACCACCGGGTCCAGCCACGGCCCCACCGGCTGCGCCCCCACCCGACCCGCGGCCCACGACAGGCAGCAGGCCCCTGAACCCATCGCGGACCATTGACCCCCGGCCACCCGACGGCAACCGCTCTCCTGACCGGGAGTCTGCCGTCCGATTGGAGCACAAGCGGATGGTTCGCGAGGTTCAGGCGACGCCGTGAGGCGTCCCGCACGTTGTTGCCGCAGAGGCAATTCCTAACCGCCGGTCTGGATTAGGGTCGGTCCGTGCGGATTCCAGGGGAAGCGGAGATTCGGGCGCTGCACGAGAGGCACGCGCCCAGCCGGGAGGCGTTCGAGGTCGTCTACACGCACTGCGTGATCGTGTGGCGGATCGCCGAGCGGATCATCAAGGCCGCGGGGCTCGACGTCGACGCCGGGCTCGTGCGGGCCGGTTGCCTGCTCCACGACGTCGGGGTCTACCGGCTGCACGACGGTGGCCTTGTTCCGGGGCAGTACGTGCGGCACGGGGTGCTGGGACACGAGCTGCTGCGCGACGAGGGGTTCCCCGAGGAGATCTGCCGGTTCTGCTCCCGGCACACCGGCATGGGCCTGACGCGCGACGACATCGCGCGGCAGGGGCTTCCGGTGCCGCCCGGCGACTACGTGGCCGAGACCGGCGAGGAACGGCTGGTCATGTACGCCGACAAGTTCCACAGCAAGACGCGCCCGCCGACGTTCGTGTCCGCCGGCTCGTACTCCGTTCACGTGCGCCGGTACGGGGAGGAGAAGGTCGCGGTCTTCGATGCGATGCGCGCGTTCTTCGGCGATCCCGACCTCAAGCCGCTCGTGGACGAATACGGCCACGCCCTCGTGTAGAGCGTCGCGGCGGATTCCCATGGGCGGCCGTGACGCGGGCAGTGGTCGTTCGGGGGCAGGATGGAGGGGTGAGTCTTCTTGATGAGCTTCCTTCTGGAAACGACGCCGACGCCGATTCGTTGTTCGAGGCGTTCGAGCGGTGGGTGTCGGGGCGCGGGATCACGTTGTATCCCGCGCAGGAGGAGGCGCTCATCGAGGTGGTGTCGGGCGCGAACGTGATCCTGTCGACGCCGACGGGGTCGGGGAAGAGCCTGGTGGCGGCGGGGGCGCTGTTCGCGGCGCTGGGCCGGGGGCAGGTGGGGTTCTACACCGCGCCGATCAAGGCGCTGGTGTCGGAGAAGTTCTTCGACCTCTGCGAGATGTTCGGGCGCGACAACGTCGGGATGATGACGGGCGACGCCAGCGTCAACGCGGACGCGCCGATCGTGTGCTGTACGGCGGAGGTGCTGGCCAACATCGCGCTCAGGGACGGCGCCGAGGCCGACATCGGTGTCGTGGTGATGGACGAGTTCCATTTCTACGCCGAGCCCGAGCGGGGGTGGGCGTGGCAGATCCCGCTGCTGGAGCTGCCGCAGGCGCAGTTCCTGCTGATGTCGGCGACGCTGGGGGACGTCGCGTTCTTCCAGAAGGACATCACGCGGCGGACGGGGCGGCAGACGGCCTGGGTGACGTCCGCGGAGCGGCCCGTCCCGCTGATCTACGACTACCGGGTCACGCCGCTGCACGAGACGATCGAGGAGCTGCTGGCCGAGCAGAAGGCACCGGTGTATCTGGTGCATTTCACGCAGGCGGCGGCGATCGAGCGGGCGCAGTCGCTGATGAGCATCAACGTGTGCACGAAGGCGGAGAAGGCCCGGATCGCGGAGCTGATCGGCAACTTCCGGTTCACGACGAAGTTCGGGCGGAACCTGTCGCGGTTCGTGCGGCACGGGATCGGGGTGCACCACGCGGGGATGCTGCCGAAGTACCGGCGGCTGGTGGAGCGGCTCGCGCAGGCCGGGCTGCTGAAGGTCATCTGCGGGACCGACACACTGGGCGTGGGCGTCAACGTGCCGATCAGGACCGTGGTGTTCACCGCGCTGAGCAAGTACGACGGGCACCGGGTGCGGCGCCTGCGGGCGAGGGAGTTCCACCAGATCGCCGGGCGCGCCGGGCGGGCCGGGTTCGACACGGTCGGGTTCGTCGTCGCGCAGGCGCCCGAGCATGTGGTGGAGAACGAGAAGGCACTGGCGAAGGCGGGGGACGACCCGAAGAAGCGGCGGAAGGTGCAGCGCAAGAAGGCGCCCGAGGGGTTCGTCGGGTGGGACGAGGACGTCTTCAAGAAGCTGCAGGAGGCCGAGCCGGAGATGCTCCGGTCGCGGTTCCAGGTCAGCCACGCGATGCTGCTGTCGGTGATCGCGCGTCCGGGCAACGCGTACCAGGCGATGAAGCGGCTGCTGACCGACAACCACGAGGAGCCGGCGGCGCGGCGCAGGCACATCTCGCGGGCCATCGCGATCTACCGGTCGCTGCTGGCGGGCGGTGTGGTCGAGGTGCTGCCCGAGCCCGATGATCTGGGCAGGTACGCGCGGGTCACCGTCGACCTCCAGGAGGACTTCGCGCTCAACCAGGCGCTGTCGACGTTCGCGCTGGCCACGTTCGAGATCCTGGATCCGGCGTCGCCCTCCTACGCGCTGGACGTGCTGTCGGTCATCGAGGCGACGCTGGAGGACCCGCGGCAGATCATCGCGGCGCAGATCAACAAGGCGCGGGGCGAGGCCGTCGCGGAGATGAAGGCGGAGGGCATCGAGTACGAGGAGCGGATGGAGCTGCTCCAGGACGTCGACCATCCGAAGCCGCTGGAGGAGGAGCTCGACGCCGCGTACGAGATCTACCGGGCCGGGCACCCGTGGGTGGGCGACCATCCGCTGCGCCCCAAGTCGGTCGTCCGGGACATGTACGAGCGGGCGATGACGTTCACCGAGTACATCGGGTTCTACGAGCTGGCCAGGGGCGAGGGTCTCGTCCTGCGGTACCTGTCGGGGGCCTACAAGGCGCTGCAGCAGACCGTCCCGGAGTCGATCAAGACGGATGACCTGATCGACCTGATCGAGTGGCTGGGGGAGCTGGTGCGGCAGGTCGACTCCAGCCTGCTGGACGAGTGGGAGCAGCTCGCGAACCCGGCCGACGAGGACCTGGACGAGCCGATCGAGGAGCGGGTCACGAAGGTGACCGCGAACACGCGGGCGTTCCGGGTGCTGGTGCGCAACGCGTTGTTCCGCCGGGTGGAGCTGGCCGCGCTGGAGCGGTTCCGCGACCTGGGCGAGCTGGATCCGGACTTCGGCTCCGACGCGTGGGCCGAGGCCATGGACGGCTATTTCGCCGAGCACGACGAGCTGTTCACCGGCCCGGACGCGCGGGGGCCGAAGCTGCTGCAGATCGAGGAGGTCCCGCAGGACGCGCTGTGGCGCGTCCGGCAGGTGTTCGACGACCCCGAAGGGCATCACGACTGGGGCATCAGCGCCGAGGTCGACCTGGCGGGCTCGGACCAGGAGGGCGAGGCCGTCATCCGCGTGACGGGCGTCGACCGGATGTGACGCGGCACCGGTCGGAGAACTGAGGAGGCAGGGCATGGTGCAGGTCGCGGTGGCGCAGTTCGCGCCGGGGGTCGACAAGGGCGAGAACCTGGCGGCGATCGGCGAGCTCGCGGATGAGGCGGCCGGACGCGGGGCGAAGGTCGTCGTGTTCCCCGAGTTCGCCATGTTCACCGCGCCGAAGATGGACGAGCGGTTCGTCGACTCGGCCGAACCGCTGGACGGCCCGTTCGCCGGCGGGCTAGGGGAACTCGCCCGGCGGCACGGCGTGCACGTCGTCGCGGGGATGAACGAGCGTTTGGACGAGCCGACGCGCCGCATATCCAACACGCTCGTCGCCGTGGGGCCTGGTGGCGACATCGTCGCCGAGTACCGCAAGATCCACCTGTACGACGCGTTCGGGTACAAGGAGTCGTCGCTGGTCCGGCACGGCGACATCGCGAACCCGGAGACGTTCACCGTCGAGGGCGTCACGTTCGGCATGCAGACCTGCTACGACGTCCGGTTCCCCGAGGTGACGCGGCGGATCGTGGACGCGGGCGCCGACGTGCTCGCGCTGCCCGCCGCGTGGGTGCCGGGGCCTTTGAAGGAGGACCACTGGCGGACGCTGGCCCGCGCCCGCGCCATCGAGAACACGATCTACGTGGCCGCGGCCGGGCAGTGCGCCCCGACCGGCGCCGGCAACAGCATGATCGTGGACCCGATGGGCGTGGTCGCCGCCGGGCTGGGGGAGAGCCCCGGTGTCGTGGCGGGGGAGGTGTCGCCGGAGCGCATCGCCGCCGTCCGCGCGAAGAACCCGGCGCTCGGCCTCCGCCGCTTCACGGTCGCCCCGGCGTAGCGGTTGTATCGAGGTGGCAACGTTCCGTGCGTCTCCGTGTCGGAGCGGGCGCGTAGCGTGACGATCGGACGGTGCGTCTTTCCTCCGACCTCCCGCCCGCCGGGTTCACCCGCGCCGAGCCCAGTCCCCCCGGGCGTCCGCGCCCGTTCCGGTCGCCGCGTCCGTTCGTCGCCGTCGTGCTCGTGCTGGGTGCCGGGCTGGCCCTCGGCGTCGGCCACGGGACGACGCGCCCGACCCCGGGCGGCACGCTGACGGAGGGCGCGGCCACGCCGGCCGCCACCCGGCCGCCGCCGTCCGGCCGGGCACCTTCGCCCGGACGGGCGGCGCCGGAACCGGGTGACGTGTCGTCCGGGACCCTCCCGGCGACGCGGAGCCGGCCGTCCCGCCGCGGGCATGCGGTCCCCTCGCGCGGCCGGCTGCCGCCTCGTTCCCGGCCGGATCCCCGCCCCCGGGCCACTCCGCGGGACGGGACCGCGGTTCCGTCCTGGATCGCCGCGGAGTGCCGCCGCCGCTTCCCGGACGACCCGCGCCGCAGGTCGGCCTGCGCCGCGGCCCTCACCGACGCGTTCGGAAGCTGATCGGAAGCTGATCGGGAGCTGATCGGGAACGGCGGGAACTCGCGGGAACTCGGGTGGTTCGCCGGGCGTCGTAAATGACCATGAACTCGAATCCCGACATCGTCGGCATGGCCCTCATAGATGCTTTCGCGCAGCGCGGATACCGGGCCGAGCTGCCCACCCCCGGCACCGTCGCCGTCACGCTCAGGGACGGTACCCGGGTGCAGGCGGACATCGCCGAGTGGCGGAGTCACGCCGGGCGGAACGCGCGTTCCGCGCTGCCCGGCATCGCGGCCCAGTACGCCGACCAGGCGGTGGGGGCGTTCGAAGGACGTCCGGCCCCCGCGCCCGGAGGCGGCGGCCCGGACACCGGTGACCTGCGCGTCCGCCTCTACCACGAGAACGCGCTGGACGAGCGGATGCGTGCGGCCCTCCTGACGCGGCCCCTCGCCGAGGGGCTCCTCCAGACCGTCGTCGTCGACCGTCCCGACTCGATGTCGCCGCTCAACAGGACCGAACTCGGCGGCCTCGGGGAGGCCGAGGCGTTCGGCGCCGCGCTGACGCACTCGATCGAGCGGGAGCCGCACTACGTCCAGGCGAACGACGTGCAGGGGCTCAAGATCGTCACGATCGGCGGGCAGCACCGCTACGTCGCCGCGCACGTGCACGTCCTGCGCCGGTACGTTCCCGGCCCGCTCCCGTTCGGGGCGCTCGTGACGTTCCCGCTCCCGGAGTACGTGATGGTCCACGAGATCGGCATGGACCGCCATGTCGTCGTGGCAATGAAGACCCTCCAGGACACGGCGGGCACGTTCGCGGCCACGGGGGAGAAGCCGATCAGCCCGCGCGTGTACTGGTGGCGGCCGGGGGACTACGAGGCGATGCCCGAGCGCGAGGCCCTCCACGGGGGCCGCGTGCCCGACCTGCGGCTGGTCGGGGTTCAGGTCGAGCAGGGCGAGGAGGGCCTGAAGGTCAGCGTCGCCGGGGAGGCCACCGCGGAGCTGGTCCGGGGCTGGGAGGCCGCGCGCCGCTGACGTGACGCGGCACCGGCCGGGCCGGGCGAGCCGGGCGGGGTCAGGCCGCCGCGGAGGTCACCAGGCGTTCGATGTGGGAGCGCAGCTCCTGGACGTCCGCCCCGGCCTCGGTCGTGAGCCGTACCGACAGGAAGTCGTCGTCGTGCAGGAGGCCGAGCAGGATGTGCCCGCCGCGGATCTGCTTCTGCTTGAGCCGGATCGCGTGCCGCAGGCTCAGCTCCAGGGCCTTCTTCGCCTTCGGTGTGAAGGGGATGTGCCCGCCGCGCAGGCGTGAGAGCTTCCCGGCGGGGACGTCGAGGGCGCCCTCGCCGAAGGTCTCCTCGGTCGCCTCCCGGATGGCGTCGAGGTCGACGCCGATGCTCTTCAGGGCATCGGCGTCGAGCACGTCTCCTCCGGTGGCGTTGACGCGGGTGATCCGGGTCCGCAGGTCGTCCGCGGACAGCCCGTGCTCGCGGAGCGCGCGGGCCACGGCGTCGTCGCCGCGCAGCACCGAGAGCAGGACGTGCTCCGTGCCGATGTGGTGGTCGCCCAGGTTCCGCGCCTCGGCCTGGGCGCCGATGACGGCCGCCCGCGCGTCCTCGGTGAAACGCTCGAACATCGTGTCACTGCTCCTTCTTGAGAAGGCGGCGGCCGCCGCCGTGCTTCTTGTGGACGGCCTGCCTGCTCACACCGAGGCAGACCGCGATCTCCTGCCAGGACCAGCCCTGGTCGCGGGCGCCGGCGACCTGGAGGGCCTCCAGCCGTTCGGCCAGTTCGCGCAGCGCGCGCACGGCCCGCAGCCCGACCGCGGGGTCCCGGCTGCTCGCCTCCTGGGCGAGCTTCACTCCATCGCTCATACTGTCAATGTAGGTTGACATCGGGTGCATGTCAACCAACGTTGACGCCGAGTGTGTGTCAGCGGACGGTCAACAAGGTGGTGAGGAGGTCGTCGAGGGTGATCAGGCCGGCGATGCGGCCGTCCGGGGCCACGGCCAGGCCGAGGTGGCTGTGGTGCGCCTTCAGCATGGCGACGGCCTCGCCGACCGGCGTGTCGACCGGCACCGCCGGCACCGGGTGCGCGAGCTCGCGGGCGGGGGTGCCGCGGCCGCGCGCACGGGCCAGGTAGGCGTCGCGGACGTGCACCATGCGGGCGGCCTGCCGCCCCGAGCCCCGCAGCATGATCCGGAGGCTTCCGGTCCGGACGGCGGTGTCGATGACCTCCTGCGGTGTCGCCGCGGCGGGGACGGACACGATGTCCGAGATCGGCACGACCAGACCGGTCAGCGGAGCGCGAGGCGCGTCCAGCGCGTTGGTGAGGAGCGCCAGCTCGGTCTCCTCGATCAGTCCGAGCCGCCGCGAGTCCTGCGCGATGCTGCGCAGCTGCTCCGGCGTCCGCGACACCTCCCGCGAATCGGCCGGCTCGATGCCGATCATGCGCAGCATCAGGTTCGTCGCGCCGTTCAGGGCGGCCAGGACGGGGCGGGCGGCCGCGGTGAACGCGCGGAACGGCAGGCCCAGCAGGACCGCCGAGCGTTCCGGGTCGGTGATCGCCCACGACTTCGGCGCCATCTCGCCGACCACCATGTGCAGGAACGTCACCACCGCCAGGGCGATGACGAACGCGACCGCGTGCGCCGCCCCGTCCGGCAGTCCCGCGGCGTGGACCAGCGGTGTGAGGGTCGCGGCGAACACCGGCTCGGAGACCAGGCCGAGACCGAGCGAGCACATCGTGATGCCGAGCTGCGCCCCGGCGAGGGTCAGCGACAGTTCGTCGATCCCGGCGATCGCGGCGGACGCGCCCCGGCCGCCGCGCGCGGCCGCCCGTTCCAGGCGGGGCCGCCTGGCCGCCACCAGCGCGAACTCGGTGGCGACGAAGAAGCCGTTGCCGGCAAGCAGCGCCAGGGTGACGAGCGCGCCGAGGGCGAGGCTCACCGGCCCTCCTCGACGGTGCGGACACGGATCAGCTCCGGCACGTGCCGGTGGACGGTCAGGACCTCGACCACCGCGGTGCGGGGCGGCTCGTCCAGCCGCGTCGGCGGAAGGTCCACGGTGACCACGTCCCCGGGCTCGGCCACCCGGCCGAGCCGCTTCAGCAGCAGGCCCGCGACGGTCTCGTAGTCGCCCTCGGGCAGCTCGATGCCGGTCTCGTGGGCGACCTCGTCCATCCGCAGCCCGGCGTCGGTCGTCCACCATTCGCCGGTCCGGATCACGAGGTCGTCGTCGGGCTCGTTCTCGTCGGCGATCTCCCCGACCAGCTCCTCCGCGACGTCCTCCCAGGTGAGGATTCCGGCGAAGCCGCCGTACTCGTCGACCACGCAGGCCAGCGACGCGGCGGCGCTCTGCAGCCGCAGCACCACCTCCGGCAGCGGCAGCGACGACGGCAGCAGCAGCGGCGCCCTGACGATGTCGCGGACCGCGGTCCGGCCGGTGTCCTCCGGGCCGAGCAGGATCAGCTCCTCCAGCCCGACCACCCCGACGACGTCGTCGACGCTCTCACCGACGACCGGGTAGCGGGAGTGCCCGCTCGCGGAGATGACGTCGTCCAGCTCGGCGGCGGACGCCGACGCGGACACGGTCACCACGTCGACGCGCGGGACCATGACCTCCTCCGCGTCCAGGTCGGAGAACGCCAGCGCACGCTCCAGCAGGTCGGCGTGCCCCTCCTGGAGCTTCTCGCCGGACTCGCCGATCATGCGCCCGAGCTCCTCCAGCGTCGCGCCGTGGTGCAGCTCCTCCACGGGCTCGATGCCCACCGCGCGGACGAGCCGGTTCGCGGACGCGTCGAACAGCCGGATCAGCGGCCCGGCCACCATCAGGTAGACGGCGGTGGACGCGGCCAGCGCGCGGGCCAGCCGCTCCGCCCTCGCGAGCGCCAGGTTCTTGGGGAACAGCTCGCCCAGCACCATCTGGATCACGGTGGCCAGCGCGAACCCGAGCGCCACCGCGACGGTGCCGGTCGCCGCGTCCGGTACCCCGCCCGCGCCCAGCGCCGGGGCGATCAGGTCGGCGAGCGCCGGCTTGGCGATGAACCCCACCACCAGTGCGGTGACCGTGATGCCCAGCTGGGCGCCCGACAGCATGAACGACAGCCGCCCCATCACCCGCAGCGCCCGCGCGGCCGACCGGTCGCCCTCCGCGGCGCGCTGGTCGAGGACCGGGCGGTCCGCGGTGACGAACGCGAACTCCTGCGCCACGAAGTACCCGGTGGCGACGGTCAGCAGCAGGACGGCCAGCAGCCCGAGCGCGGCGTCCACCCCGCCCTCCCTCCGCCGCCCGACACGTCCAAGATCTCCTTACCCCGCCCGCGCGGTCTTCCCCGCGATTCCGGGGCGGTTATCGACCGCACTGTGTGGAATGAACCCTGGACGAGTGGAAACTGCCCGCGCGGATGCCGCGGACACGGATGCGAGGGGGCGCCGATGCCCAGACCGTTCGCGTCGTCCGCGGATCTGGGCGACAAGACGCAGACGCTGGAGGTCCTGGCCGACGGGGTGTACGCGCTCACGGCCGAGGGGGACCCCAACGTCGGCGCCATCGAGGGCGAGGACTTCCTCGTCTGCTTCGAGGCCCTCGCCACACCCGCGGCGGCCCGCGACTGGCTCACCGTCCTGCGCGCGCACACCGACAAGCCGATTCGCTACCTCGTCCTGTCGCACTACCACGCCGTCCGGACGCTGGGCGCAAGCGCGTTCGGCGCCCCGGTGGTCATCGCGCACGACCTGACCCGCTCGCTGATCGCCGAACGCGGCAGGCAGGACTGGGAGTCGGAGTACGGGCGGATGCCCCGGCTCTTCAGGGAGCCGGACGGCATCCCCGGGCTCACCTGGCCGTCCGTGACGTTCTCCAGCACGCTCACCATCGACCTCGGCGGCGACCGCGGCGACCTCGACCTGGCGTACTGCGGGCGCGGCCACACCGAGGGCGACATCGTGGCGTGGCTGCCCCGGCACCGGATCCTGTTCGCCGGCGACCTCGTGGAGACGCAGGCCGCCCTCTACACCGGTGACGCGTTCCACCGCGAATGGGCTTCGGGCACGCTCGACCACGTGAACTCGTTCGGCGCCGAGACGCTCGTCGGCGGACGCGGCGCCGTCGCGCACGGCCGGGACGCCGCGCACGCCGCCGTCGGGCAGACCCGCGACTTCCTCGACACGATGCTGCGCGAGACCGGCCGGGTCCGCGACGGCGGCGGCACGCTCAAGGAGGCCTTCGCCGCCGTCCACGCCGCGCTGGCGCCCGCCTACGGCCGCTGGCCGATCTTCGAGCACTGCCTGCCGTTCGACGTGTCCCGCCTGTGGGACGAACTGGACGGCGTCGAACGCCCCAGGATCTGGACGGCCGACCGCGACCGCGAGGTCTGGGCACGGCTGCAGGACTGAGCGTCCCCGTGCGGCGGCGGATCAGTTCTCGGCCAGCACGATGACGCGGTCGTCGGCCGACAGCGTGAGCGGCGCCGTCTTGTCCGGGTTGAGCACCACCCCGTAGGCGGGCGGCTCGTGGAACCGCGCGGTCAGCCGGTAGCCGAGCGCGATCTCGCCGCGCCGCCGCGCCGCCTCGATGAGCGTCGCGAAGTCGGCCTCCTCGCCCGGCGCCAGATAGTCGCAGGCGGGCTTGAGGTAGATCTCCGAGCCGGCCGGGTCGAGCAGGTCGACGAACACGTCGTACAGGTGCCGGTTCTCGCTGAGCTGCGTCAGCATCAGGCTGATCAGCTTCTCGCTGACCACGAAGTCGTCGGCCTTGGTGACCTGCGCGATCTCCCGGTTGGCGTCGTCGTTGATCTCGCTGACGATGGCGAACGGGTCACCGAGGGCGTCCTCCATGTCGCGCAGGTGCAGCAACGTGACCAGCGTGCGGGCGTCGGCGTGCTCGCGGTCGAACCCCTCCGCCGACAGCACGATGACGTGCTGGTAGGAGCCGACGTCGAGGGACTCCAGGGACGGCCGCTCGGTCGGCTCGGCCCGGACGAAGCCGATCTTGAGGCCGGTGCACGGGCGCAGCCGCCCGGTCGGGTCCTCGCGCGGCGCGGCCACCATCAGGGCCGAACCCGGGGCGAGGAACTCGTCCAGCAGCTCGATGATCTTCGGTGCGCGGTGGTTCCAGCCGAGCATCAGCGTGCGCTCGGGGATCGGCTCGCGCGGGGTCGCCGTGGTGATCGCCGCTTCCCGGACCGGCGGCGGGGGCGCGGACGCGAGCCGGATCAGCAGGTCGTCCTCGGCCAGCACGATGATCTCGTCGTCGGCGCGGATGACGGTGTCCATCGGCGGGTTGAGCAGGACGGTCCCGTCCGCGCGCCGCAGCCCCGACGGGATGCCCAGGTCGTAGGCCGACAGCGACGCGCCGAACGTCCGCCCGTCCAGGTCCGGCTCGCGGCGCATGTAGAACTCGTGGCCGGCGAAGTCGAGCAGGTCGGTGCAGACCTGCGACAGGCCCGACTGCCGGTGCGACTGGACGATCAGCCGGATCGCGACGTCGTCGGCGTCGATCACGTGTGCGGAGCCGCCGCCCGCGAGCCGGGCGGCGGGCAGGTTCGCCGAGTCGTGGACGGCGGCGACCACGTGCGGGCGGCTCCGCCCCCACGGCCGGGAGCCGAGCGACAGCAGCACCTTGATGACCCGGGTGTCGGCGTCGTCGGCCTCTGGGGTGACGATCATGATGGAGCGGGCGGTGCCGGGACTGACCAGCTCCACGTCGGCGAGCTTCAGCGGGTCGCCGGTGCGGCACACGATGCGGGTGCGGCCGAGGTCGCCCACCCGGTCCCGGATCGCGTCCTCCATCTCCACCTTGTCGCGGTCGGCGAGGATCGCCACGCACGACCTGCGCTTGCTCTGGTTGGCCTCCACCAGTTCGGCGACCACGGTGAAGACCTGCTCGGACCAGCCGAGCAGCACGGTGTGCCCGTGCTCGACGATCCGCGACCGGCCCTTGCGCAGCTCGGCGATCTTGCCTTCGAGGCCGGTGGTGATCACGCCGATCAGCGAGCTGACGATGAAGATGCCGCCGATCGTGGCGACCAGCATCAGGGCCAGGAACGGGCCGGTGCCGGTGTCGTCGCCCATCGTGCCGGGGTCCAGCGTCCGCAGCAGGCTGCGCCAGACCATGCCGGGCCAGTTCCCGTTGTGGTCGCTGTCGCGCGGCGTGAGGACGACCGCCGTGGTCGCCACCACGAGCACCAGCCCGGCCGAGGCGAGACCGAGCCAGCCGATGAGCGCGGGCGTCCCCTTCGACATGGTCCTGTCGAACCAGTACCGGACCCGGTCCCATCGCGTCGCGCGTCTCAACGGTCTGCCCCCTCGGCCGTTACCCGGGATCTGCCCCCTCGGCCGTTCCCCGGGGATCAGCCTATTGTGTTGCCTTGCACTATTTCCGGCATTCTCCCCGGATCGGGATCGTTCGGGGGCCAGGCCGCTTCCGGGTGAAGCGCCCCCGGCGAATGCCGTGCCGGAAAGGCGATTTGCCCGTTGCGCACGCAAGAGGCCGGGGTGATGAGAATTCCATCACCCCGGCCCCTGGCGCCGTGCCGGAACGCCGCCGGCCACGCGGAGGACCGCTAGTGCGCGGCCTCGTACTGCTCGATCACATTGGCGGGGATACGGCCCCGCTCATTGACCTTGATGCCGCGGCTCTTCGCCCACTCGCGAATCTCCGCGGAGCGCTCACGGCTGCCCGCGGTCCGGGCGGCGCGGCCACCGCGGCCGGTCGGCTTGCGCGCCTTGCGCGCACCGGCCACGAACGGCTCCAGGCCGTTGCGCAGCTTGGCGGCGTTCTTCTTGCTCAGGTCGATCTCGTAAGTGGTCCCATCGAGGGAAAAGCTGACGGTCTCGTCAGCCTCTCCGCCGTCGATGTCGTCCACGAGAAGGACTTCGACCTTCTGTGCCATGCGGGGACTCCCTAGCTATGCGTCCGGCTTGGCGTCCGGATGTGCGTCGATGAATGCAGCATAGACCTCATCCGATATCTTGCCACGTTCAGAGACTTCGATGTCACTTCGCAATGCCCACTCGCGGACATCGCCGTTCGTGTAGCCCTTGATCTTCGCGGTGCGGGACTTGCGTCCCTTCCCGGCGGGCTTCACCTCGGCGGCGTTCTCGATGAAGGGCGCGAGCGCGTCCAGCGTCTCGTTCAGCCGCTTGAAGTTGTCATCGCTCAAGTCGATCGTGAACGTACGGTCCAGGACTTCGAAGTCCCGCTTTGCGACATCGGCCCCTTCGGAGCCGTCCATGTCGTCCACCCTAATGACCTTCTCGGCCATGTGTCTTCAGTCTTCCTTCCCCTGGCCTGCGCGGCGATCCCGACCGTAGCGGATTCCGGGACCCCGCATGACGTCAAGACGCGCCCGGCGGGGAAGTGGCCGTGAAGTGGCGAGGGGAATGGCGGGCGGATCAGGCGCCGTGCCGCTCGATCCAGGTGTGCAGGAGCAGCATCATCTCCAGCCGGATCGCCGGGTCCTCGATGTCGAACCCGAACATGCCGTGCAGCTGCGCCAGCCGGTAGCGGACGGTCTGCGGGTGCACGCACAGGACGTCGGCGGCGCCCGTGGCGTTGAATCCGTGCTTCATGCACTCCAGCAGGGTCACGGCGAGCCGCAGGCCCTGCCGGGGCCCGGCCTCGTCCAGCGGCGCCAGCCGCCGCGAGGCCACGATCGCGGCGAGCGTCCCGCCCTCCCGCAGCAGGAGTTCCGGCAGGTGCTCCTCCGCCCGGACGAGCACCCCGCCGCGCCGCGCGCCCCGGCCGGCGCCCCGGGTGCCCGGCCGCACGCCGGCCCGGCCCGGGGCGGCGGCGGACGCGAGTTCCAGCGCGCGCCGTGCCCACAGCAGCGATGTCCCGGCCTGGTCCACCGGGACCGACGGGCCGATCGCGCCGGTCCAGCCCGCGAGCGTCGCGGCCAGCTCGTCGATCCTGCCCGGCCCGTCGGGGTCGGGCATGATCAGGCAGGGGCGGCCGTGGTCGAGTCCCGTCAGCAGCGACGGCGGCAGCCCCGCCGGGCCCTCGCCGCCGCTGCCCGGACGCGGCCGCAGCACGATCACCGCGAGCCGTTTCGGCAGCGGCCAGCCCGCGCGGGCCGACTGCTCGCGGGCGACCTCGGGCGGCGCGGGCGGGTCCGACAGCAGCAGGGTCAGCAGCCGGCCGCGGCGCTGCTCGCGCTCCCCGGCCGCCTTCTCCCTGGCCCGCGCGTAGCCGTGCGCCGCGGCGGACGCCAGCGCGTCCAGATACGCGAAGTTGGCCTCGGCGAGCAGGCTGATCAGCGCGCGGGGGCGGCCGAGCCGCTCGGCCTCCACCGCCAGGTGCCGCCAGGCGAGCCGCGACCCGACCCGCATCGCGTTCTGCAGATGCTCCAGGCTGCGGCCCTCGACGGCCTCGCCGTAACCCACGTCGAAGAAGACCTGGTACACCTCCTTCCAGGAGGCGTCCGGGTCGGCGATCATGTGCACGAAGTGCTCCATGGCGTGCGCGACCGCAGCCTCGGCCACCCGCGAGTAGGCCGTGTCGCCCGGCCGGTCGTACTCGGGGACGTGCCTCAGCACGCCGTGCACCATGGGGCCGAGAAGGTCGGGGAGATGGGGCCGCATCCACCGGGCCTCCTCCGCGGGCACTTCGCGCCACGGCTCCTCCGTCAGGCCGTCCAGTTCGGACGATCCGGCGTGCGCGTCCTCGTATGCCGTCGTCACGGGGCACCTCCTCGGCCTGGCAACCGGCCTAACGCTCGGTCGTCTCAACCTAGGCACGCAGAGTGAGTCGCGACACTCACCGGCGTTCATCCCGCGGGCCCGTATTTGTCAGCCGTCTGACAAGCCCGCGTCCCGGACGGCGTGATCGTGAGTAAGGGGCGGACCGGGGACGGCCCCCGGTGCGGCGAGCCACCGCGCCGCGCCCCGCCGCATGACCGCATTCTGCCAATTAATTGTGGGCAAGGTCACAGCATCCGCCGTTTTCTGGGTGACGGAACAATAGTTTGAAAATATATCTTGTGCGACCGGCGGGCTAAAATGCCGCGTCGGGTGCGGACAAACGCTCGCGTAACGACCCGCATTGCGGCCTGATGACGTGCGCGCTTCGGCCGCCGGGCCGCCGTGCCGCCGGGCCGGCCCCTCCCGCAAGCGGACGCTGACATGCGCTTTTCGCGCGGGACCCCCTTGCACGGAGCGTGTCCGGGAGACGCCGGGTTGCCGGTCTGGGAAGACTCCCGCCGCCCGGACTGCCCAGGAGTGCAGTTCAGCTGTGCTCATTTCTGTAGCAAGATGACGGCCGTCTCGCCGGTTTTCCGGCCTTTACCGAGAAGGGCTTCCGGTGCCGTTTTCGGCACATGCCGGCGGGGAGCCAGGGGTCAGTAAATGGAGGGAGGGCGCATGGCCGCGTCCGTCATCGATCGATTCCGCGAGCTGGTCGTCGACGAGTCCGATCCCTTCTACTTCGACCATCCGCTCGACCACGTTCCCGGGATGCTGCTGTTCAGCGGCCTGCTCGACCTGGCCGTCCGCGCCGACGCGCTCCGTTCGCGCGGGCGGCCGCCCGGCCGGGTGGTCGCCGGACTCGACTTCACCCGCTTCTGCGAGCTGCGCGGCGCCACGACGCTGTCCTGCCGCGCCATCCCCGGCCCGAACCGGGCGTGGACGGCCGCCGCGCGCCAGGCGGGCGAGGAGGTGTGCGCGGGTTCCATCGCGTTCGCCGACGACGCCCCCGGCGCCCCGGCGGGCATGCGCGGTTCGCGGCCCCGTGGAGATCGTCGAGGCCGGACGGCAGTTCGCCGCGATGCTGGAGCACGAGGAGCACGGCAGGCCCATGGACACGACGCTGCTGTGGGTGGCGCTGCGGCTGGAGATCCCCTGCCGTATCGACCGCGGCGTCCCGCTCCTGCTGCGCTGGCCGATCGCGCACGTCCCGGGGCGCCGCTCCCACTGCAGGGCGACGCTGGCGGACGCCGTGACCGGCGCCGACCTGGGGTCGCTGACCTACGAGGCGTACGCGGCGGACCCGGAGCAGTACGCGCGGACCAGGACGCGGTGACGAGACGATGACCGACAAGCTCCTGGTGCTCGCGCCGCGCCTGCTGTTCGCGGCGGGCGCGGGCGCGCTGACCGCGGGGATCGTCCGCCACGCCGGGGGAGAGGACACGGCGGCCTCCTCTCGCCGCGGTGGGCCTGCTGGCGGCCCACCTGGGCCGGCTCCTCCTGGAGGCCCCGGTGACCTTCCGCAGCGCCGCCGCGGCACCCGCCGACGCGCGGACCCTGCTCCCGTACGCCCTGGCCCGCCTCCTCCTCATCGCGTCGGCATCGCTCGCGCCCCTTCCATGGGACGGCTGCTGGGCGTGCCCGCCGCCGTCGCGGTCGGCGGCGCCGCCGGCCGTATCCCGGACGGCGCCTGGATCGAGCCGGACGGGCGCGCCGGCACGGTCCGGATCCTGGACGAGCGTCCGGTGCGGTGACCGGCGCGCGCGAGGACCGGCACCCCTGAATCACCGGTACCCCCGAACCACCGGGCCCCGGCACGGCCCGGCACACCCCGCAGTAGCAGAGGAGTTGGCACGTGGACGAAGGAGTGTTCGGCAAGGCCGCCCAGGAACGGGCGATCGCCGAGGTCGAGGCGGAGATGGCGCGGCTGTGCGAGGTGCTCGCCGAGGGCCTCGCGATGGGCCTGGACGAGGGCCGGGAGATGGTCGGCGGCGCCATGTCGGAGTTCCTCACGGAGTTCTTCGACCTCGTCCGGGCCAAGGGATCGCGCGCCGGGACGGACGGCATGATCACGCTGCCGCTGCTGGTGCACACCGCCGAGACCGGTCATCAGGGCGATGCCCGTCCGCTGATCGGCGGCGGGTGGGTGCTGGAGGAGCAGAGGCCGGCCCGCCTCGCCGCCGTGGTGCACCTGCTCTGGTGGGCGGCGGCCCGCTATCTCGACGACCTCACCGACACGCCCGGCGCGCCGTCCCCGGGTAACGTCGCCGTCGGCAAGAAGGTGCTCACCGCGCTGGCCGTGGGAAGCCACCTGCCCGGCCGGCTCGTCGCGGACCTGCCCGTCACCGGCGGAGTCCGCGCCGCGCTCGGCGACGAGCTGTCGCGGTGCTGGCTGGACGCCGTGGACGGCCAGCTCCGCGACCTCACCGAACCGGTGTCGGCGGCGACCCCGGAGTCGGTCCTGCGCGGTTACGAGGGCAAGACCGGCTCCCCGTACGCGATGGCCGCGGCGTCGGCGGCGTGCCTGGCCGGGGCGGACGGCCGCCGCGTCACCGGCTGGCGCTCGTTCGGCCGGGCGCTCGGCGTGCTGCGCCAGCTCGTGAACGACCAGCGCGACCTCGCCTCCGGACGGCACGAGGACCTCGCCAACGGGACGGCGACGTACCTGCTCGTCCACCTGCTGGCCTCGCTGCCGGCCGGGCGGCGCCGGGCGGCGCTCGCCCTGCACGCCGCGGCCCGCCACTCCGGCTCCGCGCGCGCGGAGCTGACCGCCTGGATGCTGGACGACGAGGTCATCGACTCCTACGCGGGCTCCGTCGCGCCCCTGATCGAGCGGGCCCACGGCCACCTCGACCGGCTGGGCGGGGAGCCGGGCTGTGTCCGGGAACTGCACCGGCTGGTCGACGAGACCGTCGGCCACATGCCCGGGTTCCGTCTGGCCGTCGCGTAGGAAGGACCGTCGATGACCGCTTCCGGCGGACTACCGGAGATCCTCACGGCGCACTGCCCGCTGCTCGACGCGGCGATCGGCGAGGCCCTGAACGGCCATCCCGCCTACCAGCCGATCAGGCGGGCGGCGGGCCCGATGTTCGGCCGCCGCCGCGAGACGTGCGCCCGCCTGCTGGACCTCGTCCTGGCGGGCGACCCGCTCCCCGAGGACGATCTGGCGCGCTTCCGCGACCTCGGTGCCATGGCGGCGCGGCAGGCGATCCCGCTGCCGGTGCTGTCGGAGGCGTGGGACCTGGCGCTCGCCGCGGCGGCGCGGAGCTGCTGGACGGTCGTGCCCGCCGGGTGCTTCGCCGAGATGGCGGAGCTGACGGCGTGTGCGGCGCGGCTCGCCGGGCGGGCGCGGGAGGGATGCATCCGCGGCTACGCCGAGGCGCCCAGCGAGGGGAGCAGGTCGCGGCCGCTGCGGCGCCTCCTGGCCGAGACCCTGATCGACGGCGCGCCCGCGGACGTCATCGCCGACGCGGCCGGGGTCCGTCTGGCGCCCGCCTACCTCGTCCTGCTGTGCGAGGCCCCGGCGCTCGCGTCGGCCGCGCACTGGGAGCGGACGAGCGAACGCCTGGAGGCATGGGACGGCGTCCTGTACTCCGGTGACCTGTCCAGGCTCGTGGTGTTGTTGCCGGCCGCCGACCCGCTGCGCGCCGAGGACCGTGCCGCCGAGTTCACGGCCGTCCTCACGGGCTGGACGCGCGGACCGGTGCACGCAGCCGCGTCCCTCCTCGGCGGCCTTGAGGACATCCCCGCGGCGCTGGAGGAGGCGTCGCAGGTGCTGACGCTCGTCAAGGCCATCCCCGACGCCGAGGACCGCCCCTACCGGGCGGACGAGCTGCTGGTCGAGCTCGCCATCCTCGGGCAGCCCGGCATCCGCGGCCGGCTCGCCGCCGCGCTGTCCCCGCTCGACGCCGGCACCGACCTCCGCCGCACCCTGGAGGTCCTGCTCGCCTGCAACCTCGACCGGGAACGGGCCGCGCGGGAGCTGTGGATCCACCGCCGCACCCTCCACTACCGCCTGGACCGCATCAGGGACCTGTCCGGCATCGACCCGAGTTCGGCGCGCGGCATCCAGCTGTTCCGGGCGGCGCTCACCTCGGCGCGCCTGACGAGCCTGGACGGCGGCAGCGGCGGCGACGGCGGCGCCGGTGGTGACGGCGCCGGTGTTGATGGCGCGGGTGGTGACGGCGCCGGTGATGGGGGAGGCCGCGCCGGGGACACGTCCCTGCCCCCGCCGCTGAGCGCCTGAGGCGGCACCATGGACTTCCCCCTGCCGTCCCGGTGCTGTCGGCGGGCCTGCTCCTGGCCTGGTCGCGGGCGCCGGCCGGGTGGACCCTCGCCGCGCTGGCCCCGCTCGCCGTGCCCGCGGCCGCCTGGAGATTCGGGCGCGGGCGGGACCGGCGATGGCCGCGCACCGCACCGGCCCTGTATCTGCCGCTGTCCTTCGCGGGCTACATCGTCCTCGGGCTGGCCCGATGACGGAAGGGGCGGACCGCCCTCAGGCCAGGCCCATGTCCCGCTTGACGGCCTCGAACTCCACCGCCATCGCGTCGGAGAGCGCCTTGGCCCCCGACAGCGGCCGGACCATGACGCAGAACTCGTCGATGAGGCCGTCGTCGTCGTGGTGCAGGAAGTCGCAGCCGTGCACCTCCCGGTCACCGACCCGCGCCTTGAAGATCAGCGCGTGGTCGCGGCCGTCGCCGATCTCGTTGACGTACCGGAAGTCCGCGAACACCCGGGTCACCGCGCGCAGGATCGCCGACACCATCGCGCGCCCCTCGTACGGCGCGAACGCCACCGGGCTGAGGAACGTGACGTCCTCGGCCAGCAGCGCCGGGAGGGCGTCGACGTCGCCCTTCTCAATGGCCGCGCGGAACGGGTGCATCGGGCCCACCTCCAGGGTCGGATCATCGGCCCCGCGACGTCCCGGGGTGCCGGAAATCCTAGGGGGGAGGGTCCCGTCCGCGATCACCGGGGCGGCGCGTCAGCCCGCCGGCCGGAGCAGCACCTTGATCGCGCCGTCCTGCTTCTTCTGGAACATCTCGTACGCCCGCGGCGCCTCGGCCAGCGGCCAGCGGTGCGTCGCGAGGTCCATCACGCCGAGCGGGTCGGAGTCGTCGGTGACCAGCGGCATCAGCTCGTCGACCCAGCGGCGGACGTGCGCCTGGCCCATCCGCAGCGTCACGCCCTTGTCGAACATCCGCAACATCGGCAGCGGGTCCGTCATGCCCCCGTACACGCCGATGAGGGCGATCGTCCCGCTCCGCCGGACGACCTCGATCGCGGTGCCGAGCGCGGCGAGCCGGTCCACCCCGACGCGCGACATCAGTGGCGCCGCGGTGTTGCCGGGCATCAGCCCGGTGAGGGTCTGCGCGAACTTGGCGCCCGGCGAGCCGTGCGCCTCCATCCCGACCGCGTCGATCACCGAGTCGGTGCCGCGGCCCCCGGTGATCTGGCGGACCGCGTCGGGGACGTCGTCGGCGTCGTCGGAGTCGATCACCTCGATGCCGTGCCGCCGCGCCATCTCCAGCCGCTCGGGCACGAAGTCCACGGCGATCACCCGGTGCCCCAGATGACGGGCGATCCGGGCGGCCATCTGCCCGATCGGGCCGAGGCCGAGCACGGTGACCGTCCCGCCCTCCGGGATGGCGGCCCAGTCCACGGCCTGCCGCGCGGTGGGCAGCACGTCCGACAGGTACACGAACCGCTCGTCCGGCGGGCCCTCCGGCACCTTGATCGGCCCGAAATGCGCCTGCGGCACCCGCAGGTACTCGGCCTGCCCGCCCGGCACCTGCCCGTACAGCTTGGTGTAGCCGAACAGCGCCGCGCCCATTCCCTGCTCGCGGACCTGCGTGGTCTCGCACTGGGCGTACAGCTGCATGTCGCACATGTGGCAGCGGCCGCAGGAGATGTTGAACGGGATGACGACGCGGTCGCCGGGCCGGATGTGCGCGACGTCCGGACCGGTCTCCTCGACGATGCCCATCGGCTCGTGGCCGAGAACGTCGCCCTCACTGAGGAACGGGCCGAGCACCTCGTACAGGTGCAGGTCCGACCCGCAGATCCCGGACGAGGTCACCCTGATGATCGCGTCGTCCGGCTCCTTGATCTCCGGATCGGGCACGTCCTCGACCCGCACGTCGCGCTTGCCATGCCAGGTGACAGCCTTCATCGTCGTTCCTCCAAGCACAGGGGCCGCCCGGCGGCGAGCGGCAGGGACCGTCGCTGCCGCCCTACCCGGTCGACCGGGGCGAAACGTCGCGGGGCGGCCGGCCGTGCCGCCGCGCCGACTGAGGCGGCCTCAGCGGGGTAGAGCACGCCCATGGAAGTCGCCCCCCTGCGTCTCGGTGTACTCGACATCGGCTCCAACTCGGCTCACCTGCGGGTCGCCGACCTCGATTCCGGGCATCCGCCCCTGCCCGTCCGGTCGGTGAAGACCGCGGTCCGCCTCGCCGAGGCGACCGACAAGCACGGCGTCATCCACCGGCCCGCCGTCGAGCGGCTGATCCACGCGGTGCGGGAGTCGGTCGCCGCCGCGGCCGCGCTCGACGTCGACGAGCTGATCCCTTTCGCGACGTCCGCGCTGCGGGACGCCGCCAACCGCGACGACGTCGCCGCCGAGGTCCGCGCCGCCACGGGCGTCGGCCTCGGATTCCTCACCGGCGAGCAGGAGGCGCGGCTGACGTTCCTCGCCGCCCGGCGGTGGTGCGGATGGTCCGCGGGCCCGATGCTGCTGGCCGACATCGGCGGCGGCTCCATGGAACTGGCCTGCGGCGCGGGCCTGGAACCGGAGATCGCACTGTCGCTGCCGCTCGGTGCCGGCCGCCTCACCCGCCACCACCTTCCGCCGCGCCGGCCCGTGCCGAAACGCACCCGCAAGGCGCTGCGCGCCCATGCCAGATCCGTCCTGGAAGAGGCGACGCGGGGGATGGCGCAGCTGCCGCCGCCGGTCACCGCCGTGGCGACGTCCAAGACGTTCACCCAGCTCGCACGGCTGTGCGGCGCCGCGAAGGCGAAGGCCGGGCCCTACCGGGAGCGGTACCTCGACCGGCGCGAGCTGCACCGCTGGATCCCGAGGCTGGCGGCGCGAACCGACGCGGAGCGGGCCGCGCTGCGCGGGGTGAAGGCGTCGCGGGCCCGCCAGATCCTCGCCGGCGCCATCGTGGCCGAGGCCGTGATGGACGTCCTCTCCCTCGACCGGCTCGCCGTCTGCCCGTGGGCGCTCCGCGAGGGCCTCTTCCTGCACCGGCTGGACGCCCTCGTCGAGGGCCGCCGCCCCGGCGCGTTCCCCGAGCACGGTCCCGTGACCATGCGGGACATGCACCTGCGCGCCGTCCCCTGACCGCGGGCCGGGGCGGTCAGCGGGCGTAGGTGCCGACGAGGGTGGCGGTGGCGAGCACGTTGTCCTTCATGGCGGCGCGCAGGTCGTCCACCGAGAACCCGGAGGTCAGGCCGGACGGCCGGCGCAGCGCGTACAGGGTGAACACGTAGCGGTGCGGCGGGTCCCCGGCGGGCGGCTGCGGGCCGCCGTAGCCGACGTCGCCGAAGTCGTTGCGGCCCTTGGCGATGCGGGGACGGTCCTCCCCGGCCGCGAGCCCGTCGCGCTCCGGCGGAATCCCGCCCAGCATCCAGTGGACGAACGTCCCGCCGGGCGCGTCCGGGTCCTCGCAGGTCAGCAGGAGATCGAGGCAGGCGGCGGGTACACCGGACCATCTCAGCTCCGGGGAGACGTCCCCCGACTCGCGGGAGTGGGCCACCGGGATCGGCCCGTCGGCGGTGAACGCCGGGCTCGTCAGTGTCATCTGCTCCATGGTGCCGTGGTGCCCGCGGGAGGGCCGTCGATGCCCCGTCCCCGCGTTTGAAACGGGACTGCGCGGCAAGTGCCCCGGTGGGTTCGGACGAGGGAGGGGAGGCCGGATGACGGCGGTCCAGGGGAGGGACGAGGCGAGCGTCGCCGACGCGCTCGCGCGGCACCGCCGCGGCACCAGGATCGGGAACGTGCTGGCGACGACGGACCACAAGGTCGTCGGCTACCTGTATCTCGGCACCTCGTTCACGCTCTTCCTGATCGCCGGGCTGATGGCCATGGTCATCCGGGCGGAGCTGCTGGAGCCCGGGCTGCAGGTGGTGGACAAGACGCAGTACAACCAGATGTTCACCATCCACGGCACGATCATGCTGCTGCTGTTCGCGACCCCGCTGTTCGCCGGGTTCGCCAACGTGATCGTCCCGCTGCAGATCGGCGCCCCGGACGTGGCGTTCCCCCGCCTGAACACGCTCAGCTACTGGCTGTTCCTGTTCGGCGCGCTCATGGTGCTGGCGGGGTTCGTCGTGCCGGGCGGCGCGGCGTCCTTCGGCTGGTTCTCCTACTCGCCGCTGTCGTCGGCGACCTACTCGCCGGGCCTCGGCGGCGACCTGTGGGTGATGGGCCTGGTGCTGTCCGGGTTCGGGACGATCTTCACCTCGGTCAACCTGATCACCACGATCATCGCGATGCGCGCCCCCGGCATGGTGATGTTCCGGATGCCGATCTTCTGCTGGAACACCCTGCTCACCAGCGTGATGGTGCTGATCGCCTTCCCCGTCCTCGCCGCCGCGCTGCTGGCCCTGGAGGCCGACCGCAAGCTCGGCGCGCACATCTACGATCCCTCGCACGGCGGCGCGATGATCTGGCAGCACCTGTTCTGGTTCTTCGGGCATCCCGAGGTCTACATCATCGCGCTGCCGTTCTTCGGGATCATCACCGAGATCATCCCGGTGTTCGCCCGCAAGCCCATCTTCGGCTACCTCGGCATGGTGGGCGCCACCATCGCGATCACCGGGCTGTCGATGACGGTGTGGGCGCACCACATGTTCGCCACCGGCCAGGTCCTGCTGCCGTTCTTCTCCCTGACCTCCTTCATGATCGCCGTTCCGACCGGCATCAAGTTCTTCAACTGGGTCGGGACCCTGTGGAAGGGGCAGCTGACGTTCGAGGCGCCCATGCTGTTCGCGCTGGGGTTCCTCGCCACGTTCCTGTTCGGCGGCCTGACCGGGGTGATCCTCGCGTCCCCGCCCATGGACTTCCACCTCACCGACTCCTACTTCGTCGTCGGCCACTTCCACTACGTCGTCTTCGGCACCGTCGTGTTCGCCATGTTCGGCGGCTTCTACTTCTGGTGGCCGAAGATGACCGGCAAGAAGCTGAACGAGGCCTGGGGGAAGGTCCATTTCTGGTCGCTGTTCGCCGGCTTCCACACGACGTTCCTCGTCCAGCACTGGCTCGGCGCCGAGGGCATGCCCCGCCGGTACGCCGACTATCCCGAGGAGTTCGCCGCGCTGAACCTCGTCTCGTCGATCGGCTCGTTCGTCCTCGGCGCCTCGACGTTCGCCTTCCTGTGGAACATCTGGCGGACGCACAGGCGCGGCGAGACGGTCGGGAGGAACGACCCGTGGGGCGCCGGCGCTTCGCTGGAGTGGGCCACGTCCTGCCCCCCGCCGCGGCACAACTTCACGTCGATGCCGCGGATCCGCTCCGTCCGTCCCGCGTTCGACCTGCACTACCCGCCCCTGGAGCCGCCGCAGGAGGCCGAGCCGGCCCTCCCCGAGCCCTCGGACCGGCCCAGGGAGTAGGCGGCCCGGGGGGCTCAGCCGCCGTCCTTCTGCGCGTCGTGGTCGTGGTCCAGGTCGCCCTGGCCGCCGCCGTACGACTCGGTCTGGTAGTTCATGTAGAAGCGGTTGACGCGGGTCCGTACCTGGGTGCGGGCGCGGTCCGGCGTCGGCAGCGGGACGAGGTGGTTCGGGTAGGGGGCGACGAGTTCCCCCGGCCGCCGGGTCCGCAGGAGCGCCTCCTGCTCCTCCGACGTCTGCTCGTGCCGTTCGCTGTAACCGCCGTCCGGGCTCAGCGAGATCAGGCCGCTCTCCACGCCTTCGCGGCGCTCCCGCAGGTCCCGCCGCTGCAGGCTGAGGCAGATCCGCCGGGTGATGGCGAACGCCAGGATCGGCGCGGCGAAGAACCCGATGCGGAAGAACCACGTCGTCCAGTACAGCGGGATGCCGAAGACGTACGAGATGACGTCGTTGCCTCCCGCCGCCCACAGGTTTCCGTACCAGGCGACGGCGGCCATGCCGATCGCGGTCCTGGTCGCGGCGTTGCGCGGGCGGTCGAGCAGGTGATGGAGGCGTTCGTCTCCCGTGGCCCAGCGTTCCACGAACGGGTACATCGCGATGAGCGTGAAGAAGACCCCCGGCAGGACGACGGCGGGCAGCAGCACGTTCCACGAGATGTTGTGCCCGAACAGGGTCGTCTCCAGGGGCGGCATGATGCGCAGGGAGCCTTCGAGGAACCCGACATACCAGTCGGGCTGCGAGCCGAACGAAATCTGGTCCGGCTCGTACGGGCCGTAGAGCCACACGGGGTTGGTCTGCAGGAACGCCCCCATACCTGCCAGCACACCGAACGTGAACAGGAAGTACGCGGCGCTCTGCGCGGCGAAGTGCGGGAACGTCGGCTCGCCTGACACCGCCCGCTCCCGCCGTCCCCTGCCCGGCCAGATCGTGTGCGTCTGGTGCCAGAGGATCATCAGGTGCGCGGTGATGAGCGCGAGCAGGAGCCCGGGGATGAGCAGGATGTGCAGGGTGAACAGCCGCGGGATGAAGCTCTCGCTGGCGGGGAACTCGCCGCCGAAGACCCACAGGCTCAGATAGGTGCCGGCGACGGGGATCGACATCACGATGCCCTGCATGATCCGCAGGCCGGTGCCGGACAGCAGGTCGTCGGGGAGCGAGTACCCGGCGAACCCCTCGGTCAGCGCCAGCACGAACAGCGTCACGCCGATCAGCCAGTTGATCTCGCGCGGCTTGCGGAACGCCCCGGTGAAGAAGATGCGCATCAGGTGGACGCTGATCGCGGCGAGGAAGACGATCGCCGCCCAGTGGTGGATCTGCCGCATCAGCAGGCCGCCCCGCACGTCGAAGGAGATGTGCAGCGTGGACGCGTACGCCTCGCTCATCTCGACGCCCTTCAACGACGTGTACGAGCCGTCGTAGACGACGTGCGCGCCGCTCGGCTTGAAGAACAGCGTCAGGTAGACGCCGGTGATGAGCAGGATGATGAACGAGTACAGCGCGATCTCGCCGAGCAGGAACGACCAGTGCTTGGGGAACGCCTTGCCGATGTTCCTGTGAAGGAACTGCGTCGAGCCGAGCCGGTCGTTGACACCCCAGGCGACCTTCTCCAGCCTCTCGGCCCTCGACCTGCCCTTCCGTCCCGCCATCGCGCATCTCCCCTGGCAGAGCTGTGATCTCCGGAGGGCCGGTACCCGGGGCCGGGTAGGGCAAACGGTCGCCCCGCGGCCCCTCAGGCGCTCGCCGCGTAGAGAATTTCGCGCATGCCGGGAAGCGCTTCTCGGTCGGCGCGCCAGACCAGGCGGAGGCTGAGGCCCGGAGAGTCGAGCGCGAGCCTGGCGAGTGCGCCGGAGCCGAGCCGGTCCGCGACCGCGAACTCGGGGACCAGCGCGATCCCGAGCCCCCGCTCGGCCCACGCCGCCATGACGGTCACGCTGCCGGCCCTGACCCGTTCCACGGCGGAGCCGAAGAGCCGCTCACCGGCCAGCCAGAACGAGCAGGCCGGCACGTTCACCAGCAGCTTCTCGTCCCGCAGGTCGGCGGCGGTGACGGCCGGCGCCCCGGCGAGCCGATGGCCGGGGGCGGCGACGAGGACGAGCGGCACCGGTTCCAGGTCGAGGTGGTCCAGCGGCGCGGGCGGCGGCGCGAACCCGAGTCCGCCGACGCCGTCGCCGGCGTCCAGCAGCAGCGCGGCCTCCAGGTCACCGGCGGCGACCGCGTCCAGCAGCCGGTCTCGGGCACCGTCGGACCGGACGTCGACCCGCAGGTCCGGCCGCCGTCGCGCGAGCCGGGCGAGCACGCCGGGGACGTGGGTGGCGGCGATGCTCTCCAGCGCGCCGAGCCGCAGCACCGGGAGTTCCCCGGCCACCTCGCGGCGGGCCTGCTCCTCCTGCTGAAGCAGCCGTGCCGCCCATCCGCGCATGCGCTCGCCCGCCGGGGTCAGCCGCATGCCCTTCGGGCCGCGGTCGAACAGAGCCACGCCCAGCGACCGCTCAAGGGCCCGGATCTGCTCCGACACCGACGACGGCGCGAGGCCGAGCGCGACGGCGGCGTCGGTGACGGTCCGGTGGGCGATGACGGCCTCGAACGTCCGCAGCTGGCGCAGCTCCATGCCGGTGCCAACCCGGACCGCCCATTCGGATATTCCGAACGCTCCGTGCGGGTCTGCCGGTGGAGCCGGACGGCTCGGATTCCCAGACTTGGCCGCCATGAACTCCGTCCTCTCACGCGTCCCCGCCGGTCCCGCGGAGGCGCGCCGCCGCCCCGCGCTGCTCGGCATCTCCCTGGGCTACTTCATGGTCCTCCTCGACACGACCGTCCTGTCGGTGGCCGAACCCGACCTCGCCCGCTCCCTGCACGCGACGGTCGCGGGCCTGCAGTGGGCCGTCACCGGCTACACCGTCGTGTTCGCGGCGCTCCTGCTGTCGGCGGGCGCGGTCGCCGACCGGTACGGCGCGCACCGGGTGTTCCGCGCGGGCATCGCCGCCTTCGGGCTGGGATCGCTGCTCTGCGCCGCCGCTCCGGACCTGTGGACGCTCGTCGCGTTCCGGGCGCTGCTCGGCGTCGCCGCCGCGGCATGCGTGCCCGCCTCGATGGCCATGATCGCCCGCCTCTACCCGGTGCCCGCCGAACGCGCGAGGGCCGTGGCCACCTGGGCGGCGACCAGCGGCGCCGCGCTCGCCGCCGGACCGCTCGCCGGCGGCGCGCTGGTCGGCCTCGCCGGATGGCGCGCGATCTTCCTGGTCAACGTGCCGCTCGCCGTCGTCGTCCTCGTCCTCGTCGCCGGGCGGGCCGTGCACTGCCCGCGGGGGCCGCGCGCCGTCGACGGGCCCGCCCAGCTCCTCGCGTGCGCGGCGATGGGGTCGGCGACCGACGCCCTCATCGCCCTCGGCTCCGGATCGGGCGTGCACGCACTCTGCTCCGCGGCCGGCGCCGCCGCGGCCATCGCCGCGTTCGCGGTGCGGGAGCGGCGGAGCGCGGCCCCGGTCCTGGTGCCCGCCGTACTGCGGGCGCGCGGGATGCCCGCGGCGCTGGTGGCGGGGGCGGCCGTCAACTTCGTCATGACCGGGGTGCTGTTCGTCCTGCCCCTCGCCCTCCAGCGGGACCTCGGCCTGACGCCGTTCCAGACCGGCCTCGCGTTCCTGCCGATGACCCTGCCGTTCGCGTTCAACCCGCTGCTCACCGGACGCATCGTGGCAAAGACCGGGCCGCGCCGTCCCGTCGTCGCGGGCCTTGCGCTGCTGACCGCCGGGGGAGCGCTGTCCGGTGCCGCTCTGCTGGGCGGCGCGTCCTATCCGCCGCTGGTCGCGGGCCTGCTGTGCACCGGCTTCGGTGTCTCGTTCGCGCTGCCCGCCCTCGCGACCATGGTGGTCACCGCGGCCCCGGAAGGCACGGCGGGCGCGGCCGGCGGAATCCTCAACGCCGCCCGGCAGGCCGGCGCCGCGCTGGGCGTCGCGGCCATGGGCGCGTTCACGGCCGTCGGCTCCACGTCCTCCGGCGACCCCGCCCTCGCCCTGTTCCTCGCCGCCGGCGTCTGCGGTGCCGTCGTGCTGGTCAGGCCACGCGGGGGCGCCCGGCGGACGCGTTGAGGTCCCGGCGCAGGTCCCGGACGTCGGCCCGCAGCCGGTCGGCGGACCGGGGATCGTGTTCGAGTCCGCCGAGACCGTCCTCGATCAGGTCGAGTTCGGTGGCGCGCAGCCGCGCGAGCAGCCGGCGCGGCTCCCCGGCAGGCACGTCCCACCGCTCCTTCCTGCGCCACTTGCGGTAGGCGAGGACATGGCCCTCGCCCGGAACGAGGACGCCGCTTGCGGTCTCGGCGTGCGCCGTCCGCCGGAAATGCGACAGGTAGCGGCGCCTGGAGATCCGGTAGGTGACGATCGCCGCGAGCAGGATCGGGGCGCCCTTCACCGGCAGCAGCAGCACACCGGGCAGAACGGGCGAATCCCACCAGGAATGCAGGGCCATCGCCAGGACGAAACCGCCGGCCGCGACGGCCAGGCTCGCCCGGGACGCCCTGCCGAGCAGGCACCCGAGGCCCGCGCCGCCGACCGCCGTCATCGCCCAGTGGCTCCACCACGCGCCGCCGACCACCCGGCTGCCGAAAGAGAACAACGCCGCGTTCACGTCCTGCGTCGCCCCCGTCAGGACGATGGTGTTGAGGACGTACAGAAAGTTCTCGGACGCCTGGAAGCCCAGCCCGGTCAGCGCGCCGTAGCCCCACCCGTCCAGCGGCCCGCGGATCGCCGACGGCGCCATCAGCGCCAGCGTCGCGACGCCGAGCAGCTTCAGGACCTCCTCGTCGACCGGCGCGGCGATCGACGCGCCCCACGCGGAGTTGAACCCCGGCCCGGCCGTCTTCCCGATGACCGCCTGGAACGCCGCGTTGGTGGGCAGCGCCAGCCCGAACGCGGCCAGCCCGCCCCACGCCACCGCGATGAGCGCGTACCCGGCCGGGCGCGACCGGACCGGATGCAGCCGCCGCAGCCCCCACACCCCCGCCGCCAGCGCCGGCGCGAGCAGCGCGACACCGGCGATCGAACCGGCCGGGAACGCCCGGACCGCCGCGTCCAGGCCCCGCCACGCGAGCCAGGCCCCGAGCAGGCACACCGCCGCCCACAGCCAGAACGCGGGGCGGCGTGTCATGGCCACGACGCCCTGATCCGCACGCTCTGCGCCATGGCCTCGGCCTCCGCGGCCACCTTGCGGAACGCGCGCGGCGGCCCGGCGGCCGTCACCGTGGCCCCGAGCGTGTCGGTGGCGAACACGGCGGCCATGCCCGCGTGGTCCCGCCCCATGAGCCTGCCGGTCAGGCCTGTCAGCCCATGCGCCGTCATGATCGGAGCGGGCCGCGCGCCCAGCCGCGTCTGCCCGCCCACCGCGACGATCCGCCCGAGTCCGTCCCACAGCCTCCGCGCGTCCATCGGGCCCAGCGGGACCACCACGTTCAGGTGGAACACGACGTCGCCGCTGAACAACTCGACGCTGTTCGCCAGGGAGGTGTCCGCCTTGCTGAGCATCCAGCGGGCGGACGGGACGACGAACGTCACCGGGCGGGCGCCTTCGCGTTCCGTTCCGGCGGAAAGGACCGTCCCGGGCGCCAGTGGCGCGCCGCCGCCTCCCAGCGCCCCGTTCAGCAGGGGCAGCCCCGCGCAGAGGATCAGGAGCACGAGCGCCACGACGCCCGTGCCCCACCATCTCACCCGCGTCACGCAGCCCCCCGATGACGTGCGCTGCGGAAATGCCCCCTGGTGACGGCCCTAAACAAGATCAAGGACCGCCCTCCCGGGGCGTGTGTCACCAGTGTGCGGGCCGTCCCAGCGCCTCCGGCGGCCGCGTGGTCGCGTCGCCCCGGGCCGAGTCGAGTTGTGAGCGCGTCACGAAGATGGCCCCGGTGAGGTCGGCGCCGCGCAGGTCGGCGTCCCTCAGGTCGGCGCCGATCAGGTCCGCCTTCCGCAGATCGGCGCCGCGCAGGTCGGCCGCGATCAGGTATGCGCCGCGCAGGTCCGCGCCCCGGAGGTCGGCGCCCTTCAGCCTCGCCCCGATGAGGTCGGCTCCCCGCCGGCTCTTCCCGCGCCCCGGGACACCGGCCCGGACGAGTTCGCTGACCCGCAGCAGCAGGACGTTCACCCTCTCCCGAGCCGCCGGGACGTCTACGTCGGCGAGTTCTCCGGGGCCGCCCTCGGTGAGGCGGACGATTCCGTCCAGGGCCTCACGAAGGCCGCCGCGAAGCGGTTCGGCGGGCGGGAGTGCGAGCGCCTCGTCGAGGTAGTAGAGCAGCTCGTGGAGCTGCCGCATCACCGGGAACACCTGGAACATCTGACGCGCGACGTCCGGGCCCCGCCTCCAGTCGCGCCCGCCGAAGGTTCCCTGCGACACCTTCTGCCCCGCCCCGAAGCAGTCGAAGACCGTGCAGCCCTGGAACCCCCGCTCGCGGAGGTTCGCGTGGATGCCGCAGCGGAAGTCGGCCAGAAGGTTCCGGCACGGTTCGCCCGCCTCCTTGTCCACCGCGAAATCCGCCGACTCGGCGAAAGGCAGCGCGACACAGCACAGCCCGAAGCAGTTCGCGCAGTCGGCCCGCAGGCCCGGCCTCTCCGGCAACCCGTGATCCCCCGTCCCTGGACGACACACCATTGTCCCGCCGTCCGGCCCGTGCTCCGGACGGTTCGCGGCATGCCTGGGATAGTGTTGCCGTCGCCCATGTCGACACCCCTCACCGAGTCCGCCATCGTCTCCAGGCTGCGCGCCGCCGGCTGCGTCTTCGCCGAGGACGAGGCGAGGCTGATCCTTTCCACGGCCCGCACACCGGACGACGCGTCCGCCATGGTGGAGCGGCGCGCCGCCGGGCTGCCCCTCGAGCACGTCCTCGGCTGGGCCGAGTTCTGTGGCCTGCGGATCGCCGTCGACCCCGGGGTCTTCGTCCCACGCCGCCGCACCGAGTTCCTCGTCCGGGAGGCCGCCGCCCTGATCCCGCCGCGTCCCGTCGTCGTCGACCTGTGCTGCGGTACCGGCGCGCTGGGGGCCGCGCTCGTGGCGGGCTTGGACGAGTTCGCCCTGCACGCCGCCGACATCGAACCGGCGGCGGTGGGATGCGCCCGGCGCAACATCGCGCCGTTCGGCGGCCAGGCCCATGAGGGCGACCTCTTCGAACCGCTCCCGGACGCGCTGCGCGGGCGCGTCGACGTCCTGCTCACCAACGTGCCCTACGTCCCGACGGACGATCTCCCGCTGATGCCGCCGGAGGCGCGTGAGCACGAGCCGCGCGTGGCGCTCGACGGCGGCGCCGACGGCCTCGACGTCCTGCGCCGGGTGACCGCGGAGGCGTCACGGTGGCTCGTTCCCGGCGGCCACCTGCTGTTCGAGACGAGCGAACGGCAGGTCCCGGACGCGGTCGCGGCGGTCGAACGAGGCGGGCTGGCCGCCACCGTGACCGTGTCCGATGAGTGGCACGCAACCGTCGTTATCGGGGCAAATCCCGTGTAAAACGCTGTGCACGGGTATGTGGCGCTCTAGGACGACCCAAAGGAGTGAAACCACATGCGCCGCATCAGCGCAGCGCTCAGCGCCATCATCGGAACGATCATCAGTATCGTGACACTGCCGTTCAGGGTTCTCCAGCGGCTGCTGACCCCCGCGCGTGGCCGCCCGGGGCGTTCCCGCCGCAGGGCCGTCTGACGCGGATGACCGCCGCATCGGGGCCCTGCGCGCGTGAGCCGCGCAGGGCCCCGGCGCGGCCCGCGCGAAAAGGCCGCGTGAAAAACGATTGCGCATTGCCCGGCCTGTGCCGGATCATATGAGCAACGAACCGAACCGGCGAGCAGAGAAGGGAGCCGCACGATGACCGCGATTTTCCGCCGACGGCAGCGGCGACCCTTCGGGGTTCGACCGCAGGGCGGTTCCGTCGTGCCCGTGGGCGCCTCTGGATAGGGCCGAAAGGCTTGACCGGAGACCGCCAGGGAGACATGTCCCCGGCGGTTTTTTCATGACCGGAAGGTCACCCGAACCTCTGTAGCTCAGTGGAACAGAGCGTCGCACTACGAATGCGAAGGCCCCAGGTTCGAGTCCTGGCAGAGGTGCTGCGGAGCAGGAATGGAATGCTCCGTGTTGCACGCCGCACAAGCCGAAATGGTGAGGCGCCTGGCTTCCACCCAGGAGAATCGGGTTCGAGTCCCGGGTGCGGCTCTGGACTGGACCGGCGGGAGTAACGACCCCCGGCTGGTCCTCCTGTGCCCAGGCGGGCGGACGCCACCGCCCGCCGGAGGGCACCTGTGCTGGATCATCCAAGGGGAAGGATGCGTGATTCTGGATCACGTCATGCAGGTTCGAGCCCTGCTCCAGCAGCGCGTCCCGGAATGGTCGTCCGGGCGGCGATGACCGGTAGCTCAGTCGGCAGAGCGGCTGTCTTACGAACAGCGGGTCGCAGGTTCGAGTCCTGTCCGGTCAACGACTTTTTCCGATGACGGCTCGTTCCCCCGTCCAGGCGCGCGCCTGATCGCTGAGCGTGATTCCGAGGCCGGGCCGGGACGGGACCTGCATGCGGCCGTCCCGGATGGCCAGGCGTTCGTTGAAGAGCGGTTCGAGCCAGTCGAAATGCTCGACCCACGGCTCGCGCGGATAGGCGGCGGCCAGATGCAGATGGATCTCCATCGCGAAATGCGGTGCGAGCTGCAAATGGCGGTGGTCGGCGAGCGCGGCGAGTCTGAGGAAGTTCGTGATTCCGCCGATGCGCGGCGCGTCCGGCTGGAGGATGTCGGCGGCGCCCCTGTCGATGAGTTCGCAGTGCTCGGCGACGCTGGTCAGCATCTCGCCGGTCGCGATGGGCGTGTCGAGCGTGCGCGCCAGCGCCGCGTGCCCCTCGGCGTCGTAGGCGTCCAGGGGTTCCTCGATCCAGGTGAGGTCGAACGCGTCCAGCGCTCGGCCCATGCGAAGCGCGGACGCGCGGTCCCATTGCTGGTTAGCGTCGACCATCAGCGGGAACGCGTCGCCGAGACGCTCGCGGACGGCGGTGACGCGGCGCATGTCCGCGGCGTGGTCGGGATGCCCCACCTTGATCTTGACGCCGCCGATCCCCGCGTCGGCGGACGCCGCCGCGTTGTCCAGCACCTCCTCCAGGGGCGTGTTCAGGAACCCGCCCGAGGTGTCGTAGCAGCGGACCGAGTCGCGGTGTGCGCCGAGAAGCTTGGCCAGCGGCAGCCCGGCGCGCTTGGCCTTCAGGTCCCACAGCGCGATGTCGATGGCGGCGATGGCCTGGGTGGCCAGGCCGCTGCGGCCGGCGGACGCGCCCGCCCAGGCCAGCTTCGTCCAGATCCTGCCGATGTCGCTCGGGTCCTCGCCGAGGAGGCCGGGCGCGATCTCGGCGGCGTGGGCGAACTGTCCGGGGCCGCCGGCGCGTTTGGAGTAGCCGAACCCGATGCCCTCGTGGCCGTCCTCGGTGCCGATCTCGGCGAACAGGAACACGACCTCGGTCATCGGGCGCTGCCGTCCCGTCAGGACCTTGGCGTCGCTGACCGGGGCGGCGAGCGGCAGCGTGACCGAGGACAGCTCGATCCGGGCGACGCGGTCGAGGGTCGCCTCGCCGGCGGCGTCCGTCACGTCGCCTTCTTCACGAGTTCGGCGAGCGCGTCGAACTCTTCGCCGGTCAGGTCCGTCAGCGGCGGGCGGACGGGCCCCGCCGGGCGCCCGACGGCCCTCATCCCGGCCTTCACGATGCTCACGGCGTATCCGGCGCGGCGGTTGCGGATCTCGCAGTACGGCAGGACGAAGCTCTCCAGGCGGCGCCGCACCTCGTCCCGGTCGCGGGCGCGGACGGCGTCGTAGAACCCGATCGCGAAGTCCGGGACGAAGTTGAAGATGGCCGAGGAGTAGGTCGTCACGCCCATCTCCAGGTAGGGCTGCGCGAACGTCTCGGCGGTGGGGAGCCCGCCGATGTAGACGAGGCGCTCGCCCAGCCGGGCCCGGATCCGCGTCATCAGCTCCAGGTTCCCGACACCGTCCTTGAACCCGACGAGGTTGGGGCACGCGTCGGCGATCTCCGCGACGGTCGTGTCCTGGTAGACGGCGTTCGCGCGGCTGTAGATCGTCACGCCGAGGCTCGTCGCGGCGCAGACGGCGCGCACGTGGGCGGCCAGTCCCTCCTGCGACGCCTCGGTCAGGTACGGCGGGAAGAGCAGGATCCCGTCCGCGCCGGCGCGTTCGGCGTCGCGGGCCATCTCGGCGGCCGTCGCCGTGCCGTATCCGGCGGGCGCGACGACCGGGACGCCGTCCGGTGCGTCCCGCACCGCCGCGCGGACGACCCGCCGGACCTCGTCGGCCGTCAGGGAGAAGAACTCGCCCGTCCCGCCCGCCGCGAACAGGCCCGCGAGACCCTCGCGGCCGAGCCCCGCGATGTTCTCGCGGTAGGCGGGCTCGTCGAACGAGAGGTCGTCGCGGAAGTGGGTGATCGGGAACGACAGGAGGCCGGAGCCGAGCCGGCGGGCGATCTCGTCGGGCGCGGTCTGCTTCATGACCCGAGGCTAGGATGACGGATTGATCCAGGTCCAACACGAAAAAGGCATCCACTGATACCCGTAGGGAATCGATGTTCACGCTCAACCAGCTCGCGAACTTCGTGGCCGTCGCCGAGGAGCTGCACTTCGGCCGGGCCGCCGAGCGCCTGCGGATGACGCAGCCGCCGCTGAGCCGCCAGATCCAGCTGCTGGAGAACGAACTGAAGGTGCGGCTGTTCGACCGGACGAACCGCTCGGTGCGTCTCACCCCGGCGGGACGCGCGTTCCTGATCGAGGCCCGCCGGCTGCTCCACCAGGCCGACCATGCCGCGATGTCGGTGCGGCAGGTCTCGGCGGGGGAGGCCGGGAGCATCGCGATCGGATTCACCGCGGCCGGCGCCTATGCGACGCTCGGCCGGCTGCTGGAGGTGACGCGGGCGGCGTTGCCCGATGTCGGCGTCGTCCTGCGGGAGATGGTGACCAGGGACCAGGTGCGTGCCCTGGCGGAGGGCGGCCTGGACCTCGGCCTGGTCCGCCCGCCGGTCACCGATCCGGACCTGGAGGAGCGTGGCGCCGACCGCGAGGCCCTGCTGGCGGCGGTCCCCAACGACCACCCCCTGGCGGACGGGGACGGCCCGATCCCGCTCGCCGCTCTCGACGGGCAGCGGTTCATCATGTACTCGCCGGTCGAGGCGCGCTACTTCCACGAACTGCTGATCAGCCTGTTCCGGCAGGCCGGCGTCACTCCCGTGTACGCGCAGTATCTCAGCCAGGTGCACAGCATCCTGGCGCTGGTCAACTCCGGCTGGGGCGTCGCACTGGTGCCCGCGGCCGCGGCCCAGTTGCGTTACGCGGGCCTGACGTTCCGGCCTCTCGACCTCGCCGAGCCGGCGCCCGTCGAGCTGAGCCTGGCGTGGCGGCGAAGCAACGACAACCCCGCGCTCGCCAAGCTCCTGCGGCACGTGTGACCGGCGTCGCCTTGACTCGGTGCGGTGCCGTCACTTACTTTGGCGCCAAAATATTGGTCGTCAAAATAAATTGTCACGACAAAGGCCGCCGACCCGGCCGGAACACCGCGGAGGACCGATGAGCGACTTTCCCACGTACGCGCCGTCCGAGGAGCATGAGCTGCTGCGGCGTACGGTGCGTGAGCTGGCCGATGCCAAGATCGCTCCTTTCGCGGCGGA